>FR885331.1 GCA_000436335.1 Clostridium sp. CAG:217
GGGGACGGTTCTCGGCTTTTGGGATTTACTGTTTTGCGTCTTGCTGCTTGTCCAGGTCAAACATTTCTTCCATAGTGTGCCAACCCAGCACGGCGCACTTCACTCTGGCGGGCATGTGGGCCACATCTTGCAGCGCCGCTGCTTCGTCCAGCTCCTCCATTTCCTCCTCGGTAATGGAGTCTTTGATCATCTTTAGGAACAGCTCTGCCAGGTGCAGGGCATCTTCTTTCTTTTCGCCGATGATCAGGTCCAGCATAATATCCGCCGAGGCCTGAGAGATGGCGCAGCCGTCGCCTACAAAGGCGCCGTCGGTGATCACGCCGTCCTCCACTTTCAGCTTTAGCACAATGTCGTCGCCGCAGCTGGGGTTGACCCCCTCCAGCACCAAGTTGGCGTCTGCCAAATCGTGCTTGTGCTCCGGGTGCAGGTTGTGCTCCGTTAAGATCTGGTTATAAAAATTTCTATTCTCCATAGCCCATTTGCCTCCTTAGGGACGCCACCGCGTCTAAAAATCGCTGTACTTCTTCTTCTGTATTGTAGAAGAACAGGCTGGCGCGGGCGGTGGACGGGGTGCCCAGGTGCTGCATTAGCGGCTGGGCACAATGGTGCCCGGCACGAATGGCCACATCGGCCGCGTCCAAAATGGCGCTGATGTCGTGGGGGTGCACGCCGTCAACGGTAAAGGTCAAAATGCCGCAGTGCTCCTCTGCCTTTTCCGCGCCGATCACATGCACATACGGCATGGCACGCAACCCTTGCAGGGCAAAATCCGTCAGCGCTACCTCCTGGGCATGCAGCTTGTCCCACCCAATGGCGGTCAGGTAGTCAATGGCGGCGGCCAGACCCACCGCACCGGCAGCGTTCACCGTGCCGGCTTCAAATTTATGGGGCAGGGGGGCGTAAGTCACCTTGTCCCTTGTTACATACTCGATCATCTCGCCGCCGGATAAGAAAGGCGGCATTTCTTCTAACAATTCTTCCTTGCCATACAGCACGCCGATGCCCATTGGGCCCATTAGCTTGTGGCCGGAAAAGGCCACAAAATCCACGCCCAGCGCCTGCACATCAATCGGCATGTGGGGGGCGCTTTGAGCAGCGTCCATCACCACCACGGCACCGTGCTTGTGGGCCAGGTCAATGATGGTGTCCATTGGATTGGTGCGGCCAAATACATTGGACACCTGCGCCACAGCCACCAGAGCGGTTTTGTCTGTGATCTTCGCTTCCAGCTCCGCCATAGGCAGGCTGCCGTCCGGCGTACATTCCAGATAGCGCAGGGTGGCGCCGGTTTGCCGGGCAACCATCCGCCAGGGCAGCATATTGGAGTGGTGCTCCGCAATGCTCACCACGATCTCGTCCTCCGGGCCGATTCGGTGCAGGCCGTAGCTGTATGCCACCAGGTTCAGGCTCTCTGTGGCGTTGCGGGTAAAGATAATTTCGCTGTCGCTTTTGGCGTTCAGAAAACGGCGCACCGTCTCTCGGGCGGCGGCGTAGTCCTCTGTAGCGTCCATACCCAGTTGGTACAGACCCCGCAGGGGGTTGGCGTTGTGGGTCTCGTAAAATTTGCGCTGGGCGTCCAGCACGCAGTCCGGGCGCTGGCTGGTGGCAGCGTTATCCAGGTAGGCCACCTTGCTCTCCCGCAACAGGGGGAAGTCCGCCCGGTAATTCATAATTTCTTGCTGGGTCATTGGGCATTCTCCTCCAAATAACGGTGTACCCGATCGGTGAGCCCCGGGTCGTTTGCCTTGGCGCAAAGCGCCTCCAGCTTGGAGCGGGTGATCAGCAGCTCGGCTTCTGCCCGGCTCAGCCCTCTGGAATTCATATAAAACAGAATGTCCTCGTCCAGCTGGCCGATGCTGGCTCCGTGGTTGCCCTCTACATCTTCCTCGGCGCACAGGATCAGGGGGATGGTACGGTTCACTACATCTTCGCCCAGCAGCAACACATCTTCCTTTTCGTCGCCCTTAGAGCCGGCGGCGCCCTTTTGAAAGTCAATGGTGCCCCGGAACAGCTTGGCGCTGCGGTCTTGCAGCACCCCGTCTGCGTTCATATTGCTTACGGTGCGGCGCCCGGTTTGCAGGGCGTCATAGTTAAAGTCAAAGGTGTGATCCCCGGTGCCCAGGTAGCCGATGTCTGCCGTAAAGCGGCTGTCGTCTCCGTCCAGGTGGGTCTTGCACCCGGCGTAGGTGGCTTTGCCGCCCAAAAACAACTGCACCAGCTGAAAGTCTGCACCGGCACCGCAGTGGGCGCCAATGTTGTTGACCACCGTGCAGTCCGTGCCCGGCAGACTCAGCTGCACCAGTCGCACTTTCGCACCGGGGGCCAGTTCTACCCGGGTCTCCAGGGCCAGGCAGGGGGCGTCCGCCGTGCTTTGCAGGTCCATCACCACAGTCAAGTGGCTGTTTGCTTCTGCGGTCAGCTCTACTCGGCGGGCGTTCTTGGCGCCGTCGGCGCACAGGGTCAGCCGGGCGGTGGTGTCGGTATTTGCTTTGGCGGTGATCCGGTCCGTCTCCAGGGAGGCAAAGGCCGCTTCCGCTTCTTGGCCCATACCGGTGGAAACCACTGTGGCAGGGGCCGGGGCGGCGGTGACTTCCGCGCCGCTCCAGTCCGCTTTGCAGGGGCCGTCCAGCGGGGGCAGGGTTACCGTGGTTTCGTTCATGTGCAGTCGGTTCCAGGTGGGGGACGGCAGGGGATTGACTACAAGGGTATTTTCTTTTGTCATACTGCTACCTCCCATCAGCCAATGCTGCCTTTCATCTCTAAGCGAATTAAGTTATTCATTTCAACGGCGTATTCCAGCGGCAGTTCCTTGGACACATCGTCTGCAAAGCCGCTGACGATCATGGCGCGGGCCTCTTCCTCGCTAAGCCCGCGGGACATGAGATAAAATACCGCGTCGTCGCTGATTCGGCCGATTTTGGCCTCGTGGCCCACATCCGCGTCACGGGTGCGAATATCCATGGCAGGAATGGTGTCTGACCGGGAAATATCGTCCAGCATCAGGGACTGGCAAGACACGGTGGACTTGCTGCCCGGTGCGGTCTTTTGCACCTGTACGCTGCTGCGGAAGGTGCTGATGCCCCCGTCCTTGGAAATGGAGCGGGCGTTCATCACAGAGGTGGTCTCCGGCGCAGCGTGAACCACTTTAACGCCGGTGTCCAGGTTCTGCCCCGCCCCGGCAAAGGTAATGCCGGTGTACTCCATGCGGGCGCCCTTGCCCTTTAGAATACTCATGGGGTACAGGTAAGACACATGGGAGCCAAAGGAGCCGGACACCCACTCAATGGTGCCCCCCTCCTCTACCAGCGCCCGCTTGGTGTTCAGGTTGTACATATTCTTGGACCAGTTCTCAATGGTAGAGTAGCGCAGCTTGGCGTTCTTGCCAACGAACAGCTCCACGCACCCGGCGTGCAGGTTGGCTACATTGTACTTGGGTGCGGAGCAGCCCTCGATAAAGTGCAGGTACGCCCCCTCGTCTACGATGATCAGCGTGTGCTCAAACTGGCCGGCGCCCGGCGCATTCAGCCGAAAGTAGGATTGCAGCGGAATGGTTACGGACACCCCCGGCGGCACATACACAAAGGAACCGCCGGACCAAACGGCGCCGTGCAGGGCGGCGAATTTGTGGTCCGTGGGTTTTACCAGCTTCATAAAGTGCTTTTGGATCATCTCCGCATAAGGGCCGTGCATAGCGCTTTCCAGGTCTGTATAGACTACGCCCTGGGCGGCCACTTCCTCTCGCACATTGTGGTACACCAGCTCGGAGTCATACTGGGCGCCCACACCGGCAAGGGACTTGCGCTCTGCCTGGGGAATGCCCAGGCGCTCAAATGTATCTTTAATATCTTTGGGTACATCGGACCACTTGGCGCTCATTTTGGTGTTGGGGCGCACATAGGTTACGATGTTGTCCATATCCAGTCCGTCAATGGGCGGGCCCCACTGGGGCACCCGGCTCTCATTGTAAACTTGCAGGGACTGGAGCCGAAACAGCTGCATCCATGCCGGATCGTTCTTCTCATCGCTGATCTTCTGTACGATCTCCGGGGTCAGACCCGCTTGCAGCTTGTAGGCATCTTTTTCGTCGTCTTTTATGTCATAGACCGTGCGGTCAATGTCTGCCACATAGGTTTTTTCTTCCACAGGGAACACCTCTTTTACGCCTGCTCGTAGGCTTCAAACCCACGGGCGTTGATCTCGTCCACCAGAGAGCCGTCGCCGGTCTTTACGATCCGTCCGTTGACTAAAATATGGGTGTAATCCACATGCAGGCTCTCCAAAATACGGGTGGAGTGGGTGATGATCAGCAGGGCGCCTTTTTGCTCTTTTTGATAGGCTTCCACGCCACGAGATACGGTGCGCACCGCGTCCACATCCAGACCGGAGTCCGTCTCGTCTAGGATCGCCAGACTGGGGCGCAGCAACAGCATTTGCAGAATTTCCGCTTTTTTCTTCTCGCCGCCGGAGAAGCCCACATTTAGGTCCCGATCGCCGTAGGCCGGGTCCATTTGCAGCAGCTTTGCCGCCTCATTAAACTGTTTTTCAAAGGCAAACAGCTTCACCCGCTTGCCGGTGCGCTGCGCCAGGGTGCTACGCACAAAGCTTTTCAGCGACAGGCCGGGCACCTCCAGGGGATTTTGGAAGGACAGGAACATACCCTCCTTGGCCCGCTGGTCGGCGGATAGCCCCTGCTGCTCCTTGCCGTGGAACAGAATGGAGCCGCCGGTTACCTTGTACTGGGGATTGCCCATCAGGGCGTAGCCCAGGGTGGACTTGCCGGCGCCGTTGGGGCCCATGAGCACATGGGTCTCGCCCTCGTTTACCTGTAAATTCACGCCGTGCAGGATCTCTTTATCCTCTACGGCAACGGTCAAATTCTCAATATCCAGTAAGTGCTGGGACATGGTTTTGAACTTCCTTTCCGTGCACAAAAACCGTGCTTTTACTATTTTCTGCATAATAATATAATCCGTATTTCCTACTCTGTCAATAGGAATTAAAAAACTTGGGTTGCTTCGTACAAAAGGCACAAAAACAAGGGGGCAAAATTGTCTATTTTATACATATATAATGCAGGGGCTTTTTTACGCCCAGTCCACCCGGCGGCGCCGTTGTAGCAGATCAAGCGCAAATACCACAGCGCCTGCCAGCAGCAGCGCTGTCAGCGTGGTGCTGCCGATACCGGGGCGGGGCAGGGTCTCCGATATATTGGAGAACACCGCCGCCGGTTGAGGAAACAGGCGCAGCAGCCCCCGGCAGTAGCCGTCTGCCAGAAGTGCAGCCCCGGCGCGGCATGCCAAAAAGGTCGGGTAGGGCAGCCCGAACCGCCCGGCCCAGCCCAGCAGCTGCAAGTGCACGCACAGCCCGCCAAAGGCCAGGAACGCCGCCGTTTGGGTCAGGGTGTAGCCGGTGCCGGTACACAGCCCGGCGGTGATCTCTACCAGCGGCAGCAGCCATTTGGGCACCGGCACCACAGCGCACAGAGCGGAGAAGAGAATGATGCAGGCAGAAAGGTGCAGCAGGCTCTCCGTGGCGCCTTTGGCGGCAGCGGGCAGCGCTTCTCCCGCAGACAAGGGCGGGGCAGGCGGTACTTCTTTGGCAGCGGGCGGGTCGCTGAGGGGAACAGTCACCGCCGCCACCGTTAGGTTTGCCAATATATTGGCGGTCAGCAGCAGCCACCCG
>FR885332.1 GCA_000436335.1 Clostridium sp. CAG:217
TTTACTTGCAATTAAATGTCCAGATTCTGTACGTATTTTGCATTTGATCCGGCAGGGGGCTTTTGCCACGGCACAGTTGGTGCACGCCGCTATCAAACGCTCCACCGGAGCGTTCTCCCGCAGCCCGGCTGCGCCAGCCTTCGGAGCGTCGTTTGAACCCCGCCGAGGTAGGCGGTTACTTGCAATTAAATGTCCAAATTCTGCACATATTTTGCATTCTTTTCAATAAATTCACGGCGGGGTTCAACATTATCGCCCATTAAAATAGAGAATGTTTCGTCCGCCTGCTGGGCGTCCTCTACGGTCACCCGCAGCATAATGCGAAATTCCGGATCCATCGTGGTCTCCCACAGCTGTTCCGGGTCCATCTCACCCAAACCTTTGTATCGCTGAATGTCGCACTGGCCGCCCATTTCTTCAATGAGCCGGTCCCGCTCCTCGTCGCTAAAGGCATACTTGAATTTTTTACCCTTTTGCACCTTAAACAGCGGAGGCTGGGCCAGGTAAATGTAGCCGCCCTCAACTAAGGGCTTCATATAGCGGAAGAAGAAGGTCAGCAACAGGGTACGAATATGCGCGCCGTCCACATCCGCATCGGCCATAATCACGATCTTGTGGTAGCGCAGCTTGGTAATGTCAAAATCCTCGCCGATGCCGGTGCCCAGCGCGGTCACCACAGGCATCAGCTTTTCGTTGCCGTAAACCTTGTCCAGCCGTGCCTTTTCCACATTCAGCATTTTACCCCAAAGGGGCAGAATGGCCTGATGGGCACGGTCCCGTCCGTCCTTGGCGGAGCCGCCGGCGGAATCACCCTCGACGATGTAAATTTCGCACAGGGAGGGGTCGTTGGAGGAGCAGTCCGCCAGCTTGCCCGGCAGCTTGCTGCTTTCCAGCCCGGTCTTATTACGGGCGTTATCTCTGGCCTTGCGAGCCGCCTCTCTGGCGCGAGAAGCGTCCAGGGACTTGGACAGCAGCGCCTTGGCTACCGCCGGGTTCTCCTCAAAATAGGTCATGAGTTTGTCATATACCAGGGAGCTGACCAGGCCGGTAATGTCCGTATTGCCCAGTTTGCCCTTGGTCTGGCCCTCAAACTGGGCCTCGGTAAGCTTTACGCTGATGACGGCAGTCAGCCCCTCGCGCACATCGTCGCCGGAGAGCTTCTTGTCATTTTCTTTCAGAATATTAAATTTTTTGCCGTAGTCGTTAAACACACGGGTCAGGGCGGTTTTGAACCCGGTCTCGTGGGTACCGCCGTCAATGGTATTTATGTTGTTGGCAAAGGACAGCAAGGTCTCATTGTAGCTGTCCGTATAGCACAGCGCCACCTCTGCACTGCGATCGTCCTTGGTCGTGGAGATGTGGATCACTTCGTCCTGAATGGGATTTAGTCCCCGGGTGGTGTTGATGTATTTTACAAATTCCCGAATACCGCCCTCGTAGCAGAATTCCTCGGCTACCGGTTCTTCGCCCCGCTTATCCGTCAGCGTAATGGACAGCCCGGCGTTCAGGAACGCCTGCTCCCGCAGACGGCGGGCCAGTACATCGTACTCGTACTCGGTGGTCTCAGAGAAAATCTCCGGGTCCGCCTGGAAACGAATGAGGGTGCCGTGCCCCTCTCGATCGGCAATAATATGCAGGTCATCCACCGGCTTGCCTCGCTCAAAGCGCTGGGCGTACACATGGCCGTTCTGGGTCACCTCTACCTCCAGCCACTGGGACAGGGCATTTACCACAGAGGAGCCTACGCCGTGCAGACCGCCGGATACTTTATAGCCGGAGCCGCCGAACTTACCGCCGGCGTGGAGCACGGTGAGCACCACCGTTACAGCAGGCAGACCGGTCTTTTCGTTAATGCCGGTGGGAATACCACGGCCGTTATCCCGCACGCTAATCACATTACCGGGCAAAATCTCCGTCTCAATGTGGGTGCAGACCCCGGCCAATGCCTCGTCAATGGAGTTGTCTACGATCTCATACACCAGGTGGTGCAGACCTCGGGGGCCGGTGGAGCCGATATACATACCCGGGCGCTTGCGGACGGCCTCCAGGCCCTCCAGCACCTGAATATCTTTTGCGGAATATTCTTCCGTTACAACGGTGTCCATATCCGCTTCTTCCAAAACAGTCTTTTCTTCTTCAGCCATAACTTCTGCCTTTCTGCCCACAAAGGCGTCCTCCGCACTGTGGGCAGGTGCGGTGCCTGTGTCCGTATTCTATCGAAAATGGGTTATTTCCATCGTTTAATCAGGGTGCTTACATTCAGTGGACTGATATACACCGTCTCTTTGGTAAGCACATAGCTTTTGGGCAGGTCGTAATTTACATACTGCACCCGCTTTTGCTGCTCTGCCTTGGTTAAAAAATCTCGGGTGGCCTTACCTACCGTGGAGGTATCCATATCAAAAATACCAATAATATCGCCGGTACGCACCACTGTGTCGCCGCCAATGTGCAGGAGCATCAGTTCACCACCTTGCCGTTTTCAATATGAAAGGTTTTGCCCCGGGTGCCACGCAAGATGGTGCCCGCATCACAGCAGGTGATAAACAACTGCATACCCTTCATGTGGTTAAGAATATAATCTTGCCGCCCTTCGTCCAACTCGCTCATTACATCGTCCAGTAGGGCAATAGGGGCTTCATTTGTTTTTTGTTGCAGAATTTCCGCCTCCGCCAGTTTTAGGGAGAGCACACAACTGCGCTGCTGCCCCTGACTGCCGTACTTTCGGGCAGAGATACCGTTTAAGGTAATATCCAGATCATCCCTGTGGGGTCCAACGGTGGTGGCCCGGTGGTAAATATCCTCGCTGCGGGCACTTTCCAGCAGAGAGAGCAGCCGCCGTTCCAGTTCTTCTACGGCCAAATCACCGTAATCAAAAGCGCCTTGCAGTCGGGCGCCGATCTGCTCCCGCCCACCGGACAGACCGGTGTGAATACGGGAAAGCGGTTCTTCCAGCGCAGCCACATAGGCACGGCGCTGATAAATGATTTTTGCCCCGGCACGAGCCAGGTTGCCGTCCCAAATAAACAGGGTGTCGGCGCTCATTTTACCTGCCGCAATATCTCGCAGCAGCATATTCCGCTGGGCCAAACTGCGGTTGTAGTCGCTGAGCAATTTTTTATATCCTGTACGGATTTGGCACAGAGCAAGATCTAAAAACTTGCGCCGTTCTGCCGGGCCGTCTTTAATCATGGTCAAATGGGCGGGGCTGAACACCACCGCCTTGATCTCCTCCCCCAGTGCGGCGGCAGAAGTCTTGGCAATGCCGTTTAAGGTGGCGCTGCGGCGTTTTTTGATCTGTAACATGGCCGTTTGGGGTCGATCACCGCTGACAAAATGAATTTGCAGCTGTGCCTGTTCTTTGCCGAACTGTACCAACTCGCTGTCTCGGGCGCCGCGAAAACTTTTAGCGCCGGTAAACAGGTACACCGCTTCAATCAAATTGGTCTTACCCTGGGCATTTTCGCCGTAGATCACATTTACATCGTCAAAATCCAGCACCAGGTTTTCCAGATTGCGGTAGGCGTCAATACCCATGCGTTCTATCTTCATTGCTGTATGGTATAATCGGTGCCGTGAATGGCCACCACATCGCCGGGCTTGATTTTTTTGCCCCTCGCGGTACAGGTCTCCCCATTCACTTTCACCAGTCCGTCCTGGATCATTTGCTTAGCCTGGCCGCCGGTTTCCGCCTCGCCTTTGAATTTCAGCAGTGCGTCCAGCCGGATAAAAGGGGTACTGATGGTCACTGTCTCTTGCCGGTGGGGTTTAATATTTACATTAAGCTTCATTTTTCAGCCTCATAGGCAGCACCAAGAACAGGAAGCTGTCATCGGTCATCGGCAGCACCTTCACCGGGCTAACCGGGCCGGACAACTCAATGCGTACCTGATCGGTGTCTGCGGCGTTCAGTGCATCCAGCACATATTTGGAGTTAAAGCCAATCTCCACCCGATCGCCGCTTACATTGGCGTGGGTGTAGTTTACCACCCGGCCCAGGCCGGACACAGTGGACACTCGCATTTCGTCTGCATCAAACAGGCAGCGAATGGGGTTCTTTTGGTTATTTTCAATCACCGGAATGGTACTGGTAATGCAGTGAATAGCGTCCTCGGTGTTAATAAGTACCGTGGTATTACTGCTTTTAGGCACTGCGGCGTTATAATCTAAGAATTCGCCTTCCAGCAACCGGCTGATAATGCTGTACTGCCCCACTTCAAATACAATATGACGCTTGCCTACGGAGACGGAGATATTTTCGTCCTCCTCCGGATTCAGCAGCTTGATCAGCTCCCGTACCGTCTTTTTAGGTACGATAAAGCTAATATCCTCACCGTCATATTTTACGGTTTCCGTGCGAATGGCCAAGCGGTAGCCGTCTACGCCGATCAGGCGCAGCTGGTTCAGGCTCATTTCAAATTTAAGTCCTGTGTGCACCGGCTTAGAGGCTTCGCTGTCTGCCACCGCAAACAGCGTCTGCTGTACCATCTTTTGCAACAGGTTCTGATTTAAGAACAGAGGATAGCCGCCGCTGACGCTGGGCAGCTCCGGATAATCGTCTGCGTCAATACCGGTAATGGCATATTGGGCAGCGCCGCAAATAATAGAAACAGAGGTGCCGCTGATGTCAAAGGTCACCGTCTCTGCCGTCAGCTCCTTGATAATATTGCAAAGCACTTTGGCATTGATCACTATGGCACCCGGTTCGGTAACGCTGGCTTGCAGGGTGGTGTTGATGCCAAATTCAAAGTCATAGCCGGTAAGGCTCAGCGTATCGCTGCCGCATTCCATTAAGATACCCTCAATGGTGGGTACGGTCATTTTGGTACTGACTGCGCGCATCACATTATTGCAGGCGGTATTCAGTTCTCTGGCGTTGCAGGTGAATTTCATAAAATTCGCTCCCTCCGTTTCCTATTACAGTATGGGTTTTAGTAGTAGTAGTATAGGGCGGTGAAAGTGTGGAAAGCGGCAAAATTGCGGTCAACCGCGGGATTTTTGGCGCCTTTTTCTTCCACGCCCGGATTTTGAAAATTTGTTGAAGATGTGGAAAGATTTTGTCTTTCACAAGGGGTGTGCAAATTTTCTTTGTGCAAAATGAAAAAAATGTTGAAAATTTTGGTTTGTAAGGCGCGTATTTTTGTCTTACTGATTATCCTTGTGTTGGTTAATGTTGTTGACAATGTCGTTGACCTGGCGAGCCAGGCGAGAGTCCTTTTTCATGGTCTTTTCAATACTGTTCACATTGTACATAATGGTGGAGTGGTCTTTTTTAAATTCTTTGCCGATCGCCACATAGCTCATACCGGTTACTTCCCGGATCACATAAAAGGTAATCTTGCGTGCGTGCGTTACGGCTGCTTGTTGCTTGGTGCTGTAAATCTCTTCCTCAGAGATGCCGGTAACCCGGCTCACCTCGTCTACCACTCTTTGAATGGTGACCGGTAGGGGCTGGCTGTCCTCAATAATATCTTTAATCACCGTCTGTGCTCCGGCAATGGTGGGCTTTTGGTTAAACAGGTTTTGCATGGCCTGCAATTTTTTCGTCACGCTCTCCAGGTGGCGAATATTGTTTTTTACATTTTTTGCAATATATTCTACCACTTCTTGCGGAATGTCAAAATCCAGCATTTCCGCCTTGCGCTTAATGACGGCACAGCGGGTCTCAAATTCCGGCGGGTTAATGTCCGCCAGCAGACCGCTTTCAAACCGGGTTTTCAATCGGTCGGTAATCATGGGAATGTCTTTCGGCACCCGGTCAGAGGTAATGACCACTTGCTTGCCTGCGTCCTTCAATGCAGAGAAGGTATGGAAGAACTCCTCAGTAATGGATTCTTTCCCGGCTAAAAACTGAATATCATCCACCAAAAGTACATCAATATTTTTTCTGTACTTGTCGTGGAAGTCATCGGTAGTGTGCCGCTGCAAGGCAATTACAAATTCGTTGCCAAAGCTTTCCGCCTTTACATAAAGAATACGCTTTTCCGGAAAATTGTCTTGAATTTCGTGCCAAATGGCGTTAAGCAGGTGGGTCTTACCCAGTCCGGAGGGACCGTAAATAAACAGCGGGTTATAATTGGTTTGGCTGCTGACACCGCCCGGATCCTTTGCCACTGCCATGGCTGCACGGTAAGCAAATTTGTTGGAATAGCCCTCAATAAAGGTGTCAAAAGTATGAATATCCCCCGGCTGCTCCGTGGGCAACAGATGGGTATCCTTGGGCTTTACTTCTTCTTTAGGCGTATTGTCCCGGGTTGTGATCTCTACCGTAACATGAAAGCCGATCACTTCTTCAAATGCCGCTTCCAACGGTTCTTTATACTGCTCGCTGACAATATTGTATTTCATTTGGTTATTACATTCCACCACAGCACACTTGCCGTCCAGGTTCTTTAAAATCAGATCCTGCAGCCACATTCTGTAGGCAGTCTCGCTGACCTGGGGCTTCATGTAATTTAAAACAGCCATCCAAATTTCATTTATGGAATCCATATCTTCTCCTTAAGGGTACTTCACAAATCTCATAATGGTCGTGGTTGGGGCACCAAAGCCGCCTTTCGCCACCACGCCAGAATACAGAGTCTATTATAGCAGTATTTATGATTATAATCAATACTTATTGTAAAAATATATATATTATATATATAATATAGAGTAGATATTCTATAATATAAAATCCGGGCACGATAACGAATTTGTTCAGCGTGAATTTGGTACAGCCGCAGAACAATAAAAATGTGCCGGTGCACCTTGCACCGGCGGGTGCGATCCTGTATAATAAGCATATTAAGACAGAAAGGAGCACCCCCTTATGAAGATCTTTAAAAACCGGGGCGATATTTATCTTTCCAAGTCTCGCACCGGGGCAGATCGGGAACAGCATATTCTCCTGGGTATTTTGGCAGCCGTGCTCCTGGTGTCTGTGGTGGTTGTGGTCTATGTAGGGGCCAAAAATGATTTTTCCGCCAAGAAGTTTTTTGCCCCGGACCAAACGGTAGCAATTTCCCAAACAGCCGACGATACCACCGCCCCGCCGGAGCTGCCTCGGGTCAGCGGAAAAACCAATTATCTGCTGGCGCTTACCGGCAAAGATAATCAAAATTTGTATGCGGCTGTGCTGATCCAAACGGATATGGACAGCGTGTCTTATAAAATTTGCAATCTGTTGCCCCAAACCACCGCAGAGGGCAGTACCTTAGCAGGCGTTTACAACAGCGGCGGGATTAACAGCTTGGTACAGATGACGGAGACAGCCACCGGGATCAAGCCGGATTTTTACATTGTAATGACCGTTACGGATTTTGCCTCATTTTTTGATGATTTAGGAGAAGTTAATTATCCTCTTGCAGCGGATGTTAAGTACCGCAACACCACCGCGGCAGATCCGTTCAGTTTGCGGATCAGCGCCGGCGAGGCCAGTCTGAACGGCAAGCGCTTTACTGCTTTGTGGCGCTATTTTTTGGAGGAAAAAGACTTAAAGTCTGCCAACGATTTAGGTCTGGCGGCGCTGAATATGTTGTTCAGTGCAGACAACGGCACGGAGAAAGACGAGTTGTTCCGGAATTTTGTGACCCTGGCGCGTACCAATCTGACCGTGCGTGATTTTTCCGGTCGCAGCGACAATATCAAGGTACTTACCGGCACCAAAAACGGCGTGAATGCCTACAATGTGGAGCCGGAATACAACGGCAATGCCTTAACAGCCCGTGATAAAAGCACCATACAGGGTTATTTCAGCAAATAACGGGTACACACTGCTTTTACGGCAAAAGTGCCGCAATGGGCCGTCTGTGCCGGATTTTAGGAGAACAGATCAATGGATAAAGAAAGATTGCAAGCCGCTGTGCGGGAGATTTTGCTGGCCGTGGGCGAGGATCCGGACCGCCCGGGACTGGTAGAGACCCCCCGCCGCGTGGCGGATATGTACGCCGAGGTGTTTGCCGGACTGGAAACGGACCCGCGTCAGCACTTAAAATTTTTTGAAGAAAAGAGCACCGACGAAATGGTGATCGTGCGGGATATTCCCTTTGCCTCTATGTGCGAGCACCACCTGCTGCCCTTTGTGGGCAAGGCACATATTGCCTATATTCCGGCAGACAACCGCATTATCGGCCTATCCAAGTTTGCCCGCATTGTGGACTGCTTTGCCCGCCGTCCCCAGGTGCAGGAGCGACTGACCCACGATGTGGCGGACTTTTTGAACGAGGAGCTTCGCCCCAAGGGCGTGGCGGTGATTTTAGAGGCGGAGCATATGTGTATGAATATGCGTGGCGCCAAGGCTGCCGGCAGTACCACCCAAACCTCCGCTTTGCGGGGCATTATGAAAACGGACGCGCGCACCCGCGCTGAGGCGCTGGCACTGTTGACCAAGTAAGGAGTAACTATGGCTGTTTGGCATTGCAGAGAGAAAGAGATTGAATACGGCAGCAAGGTTTTGCTGATGGGTATTGTAAATGTGACCCCGGACTCCTTTTCCGACGGAGGCGACTGGCTGGACCCGGCCACGGCGTTAACCCACGCCCGGGCGCTGGAGGCGCAGGGGGCGGATATTTTAGACATTGGCGGTCAGTCCACGCGCCCGGGGCACACCCCGGTGACAGATAAAGAGGAATGGGCGCGGCTGGAGCCGGTGCTGTCCGTTCTTTGTAAGGAGACGGCGCTGCCGGTGTCGGTAGATACGTATTACCCCTATGTGGCGGTGCAGGCGCTGCGCTGCGGGGCGCAGATCATCAATGATGTGAGCGGTGTGGTCAATCCGGAAATGGCTGATGTGGTGTGCCGCTATGGTGCCGGTTGGGTGATTATGCACGCCGGGCCGGGCACGCCGGCGGATGTAAAGGCGTTTTTTGAAGACAGCGTGACCGCCTGCCGGGCACTGGGTGTGCAGGACAGCCAAATTTGCCTGGATATGGGCATTGGCTTTGGCAAGAATTTTCAGCAGGACTTGGCGCTGATCGCCAATATTCCCCAATACAAAATGGCGGGCTTTCCGCTGCTGCTGGGCTGCTCCCGCAAGCGGGTGATCGGCCGGGGCAGTGATCAGCCGGAGCCAAAGGCGCGCACATACGGCAATATTGCCGCCGATACTGTGGGTATTTTAGGCGGTGCGGACATCATCCGCCTGCATAATATAGAACAGGAAAAACAGGGTGTCTTCATGGCGCAGCATTTGAAAGGAGCAAAAATATGATCAGTGTAACCACCCCTACCGTTGAGAACGGCGTGATTGTGGAGTACAAGGGTATTGTCACCGGTCAGGTGGTCAACGGCGTGAATTTTATTAAGGACTTTGGCGCCTCGATTCGCAACATTGTGGGCGGGCGCAGCGCCGGGTATGAGGAGGAGCTGGAAAGCGCCCGTCAGGCCGCGCTGTCAGAGATGGAGAGCCGCGCTGTCCGGCTGGGCGCCAATGCGGTTGTAGGCGTCAATATCGACTACGAGGTGCTGGGTCAGGGCAATATGCTGATGGTCAGCGCCACCGGCACCGCAGTGGTGGTGCAGAACAAATGACAGACAGAATTTTGATCCGCGGTCTGCGGCTGTTTGGCTATCACGGGGTGAACCCGGAGGAGAAAATTCAGGGTCAGCGCTTTGAGATTGACGCGGATTTGTATGTAAATTTGGCAAAGGCCTGCCACAGCGACCGGGTGGAGGACACCGTCAGTTACGCCAAGGTGATCAAAACGCTGCGCCGGGTGTTCACAGAGCGCACCAATGATCTGTTGGAGCGCACCGCAGAGGATCTGACCGCCGCGGTACTGGCCGAGTATCCGGAGGTGCTGCGGGTGGATTTGACCTTAAAGAAACCACAGGCGCCTATTCAGGCAGATTTTGACTGGGTGGGAGTCACCATTTCCAGAGACAGGAAGTAAATATGTATTATGTACTCAGCGCCGGCACCAATTTGGGCGACCGGCTGGCCAATTTAACTTATTGCAGAGAGGCGCTGGACCTGGTGCCCGGCACCCATGTGGTGTCTGCCTCTGCCGTTTATCAAACCCAGCCGGTGGGCTATGCCCGGCAGGACGATTTTTACAATGTGTGCTTTTTGGTAGAGTCCCGGCTAAACCCGCATGAGATGCTGGGCGTGTGCCTGGGACTGGAGGCCGGTTTGGGCCGGGTGCGCGGGGTAAAGAACGGCCCTCGGGTGCTGGATGTGGACGTGATCTTTGCCGGCAACTTGCAATTACAAACGGAGAATTTGGTGGTGCCCCACCCCCGCTACCGGGAACGCCGCTTTGTGCTCCAACCGCTCCTTGATATTTTCGTAGACGGCCGGGCATTCGGTATGGAGTTTGCCTCCTGTCTGGACAAAATCGACGGCCAGGCAGTGGAGAAGATTCCCACCCAGCCGGACTGGAAATTCTGAAAAAACAAAAAACGACCCTGCGCATTGGATAAGAGCAGGGTCATTTTTTTTGCCAATTTTTTCCGTTAAAATGTGCGGGCACAGGCAAAAACTGCGTGGACTTTTTGTGCCCGCGCGGTGCAAACTAATAGAGCAAGGCGCGTTGCAATTTAATAACGGAGGACGAATATGAAAAAGAAAACGGTAAATATGATGAAGGGTTTGGGCGTGGCCATGGCTGTTGGCAGCATGGTTGCCGGCACGGTTGCCACTATGAACAGCAATTCCGCCAAGGCCCAAAAGACCATGAAAAAGGCGGTTAATTCCGTGGCAAACTTTGTAGATAATGTATCGTCTATGATGTAGCCGCCGGGCAAAAAAAGAGACCCTTGGTAAAAAATACCAAGGGCCTTTTTGTCATTAAAATCAGTCGTTGGCGTGACCGGCAGTGCCGAACACAACATCGATCTTGTGTGCCACAACCTCTTCAATCAGGTCGCGGGCAGGGGTCAAATACTGACGGGGATCGAAGTGGGTGGGGTTCTCTGCAAAGTGCTTGCGGATGGCAGCGGTCATGGCAATACGAATATCGGAGTCTACATTGATTTTGCAGACAGCCATGGAAGCAGCCTCACGCAGCATATCCTCCGGAATACCAATAGCGTCGGGCATCTGACCGCCGTACTGGTTGATCATCTTGATGTGGTCCTGGTTAACGGAGGACGCACCGTGCAGTACGATGGGGAAGCCGGGCAGACGGCGCTGTACCTCTTCCAGAATGTCAAACCGCAGCTGCGGCTTCTGGCCGGGCTTAAACTTGTAGGCGCCGTGGCTGGTGCCGATGGCGATGGCCAAGGAGTCCACACCGGTGCGGTTTACGAAATCCTCAACCTCTTCCGGGCGGGTGTAGCTTTCGTTACCGGCCTCTACCTTTACATCATCTTCCACGCCGGCCAGGGTGCCAAGCTCGCCCTCAACCACTACACCGTGGGCGTGGGCATACTCAACCACCTTTTTGGTCAGAGCAATGTTCTCCTCATAGGGCTTGCTGGAGCCGTCGATCATCACGGAGGTGAAGCCGCCGTCAATGCAGGCCTTGCAGGTCTCAAAATCCGGGCCGTGATCCAGGTGCAGGGCGATGGGCAGACCGGTCTCTTCGGCGGCAGCCTTTACCATAGCAACCAGGTAGTCGTGAGAGGCGTACTTGCGTGCGCCGGCGGAGCACTGCAGGATCACCGGGGCGTTCAGCTTCTTGGCTGCACGGGTGATGCCCTGCACGATCTCCATGTTATTTACATTGAAAGCACCGATGGCGTAACCGCCCTCATAAGCCTTCTTGAACATTTCGGTAGTTGTTACCAGTGGCATAGTGTTCTCTCCATTCAAAGTAAATTATGATCCGGCGGATCATTCATTGTGCATTATACACCATTTTGTCCAAAATAGCAAGCCGCAGGGCAGATTTTGCACCGCAGTTCTGCCACAAAACCGGCCGCCTGCGCCCCATTTTTTGTATGGTTTGACAGATTGGGGGTATAATTTCTAAATCCCTCAGTCAGCTGCGCTGACCGCACCGGCTGGGTGGAGGGATTACAAGCAACCGCAAATCCATAAAAAAGAGAACGGTTGGAGTACACCCTCTGTAAGGAAGTTACATAGAGAATATATGGAGAAGTAGAAGTCCGCGCCCATTTTAG
>FR885333.1 GCA_000436335.1 Clostridium sp. CAG:217
GGCGGAGTCTTTGGACTCCGCCGCGTGCATTTCATAAGCGCATCATCAACTTTAGCACCGTGCACTTGCCGTAGCGCCGCGTGCATTTAAGCGAGAACGCGGTGGGTTATCCCTTCCGGCCGCTCTCCGGGGGGATTACAACAAATGCTTCCCGGCGAATGCGCGACTGCGTCATTTGTACAAAAATGAAAAAACAGATGGCAAAACGAAACGCTTCGTTGCCAGCCAACTGTAAAAATTTTTCAGTTTTATTTGTCTTTGCGACACATACACTATTGGTGCAAACGCAAGTTTACGAAAAAGGAGTGTATTCGCAATGGCAAGCAACAAGAGTGTTGTGCCCGAGGCTAAGGAAGCCCTGAACCGTTTTAAGATGGAAGCTGCTTCTGAGGTTGGTGTTTTTTTGCATTAAAATTTTTCAAAACGCCCTATTTAAGCCACTTTCAAGACTCGAAAAATATGTATAGTGGGCGGTCAAACACATTAAAAACATAAAATTAACGAAAAAAGGTCTACATACCCATTAGAAAAAGCGTTGAAGAAAGCAAAATCTTCAGCGCTTTTATGATTATACTTGAAATAATTATACTTTGTGGTATAATTATATACAGAGATACAAATACTATCTTGGGAGGTCGGATATAATGAAAAAATTTGTTGACAGATTTCAAGAACTTGAAACGCTTGAAAATGAATATAACAGCAATTCATCTTCCTTCGTTGTACTTTACGGCAGAAGAAGAATCGGAAAAACAGAACTCTTAAATGAGTTTTCAAGAGATAAAAAATGTATCAGATTTCTTGCAACAGAAGAGTCTGAAAAGATGAACAGAGAAGCATTTTCATCAATTGTAAGCGAATACACATCAAATCCGCTTGTTAAAAAAGCAAGCCTTTCGTGGGAAGAATTGTTTGATTTTATAATAGATTATAATACAGACGATAAAAAACTCATAATCATTGACGAGTTTCAATATATAGGCAAATCGAATCCGAGTTTTATCTCTGTGCTGCAAAAAATATGGGACACGAAGCTTAAAAATAATAATGTTATGCTTGTATTATGCGGTTCGTTGATAAATATGATGTACAGCCAAACCCTGTCATACGACAGTCCGCTTTACGGAAGAAGAACAAAGCAAATCAGATTAAAGCAAATTCCGTTTAAGTATTACAAAGAATTTATTGACAGCACGGATGAAAAGTTTTTAATCGAAGCGTATTCCGTCACCGGCGGAGTTCCAAAATATATAGAAATGTTTGAGAGCAGCGACGACATCTATACTGCCATTAAAAATTCTATTTTGAATTCTCAAAGTTACTTATATGAGGAGCCTGAATTTTTATTAAAAAATGAAGTTCAAGAGGTCGGAAGTTATTATTCAATCATCAAAACAATAGCCTGTGGCTGCGAACAGTTAAGCGATATATCAAATGCGTTAGAAATAAAGGCAACGAATCTGCCAAAATACTTAAAAGTTTTAATTGACCTTGATATTATAGAAAGGGTTGTTCCAATAACGGAAGATAAGCCCGAAAAAAGCAAAATGGGGCTTTATAAAATCAAGGATAACTATATAAGATTTTGGTTTAAGTTTGTATACCCTTATAAATCATACATTGAAAGCGAGCACATAGATTTTGTTCTTGATAAAATCAAAGAGGGATTTATAAAAAATCATGTTGCCTATGTGTATGAGGACATTTGCAAAAATCAATATCTTCCTGAGTTGATTATCAAAAACGCTTTCGGTTTCACTCCCACAAAAATCGGCAAGTGGTGGGACAGAAAAGATACAGAAATTGATATTGTCGCAACAGATAATTCAAACAACATCATCTTCGGCGAATGCAAATATACCAAAAAACCGCTTGATGTTAATGTGTATTATGATTTGCTTGAAAAAGCAAAAAAAGTAAATTGGAATAAGCAAAACAGGAATGAGTACTTTGTATTCTTTTGCATTAACGGCTATACGGAAAAAATGCAAAACCTTGCAAAAGAAAATTCAAATATTGTTTTGTATTGAAATAAATACAAGTCTTGCAAAACAGCACTGATGCTTAATTGAGCATTGGTGCTGTTTTTCTTTTCACCAAAAAATCTATGACAATCAAAATTCATTGTATTATTGAAATAGAAAGTGAGGTTATGCCTTATGATTGCAAAAATTTTAATAATGCTTGTTATTTTTCTCATTGTCAACTTAATTGTTGATGTGATTTGTAAAATAAACATTACACTTTTGAGTGTGCTAATAAAAGCACTGTGCTTTTTAGGGGTTTTGTACTTACTGATAAATTGACGGCAAACTTAAAACTGGAGGTTGTATATGAATGATAATAATGAAATATGGAAAAATGCCCTTGAAATTTTAGAAAATGCTAATAACAAAACGGCATTTAATCTTTGGATCAAACCAATTACGGTTAAATTTGACGGAAATACAGCATATTTGTTTTTTACTAATTCTCTTAGTAAAAACATTGCCGAGAATATGTTGTGCGAAAGCATAGAGAAAGCAATTAAGATTTCTTCAAACGGAATCATTAAAAGTTTTAAATATATGGAGGTTAATAAAAATGAATAGCACAACTACACCAACAGTGCAAACTTACGAAAATGAATATATAAATATTTCATTTTATGGCGATGAGGTTGAATGCAAGGTATTAGCCATATATCGCTTTATGGACAACGATTATCTGCTTTACGGTTTTGAAAATGGCGAAAAACTCAATGTTTATGCCGGAATAGTAAAAAGCACTAACGATATTACTTATCTGGAAGAGCTTAAAACAGAAACTGAATTAGAAATTGCAAAAACAGTAATTGATAAATACTACAATGAATATTTCAAGGAGGAAAATTAAATGAAAAGCAGAAAAACAAAAATAGAAACCGTTATAGGTGCTCTCATCAGCACCATTGCGGCAATGGGACTTTTAATTTTTAATGGATTTATCATTGATGATGTTCAGTTTGTTAATGAAACATTAGCCGTTTGTATTATGGGTTTCGCCTTGCTTTATAGCATCATTTTTAATGAAGAAAATAATTTTATTGCAAAAATAATTCCTGTACTTACATCACTTTATCTTTTTGTAAGGCTCGGAATTAAACCGTTACTCTCATATAGCATAAATGATATTACAATTTCAGTATTGCACGCTGTATTCTATGGCATTTTATTCGTATGCTTTACAATCTCCATTATCAGCAGGTTAACATCAAGTAAAATAGATTATGAAAAATACACTATCCCGGCTTGTCTTATTGAATCCGCAATATTGATGTATTTGGCATGTTTCAAGGGTGCCGACAGTTTCATTATGTTAATGCCGATTTGTTCGCTTCAGCTTTTTGTGCATATGTGGACATTATACTATGAAGAACAAAAAGCTTATGAACACTTGGAGGAAATTAAAAATGAAGAATACACAAAAAATCAGTAAATCAAAATATATAGCGACATTTGGGTGCTTTCTTGTAAGCATAGTTTCTTATATAATCTTATTTGCGAACATAGACTACTCTTTTATGTCAAAAGAATACACGACATTATTATCTATAGACGTAGTAATTTCTGCTTTAAATATAATTTTATTTTTCACTGCGATTTTGCCTGCGAAGATTAAAGCGAAAATGTTCAAGTCGACACTTGATACAAAAAGATACACCTTAGTTATTCTTTTATTACAAGCGCTTTTCTCATTAGCACACGCTTTTTTCAACTTTTGTTTTGAAGCAATACTAAATGCATTTGTTTCAGTAAATAACATAAATGCAATAGCACTACCGATACTGTTGGCAGGATTTTATCTGTTTTTACTTCTTACAGAATATCACGAATGTTCAAAAGTGCCGATATATATTTTCGGAAGTATGTATCTGATTTTAAGCGTTGTTGTGATTTTGAATAGCCAAAATATTATTCCGTTTTTAATGCTGTTACCTCAAATAATTTTTGTCATAGTATTTATGTATGAATTGTCAAAAATAAGCAGCATATCCGCCTTGATGTTTTTCAAATCACAAACACTTGAAGCAGAAAATGAAGAAATAGATTGCTATTGTTTTTATGCGGAAATGGATGAAAACAAAAACTTAATTTACTATTTCACAGACCCTGAAACCGATAAATATTACATTTACACTCAAGGTGCAGCAAAAGAGATTACAAACAATTCTGCTCAAAGCACCGACGACAAGGCACAGCTTGCAAAAAATGCGCATAACAACTTAATTGTGCTCTCTCACAAAATAGATAAAGAAATAGCCAAAATAAATAACGAATATTACTAAAGTGAAGCCCTCGGCAGATAACTGCCGAGGGCTTCACTTAATCATTAAATGTTAGGTACTTAGTATAAATTTGTGTTTGCTTTTCAAGTATATCATCAACACCTGCCGATATACCTAAAACATCAGTAATATTAGACTTATATAAATTCAAATCATAAATTGGGATGATAGGTTTTTCTGTTTCGTTTTGCTTATTTGATTTGAATATATCATATAATTTCATATAGTAATAACAATCGTATTTACAATGCTTATCCACATTTACTAATGTATAATGCATACCACAACTGTATTCATGAAATCCAATATTGCCTCTTAAAAACTCTTATACTTAATTTCAGATTGAGCTGAAACCATATATAAAAACGCTTAAAGAGCTCAATTGAACCCAAATAACTTTTTTCGTCCTTGAAAAAATATTTCTGCAATTCAGTATATAAATCTTTGGTATTTAACGCAGCCGCATCAATATAGCACGGCACAACACCGTTCTCACTCTTTAATGCTTCAAAGCATTTTAAAAGAATTTGAGTTTTCCCATATCCTGCCGGTGCAATAAGCGCCGTATTTTCATAATTTGATTTTTTCACATGTTCAAGCAAATCAAAGCCCATTTTCTCATCTCCTTAAATCATCAATATTATTTTATCATTACACAATTAGAATTACAATATCCGTGTTTTCACCAAAAAATCAAAACACTTAATTATTTGATATATAATAGCTATAGAAACAACAAATGAAAAACAATTTTAAAGTTCACTCGTTGCTTCACCAAGAAAACCAAACGCTAAAATATATGATATATAATAACCATAGAGACAGCAAGTGAAAGAATTTTTAATCACTTGAAAATGTCTCACCAGAAAAATATATCACATAAACGCAAGTTATAATATACTTGCAAAGGAAATTTAAATACAAATTTCTTTTTAACCAAAAACAAAATATCATTCATAATGAATGATATAATGAAAATGAAAACAGGACATTGAAAAGTTAATATATGAATTATGCTTTATGGTCAACTCGGTTAAAAAGGCGGCTCCACCGCTCCGAGGCACAGGGTAGTACTCAGTTAATGTGCATAAGGATACTTTTGCAAAAAGGCTGTTAATCATTAGCGATAATGATTAAGAAGAAGAAAATCCTCAACAGTAAACCTGTGGCGCAAAGTTGATCGTATTGAAAAGCACGGAACTTCCGGGCGCAATAATACACGCTCGCAGTGCGAGAATAAACCTGAAAGCTTATCGGCGTGGCAGCCGATGATTACTCAGGTAAAGCCATCAATGCACTTTGCCTTGACTTCGAGAAATCGGATATAACGGAAGACTCCGGTAATGGTAGCCGAATGGCAATAAATGAACTTTTACCTAATTGAATGGTCGGTGACATTTGCAGGGAACCTATCCTGTGTAAGATGTGGTTTTTAAAACTGGGGTAAGTAGTTAGGGGTAGATCCCCGAAGCTCAAACTTATCTCCTTACTTGCTGAAGATCAATGCGTGAAAACAATGTACGGCGAAGGTCGGACCATAAAGTATAGTTGATATATTAACTAAAGGAGATGTAAATTATGAAACAATCTGACAGAATAAAATATGTACAAAACTATTTGAATAATCCCTTGAGAAAGGAATACGAAACTAAAGAAAAAGAGATTATGAAAAACAAGCCTATAACGTATCATATTTTAACAGTAATTGCTTTTTTTCCACTTTTTATGATACTTGGATACTTCAGTATCTTTGTTTTATATGAAAATGACTTACTTAAATTTTTGAATTTTTCTGATTCGTTCCCGATAGTTTTGCTTGGTCTTATAAATCTTCCTGTTGCTGTATTTTTACCGATTTTTCTTGATGACGCCAGAACAAAAACGCTTACAAATCACAATAAGAATGCTTTAAATAAATTAAAGGATCAGTATTATGATAAAGGTTTATTTGTAATAAAGGAAGAAGAATTATACGAACATTCATGTTGCGAATATGATGACATTTATGAAATGTATGTGTGCCCCGTCACAAAAAAGATGATCGGATATTCTGATTTAAACTTTTGCAAATCTCCCGGCAATTGCAAATACTGTAAAACATTTGCAGTAAATCTGGTTGGTCCACAAGTAGCTAAATATTGGGGATGCGAATTCAAAAAGTAACTTATTCAGGAGGCTGTTATGATTTACATTACAGGTGACACGCATGGAGACATAAACAGATTTTTTGATGTTGGTGCACTCGATACCAAACTTACCGAAAATGACACCCTCATTATTTGCGGAGATTTTGGCTTTGTTTGGTTTGATGAGAGTAACCTTGTTGGATTTAATCAAGATAATGATGAGCTTGACAGATTATCGCACAAGCCATATACAATTCTGTTTGTTGACGGCAATCACGAAAATCACGATAGACTGTCAAAGTTCCCCGAAGTTGAAAAATACGGCAGCACCGTGCACAAAATCAGAGAAAACATTTATCATCTTGAAAGAGGTAGGATATACACCATTGAGGGAAAAACATTCTTTACTTTCGGCGGTGCATATTCTATTGATAAATATATGAGGCAAGAGGGCATTTCTTGGTGGAGTGGCGAAATTCCTAATGACGAGGAATACAAGCGTGGTATTCAAGCAATTAAAAATGCCGATTATAAGGTTGATTATATCATTACACATACTTGCCCATCCGAAATAATTAAAATGTACTTGCATCACATTCCTGATCCTCACGACGGTGAACTAACCGGCTTCTTCGATTATCTTATGTATGATGTCGATTTTAAGTGCTGGTTTTTCGGACATTGGCATACAGATGATTATCTTAAAGTTCCAATGCGCGGGAGAACCAAAAAGTTTAGAGCATTGCTGTTTGATGTAGTTAATATAAAAGAATACGAGGAGGTAAAAAACGATGAATACTGAAGACAATGTTTTTCATGTCACCGATGAAGACGAGCCTCGCTTAAGAGTAATTGAAAATGATGAAAAATGGAATATGATAAAAGATATTCTTGAATCATTAAACAAAGGCGAAATTCCGGACTAAGAATTTCACCAAAAACAATATTAACTATTAGAAACATTGTAATATATGATTGTAGACAGTTAAGTTTGTCTGACAAATTTATCAAAGAAAGGAGGAAATGATTTATGTCTTGTTTGCACATTCAATATGATGGCGGTGATTATAATTGCTATCGTTGCGACTTATGCGAGAAGAGATGGGACTGGGGTGATGCTCATGTAGAGCATGTCTGTAAAGACGGCGAAAGCTACCGCCATTGTCCTATTTGGGAAAAATACTCGTACTAATGTTGCGTAATCTAAGTATCCTGCGAGGAAATTCTTCGCAGGATGCTTTTTTATACCATTAGCTTCACAAAGCGGAATTTCACCAACAATAATTACCGCTCCTATTTCGGTGTTAGAATTAAATTAAAGAAAAGGAGTGATTATTTATGGCAATAAGGCCTGTATTTATAGAAAGTTCTAAACCGCCTTATTTCAAAATGGTAAATATTGAATTCAAATGGAATGGCGGCTTTGCAAAATGCCAATCACAGAAAAACATCAATGCAATTCACACAGCGTTTTTAAGTAATCATCCGGACTACGGAATATTAGAAATCTCCAGTAAATCAACGGAAGAAATAGGTACTAAGCTAAGTGCGTTTTCTCTTTTAAAATATGTACCATCAATAAATAAATCTATACCGGTTGAGTGTATTTATCAGGGCAGCAAGGTGTTTTCTAACGGTGGACCATATACAGATTTGTACCTGAAATCACCTAAAGAGGCAAAAACAGACGGCAGATTAAAATCAAGTGGCGAATTGACAGGATTTCACTTTGAAAGCATCGATTATCCGCTTGGAAACGATTTTACTTTTTATGATTATATTTATATTTCTGCTCTCAATGAAAATCCTATTCTTGCGGGAGAAATAATAAAATACTCTGCATTTACCGATATTATTTTCACACCGCAAAAAAGTATAAACTGTCAAGCAAAATCAGCTGCAATATTCAAATCATTATATAACAACGACCTGCTTAATACAGCAACCGATTTTGTTAAAATATCATCATTATGCGAAAGCAAAATCTTCTAATCAACAGCATAGGCTGTCTCTAAAACGAGACAGCCTATTTTAACATTATTCAGTTTCATCCTCCACAACCACGCAATCGCATAATAAACCTTCATCAAAGTCTTTCAGCTCATTTTTAAATTCGGTTGCGATATTTTTAGCTCTTTTTTGCATAATAATTGGGTCAACTCCATTGTTACTGATAACTCGAATTAATCTTTCAATATCGTTGATAAATTTGTCCAAGTTTTTGTACATGGTTTGCTTAAAGCGTCTATCAACGCAATTTTGTAGTATTCTCTTGATATATTTTTTTTCTTCACCACTCAAAAATTCAATTGAATTGAAAGCATTTTCAAGAATATTATTATTAAATCTGTTCTCATCGTTTATGTCAAAAACGATTAACACTTCCTTACCCAGGCTCATTTCTTTTTCATAATATTGATTAAATTTATTTTTAAAAATTATCTCTAAAAGAATAATAGCACAAGAATATATCAATGCGTTTTCGGGAGCATCTATAAAATTCCTTGTATTTTCAGCATCTTTGCAATAGCCCGGTGTATATCCGAAATTTCCTTTTTTCAGATTATCTGCTTTTACAGCAGCATCCATATCAAGCAGATATACATTTTTAACAAATTCCTTTTCATTTATGCCTTTTTTATTTGAGTAAGCGAAATTATCAGGTTTTAAATCCGTAATAACATAACCTTTTCCGCCGACATAGAAATCTCTTACCGTTTCAACAAGACAACGAAAAACTTCTAAACGAGACAAAAAGTTCGTCGCATTTTTATCATCAATTGAATAATTGTCGTTATCAAGATAATATTTAAGCGAATTCACATAATTGTCTTGGGTAATATAAAACCCACGAAATAATACACCCAGTTTTTCAAAATGTTCATAATTGGCAAATTTGTCACCAGAAACATGCTCAATTGGAACAATAAACGGTGCAAGTGATTTCTTTATTTCACCTATGGGAGTTTCGTCGGTAAACTCAAAATCAGAAGTATTAGTGTTTACAAATCTGTCAAAAGAATCATTGATTTCATCGACGGGACCAGTAGTAAATGCACCATAATACCAAATTGTGACTTTTTCAAACCCACTGTTATCCTGTTTTTCAAAATATACTCTTTGTAAATAGTCCGATTTTTCACTCGGAAAAAATTCTTTTAATATTGCGTCTTTAACATTATTATTTTCCGATATGTATTTCACTCTGTAAACATTACCTCTTGCACCGTTGCTGATAAGATTTTCAACTAAAGCATACGCTTTAATTTTATCTTCATAAAATTCTCCGTCAATTTTATTAAGTATTACTCCTGTACCTATAGCCAACGATTTTTCTTCATCGATTTTCATAGAAACCACCTAATCTTCTTTTGGAATTGATGCAACAAGCTTTTTGAAAAATTCATCAGGACTTGGCGTAGCAGCCAATGCAGCTAATACAAATTCATAAAAATTAGGATAGTAAAGCGGCATATATCCACAATCTAATAACTCATCATTTGTTTGTTCTTCGAACTGTTTAAATCGTTCTTCAAAAGTAAGGTCTTTATATTGAGTCTTATGAGTCGAAAAATTATAAAAAGAGGATGTAATAATATCATCTCTTGAAACAGGGATTGATTTTTCTACACAGATTTTTTTAAGTCTTTCGGCATTAAGCACCCGCTCACCAAAAAGGCCTTTTGCTTTAGAATTAGAATAATTTGTTATATTCATTTTTTCATTCAGTCTCCAATCAATATTCTCAAGATTTGTTTCATCTTGTCTATCGAGACCCTCCTCAGATATCATGCTACGCAATTCGGAGACATTTTCTTTTTTTGCTAATAAATCACTAACCTTTTTATCATTCATAGCAACATATTCATTATATAAACTCTTGCTTATGGTATTATATTCTTGCAAATGTTTTGCCTGAGAACTGCAACTCCTTAATTTACCCAATTTAACATCAATATCTTCCAATGTGTTATCGTACTGTGCAAGCAGGTCGCAAAGTTCATCTTCATTATTAAAATCTTTAATACCAAAATTTTTCTTGAAGATTTTATAAGATGACACACTATTTGATGATAAGCAATCGACTCGGTTTGAATTGTTTTTATTAAGACAAAACTCAAGAAGTTCAACACCTTTAACTGAAGATTTTTCAGCAAAAAGTTTTTGAATTTCAGCCGAATCGACATTGAAATATAAATTTTCAATTACTCTTTCAACAGTACTTCCAATCTTTTCATCTGTTGCCGTTGACAAATCATCAATTATCATTCTGTCGCTATTATATATGGTTTGTGAATTTTTCGCTTTTTCATCAGGTTTATTGATAGTTTGCTTTTTGAAACATTCAAAAAGCCTTAAAAAAGTCAAATATTTATTGGCACTTTGGCTCAAAGCGATATAGCACATAGCATCAATAGGATGCTTTATATTAAAGCCTTGCTGCATAAGTGCTTTCTTCAAGATAATAGTTTCGGCAGTTTCTGCATCCATATTAAATATAAAAGCAAAAAGTAAGGCTTGATATCTTGAAATACTTCTAACGGCAGGCTTTTCAGGCATAAACATCTTGTCGATAATTTCATTTCTAAATTTTTCATCTTCTAATGTGCAATATTTATACTTTTCATGAATTATTATATATATTTTATATTTTTTTGAATCTTTGATTTCTTTCTGTTCTTCTTCACTAAATAAACTTGGTTTTTCAATATACTGATTGTACTTATCGATTTCGGATACTACATCAGCATACTCATTTTCTTCCAATTCTTTTCTTTTGGCTATGCGTTTTTCTAAATATTTTTCATATTTAGCAGCATAATCCTTTACCGTGCTGCCTTCCGATATAATATTTTGCAAGCAATTTCTCTTATTTTTTGTACCTTCGTTTGTCACTAAGCAAATTTTTTTGGCTAATTTAGGAATATCACCTGATGCTGAATTATTTTTCTTAAATCTTTCAATAGCGTCATTTCCAGCTGTTTCAAATATAGCAAAATGAGATGCTACAAGCATTCTTTGCTTTTCATCATTAAGATTAATATATTTGAATATATTTTCATCAACCAATTCAAAAATAATTTCCTTACAGTTTTCATCAGATAAAGACCCGTTTATTGTGTTGCCTTCATTATTTTCAGACACAGGAATATAATTTTCACGAACATATTTATAAATTTGATCAATAGGATAGATTGTTTCTTTTCTTACAAATTTTCCTAATTTCTCAAATATCTCTTTTTCTGTCAAGACATCCATATTTTTAACTATTTCCATCAAATTTTCATTTGCATTTAAAGTGTTCATATACTTCCTCCGTAAACAAAATACTTCACTTAAACTTTAACACATAAAGCACATATAAATCAACATCAATCTGTTGAAATTGATAAATTTATCAGGCAAAAAGTCGCATCATCACAATGCTTTGTTTGTTTAATTTGTTTTGGTAAAATATTAAATATATTTGATTGCTCATACACTCCGTCGGTAGCAACAATAACGCTTGAATTCTTTTTGATTTTTCCAAAATAAATACGAAGTGATTTCTTAAAGACATTATTATTGTTGCAGAAATAAGTATAACGAGGAGTAATACCGTTTTGAGGAAAGCTTAACATTTCCACAGAGTTTTCTTCATCTATATTTCCAACCAAACCATCACCAATATGTATAATCATATATTCCTTTGTTTCTAAATTGATGTAGAATATAATAAGTGTACTGCAAAGTTTTTCAAATTCCAAATCGTTTTTTATTGCATATTGATAAAGTGATGACCTTATTTTAAGCACTATTTCTTTCGCTATTCGCTTGCCATCATTTTCATTTATGCTACTAATGCTTTCCTTTCTCAACACCTTTTCGGCGTTATCTACAGTACACCAAGCAACATTCTCTGCTTTAGGACAAAAGCTTGCCCCATCCGACATACAACAATAAAAACAATTTGTGTCATTACTGCATCCTACTCTGACTGCATCTTGATTTTCTATACCGTGCTGCTTATGGTATGTGCCGGCTTCACTATATATTTCATAACTGATTTTATTGTGCAAAAATTTCTCTCCTTTCGTTAAAGCGGTGCAATGCACCGCTTCGCTTTTTATCAATCATCAGTAAATTTTGATTCAAGTTTTGCAAATGCCAAATTTCTAATTTCATCATCCGGTATCAATGCAAAGAACGCAAAACCGTTTGGTCCTACTTCATTAATAGTATCTGTCAAAAGCAAACTATATCTATTGATCGCCTCTAATTCATCAGTTGACGGCTTCCCGTTAATACGAGAAATATACATAATAAAAAGCTCATTAAATTGTTTAAGCGCTTCCATATCATCCTTTGATTTAAAAAGTGCATCAAATTGTTCGTTAAAACTTGAATTAAGCATATTTTTTATAAGCATATTTTCATTACAATCTATTACAGCAAAAAACATTTTCAGCATTGATATCGGATAATTAAATTGTCTATATCCGGATTTGAGTGTCAACTCAAAAGACTTTCCTTCTTTATCGGCAATATACTCGTGCTCTGATTTTGGCATAACAATTCGGTTACCATCAACATCCATAACATAAAGATGCTCTGCAGCAATAGAACATAGTGTTTCCTCAACGGAAGTGCACTTTCCGTCCCAACCCAAGAGTGCTTGCATAAATGCTTTAAAATAAGCGATAGTGATATAATCCTCTGATGTATCTCTGCTGTCGGAAGCAATATAAAGAACGCCATTGTCAATTTTATAAAGCGGATTTATCGGTGATAAGTTTTCCTTTGTAGATGGTACAAATTCCTTAAGTCTTGAACAAGACACATCACATTTTTGTTCCAAGTCCTCCGGTTCAAGATATCCATAATTTAGGCAAGCAATATAAAACTTGCGAATATAAAGCATATCGTAAAAGTCAAAAACACAGCCATGCTTTTTTGCAGCCCTTTCTACAATACCTTTAATAGGAATTTGAATGTCTTTTTTTCCGTTATCCATAATAACACCTCTTTAGCTATCCTGCTCTAAAAGAGCAGGATGAATTATCAATTTTCGTTTTCTTCGAGTTCTTTCTCGGCAATCATATTATCCACTTGGTTTAAAAGTCTTTTAAACAAATCATCAATCTCGCCGTTTTTTTCTGCAGCACTCGATTCACTTTCATCATGTTTATTAGTCTCTGCCTTTTCAAAAAGTGCTTTATTACGCTCGTCTCGGCACTTTTCAACATATTTATCAAGTTCAAAAATCTTGTACTGCCCTGTCTTTTGAATCTTTGATTTAGGTGCCTTAAATTTTTTGTATTCGGGATACAAGTCATAAAAAAGCGGAAATTTGTTTATGTACTTATATTTGCCGTTAAGCACAAGCGCTGTAAGTTTTGGCATTTGTGCAAGCTGCTGTGCACTGATAATAGGCTCCTCTCTGTAAGTTCCGCCATTTTTTACAGTTTTATATCCGCACCTTTCCGACATTTGTTTAAGCATTGCAAAATCGTTTGATGAAAAGCAAATATGAATACCAATATTATCGAGAATAGAGGCGGCCTTGCTTTTGCCATAAAGGTCATCAAGCTGTCCTGTACTTTGAAGTACAAGCATGATGCGAATGTTGCGCTCTCTGCCTGCTGACAGCAATTGCGGAAGGTTTGAAAAGGCAAAGCCGAATGAGCCCAACTCCTCAAGAACTACATTCATTCTGATCGGAAGTGAGCCGCCGCAGGCTCTGGCAAGCGAAAGATAGTGGGTAATGATTTGCTTAACAATCATTCCGCCTACTACATCTTTCGCCGATGTTTCATCAGGAATAATGATAAATATTGCGACCTTTTCATCGGGCCTGAGAGTAGCGATATCAAGTGTATTTTCAGTAGTGGAGAGAAATTCTACAAGTCCCTGTGAACGAGTGAGTTTAGAAAGACCGGTTTTAGCCACAGATCCTATACTGTCACGTGTATCATTAGGAGCGTTAACATATGTGGTAAGGTTATTCTTGGCAAGCGAATTGTCAGAAAGAAATTCATAAAGCGATTTTAAATAAGTCGATGCACCGCGCCTTTCTTCGCCCTTGACAATAAAACTTTGAAGCGAGGCAATATTAACTTCGCTTTGGTCGGCTGTAATATCCATAAGGCTATAAATACAGCCATCCAGAAATTCCGCCCCGGAATTACACCAATACTGCTCTTTCGATTGAGGATCTTCACAAAGAGCATAAGAAAAATCGTGCAGAGCCGAGGTTGCTTGATCGGCTCTTTCCAAATCTCTTGAAGTATAATCTTTATAAATTTGCAAAAGCGGATTGTATTTAACAGGCGATTTAAAAGGGCTTGAAAGATCAATACAAATAACCCTATGAGTTTTAGCTGCTTTCCCGGCAATCGTCTTAAACACATCACCTTTAATATCCAGGACAAGAGCACTTTCACCCTTATCAATAACCTCGGCGACATAATCTTTAACACAGCATTGAGTTTTACCAGTACCGGTGCCGCCGGTTACAAGTATATGTGACTCACTGGTATCAGTGTAAGCAACCTTTTTACCTTTAGTGGCTACAATTACACCGGCTTTAGATGACTCTTCTTTTGTTTTAAAGTTTCTGCCTATTTCCTTCGGTGTTGAAAACCGTTCGTCTCTCATTATCTCTTGACCTCCTCGTTTTTAATCTCATCAATATATAATGATGTTGTTAATTTCGACAAGTTTTCATCAAAGAAAGACTCACCGATTTTAAATGCTTCGCTTAAAGATGAGACATTTTTCATATTTGCTGAAAGCTGTCTTTTAAAGGCTGAAAAATCAACACCGATAAAATCAGCAACCTCTTTGTAATGCTTGATTACAATTTCCGCATAATCCTTGGCAGAATAAGGCGTTGCCTCGATTGTGCTGCTTATATCAAGGGCGTCACAAAGCCTGTCAATAAGCCTTTGCTCAGACTTATTAGGCTCTTGCGGGAAGAAAAAGAGCATAAAGCAATGCTCGGAAGCCTCCTTTAAAAGCTTGATTACAAGGTCTGTTTGCAATTCGTTCAGGTGATGTGCGAATTTACAGATATCAACACCGCACACCTCTTCATAATAAGGCTTATAAATAGCCGAATCCGAAAGACGAATACCAAGCTCTTCAACGGCCGACATAGTTGCTTCAATATTTTCAAACTCAATATATGAGTCGAGTCCCGAGGGAAAAGCTGTTTTTCCATTGTAAACATCCGCAAGATATTCCAATACTCCGGTTCTGCCCTGACCTTTATCGAGCAATACGATATATGTAGGCTTCTTCTTAAAGCCAAGTTCATACTCGTTTGCATGGATTGATATTGTTTCCGCAACAGCCTTAATTTCAGGCATTCCAATAAGTGTAGTTTTCATTTTAAACCTCCTTAATCATCCATAGGATCGCCGACATGATCCACAAAACCCATTTTCAATGCATCTTCTGCAGAAAGCCATGTGTCACGATCGGTTAATGCTTTGATTTTAGACTCTTCAAGATTAACGGAATCTGCAAAAATCTTTGTCATCTTCCTTTTGGTGCTGTTAATATGATCAGCAGCAATACTTATATCTGATGCTTGACCTTGAACTCCTCCAAGTGGCTGGTGAACCATTATTTCGGCATTGGGTTGGCAAAATCTTCTGCCTTTAGTAGCCGCACAAGTAGCCAAGAAAGCCGCCATAGAAGCTGCCATGCCTTCAACAACAGTCGTCACTTCACATCCGGATGCGTTAAGTGTATCGTAAATAGCCATACCTGCTGAAATTGAACCTCCGGGGCTGTTCAAAATAAGCGTCAAAGGTTCTTTAGAATTCCTGCTGAGATAACGAATCTCTGAGCAAATATACGATGCCGTGTCATCGTTAATTTCGCCGATAATATGAATCGTTCTGTTTTGTGTGACTTCCGCAGTGAAGAAGTCCACCATCACTTCCTTACCATCAAGTGTTGTGATCAAGTTGGTTACAATCATAATTGTTTTGTCTCCTTTTTATGTTTTTTAACGAACTTGTCGTCAGTATTTATATTAGCATCTATAATAACAGTGCTTACTTTTTTGGTGAATTTGCGTATATTCGGCACACATTGGTAAAACTAATGTGTGCCATATCTTTATTTATTTATTTATATTAGGGAATTTTTCAGCCACTTCCAAGAAATATTGAGCTTTATCCGTATCTTCTGAAACGATGAATACAACTCTGTTTTGCTTATGATTTTCTTCTGTATTGAACTCACCGGTATCCTTAACCCTATATCTACTATAGCTTTTTCCAATTCCGACAGCCTTAAGCTTAGAAGCATCCGCACCGAGTGAAATTAGTTTATTCATAACTTTGTCCGCTCGTTTTTTGGAAAATGTTACATGCTGTTCTTCCGAACTGTCAGTAGCAGCCGTTGATCCTGCAATTACAATGTTGCACTCACCGTCATTGATTACATCGACCAATGATTCAAGCTTAGCGGTGGCTTTTTCTTCATTTAACCATTCTGTACTGTCCGACTTAAAAAGAGTGGTATCATCAAGTGTGACATCAAGATTTTTACTTCCTTTGTAACTGTCCTTTCGTACATCTACCACCGTAACATCGGGCCAACCTGATTTATCAATCTCACCCTCACCGCCGTTGTTTTCCTCGATGAATTTAACAATTCCACCGGCTTTCTCGATAAGATTACGATAAAAGTCTTCGAGCTTACTAATGTCCGAATTGTTAAGGCTCTCCTGTTCACCCTCTGTACCCGTTACAATCCATGTTACATTAATACCATTCAAATCCGGTAATTCGTTTGCAAGATATTCAATGTAGTTTTCAGCATCGAAATAAAGTGTACTGTCAACAAAATTTATCTTTCCTGTAGTTGAAAGCAAATTTGCGCAAAGAACAATTCTTTTAGTCGCTTTTTCACTACCATGGGTAAGTGAATTAACGGAACGGCTTAGCACAGTCAAAGCTTTAAGCATATCGATTTCAGGTGTTTTAGGAATGGCATCCTCATTCACCGTTTTTACTGCCATTTGGGTATACATTTTATTACGACTCGCCTTGTTGTCGCTTGATGATCCTACATCATATTCGGCGATTACAGGATTACCAACCGGATATGGATCGCCATCAATTTCGACAACTGTCAAAGTATTACCGGTCTTTTTAAAAGCCTCTGAAAGTTCATTCGAGAGTGCACCATTGCAGTTAATCGATGATGAGTTCTTAGTGTTTTCAACTCCGACGGCAGTAAAGGTTGCACCGTCCTTACTTCCACAGCCTGCAAACATTGCCGCAATCATAAAAACAGAAATGATGATTGAAACTACCTTTTTCATAGTCTATTCTCCTTTAACGTTATTACTTAATAATTTGGTAGACACATCGGAATCTGACAGCTCTCTCGCCAAATCCTCAACTGCTATTCTGCGCTGCCTGTCTGCCTCTGCCTTAGCTTCTGCCTTGAATCTTTCGTTTTTTGCGTTTTCGTAGGCTTCAAAATCCAAAGCAATTACATCTTTCAGCTGTTGTTTTTCCATTTCCTTCTTGAAATGGATCTGATTTAAAACTGTCTTAATTGAAAACTTTTGTCTTGACTTCATTGTTTCTTCCGAAACATGAGTAATTGCCGTTGCAAGCAATACAGCAGCCGATGTGGCAAAATTAACAAAGCACAAGAAAAGCATAATGATAATGCCAAGCGTTTTATCAAGAACCGGAATAAACATACTAACATTGCTTTCTTTAATTGAATACTGTTCTTGAAGTGTGCTTTGCAGTACAAATTGCCACCCGTGTATACGGACTACGCTTAAACATACAAATACCAACATCCAGGCCACAACAGAAATAATCATCATTAGCTTCACAGTGAGATCTTGATGTTTTCTGATTTTTTCAATTGAATCAATCCAATAGCTTGGAAAGATGTCCAATATAGCACTTGCCGTAATTGTTAAAAGCAAATTCATAACCATATTGCCCTTTAGAATTGGGTTAAGAGTGTAATATACGGTCAAGCCATCGACCAAGGTTGCAATACAAGCGATGATAAAAACTGTTGAACTCCTGTTCATAAAGTTCTGTTTGAACCATAAGCCTTGCTTTTTAAGGACCTTAATTTCGTCGTCAAACAGTTCTTTGCTTTTTGTTTTGTCTTTCATGAAAATGACCTCCTTTTAACCAATCAATTCATCAATCGGAATTGTGTTTATAAAATCTTCTTCGCCGGAACAGCACATCTGTTGGGCTTTAGCACCTGAGATGATTTTGCTCCAGAGATGAATTGACTCAACTTTATGTCTGTCGAGATATGTACAGTACTTATTAAGAGTCGCATCGATCAAAGGTTCCCTGTAATCGGGCGAAGCATCATCGATTTGCGCTTCCTTAACAAATTCACGATTACTGTTTTCGACGGCAGCAAAGTCAATTGCATCAGGATCAAGGGGCGAAACGAAACGAAAATCTTTAACATCGGCATTAATTGTAATACTGTTATCACCAACAGTATCGTTTTGGGGCTTTGCCTTGTCCTTCTTTTTTAACATCTTCATATTGCTCCTCCTTCATCGAATTTATAAATAAAAGTCCTATCGAAAACAAAATCATTAAACGGATTTGCAGTATCGTCTGCACTAATTTTTGACAGATAAATTTCAACACCCGATTTAACCTCTTGAAGTACTGAGTTTACCGAATGAGCAAATTCTTCCTCATTAGTTTGGAGTGTAACAACATTATCCTTGTTAGCCTTAATCGTCGAATTGCGATTAGCAACCGCTTTTTCGTTTTCGGCCTGAATGCGCTTGCGTTTGGTGATGGACATTGATTCGTCTACATCAACCTGAAGTGGCAGCGTTTCAGCCTTCGACGGATTAGCAAGTTCAGCTTTATAACTCTTGATTAAATCAAAGTTTGCAACAATAAATTGCTCGCACATATTGTGAATAATTGATACGGTGGCTTCATAAATACTGTTGATATTACGCTCCACCTGCTGTTCACTTTTTGAATGAATTTTTGGAAAAAGGCGCAAAAGCAAAAGCCTTCTTGAAAGTGATTTTGGGATATTTTTCCTCATATTTAAACCTCCTTTTTATAGTGATTGCATAATCACTAACTATAAAATAACATGAAAAATATTGTGTAATTTATTATTGGTGAAAAAGCACCATATTTCTACCTGAGCAAAATGTTAGGGCTTGTTTCAATTTGCATATCATCAAGCAAAAGAATTTTGCTCTCAGGAATAATAATTTCACTTTTGGCAATAAGCAATTCAGAAGTTTCTGACTGTTCAATACTTGTAATTGTGTTCAAAAATTCTTTTTCGTTAAACATATTAACGACCTCCTTTGTTTCTGTACTCTTATCATAAAGCCTTTTTTAACCCATCAAAATTTTTTGGTGAAAGAAAAATCCACCTGCAAAAAGCAGATGGATTTATTCTTGTCAGTATGTAAGTTATATTGTATAATAAAAGCGAGGATGTGAATAATATGGAGAATCAAAATATCAAATATAAAGATGTACCGCTTATAAAAGAAATTGAAAAATGCAATGATAATATTCTCTACTACGGCGAAGGTGGTATAGGAAAAACAACGCAAATGCAACTTGCATTTAATTATTTTTCATCCAAATGCACTAATACTGTGCCTGTTTTTTTAGATGCGGATAAAGAAATCGATTTTAGAAAAGCCGACCCACTCATGAGTGCTATAGCCGGTAAATATCTTGGCTCTAATATAGAAACAGACGATATTTGGAAGCTCTTCACTAATAACTCACCAAGCTCTGCAAAAAATTACACCTACATAATATTCGTTGACGGTATAAACGAGCTTACACAAAACAATAAGGGCTATTTAATCGAAAAGATAACACATATAATTGATGAATCAAAAAACACCAGGTTTATTATATCCTCACGCATTAAAGAAAACTTAGGTTTAAGATTTAAAAATATAGCAATAAAGCCTCTTGAAAAAAAGAACATTTTAAAATATCTCGGTGAAAACTACGGAGTAAATGACAATTCCAAAAACATTAACGACTCATTAGTGGAAATTTTGCAAATTCCGCTTTATTTAAGTGTGTTCAAAAACACATATAAAGGCAGCGACTATAAACCAAATATTTATGATGAAAGCACTGTAAGAAAAGCCGATATATTGGACAGCTATATCCAAAAGATCCTCCATGAAAAGCGTAAAACTAACGCTGCCGATACTGCATTATTTGAATTTATAGTGAAATATTTTTTGCCTGCTTTAGCTTTTGAAATGGTTAAAGAGAATGTGTTTAGCATTGATTATGATTCAGCGGATAGGCTCTGTGAAAGCACAAAATATTTTAAAGGAATAGCCAAAAGAAGGTTTGTTGCTTTTGATATCAACGGTGCCGATACTATTTGTGTTTCAAATTGCGCGCTGCTTGAAGCGCATAATGATGTGTATACATTCCCGCACCAAATTTGGCGTGACTATTTTTGCGCAAAACACATTATTAACTGCCTTAATGTTACTTACAGCGAGCAAATTCAAAACGACTTAGAAATCCCTGTTGACAATGAAATCAGGGGTTTTGTCGGCCAGCTCATTTATACTTATGATGAAAAATTTCATTATTCAAAAGATGAGCATTTTCCGCCTGAAAAATCCGACAGAATGTGCGAATGCGATTTTGAAGCAAAAGATAATTTGGAAGATTGGGACGAATCCCCGATTGAGCATTATATGCAGCAACACAACTTGGAGCAAGAAGAACAAAACCAAATTTCTCCGTTAGTAACTCGAAATTTAATAGAGATAATGAAAGCATCAAGGAACAATCATATCACATCAAATTTTAACTATTTGGATTTAAGGCAATCAATTTTATTTGGTGAAAGTCACTTCTTAAAAAATTCATCATTTAGATTTTCAAAAATAATAAAAGATACTTTTTTACCCAAAATCACATCAAATATATTATCAATAGCTTCTACAAAAGATAATGAAAGAACAGCATATTTAACTGTACACAACTTGGAATTCATAATTTTCATTAATTCAGATAATGACAATAGCGTCTCACGAATTCCAAAAGAAATAGTTAATTCACCTGATTTTGTTGGCGATTTTACAATGAATTTCTATAATAAAGATATAATTGGTATAAATATTGGGTGTACCAATAAATGTCTTGTATATAATGATTACAATGGTAAATTTAATATAATTGATTCACAAAGCAATTATGATAAAAACAGAAATATCGTTGCGGATTTTATAAACAATATAAATAAAGATAATCAATTCAATATTATTGATTCCCAAGTTTATAATGATAAAAACTCAAACATCTCTTTAGATATTATAAAAGAAACAAATAAGGCTGGAAGAAAATATATATTTTTAGATGGTCACAAAATTGAAATAACGAAGCACAATATATTACTCGACAAAAAAGCATGCTTTACTGTCGATAAAGCTGAATTTTTGCAATGCTCATTTGATTATAATAATAATCAAATGGCAGTAAGCACAAATAACGGAGAAGTATGTTTGTTTAATTATGATCAATACAATCAAAATTTGACGATGTTCAAAAAGATTTATAGTGATTATAAATACATTTTCGCTTTAGATCTTTCTGACGATGGAATTTTATCATATTACGACGGTTTCAATATTGTTAGTTACAGATTAATTGATAAAGACATCGAATATATTTCCAAGATTGCTGCATATTATATAGACAGAAATTTTACAATTAGTTTTGATGGATCTTTTAGTATAATTGGATCAAGAATCTGGAAAGACGAATTATATGTAGAAGTTAAAAATATAGACGAACAAACGGTAGATTCTGCCTTTATAGATAACTATGAAAAAGTATGTTTTGGTGCATTTAATGGCTGCTTTTCATTAATCAGAAATCATCATATTGAAATATGGAGCGTAATTGATTATAAGCTATCATTAATCAAAAAAGTTGATTTATCAACTTATGAAATAAACTATAAAGAAATTTCTATATCATTTACAGAATCTGACGAGTCAGTTCAATTACAACAAGGAAAAACAACAGTATTAACAATAAATGTTAATTCCATACATAGTAAATTTTTAAGTAAGCAAGGCTATAACGCCTACCTTCACCAAAATAAAGCACCAATAATTTATGCAAATATAATCAATTGTGATTTCAGAGAAAGTATATTCTGTGAAGAATTTAATATACATAAATGTGAACTCTCTTATGTTCTAAAAATTGCATTAAAACAAAGCGGAGCAGTAATTAGCGTAGATGAATATCTTCCTAGTGGAATTTCCGGAATGTATTATGAAGAACAGACTAATATTAGTGGACTTATGCTTCAAATGCAAAAGAAGCATTACACTAATTTAGAGAAAAATATATTAAGTTTATTTAGCAAATATTTTATTTCTATGTTGAATCTTAACTATATAAAAGATCAAGAATTGTATGATAAAGTTGATTACCTTTTTAATAACCTAACAGATTTTAGTATAATTCGGATGAACGAAATTATCAATACCGACAATTCATTTGAAAAAGTCAACTCAATCTTCACTTATATCACCACTATACTAACAAATTGCCAATTACATCCAAATGAAGATAATTACGGACTACAAGCAACACTAATATCCCTAATAGTACAAAAAATATGCTTAGGAACAAATCCACCTAAACATAGGCTCCAATATGTGCCAATATCCAACCAAATTAATCTACAATTACTATCAAGTTTTGATTATTTTGTTTATCCAATTAATTTGATGATGCAACTATTCTTAGCTTTTCATATAAATTGTCAAGAATTAATATGTGGAGTTTATAAAGACGGATTTTCCAATCATTTAAATAGAATACTTAAAATTAATAAAATACAAACTTCCATACATCAATTTAACTCACTATTCAATATTTGGCAGAACAGAACAGAAATTCAAGAATATTCCATTTGCGAATTAGAACTGCTTGAACGGTATGAAAAAACTTTAAAAGAAATAGCAGATGTTGGCTTAACTGACAATAATCATTACTTTGCATTTTTGGCTTTAACGCCAAAACCAGTTGAAGATAGACAAGAAACCAATGAATAAAAATATATTTATGAAATATTCAATTTTTTCACATATTGCTAACGGTTATTTATAATCTTAAGCCTTCAGATTGACTCTGATATTCTGAACGCAAATTAGAATGTGTATCTAATTTCACCAATAAAATGCATATTCAATTCTTCTGTAGTAATATTTATACAGGCTAAAGAAAGGAGAGCCGACCATAAACATTACGAAAGGAGCAAATATTGATATGGCAAGATGTCCTTATTTGGAGTACCTGAGCGGAACAGGTGGACCTTTTTCAGAATGTGAATACATTTGCAAACTTTGCTATCAGCACATGTATGCAAGTGATTCCAAGTTGAAATACACCTGTGATGCCGAATACGGTGACAATTATAAAAATTGTCCTGTATATAAAAATTCATAATTAAAAAGCAGTGGCAAGGTATGATTAACATCCTTGCCACTGTGATTATGTATGAATTAATTTTTGAGCTTTTTAATCATTTTATAATATTCGCTTGCTCGGTTTTTCTCGGCAAGATCTGCATCGAGCACCTTGGTACTTTGCAAACATTCTAATTATTTCTTGTGTTTGAAATAATCTTGTGAATCTGATCCTTTATTTCAGGCTGCATAACATTATCACTGCGATTTATTTCACCAACTTTCGTTACAGTTTTGCATCTTGTTGTATGCTATTTGTGAAAGAGGTGATAATGTGCAGAAAATAGAAATTGATTTAGAGAATCGTATGATTACGCTTCCTAATTTTTACAGTAAATACACCGATGCATTTGTTTATTATCAAGTTGTGAAAGAAACGGATAATGAGACGGGCAATGAAAATTTCATATTTAGCTTTCATATTTTTAAGGAAGATGCTAAAATGAACTTACCGATTCTTATGAGCCTCATAACAGAAAAAGGTGATTTGGTTGCACCGATAGACTTAATAAATGTATATAAATTATACAATGAAGAACTTTATTTTATGAACAACGGTTTTTCTGATTTTATCATAACAACACAAAAATCCGAAAAGGGACTTACAATAAAAGACAGCGAATATTTATTGAATCTTTTTGGAACTAAATAACAAAAATGAAAAGAAACAAATATGAATTTAACTAAATATATTGGCATGTACCAATCGTTCATAAAAGACAACTGCATCCATTTAAAACAAAACACTATATCTACGCTTAAAAGTGTACCCCACTATTACAAAACATTCACTTATGAAAATAGAGATGGAATATCAAACAAGGGTCTATTTATTTCTGTTAAAGAAATTATAAATAACGAATCCGAAATACTGGATATCTTTAAAGACTATTTTAAAAATGTTTCCATAAATGAGTCATCGTACAACAAAGTGAAATTTGATTTGGAATCTTTAATCATTGACAAATCGGTTGAGAAAAAAATGTAATTTCAATGAAGGTCAAGAATTAACCGTATTAGGTGTATTAAAGGGGTTCGTGATTTTCAACAATGATGAAAACTTCTTCGTTTTAGATGATGACGAACTTGAATTAGAAGTAAAAGAAATATTAAGCGATTTAGATGATAAAGGATATGTATAATGAAAATTTGGCTTGATGATATAAGAACTGCTCCAAACGGTTATGTTCATTGTCACAGTGTTAATGAAGCAATCGAATTAATTAAAACCACAAAAGAACCGATTGAATTACTTGACTTAGATCACGATTTAGGCGACTATGCTTTTGACGGTGGTGACGGAATTAAATTGCTTGACTATCTTGCAGAAACTGAACAATACTATCCTGTCAAGTTACACACAATGAATCCGGTCGGCAGAGAAAATATGCAACGACTTATCAATAGATATTGGAAATAAGTTAATCACTAATGATAAAAGAGGTTTGCCCTACAATTTGGGGCAAACCTCTTTTGCGTTAAAATAATTTATAAATTTTTCTAAAAACACATCAACAAAACTTGAATTTTTCTCTGTATTATAGAGGGGTATTTTCCTATGGTGAAATTAAATGTAAACAAGGTGTAAAGAATTTTGAAAAACACCCGAACAAAA
>FR885334.1 GCA_000436335.1 Clostridium sp. CAG:217
GCAGCGCCTTGGCGGCGGCCAAAAGGGTATCAATGCCCTTTTCTTTGTCATAGCGGCCAAAGTAGAGCACATAGTCTTCTTTTTCCACCTGCGGGCGGGGCGGCACGGTACAGAAGTTGTGCAGCACCCGGGTGCGCCCGGCCAGATCCGGATGTTTTTCTATCTGGCTTTGCATAAAGGCAGAGCAGCAGATCACGCGGTCAATCTCTTTGTAAGTATGCGCATTGCGGTACAGGGTAGCCTCGGCTGCGCCCAGTAGGCTCTTAGCCCGTGAGCCGTGCATGCATCGGTGTTGCACGCACGGCGTGTACTTGCCGCCCAAGCAGGCGGTGCAGTTCTCCATGGTGTCCGGCCGATTGAGCATGTGGTTGGGGCACAGCAGTTGGTAGTCGTGCGCCGTGTACAGGATCTTGGTGTGTCGTCCGGTGGCTTTGTCCCAGGCGCGTATTTCCAAGATCACCGCAGGGGTCAATTGGTAGTTAAAGTTGTTCAGGTGTACCACTTGGGGCTGCAGATCCTCCAGCACCCGGCGCAGCTGCCGCCGGGCGTGGGTGGAGTATACCGTGCGCAGAGCGTAGCTCACTTTTTTTACAGGGTTGGCGGTGTGGTAGTCGGTATCTTTGGTGTAGGCACCGACGCGGTTGCCCACGCAATTGCCCCGGTGCTCCATACCAAAGTATTCTACCCGGTGGCCTCGGTGGCTCAGCTCCGCCCCCAGCCCCATCATATAGGTTTCTGTTCCTCCTTTGGGGTACAGAAATTTGTTAATAAAGAGAATGTTCATCTCATGGCTCCCTCGCAGGCCAGCAGCTTGGTGTGGTCTACCCATTGCAAGTGGGTTTTATTTTGCGCTTTTAACCTGTTCATACAGTTCCAGCGTCCTCTCGGTGACTTGGTCCCAGTTGTATTTTTGTAAAATATAGTCTGCGGCAGTGGCCTTGCAGCACTTCACCATGTCTGGCTGAGACAGCAGCTGCTCCAGCAGTCGCTTTAAGTCTGCCGTGTTGCCTTTTTGAAAGGCAAAGCCGTGGTCACCGCATACTTCCGTGCACTCGGGTATGTCCGAGGTGACGCAGCAGTTGCCGTAGCTCATGGCCTCCAGCAGACTGATGGGCATACCCTCTAAGTCCGAGGGCAGGCAGTAAAGATAGGCGCCGGCGTACAGAGCAGCCAAAGGCGCGCCCTGCACAAAGTCCGTAAAGACGATACGCGCATCTCCGGCGGCCTTGGCTTTCAGCTGATTGAAATATTCCTCTGAGTGGCTGGCACCACCGGCGATCACCAGCTTTTTATCTGTTTGCAGCCTATGGTAGGCGTCGATTAAATAGTGGATGCCCTTCTCCGGGACAATGCGACCGAGAAACAGGATATAGCTGTCCTTTTCCAGTCCAAAGCGGGACAGAGGAGATAGGTCCGCCGTCTCCGGTGGGTCAATGCCGTTTTCAATCCGCACGGTCTGGCGGTGATAGGTGTCTGCAAAATACTGCTGCATACTGGCAGACAGCACGATGATCTCGTCTGCATACTTGGCGGCCATACGCTCGCCAAAGCGGAGAAAGCGGGTGGCAAAGCCGCCCCACTTGGCTCGCTGCCAGTCCAAGCCATGAATGGTGACCACGCATTTTTTGCCAAAGCACTTGGCTAAGGGCACCATAGCCGCCGGACCCTCTGCGTGGAAGTGAATGATGTCGTACCCACCAAACAACGCCCGCACTGTGGCAAAAAAGCTGTACACAATGGCATTGAGCTTTTTGCTGTTCGGGGTGGGCACCCAGCGGATCTGTACCCCGTCCAGGTTGTGCAAGTGACTGTGATCATCAAAGGCAGTTCCGGCCACATGGCGGCTTTTGCGATTATAAACGGTGACCTGGTGGCCCCGTTGTACCATACGGCGGGACAGGGCTTCTACCACAATCTCAACGCCGCCCTCTCGGGAGGGAATGCGCTTGTGACCGATCATTGCGATTTTCATGATCGCCCTCCTTACTGTGCCCCGTGGCCGGTAAATACCACGCCCAGGGTCTTGAACAGGATCTTAATATCCAGGCTGGGGGACCAGTTGTCTATGTACTGGCAGTCCAGGCGCACCACTTCTTCAAAGTCCTCAATCTGGGATCGGCCGCTGACCTGCCACAGCCCGGTAATGCCCGGTCGCATGGACAGCCGCCGCTTGTGGTGAGAGCTGTACTGCTCAAATTCGTCCAGCGTGGGCGGGCGGGTGCCAACCAGGCTCATATCTCCCCGCAGTACATTGTAGAACTGGGGTAGCTCGTCGATGCTGAACTTGCGGATAAAGCGGCCCACTTTGGTAATCCGCGGGTCATTGTCCATCTTGAACATCAGGCCTTGCATATGGTTTTTTTCTTCAAATTCTTTTTTGCGTTGCTCTGCGTTTGCGTACATGGATCGCAGCTTATACATATAGAACAGACGGCCGTTTCTGCCCACCCGCTGCTGCTTAAAGAACAGGCCACCCCGGCTTTCCAACAGCAGGGGAACGGCCACCAGCAAAATAATGGGAGCAGAAACGATCAGCCCCACAATGGCGCCTATAATGTCTATAAATCGCTTCAGTCCCAGCATCTTGGAATTTTGCACGGCGGCAGATACGCCCACCATTGGGTAGCCGGCCACAATATCGCAGCGCATGTGGTTAAACTTACTTTCTTCTACAAACTGCTCCAGGGTGGGAATGTTGATGTGCACCAGCACACCCATATCTTCCAGTTCTTCAATAAAGGCATTCAGATTCTCCGTAGACCAGTTGGCCTCCTTACCGGAGAAGTTGATGTACACCTCGTCAATGGAGGACAGGCGCACCCAGCTTAAAAAGCTGCTCAGATCCGGCAGAACTGCCACGCCGCAGCAGCGCTGCTCCACCGTGCGGCTGTGCATGGCCCGATATGCGCCCGGGTTGCCCACGGAGGCTGTGGCAGCCAAGGCATCGGCATGTAGGATTGTCACACCGTCTACCCGCTTGGTCCAGTCCTCTTGCAGCGATTGCACAAACTGCTCTGCCCGGTCCGGGGTGGTGACCACACCCACCAGCGTGGCATTGCGGGAATTGGAGAAGTTGTTGGTCAGCACGCGCTTGAGCACATAGCGTCCCAGGCAAGAGAATAGGATGAACAACAGGTAGGAACCGATAAACAGGTAACGGGAGTCGATCATCGGATTCTTAAACACCAGCAACAGTACCGCAAAACTCATGTAGGTTAGCGAGCAGTTACGCAATACAGCGAGCAGCTCCATTATCCGCTGCCGTTTTGCCAGATCAATGGAGGAGGCAAAGCCGACCGCGATGGCCGAGTAGGCCACAAACATCATAAAGCAGTAGGATTTCCACTCGTCCGCGGTGTAGAGCAAAATGCGGTGCAGCCCTTTGCCAAATACCAGATAGGTGATCAGGGTCGCCAGCACCAGTGCAATTCCATCGACGAAATATTCAGTTGTTTGCTGAACTTTTTGCCACTTTTTCAAGTTTGATCATTCCTGTGTTTATTTGTAGTTGTAGCTGTAACCGTAGTCGTAGCCGTATTTGTACTTTCGGCCATATTTACTGTAGTAGGAGTAATATTTCTTTCGGTCCGGGGTGGCGTCATTGAGGATGAAGCCCACCACCTCCGCGCCGATGCTTTCCAGCGCGTCAACGGCGGATCGCACCTCGGGAATGTCCGTATTGCCGGCCTTAACGATCATCACATAGCCGGTGACCTTGCCTGCAAAGGCGCTGGCGTCCGTTACCAGGTTAATCGGCGGGGTGTCGATAAACACACAGTCGTAATGCCCCTTGACAAAACTCAGCAGCAGATCCATTCTGGAGCTGGCCAGCAACTCAGCCGGATTGGGCGGGATTTTGCCGGAGGAGAGAATGGATAAATTTTCCACATTGGTCTTGGATACAGTGATGTTGTCTGTCAGCCCGGCCAATATTTCAGACAGGCCGTTGGTCACCGGAATATTGAACATACGATGAACGGTGGGGTTGCGCATATCTGAGTCAATGATCAGGGTGCGCTTGCCCATTTGGGCAAAGCTGATCGCCAGGTTAATGGTGTTGATGGTTTTGCCGTTGTTGGCGTCCGGACTGGTGACCACGAATATCGGACAACTTTCACCCTTTTGGGTAAACAGCAGGCTGGTACGGATGGTATTGTAGGCCTCTTTGATTACAAAGGGGGTGTCTGCTGCCAGCATTTTCTTTTGATCGTTACGGCTAAACCCGCGCTCGTCCGGGTTTTTCTTATTGCGTCTCAGTGCCATGGTTACGCATCTCCTTTCATGGATACAGGGGGTTCCGGCGGGGCAATTTGGCCGCTGTCTGTAGGCGGTGCCTGCTTGTCGCGGGTGGCCACCAGGCGGGGAATCGTGCCCAGTACCGGAATTTGGAATTCACGCTCCAGATCCTTTACAGAGGTGATGGTGGCGTTAAACGCCTCGCGCACAAAGAAGTAAACGAAGGAGACGGCAAAGGCAATTAACAGCCCCAAAAAGATATTTCTCTTTATATTGGGGGAGGAGGGGGCCTTTGGCTCCTTGGCATAGTCGATCACGTTGGCGCCGCCGGCTTTGATGATCCGGGCAATCTCACCGGGAGCCACCTCCGCTACGGCGTTGGCAATGGATTGACTGGTTTTGGGATTGGTCGTGGTGACGGACACATAAAACACATTGGTGTCCTCGTCCTGGGAAGTGGTAATGCTGTTCTTAATGGTGCTGCCGTCCGTCAGCCCTACTTTTTCCGCTACCTTGTCCAGCACTGCGTCGCTCTCCAGCACGGCAAGGTAGCTTTTCACCAAAGCGGTGGAGGCGGTGTAGTCGTTGTAACTGATGGAACTTTGGGTGCTTAGCTGATTCATATCACTGTACACATACAGGGAGATTTTGGCGGTGTACTTTTGGTCTATAAAGAACTCGGTAAAGCAACCGGCGACAATGCCCCCCAGCAGGGTGAACAGCAGAATGTAAACGACCTTCTTGCGCATCATCAAGAAGATCTTTTTCAGATCAATGTCAATTTCCTTGGTTTGGTCCATAATTTGCTCCTCTTTTATATATAAATTTATATATTATATAGATACATTCATTTTATCATTTTGGAGGGGTCGTGTCAATGCAAGGCGGTGACGGTGACATATTTTCGGCAAAGCGGCAAAAATGGCGCTAATTTTTTGTCTATTTCCACGATAAAAAAGGCAAAAAAATGGCAGATAGTCCCATAGTGACTATCTGCCGGTGTGGCGATCTTGTTTTTATTCCACCGTGTAATCCATGGCAATGCTGTTTTCTGCCACGGCGTGCATGTGTTTCTTCACCACGCCGCAGTGGTACGGGTCCTGCTGATAGGCGTCCAAAGCGGCCATATCGTCCAACAGTACCTGCAGGATCACATCGTAGGAGCGCCCGGAGCGCAGCTCATCGACCCCCACTTCAATTCCACGCAGCAGCGGTACATTGCCATCCATGGAGCGGAGCACTTTCGCCGCCTTTTGGCAATTTGCCGGGGTGGGGTCAGCCAGCTTGAAGCATACAATATGTTTGATCATTGCGATTCCTCCCAAAAAAATAAGGGACGGAAAGACCGTCCCTTTTGTTGTTATTTTGCCACATCGGAAGCACGGGACTCACGAATAATATTGACCTTGATCTGGCCGGGGTATTCCATCTCGGACTCGATCTTCTTGGCAATCTCGTGGGCCACAAAAGGCATACGGCTGTCGGATACCACTTCCGGTTTTACCATCACGCGGACCTCACGGCCGGCCTGTATGGCGTAAGCGCGCTCCACGCCCTCAAAGCTGCAAGAGATCTCCTCCAGCTGTTGCAGGCGCTTAATGTAGTTCTCCACATTCTCACGGCGGGCGCCGGGACGGGAGGCAGATACGGCGTCTGCCGCCTGAACCAGGCAGGCGACCACGGTCTTGCACTCTACATCACCGTGATGCGCCTCAATGGCATGCACAACGGCTTCGCTCTCTTTATACTTGCGGGCAAATTCCACGCCCAGGGCAATATGGCTGCCTTCCATCTCGTGATCCAAAGCCTTGCCGATGTCGTGCAGCAGACCTGCGCGGCGGGCCAGTCGCTCATCAGCACCCAGCTCCGCGGCCATCAGCCCGGCAATATAACTCACTTCCAGGCTGTGCTTGAGCACGCTCTGGCCGTAGGAAGTACGGTATTTCAATTTACCAAGCAGGCGCACCAGCTCCGGGTGAATGGAACCGCAGTTGGCTTTCAGTACAGCCTTCTCGCCCTCCTGCTTAATGGTGGCATTTACCTCGCGCTTGGCCTTTTCGTACAGCTCCTCAATGCGGGTGGGGTGAATGCGGCCGTCCTGGATCAGTCGTTCCAAGGTCAGGCGGGCAATCTCTCTGCGCACCGGGTCAAAGGCGCTGACGGTGATGGCTTCCGGCGTGTCGTCAATGATCAATTCAACGCCGGTAATGGACTCAATGGAGCGGATGTTGCGCCCCTCACGGCCGATGATGCGGCCTTTCATCTCGTCATTGGGCAGTGCCACAACGGAGACGGTGGTCTCTGCCGTGTGATCGGCGGCGCAGCGCTGAATGGCGGTGCCGATGATCTCCCGCGCCAGCACTTCGCTCTGGTCTCGGGTCATCTGCTCATATTCGAGGATTTTTTTGCTCTTTTCCGTGTCCAGTTCTTCTTCCAGAGAGGCCAGCAGTTGATTTTTTGCTTCCTCCTGGGTCAGACCTGAAATACGCTCCAGCATATCAAACTGGCTTTTCTTGATGCCATCGACTTCGAGTAATTTGTTTTCAAGTTCTTTTTGCTTTTCGCTGATTTTATCATTTTTTGCTTCCAGGGAATCCGCTTTTTTGTCCAGATATTCTTCTCTCTGGTTCAGGCGTTTTTCCTGTCTTTGCACTTCGTTCCTGCGCTCGCGGATATCCCGGTCTGCGTCGGAGCGGAGCTTGTGCACTTCGTCCTTGGCTTCCAATACTTTTTCTTTCTTAGAAGCTTCTGCCTCGGCCAAAGCGTTATTGATGATCTTGGTGGCTTCTTGGGTGGCAGAACCGATTTCTTTCTCTGCGGTCTTGCGGCGATGCGCCACACCCAAAACGAAACCTAAAACGGCAAAAACAGCGGCGCAAACCGCGCCTACGATCACCGGAATCACAACATTACTCATAATCAACAGCACCTCCTTCTGCATAAATTTCTCGTTTTTGAGATGGAACTCTCGAATCGAATATCATCAGAAAAGGTACAGTTTAATTACATTTTAACGCATTTCTGTAAAGAAGGCTTACATAACAAAATGTAAAACTTCTGTATAATAATACACCTATATATGGTATCTGTCAAGTTTTTGTTTGCGCCGGAGGCGGAGGAAAAGGCAAAAAATTCGGCCGTTTCGGTTGACAGGGACGGTAAAAGGTGCTACTATAAGCCATAAGAAGTAGAGAAAGCTTTGATGGGGACAAGAGCGCCGCTTTTTTACCGTTTTTCAGAGAGTGCCTGTACGCTGCAAGGGCACACGGTGCAGCTGTCGCTTACCACCCCGGAGCGCCGCCAATACCGGCCGGTCGCCTGCCGTTATCCGGGCCTTGAGGTACAGCATCTTGCTGTGCAATTCAGGTGGAACCGTGGATCTTCATTCACCCTGTGTATGCAGGGTGATTTTTTATTTTTTGGAGGAATTGTTATGAACATTACACTAAAGGACGGCTCCGTTAAGGTGTATGACGCACCTATGACGGCGGCGGACATTACCAAGGACATTTCTATGGGTCTGTACCGTGCAGCCTGCTGCTGCCGGATCGACGGCCAGGTGCGGGACTTGCGCACCACCGTCAGCGACGACTGCGCCTTTGAAGTGCTGACCTTTGATGAGGAGGACGGCCGCCGCACCTTTAACCACACCGCCTCTCATATTATGGCCCAGGCGGTTAAGCGCCTGTATCCCCAGGTGAAGCTGACCATCGGCCCGGCCATTGAGAACGGCTTTTATTATGACTTCGACTGCGGCGACACGCCTTTTACCACCGACGATCTGGTTAAGATCGAGGCGGAAATGAAGAAGATCGTGAAGGAAAATCCGGAGATCGAGCGCTTTGAGCTGCCCCCGGCGGAGGCCACGGCGCTGATGGAGGAGAAAGGCGAACCGTATAAGGTAGAACTGATCGCCGAGCACGCCGGCAAGGGCGAGCACATTAGCTTTTACAAGCAGGGTGAGTTTACCGAGCTGTGCGCCGGTCCTCATCTGATGAGCATTGCCGCCGTAAAGGCCTTTAAGTTAACCAACACCACCGGCGCTTACTGGCGGGGTGACGCCCAGAATAAAATGCTCTGTCGCGTGTACGGTACTGCATTCCCCAAAGCGTCTATGCTGGAGGCCCACCTGCAAATGCTGGAGGAGGCCAAGAAGCGGGATCACCGCAAGCTGGGCAAGGAGCTGGAGCTGTTTACCATTATGGAGGAAGGTCCCGGGTTCCCGTTCTTCCTGCCCAAGGGTATGATCCTCAAGAACCAGTTGATCGACTACTGGCGCCAGATCCACACGGCTGCCGGGTATCAGGAGATCTCTACTCCCATTATCCTCAGCCGCAAGCTGTGGGAGCGCAGCGGTCACTGGGACCACTATAAAGAGAATATGTACACCACCGTTATTGACGATCAGGACTTTGCCATTAAGCCTATGAACTGCCCCGGCGGTATTTTGGTGTATAAGAACAAAATGCACTCCTACAAGGATCTGCCGCTGCGTATGGGCGAGCTGGGCATTGTGCACCGGCATGAGCTGTCCGGCGCACTGCATGGGTTGATGCGGGTGCGTTGCTTTACCCAGGACGATGCCCACATCTTTATGACCCGGGAGCAGATCAAGGACGAAATCAAGGGCGTGGTACAGCTGATCGACAGTGTGTACAGCACCTTTGGCTTTAAGTATCACATTGAACTGTCCACCCAGCCGGAGGACTCTATGGGCGCCAAGGAGGACTGGGATATTGCTACCCAGGCCCTGCGGGACGCCATTACTGAGCTTGGCTATGACTTTGAGGTCAACGAGGGCGACGGCGCATTCTACGGCCCCAAGCTGGACTTCCACCTGACCGATTGCTTGGGTCGTACCTGGCAGTGCGGCACCATTCAGCTGGACTTCCAGCTGCCGGAGCGGTTTGAGTTGGAATATGTGGGCGCGGACGGCGAGAAGCACCGTCCCATTATGATCCACCGTGTGGTATTCGGCAGCATTGAGCGGTTTATCGGTATTTTGACCGAGCACTTTGCCGGTGCGTTCCCCACCTGGCTGGCGCCGGTGCAGGTGAAGCTGCTGCCCATCGCGGACCGTCATATTGACTATTTGAACACCGTGAAGGCAAAGCTGGAGGCTGCCGGTATTCGCTGTGAGGTGGATGACCGCAGCGAGAAGATCGGCTTTAAGATCCGCTCTGCGCAGATGGAGAAGGTGCCCTATATGCTGGTGGCCGGCGACAAGGATATTGAGGCCGGCACCGTGTCTGTTCGTTCCAGAAAGGACGGCGACGAGGGTGCCTCCAGTCTTGAGGACTTTATCGCCCGCATTACCGAGGAGATCGCCACGAAGGCAAAATAAAAAACGGCAACGCAAACGCCCTGTACAGCTTGTACAGGGCGTTTTTGTGTGTGATGTAATCGGACAGCGTAGAGCGTCGGTAGGGTCTGCAACTGCCGATCGCTGCTTTTTCGGTCAGTGGAGGCCGGACTTATGCGTGCTTTAATACAAATACCAGCCAGCCTTTATCTTCAAATCGCTGCTGCACGGTAAAGCCGTTGGCGGCGAAAGAGGCCAGCACCTCGTCCTCCCGCACATCGATAATACCGCCGGTAATGTAGGTGCCGCCGGGCTTTAAGAACTGCGCCACCTGGGGATTGAACTGCATAATAATGTCTGCCACAATATTGGCTACAATAATATCGTACTGCCCGTTGACTTTGTCGGACAAATTGCCCTCCACGGCCGTGAACCGATCCGGGCCAAATCCGTTTTCCAATGCGTTTGCGTTGGCGGTTTTTACCGCCAGTTTGTCAATATCTACGCCAAAGGCAGTTTGCGCACCCAGCAATAGAGCGGCAATGGAAAGAATACCACTCCCGCAGCCGATGTCCAGTACCGTAGCACCGGGGGTGACCACCTTTTCCAGCGTTTCCAGACACAGGCGGGTGGTGGGGTGCGACCCGGTGCCAAAGGCCAGGCCCGGCTCAATGTGCAGCACCTTGCGGCCGTCTGTGGGGTCTGCGTCCTCCCAGGTGGGGCGGATCAGCAGCTTGTCGCCTACCGGCATAGGGTGAAAATATTTTTTCCAGTTGTTTACCCAGTCCTCCATGGCGCACAGGTCCGTGCCCAGGGTGTAGGCGATACCGGCGCTTTGCAGCCGCTCCTCTAAGAAAGAAACGGCTTCTGCCGGGTTCTCCTCCGGGCTGATATAAATGTGGATAATGCCCTTGGTGCGGTCCTTTTGCAGCAGAGACGCCTCAATCAGATCAATATGGGCGATCTCCATGGTCTCCTCTTCCAGAGCGGAGTAATCCTCAATATAAATGCCGTAAGGCACCACCATATTGGCAATATTTCCGGCGGTCTCAATGTCTTTTGTATCCACGGTGACGGTGATCTCCGTCCATTTTTCTTGCGTTACTTCCATTGCGTTATTCTCCTAAGTTAACCTTGTGCTCGGTGGTGGTGCGGCCGTGGTTAAACAGCTTGCGATTGTCCAGCGCCCACTGCCGGTCGGTAAATTTGCCCGGTTCCACCTTGGAGGTGGCAGCGTGAATTTCAAAAATTGTGGCGTCCAGTGCGTCCAGCTGAGAGAGAATTTCCGCCTCCAGGAACATGGGCCGCACAGGGGAGCCGTACTCCGGCTGACCGTGGTGGGACAATAGCATGTGTTCCAGCAGTGCCGCCTTTTCCGGTGCCACGCCCAGGTCGCGTGCCTTTTCATCAATATACATAGCGCCCTTGACCAAGTGACCGATCAGTTCACCTTCGGTGGTATAGCCCTTGACCAACCCCAGGTTGTTGGCCTCCAGTTCCCATGTCTTGGCCACATCGTGGAGAATGGCGCCGGAGAGCAGCAGTTCTTTATCCACATTGGGGTAAATCTGGCACAGGGATTCGGCCAGACGCACGATGGACACGGTGTGCAGCATCAACCCGCCCACTATGGCGTGATGCAGCCGCAGAGCGGCAGGATAGCGCACCAGTGCCTCCTTATGGTCCTCCATAATGCCGGACACAATGGCCTTAAAATCCGCGTCCTGAAAGGCATTTACCCGGCGCATCAGCATATCATAGATCTGGGCGCCGCCCACCTCGCTGGCGGGCACCAGATCGGACAGGTTGTAGTTGTCGCTGTCCGCTGCCGGGCGGATCTGAGAAATGCGGAATTGATCCCGACCGTTATACTGCTCCACAGTGCCCCGCACCTTGACCACCATATCCGGGGCAAACAGGCCGTTGTCCGTATAGTCCCACAGCTTGGCAGGCAACTCATCGCTTTTGTCTCCCAGCACAAGATCTAAGTAGGCGGCGCCGTTTTTGGTCTTTTTTACATCGCATTTTTTCAGCAGGGCAAAGCCCTCGCTCATGCCGTTTGGCAACTGCTTAAAATTCATATTCAAAAACTCCTTCGGTTCATTTGTTCTGTACCCCTCATTATACACGAAAAGATGCGCAGTTTCAACCGGCGGGGTAGGGGATGTTTACCGATTGTTTACGAAAGTGCGGTTGACAAAAAATCAACCGGCTGTTATTATAAAACTGCTATAGTATAAGGTCTTGATTTGGAGGGATCTTTTTTGGAAAATACAGATCGACTGTGTATGAATTGTTTTGCGCCCCTGACCGCAGGCAGCGTTTGCCCCGGCTGCGGGTTTGATAACGATCAGGAGAACGACACCAGCTTTCTGCCCCTGCGCACGGTGCTTCAGGACCGGTATGTGCTGGGCCATGTGCAGGCTTGGGAGAGCGACGCTGCGGTGTATGCCGCCTATGATCGTACCTTGCAGGCGCCTTGTGTGGTGCGGGAGTTCCTGCCCAAGGGCATTGCCAATCGGTTGGAGGGCAACCGGGATGTGCATGTGCGGGAGCGTTTTCGTAAGAATTTTGACGGCTATAAGCGGTCTTTTACCACTTTGTGGCAGACCATGATGCAGCTGCGTACCCTGGCTGCGGCACTGCCGGTGTATGATGTGTTTCCTGCCAACGAGACGGTGTATGCCGTGTCTCAGCCGGTGGACGGCGTGCCCTTGCGGGAATTTTTGCTGCGCACCCCGGAGGGCTACATTTCTTGGGAGCAGGCGCGCATTATGTTTATGCCGGTGCTCACCACCCTGGAGGCACTCCATGATCGGGGCGTGATCCACGGCTCCATTACGCCGGACAATCTGCTGCTGTGCCCGGACGGTAAGGTGCGCCTCAAGGGCTTTTGTATCGCCCAGTGCAATACGGTGCAGTCGGATCTGGAATTTAATTTGAACGAGGGCTATACCGCCATTGAGCAGTACGACAATGACCGCAAAATGTGCCCGGCTACGGATATTTATGCCTTTTCCGCTTGTATTTATCGGGCATTGGTGGGTAGCAATCCGCCGGATGCTCCGTCCAGAGAGACCAATGACAAGCTGATGATTCCCAACAAGATCGCAGAGAGTATTCCCACCCATGTGATTCGTGCCCTTGGCGCCGGGTTGCAGATCTACCCGGAGAACCGGGCACAGAGCGCAGCACGTCTGCGGGAGTTGCTCAATGCGGCGCCCTCGGTGGTGGCGCAAGCAGCGGAAGCAGCCCAGCCGCCCCAGCCGGAGCCAAAGCCTCAACCTGCACCTCAGCCGGATGTGCGCCACAGCGCCCCTCCGACAGAGAAGCCCAAGGGCGGCAAAAATAAGGCTGTCATTATTATTTTAGTGGTGCTGATTGTGGCTGCCGTGGCAGCGGGTATTTATGTGGTAAAGTTTTCCGGCCTGGTGGATGGCAGAGAGAACACCACGCAGACTGTCTCCTCTGTAAATTATACTGTGCCGGACTTTGTGTCTGCCGGGTACACCCAGAGTGACATTAAGAACAACGGCGCTTGGAACAAGCAGTTTTCCATCACCTATGACGCCCAGTATTCAGACAAAGCAGCGGAAGGCGTGATCATCGCGCAAAGCGTGAAGAAGGGCGAGAGTGTGGCTCAGGGCACGCAGATTGTGTTGACGGTGAGCAAGGGGATTCAGACAGAGGAAGTGCCGGATGTAGGCGGTCTGGATGTGGCAGAGGCCAAGAAGCAGTTGGAGGCAAAAGGCTTTAAGGTGACCACAGTGACTGTCTATAACGACGGCAGCTATAAAGAGGGCACCGTGAAGAGTGTGTACGGTATGACCCCGGACGCCAAAAGCACTGCTGCCGTGGGCAGCGAGGTGGTGCTTCAGGTGTACGGCGCCGAACAGACCACCACGGAGCCGGAAAGCACAACGAAGCCGGAGACCACCGTGCAGGAAGTGCAGTAATCAGATAAACGGAAAAAAGAATGCATACAATATGGCGGCGGAGTCTTTGGACTCCG
>FR885335.1:0-3548 GCA_000436335.1 Clostridium sp. CAG:217
GAGCCAAGGGGCTGTCCGGGTCGCCGGTCAGCGACGCCGTGCGGGCGCCGAAGGCCGCCGCCTTTTGCAGCGCCTCCGCCACCTCTGCCGTTTGGCCGCTGGCAGAAATGCCCACCACCAGCGCGCCTCGGTCGCACACCACGCCCCCGGCGCAGAACTCACCGGCAGAATAGGCAAAAGCAGGCACATCGCACACCGACTCAAAATTACAAGCCGCCGCTTGCGCCAGCTGATAGGAAGTGCCGCAGCCTACCAGCAGCACCCGACTGATGCCCCGAGGCCGCAGGCGGCTTTTGCCCAACCGAGGTTGATCCCCACGCACAAAGCGATGAAGCAGCAGCTCCAAATCTCCGGGCAGCGCCTGTAACGCCTCTCCCGGGTCTGCAAAGCCCGCTGCCGGCGGCCGTCGCAAAGTCACCGCGCAGGGGGATTTTTTGATTTTCTTGCCCTTGGCGTTCCAAAACTGCAGCTTGCCCGGGCGTAGCTGCACGCACTCCCCGGCAGACAGGGCATAGATTTTCATTTGATCCGGTTCCAGTGCCGCCAAATCCGAAGAAACGCAAGCGCTGCCGCCGCCTACCGCCGCATACAGCGGCGCACCGTGGGCGCAGGCGAACAGGCATTCCTCACCCCGATGCAGCACGGCCAAAGCATAATTGCCCCGAGCCTCACGGCAGCACAGACGCAAAGCGGCAACGGTGCCGCTGTCTGCATACGCCTGCAAAAGCGCCGCCAGCACCGCGCCGTCGCTGTCCGGGTAAGGCAGCAGGTTCAGCGCGCTGCGCAAGGCAACGGCGTTCTCCACCGTGCCGTTCATTGCCAGGCAATAATCATCGGTCACAAAGGGGTGCACATTCTCTGCGGTGCGCCCGCCACAGGTGGCAAACCGGGCGTGTACCAATCCGCAGGGCGCTGCGCTCTCCGGCAGCTGCTGTGCCAATGCCGCCACGCTTTCTTTGCTTTTAACACACAGCAGCTCTCCCCCTTGCATTAGGGCGGCGCCGTAACCGTCCAGCCCCGGCTGGGTGCAGGCCTGCAACTTCTCCAGCAGCAGCCCGCCACAGGGGGCGCTGCCGACAAATCCGTATAGAAACATGGTATTCGCTCCTCCTTAATTTGGCAGCAACCGGGCCACGATCACGCTCATATCGTCTCGTCGATCCGCCGGGGTGTGGGCCTTGGCATAGGCCAGCACCGTATCTGCCAGCTCCTGCTGATCCTGGGATTGGAAGCGGCAAAGCAGCGCCTCCAGCCCTACCGCGTCCGCGTCTGTAATGCCGTCGCTGAGCAGCACCACCGTGTCCCCGGCGCCCAGCACCGCCGTGCGCTTGGCAAAGGTAATGCCCCGCAAAATGCCCGCCGGCATACTGGCCAGCTCGCACCGGGTCAGCCGCCCGTGGCGCAGCACATAGGATCGGGGTGCGCCGGCTTTGTAAAAGGCGCACCGACCGGTAAACAGGTCTACGCAAGCACAGTCCAGGGTAGCCAGACTCTCCTCATTGCTCTTGACCAGCAGCGCAGAGTTGACGACTTTCAGCGCCGCGTCAAAACCAAAGCCTGCACTGAGCAGACGGCTCAGCAGCCCGGCGCCCATAGCGCCGTCCAGCGCTGCCCGAGAGCCGCGACCCATACCGTCGCTGATAATCAGAATTTGGTGACCACGGCCGTCCCGGGCCACCTTTACCGTGTCACCGCACAGCCGTCCCTCCGCTGCGTACTGGGCGTAACCCACAGCCAGACAATACAAGGGCTTTTCGTTAAAGGTCAACAGACTTTCGCTGCCATAGCGGGTCACCTGGCCTGCCTCCAACGAGCGCCCGCAGGTCTTGCTGATCCTGGCCTGGAGCACCGGACTGGACAATCCCGGTGCCGGATCGTCACAGGCGATCTCCACGCGCATACGGTCAAATTTGTCTAAAATCACAGAGATATTTTTGGGATAAATCTCGCTCTCGCCCAGCAGCCGCCGCAGCTTTCCGGCTGTTTTGGCGTCAAAGCACTCCGCCTGATCAAACTCAAAAGCCAAATCGGACAGCATGTCGGAGATGGAATAAAACTGGTCCGCCGCCACCATGCGCATATCGCTTTTTTCCGGATCCGGAGGCAACCCCCTTTTGCCGTTAATGCGGTCGATCTTCTCCCGCACCTCCCGCACATTGTCGCTGACGCTGGCCATGGCGGAGGCGGCAAATCGCAGCCGCAGTACCAGGCTTTGGCGCAGAGAGCCCTCCGGGGCAATGTCCGCACCGTTTTCAAAAAAGGCGGTGCACCGATCGCCCCAGGCGGCAGGCAGCAGAAGCAGTAGCACACCGGCCACCGCACTCTCCACAAAGGTGCACACACTCAAATGTCCCAGGTTGGCCGCCACAGAGAAAAAGCCCATAGACAGCACAAACGCCCCGGCGCAGCCCAGGGAGGCAAAACGATCAAACAGCGCCGCCAGCAGGGCGGAAAAGCCGTAGGCGCCCAATAAAAACATGGTGTCTTGCCCGGCCAGACCCAAGGCGAACCCCAGGCACAGCGCCAGGGTGACCCCCAGCCGAGACGAACCAAAGCGTAAGGTAATCAAGATCAGCAGCACAGCCGCAATCCGCGCCGGTGCAATGCCGAAAATCGTCAATCGAGACAGGCTCATTAACAGCAGCGAACCACTAATGAGCACGCACACCAAGTCGCCGGTAGGCGCAGCCTTGCACCGCAGGCGGCGATAATTGCAGTGCTCTGCGCGGAAGAAGAAATATCCGCCGCCACCGGCCAAAATGCTCTCGCCCAGCACCAGCGCATAATCTGCCGCGCCGCCGCCCAATCGCAGTTGCAGCACCGCCCCGGTCATCCCCACTGCCAGACAAGACAGCGCCATGGGCAGCCGGGCGTCTCGCCGGGGGAGAAAGGCAGCCATTGCCAACGCGCCTACCAAGGCGATGAGCACTGCCGCAAAGTACCGCACACGAGCCGTGCCGGTACCAAAGATCATATATCCTAACCCGGCACCCAGGGCGGAAAAGAGAAAATCCCGCCGCCCGGATACCGCCACCAGTGCCACCGCAAAGGGGCTGCACCCGCCGGCTACCGCCCCGACGGATAGTACAAACCCACCCAGCAAGTGCCCGGCGCACCCCAACAGCGCGCGCTTGGTCCCGGCGCGGCTGTGGGCGGTGGTGAATTTTGGCTTTTCCAGTAGTTTCATAAGCTTGTCCTCAACGGTCTTTTTGGACCAGTATAACCTATAAAATTAGCAGATCCTGTCACTCGCCGTCCCCGGCAAAAAGCGCCCCCTTTCCCCACAATTTCCCCTGTTTTATTCCACGAAGGCAGCAATTTGCTCCCCCGCATAACATAAGAAAGCCACCGATCATCGGTGGCTTTCTGCTTTGCTATTCGTCGTAATCCTCGATTTTCTGTTCTTCCTCTTGTCTCTGTTTTCCCGGGCTTCTTCCCGCTTGCCTTTGCGGGATTTGATGATCCCCGCTACCAATGCAATCACGGCTGCTGTGGCTAAGGCAATGGCAAGATAAATTAAAATATTCGCTACGGTGGAACAGTGCGTA
>FR885335.1:3555-3761 GCA_000436335.1 Clostridium sp. CAG:217
CTACGGTGGAACAGTGCGTAGGCGCCCCCGCTGCCCACAAAAGCGGTGTCCGAAACAAGCCCTGAATACACAAATTTTACATTACACAATTAAAATAGTTGCCATGGAGAATAAAGCGCGATATAATGTCCTTGATGATAAAATTGTCATTATTGTAACTTTACCGGACAAATTGCGTGATCGTCCTCTGCGTTGCCTCCGTTTTT
>FR885336.1 GCA_000436335.1 Clostridium sp. CAG:217
AATTTGTACGGTATGCCCCACGGCGAAGCCTGCGCCTTTACCCTGGACTACTTTATCCGCTTTAACGCGGAGCACGCAGACGGGGACGGCCGGATTACCGCCCTTGCCCGGGACTGCGGGTTTGACAGCCCGGCAGCCATGGCGGACGCGGTGCACGGTATGAAAAACAGAATGGGCATGCGTACCAATCTGTGTGAGCTGGGGGTAGAGAGCGATGCGGAGATCCGCGCCCTGGCCCACCAGAGTATGTCCATGCTGATGACCCTGAACCCGGTGCCTTTGACAGAAGAGGATATTTACCAAATGTTCTGCGCCTTAAAGTAACAGGCATTGACAAACGGCGACGAAACTCTATAATAAAAGAACAGACACAGAAAGGAATTTTAGCGTTATGGTTTATGGCGTTGTATTGGCCGGCGGCGTCGGCTCCCGAATGGGCGGGGACAAGCCCAAGCAGTATTTAACGGTAAAGGACAAGCCCATTATCATTTATACCATCGAGAAGTTTATCTCCGTGCCCCAACTGGAGAAGATTTTGGTGCTGTGCCCCTCCAAGTGGGTGGAGCACACCAAGAATTTGATTGCCAAGCACATTGCTCCCGCAGCGGACCGTGTGGCGGTGATCGAGGGCGGTTCTACCCGTAACGAGACGATTATGAATGCCATTCGCTACATTGAGAACGAGGGCAATTTGAACGACGATACCATTATCGTCACCCACGACAGCGTGCGTCCCTTTGTGACCTATCGGATCATTGAGGAGAACATTGCGGCGGCGGAGCAGTTCGGCGCCTGCGACACGGTGATTCCTGCCACGGATACCATTGTGGAGAGCCGGGACCACCGGGTAATCTCTGCGATTCCGGATCGATCCGTCATGTATCAGGGCCAGACCCCTCAGTCCTTCCGCGCCACCAAGCTGAAGAAGCTGTACGAGACCCTCACCGAGGAGGAGAAGGAAATTCTCACGGACGCTGCCAAAATTTTCGTTATCAAGGGTGAGCCGGTGGCGCTGGTGCAGGGCGAGACCTACAATATGAAGATCACTTATCCTTACGATCTGCGGGTGGCAAAATCCCTGTTGGAGGACGAGACCCATGATTAACACCGTCTACCGTTTGGTGGCGCCCCGCCGGTTTGAGATCGCTTTTGAGGACATTGACCTGTTTGGCGACAAGGCCATTGTGCGCCCCACCAATCTTTCCATCTGCAACGCAGATATGCGTTATTATCTGGGCACCCGGGACGCCAAGGTGCTGGCCGAGAAGCTGCCCATGGCTCTGATCCATGAGGGCGTGGGTGTCGTTATGCGAGACCCCAGCGGCAAATTCGCTCCCGGCGATCGGGTGGTGATGGTGCCCAATTGTCCCACGGAGACCGATGATTATATCGGCGAGAATTATTTGCGCTCCTCCAAGTTCTGCGGCTCGTCTATGGACGGCTTTTTGCAGGAGTATGTGGAGATTTCGCCTCGGCGGCTGGTGAAGCTGCCCCAGGACATCAATATGAATGTGGCGGCGTTTACGGAGATTGTGTCCGTAGCGGTGCACGCTATTTCTCGGTTTGACAAGATCGCCCATGCCCGGCGGGATGCCATCGGCGTTTGGGGCGACGGCAATTTGGCATATATTGTCTCCCTGTTTTTGAAAAAGACTTTTCCGGACAGCAAGGTGTATGTGTTTGGCCTGAATGACGATAAGCTGGCGGACTTTACCTTTGCCGACGGGGCGTATAAGACCACGGAGGTGCCGGAGGGCTTTACCATGGACCACGCCTTTGAGTGTGTCGGCGGCAACGGCTCTCCCATTGCCATTGAGCAGATCATCGGGCTGATTAAGCCGGAGGCCACCCTTTCCATTTTGGGCGTCAGCGAGTACCCGGTGCCCATCAATACCCGCATGATTTTGGAAAAGGGGCTGCGTGTGTTCGGCTCCTCCCGCAGTGGCGTGGCGGATTTTGAAAAGACGGTGCAGATGTACCAGCAGTACCCGGAGATCATTGATTACTTGGGCAACCTGATCAGCTCCGTCAATGTGGTGCGCACCACCACGGACATTAAGCAGGCGTTTGAGAAGGACACGCAAAAGGCCTTTGGCAAAACCATTATGGTTTGGCAGGAATAAAAAATTTAGGCGGCGCAAATGATGCGCCGCCTTTTTTTGTTATTTACTTTTAATACCGGCGGGTCAGCCGCGCGCCGGTGAACATTAGGTGCACCAGCAAAATGACGATTAAGAGCGCCAGTGCCAGCACCGTCAGGAACGGTACGGACACGAACACCAGCCCGTGCAGATAGGTGCCCAGGTTCTCCGGGCACACCAGTGGGCCGTTCGCTTTGATCCGGTCCCACTTTTTGGTGATCCCCCGCACAGCGATGATAAAGAACAGCACAAAGCCGATCACAATGGCAATCTTGGCTCGTGCCGCAATGCTACTTGCTGTGGCGCTGTCACCGGCGGTTTTGGCCCCCAGAGCTGCGCCGGAGATCATGGACAGGGGAACCACAGAGCCCAGGCAGATCAGGAGCGACAGGTAGCTCAGCGCCGCATACACCCGGTGGATCACCGGTAGCGCCCGGTTCCAGCGCTGCACCTTGGTTTCTTCCAAGGTGGGCACTTCGGCTTTTTCCATTTTGTTCACCCGGTGCAGGTATGCCAAATTGACGATGTTATAAACCACCGTTACCAGTAGCACGGCGGCAATACTGATCAGGGACGCCAGCAGCAGTCCGCCGCCAATGCGGCAAAACCGGTCAAAGTCGTAGGCTTTGCCCAGAAGGGCGGCCATGGCCTTGTCGATCTTAAAATTTTGGATCACGGAGCCGATCACGCCGTAGGCAAATTGGTACAGGCTGTAGCCGTTTGGCGCAGTCGCGTCCACCCAATGGCTGCCGGTGCGCAGGGTGTGCTGCAAGGCCAAAAGGCCGTAGGTGCCTGCTCCGGCCAGTGCGGCGGAGAAGATGAGATTTTGTGTCAGGGCACTGCCCTTGTTGATATAAACCGGTCGTTCCTGGCTGTGCAGGACAACTGCTTGCTCGCTTGCCATAGGGAGGATTCTCCTTTGTCTTTTTCTTGCGGATATTTTAGCATTTTTGCCAAATATCGTCAAGCCGTGGCTTTCGTATAGATAGCTGGGTATAAAAAGGACTTTGGCCGTTTGGTCAAAGTCCTTTGCTTTTGTATATTGCTTTCGATTATCGATTTTAAGCCTCTGCGGCTGCCGATTCGCTTTCAAAAATGGTCTCCCAGTGGGTGTAGTATTCCAACTGCTTGACCAGCTTGCGGGCCTGAATGTAATTGTAGGCTTTCTTATGGAAGCGATCCAGCTCCTTGGACGCCTCCCGCATGGCCTGTGCCTTGGCTTTGGCGGCGGCTTTGGTGCTCTCGTCCATGGCTTTGGCGGTGTTATACCGATCCATGGTGGGCTCGCTGATCCCGTACAGCTCCTCCACCGTGTGGCTTAGCAGGGCCTTTGCCTTTTCCACCCGGCGCTGCATGGCCGGATCGTCAAAGCGGTTCTTCTCATCTTTGATGATCTGCAAGCCCTTGATCATGCGCTGGATCTGCCGCTTCTCTTTGCCGGTGGCAGCGGGCAGCTGCGCTTCCAGCTCTTCCAGTTGGGTCAGGGCGCCGGTGTAGATCTGCTTGGCCTCCTCCAGCTGACCGGCGGACAGGGCACCGGTGGCGTAGTCCTCCAAGGCGGCGCGGATCTTCAGCACCCCAATGTGGCCCTCGTGATCCTCCTCGGTGAGCGTGTACATGGTGATAAAGGGGATCAGCGACAGTACATAGCCCACGATGGCCAGCAGAATCATGCCCTTGGAGATGGGCTCACGAAAGCTGGCTTTGTACAGATCGTCGTAATTGTTGGTCAGGCCATAGGTGTTTTGCATCAGCACGGTGTTGGTCAGGTAGGTGATACCCATGCCGATAAAGGTGCCGATAAAGGTGACAAACTGCGCCATCAGCCCCTCCAGCCGCTCACCGGTTTTGTACTGCTGGTAGTCCAGCACATCGGCGTTCATGGCGCCGTCGGTGATCAGCGTAAAGGTGGTAAAGAATCCCCGCAGCCAAGTAAAGGCAAACAGCACCCAGATCTGCTTGATAAAGAGGAACATACCAATCATGCTCACCGTGGTGCCCAGGATATAAATGATAAAGAGATTGCGCTTGCCCACCTTGCGGATGAGCAGCGGCGCCAGCAGCATCGCCGGGGTGGCTGCCGCACCCAGAATGGTGGTCAGGGTGCCGTTGAGCACGCCCTGCTGCTGGGTGCTTAGCCCCAGCACATCTTTAATGCCGTAGTAGAAGTACCAGGTGGTCACGCTGCCTATGCCCCCTTGCAGCAGAATCAGCCAGCCGGTAATGGAGCGGGCCCACTGGTATTTGTTTTGGATCCCGGCGCCGATCCCTTTAAAGAACGGCACCTTGGGTGTGTAGTCCTTGGCAACGATAATGCGCTCCTTGGTGCCGGTGTAGCTGAACAGACCGATCAGCGCACCGCCAATGCCAAAGATGGGCATAATGATCCGGTAGGCGTTAATGTGCTCCAGTCCGCCGGTAAAGCCCGCCAAAATGGGCACTAAGAATCCCAGAATAGTGGGCGCCAAGGAGTAGATAAAGGTGGAAATGGTGATTACATCGGCCCGCTCGGTGGAGTTGGGGCTCATCACCTGTACCAGGGTGGTGTAGGCCTGGTCGTAGAATGGGTAGCACAGCTGCAACAGCTCGTAGGTAATAAACAGCGCCCACAGCTTTTGGTTGTAGCTCATACTCTCAAAGGGCAGGAACGCAAAGCCGGTAAGCAAAATACCGCTGGGTATGCCGGTATAGAGCAGATAGGGCCGGAACTTGCCCTTGCTGGAGCGGGTGTTGTCAATAATCATGCCCCGGAGCGGCACCAAGAAGATGCCGATGACGGTGGCGATCATAGTCAGCTTGACCAAATCGCCGTTCTTCAGCCCCAGAGCGGAGCCGGCCAGCAGACTGGTGGCAGACAGCCCAATGTACCAGGCGGTGTAGATCACGAACTTTACGCCGATACCGCCCACGCTGTACGCGGCGATCTCCTTGTACGGTACATAGCGCCCCTCCGGCGGCGTGGTCCAGTGGGTTTTGACCGAGGACACCAAGTCTTTGACCTTGGCGCCCAGCTTCTTTTCTTTCATAATATCCCCCTTCAATGCCGGTAACGCTTTATGCGAATTACACAGATTTATTACAGTATACCATAGTATTTTGGGCAAAGCAACCAATGTTTTGTCGCGACTTTTGTGTATGTTGAATTATTAAGAAGTGGTAAAGTTCCTTGACAAACGGAAGCGACTGCCATACAATGAAAATGTAAATCAAAGAAAGTATTTTGCAGTGACTCGTATACACAATAAATTTACGAAATGAGAATTGTCAACTGTTTTGTGGTTGAAATAGGCAAAGAGAGGAGGCGAGTACCGTTTATTCTCATTTTGTAAGAATAAATCTGTAAAAATAAAAAGGAGTAGTATTATGTCAAAGAAAAAATTAGTATCGATTTTGCTTTCAGCTGTTCTGTGCTTTGGTATGCTGGGCGGAACATTTGTTGCCAGTGCAGAAAGTGTGTCTGTTCACTTGACCAAAACCCAAGCCGTAAATTCTTCCTCCAATGTGTACGGTACATTTAAATATTATTGGGGAACAAATAGCAAGTCCTCGCAACACAGTGTGTACTATATTGCCCGCTACAAAAATGGTGCCTTTTGGCACACTGGGGGAAAGTATTTAATCGCACCCGGACATGGGAGAGATGAAAAAAATGCATATATGACCAAAAAACTGGATTATAAAACCGATTGGTTTTTGAAGTTGAATCCAGAGGGCAAAAATACAAAGGGTTGTGACGCCTGGGGCTACATGAGAAACGCATAATGGACGCGCAAGGTCGGCGCGTAAGCGCCGACCTTGTTTATAAGGTGGAATCAAAATGAGTACATTTAAGCTTATGTCCCGGTTGTGGAGCCGGAACAAGTTTTATAAAAATTTAATCCTGGCCGTTATCGCGCTGTACAGCGGTTTTCTGCTATACGCTACGATTGCTTCTATCCGTCAAGAAGCGCCGGCCGATACTTTAAGCTATGCATTTAGCACCTTGTTTCCCCAGTATCTGATGGTGATCTTTTTTCTTTTCTTCTCTTATGAGTGCTTTGTGAAGATCAATCGATATAAAGAGACTTTTTCCACTTGCAAGCAGGGGATCGGCGGGGCCTACCGTGCCCAGCTGCTGCTGCTTTTCAGCCTGATCGGTGTTTTAACCATGGTGGCGTGCTTGCTTATCGTGGGTTATGCCTGCGTGGCGCACCAGGTTGCCTTGCTGCCCCATGTGCTGTCTCGGGTGATCTGTTATCAGGTGCTGTGTCCGGCGGCAGCGGTGTTGATCGGTCTGTTGCTGTCCGGTGTTCGGCAGCGGTATATTGTGTATCCGCTGATGGTGATTTTTGGCTTATCGGAGACCGAGTGGCTCCAAACCACCACCACGCATGTGATGGAGACGACCGGGAAGAATTATGCCAAGCTGATGCAAATTTTCTCCTTGATCCCCAATTCTATGCAGTATGAGCCGAATGACCAAATCGGGATCCCCTGGGATTTGAACAAAATCGCCCAACTGCTGTTTTTCATCGCCCTCTCCGCTACGGTGGTGTGCCTTATTTGTGCCCGCACCAAGGCCAAACGGTGGTGGATCGGCGGGTTGGGGCTGCTGCTGTCAGCTGTGCTGTTGACCGGGTATTTTATACCGGTATCTGTTCCGGTAATGGATTTGAGCGCTGCCAGCGAAACGGCAGACACGACATACTATGATATGATTCATAAGGATTGCCAAAAGGACGAGGCCGCCGATTTCCGGGTAAAAAAATATCAGCTGGACTTTTCCGTGGGGCTGAATTTGACCGGCAGCGCCAAGGTGTATGTGGACCGATCGGAGCTGAAAAGCTATCGCTTTACCCTGTACCATGGGTACAAGGTGAAGCAGGTAACGGACCAAACCGGCGCGGCGCTGGACTTCCGCCGGGAATATGACTATGTAACGGTGACCCGGGGCGGGGCGGATGTGGAGTACCTGTGCCTGGAATATACCGGAAAATCACCTAAGTATTACAGCAGTTATGCCGGGGTCTGCCTGCCCGCCAACTTTGCCTATTATCCCATTCCCGGGTATCGAGAGCTGTTTAAGGACAGTTTTTATGGCTTTATTGATTGTTCGCTGCCCTATGATACCGCCTTTGATGTGCGTTGCAGTGGGCGAAAGCAGATGTATTGCAACTTGGCTGCCCGGGGGAATAATCACTTTGCCGGTAACGCCCGTTCCATTACCCTGCTCAGCGGGTATTACGATACCTTAAAGCTCAACGATACCTTGGTGGTCTATCCTAAGTATGCGGACGGAGAAATCCGGGCAAGGATCAAAAAGAATATGGGCACCTTTACCAAGGAGCACCGGGATATTCATACCATTTTCATCATGGACGCGGACAATTTGACCCCGTATGAGCACTTGCGGTCCTATGACGGCTATGTGGTGACGAATTCTATGATTGATATGGAACAGTCGTACTTTGAGTCCCAAATCGACATCAGCAAGTTGCACTTCTACAAGATGTTTGTTTATTACTATAATGAAAAAGTGGACCGGGAGGAACTGGAACAACTAAAGCAGAGCGAGGACCCGGAGGAATACCCCATGGTGCAGATCATTCTAAAGCTGTCTGCCTCCAAAAACCGGGAGGCTGCCGCCGCAGAGACGGAGCAGTATTTGACCAACAGCAAAGACACCCGGGCGCCCATGACCTTTTTGCAGGAGTTAGGAGAGAAATATGCTAAAGCTTGACGGTGTACATAAAAAATTCAAATCCGCCTTGGTGGCGGAGCAGATCAGCGTAGACCTGGGGCCGTGCACCTACGGCCTGCTGGGTCGCAACGGCAGCGGCAAAACCACCCTGCTGCGCTGCATTACCCGGGTGGAAAAGGTAAACGGCGGGCGCATTGTTTACACGGACGGGGACGGCCGGGAGGTGAAGGATTATTTGGACCATATCGGCTACCTGCCCCAAAACTTTGATGTGTTCCCGGAGCTGACCGCCTATGAGGTGCTGCAATTCTTTGCCAACTTAAAGGGCTACAAGATCACGGAGGCGGAGATCACCCATTTGCTGGAGATCCTGAACCTGTCGCCCCAGCGGGATATGACGGTCAAGACCCTGTCCGGCGGTATGAAGCGGCGGCTGGGCATTGCCCAGGCGCTGATCGGCGACCCGGATGTGCTGTTGCTGGACGAACCCACGGCGGGACTGGACCCGGAGGAACGGCTAAACTTTAAGAATGTGATCCGCCGGATCAAGGGGGATCGGTGCGTGGTGCTGTCCACCCATATCATCACGGATATTGAGTCCCTGTGTGACCGCATTTTGGTGCTGTGCGACGGCCGGATCACCGCCTTTGACTCCTGCGGTGCGCTGGCAGATGTGGCCCGGGGCAAGGTGTATGCAGTGGAGAATACTGCCGATCTTGCCACGCCGTTCCACTCCATGGGGCCGGTGACGGTGGACGGCAAAGCGTATGAAAAGATCATCAGCAAGGCGCCCCTGGACGCGCCGACGCTGGAGCCTACGGTAGAGGACGGATATATATGCTTTATCGAAAAATTAAGCTGAGCACCTTTGGCCTGTACTTAAAGGCGGTCAGCAAGCTGTGGCTGGTGCCGCTGTTGACCGTCAATGTGCTGGTGCCGGTGATCTCCGCCGTGCTGTATAAGAATGGCGGCGCGGGGGCAGAGTCGGATATTGTTACGGTGATGTACTTTCTGCTGCCCATCAGCACCGTATGGACCAGCATTTTTGTGTCGGAATTTTTCTTCTCCGATCGCACAAGGGATGTGCTGTTCTTTTACGGCCGCAAAAAGCGCTTTGCCGTGTCGCAGCTGTTCTTTCTGCTGCCCCTGGTCAATGTGGCGGCGGTGACGCTGCTGCACTTTCGCTGCCTGAGCTACTCGGTGAGTATGGCTGTTAATCTGCTGTGCATCGGCGTGCTGTTTTACGGCATTGCCATGCTGATCCTGCGGCTGTCTGGCTCCGCCACCATGGCAGTTTTGGCGCTGCTGTTGTATGAGCTGCTCAACGAGTTTGCTATGTCGGACGCCTTTGTGTTTTACAAGGTGTACGGCTCGCTGACGGTGGAAATCTTTTGCGTGCGCTATGTGCCGCTGCTGGTGATCGCCCTGGTGTGTATCCTTTTGGCCTTTACCACCAACGGCCACGCCGGGCGCGCCGCCGATTAAAGTCAAAATCAAAAAGAACCGCAGTGCCTGTGCATTGCGGTTTTTTCTGTCTTGACAAAGTGTTGAAATACTGTTATCATCTATACATAGAATATCTATGTAATAACG
>FR885337.1 GCA_000436335.1 Clostridium sp. CAG:217
AGCATTGTCGATATTGGAATTATGCGGATAATGTCACCATTTTTGGCTTTAATGCCAACAGAAAGTTGTTTGTAACGCAATCCATCATCCACTAAAACAGCTTCGATGATCACATAGTCCGCAGTTTCAACCAAATCTTTGGTATCTTCCACAATCATTTTTCATTCCTCCTTTGTTTTTTGTTATACTACAAAGGAAGATGTGTTGTCAAGCGTTTTTCATTGAACTTGGTAAAAATTGCAACTTACTCACTTGCCTCTATTTTTAGCCCAGTAAAGTTCATAGCTTCAAAAATCCTGTTAATATGCTCGAAAGCTATGTCCTGTATTTCATCAAGGCAATGATCAAGAATATAATCTCTTAGCTCTTTTGTATCCTCCGGATGCATATTACATTCATAAATAAATTCCGCAGTTGCGCTTACGATTTTTTCAGCGTCCTTCTTATCCTTTTCATACACAGACGCATTAAAAGCCAGCAGTAGAGTATCATCATCCCCATTCAATGGGAATTTGGGTGAAACAAAGCACTCTATTGCCAATTCTTCTTTTCCATCCTTAATCAACTTAGTATCAACTGCAATTTGACTTATTTTGTATGCTTGCAATTTCAAATTATAGTTCATTGATTTACCCCTCCGCTCGTAATTAGATTTCTATTTATGCCATAAGAAAATCCATCTTCGCCTGATTTATAGGCATCTTTATCAATGGAAAATTGTGGAGCATGCTCTGTCCGAGACAGCCTTGATGGGACAAGAAAAACAACCATTGGATCAGTCGTTTTTTTCAATGAGGCTCGCAATGCCTCATTCACATACGCATTTAATGTCATATCGCGTTTGGTTGCTGCCGCCCATATATCCCTGTGCAATTCCGGACTTACTCTTACATTGAATGAGCCGCTAAAGCTTTTGTTTGGATCTTTGCCCTCCTCTTCGCAAAATTCCAAATAATCGTCCACCGCCTCTTTGAAAGCTTGTTCCACCTCGCCTGCGTTTTCGCACTCAAATGTGACTAAATCACGAATGCCCTCTATTTTGCCGAAAAGGATTTGGTCTTCTTGGCTATATTCCACATTCGTAAAATACCCTTTGTACTGAATAACATTGCTCATTTAATATCACCATTCCTTTCCATAGCAGCAATTATGCTTCTAATCGCAGCTTTTCTAACATACGCATCGGATCCATGAGGTTTGTGAAGAAATATTGTCGTTTTTTCTACATCATCCCTCTTTATAAATCCTACTCGAGAACCAGATGTTTTCCCTTTATTATTCTCACTATAACCGTAATGTTTCATGATTTTTCTTAATTCCTCATAGGTAAAATCACTTGGAACTAACAAAAACCGTTCCCAGAGCTTTTCAAACTGGCTCAATCTTTCCCACCTCTTTGCAACTAATTTGCAGTTGCATTCTATCATAAGAGTATGTGAAATTCAATAAAAACATGAATTTTTTTATCTTTTTGTCATATTTTTTGATAAAAAACAAAAGAAGCCCACCGATTACTCGGTGGGCTTTCTGCTTTACTTGATGAATTTACGGTCAATATCCTTTTCCCATACACACAGCCAGCCGGAGGGGCAGCGCGCCCACAGGTTGCCGGTGGAGAGCAGCTTTGTCTCCAGCACGGTGATGGTGGTGCCTGCCCGGAACATAGCGTCTGCTTTCGACTTGCTGCTGGTTGCGTGTCGCCGGCCGTCCGTGGTCAGATCCTTGACCTTCTTGCGTCCGGCAGCAGCACCTGCGCCCTTGTAAATTCCCCGCACTGCGGTGGTGATGTATGTACCCGGCTTAACCGTCGGTGCCTTGGGCGCCGCCTTTTTGTAGTTGACATCGCTTTCCGCATACACCGCCTTGCCGCCTTTGGCGTTGGTGAACAGCCAAATGCCGCTCAAATCAGAGGCAAGCGCCGCAGGCTGCACATACACCTCCCGGCCATTCTTGACCTTTGTGTACTTCCGGCGGTTGGTCGTCAAGGTAAACTTACCGTCGTACCAGTAGGGATCCAGCACGATCAGGTTACCGCTCTTGTCCAGTCCGCCCACATACACATAGTGGCCGCCGTTGGAGAACAGCTGTTTGCCGCCACCACTGACGCACACTATAGCTTTGCCACCGGCTTTCAGGTGGTTCTTCAGGTCAGCAACGGTCTTTGCCCGCTTGCTTACGATGGAGTAATGCTTCTCCAGGTACACTGCCACCGTGTCCATATCGGTGCCATCTGCGGACCGTGCGCCCATCAGTAGGCACTTCTGTGTCCAGGCTGCCGTATCCAAGCCGGTAAAGCCGAAGTTATGGAGCACCATAAGGCTTGCGCATACCCCGCAGCCGCTGGTGTAAATGCAGCCGGAGGTTCCATACTTGTACGGATGGGGCTTACTTGGATAGCGAATGCTTTTACATTTTTCGGTTGTCTGCCGGCAGTAATACAGCTTACTCATGGTGTACAGCCTCGCTCTCTGCTGTCTCCGTCCGTTCCAGCGCCAGCGTCTCATCTGCTTTCAAAGCAGCTTTTGTAAAGCTGTTGTTCTTCCACCATGCGGCCAGGGAAGCCACCACGGCTACCACTGTTGACACAGTGGTGTAGACTTCATCATCGCTGAACGGAAGCGGGTTCTTGCCAAAGGCATTCAAGAGTACATTCAGCAGCGATACCGCCAGCACAGCGGTTCTCGCAATGGTTCCTGCGTTTACTTTCATAGTTAATCCTCCTTTTGTGGCTCCTCCGGGAGCGCAATAATCTCATTATAAAATCTGGTCATCATACCATTGCCGCCCAGGGCGTGGTATGCGTCATACACCTTGACCATGGCTTCCTTGGCGTACAGGGGGCAGTAGCCCCGCTCTGTGTGCTTGTCGTGCTGCCGTATGATCTCGGCGCGCAAAATGGACTGCAAGCCGTTTTCGATGGCTATGTACCGGGCTGTGGTGACTTCGTCAATTGCTTTTTTGCTCTTTTTTCTTGCAATCAATGAAGCAATCACAGCGGACACGGCGCTGCCCACCACCGTTGACACGGCAGCGGTCAGGGCGGCCGTGACGAATGCGCTATACATCGGTCTCACCCCCTTGCAGGGCGTTGATCTCTGCCCGGTATGCTGCCCGCTGCTTGCGGATCGGCGCATATTCATCCTCAGACAAAGCGCCGTCCGTGTACTTCAGACAGAGGTAATCCGTCTCCGCCAACTCGGACTTTAAAAACGCAATGCGGCTTTCTGTTTCAATGCTCATTTTGCCACCCCCAGTATTTCAACTTGTGTGCCGCTGCCAATCGTCTTGCCGTTCGTTGGAAACGACAGGGCTTTGATCGCACCATGGTTTTCCACATCTCTCATAATGTTGAAGGTGATCCCGCTTGCGTTCCATATTGCGTTCCCTGCCAGGACATTGGTCGCGTTGAAGTTACTGGATATGTTCGTCTTATTCGTTTGCACGCGCACCATGTTGCCGGTGATATCAACTTCCGCCACCGCAAGAGAGCCTTTCGCCGCGTCCGTCTCATACCGGAACACATTCGGCAGGAAGCACTTGGAGGTGTAGGAATTCAGATACACAGTGGTATCACCGGCCGCTGAATTAGAAGCACTGCCCGCCACCGCCATGCGCAGTCTGATCTTGCGGCAGGGATTGGCAAGGTCCCACTGCTGGTTGGCCGTGGTGTCTTCATCGAATGTTTTTGTGAACACGATCTCCCAGGTTTCAACACCAGATGCGCCGGGTTCACCGGGATCCCCCTTATCTCCCTTGTCGCCTTTGGCACCATCATTACCGTTCACGCCGTCTTTACCTGCGGCACCTGTATCGCCCTTGGGGCCTACGACCTCACCCAGAAGTACAGTCGTACCGTCTGTGTAAGTGATCTGTAGCTCTCCGGCTTCTGTGATTTGTGCATCGGTGATACCAATGCCATCCGCACCGGCAGGTCCTTGTGCACCGGTGTCGCCCTTTACGCCCTTTGCACCACGCGGCCCCTTAACATTACCCAAGTTATCCTCTTCGCCGTCAGAATACTCCAGTTGCAGCTCTCCGTTGTCATTCACCCACGCGGTATTGATACC
>FR885338.1:0-28726 GCA_000436335.1 Clostridium sp. CAG:217
GGCCAAGAGCGTGACCACCAAGAAGTAATACATTCTTGTCATTGCCGCCCGCCAATCCCTTCGTCAACGCCTACGGCGTTGCCACCACCTAACCGGTGCTGTCGCATTTATGCGACTGAGGGGATAAAAGCGGGCAGATACGATCCGCTCCTACCGGTTTAATCGCATTTTCATAAAATAAACAAGCACCCGCATTCGTAAAGAATGTGGGTGCTTTGTCGTTCTATCTGCTAAGCTGCACTAAATCTCGATGAATTCGTTAAACACGGCGGTCATTTTTTTGCTGACCTCCAGGTCGGTGTGCAGGCTGCCAAAGTACCAGTGCATATACTCCACCTGCTTCATCAGCTCTTGCAAGTAGGTGTTCAGCGGGGTAATGTGCACGCCTTTGTTGGTGTGCAGCTTTAAGAAGTCCTTGGCAATGGCCGGAGCCTCGTAGGTGAGCACATAGTTGACGGCGTACTTATACTCTCGCAGGTTGTCTTGGCCGTTTTTCAGGTCCTCGGCGGTGGGCAGCTCCGCTTTCCACCAGCTGACCCCGTCCTCTCGCATATCTTTGTCCTCGCTTTCGCCGCCGCCCATCACAAAGAAGGTCTTGTTCTCAAACATAAACATCTCGCCCCGCATTAGGTGGTAAATGTTGTCGGCGATCTTGTGGGTGTTGCCGCCTTTCCAGCGGTAGGGGGTATAGCTGTCCAGCATATCAAAATTCTCATGCGCGCCGTCTAAAAAGCAGATGGTGTACTTGCGCTTTTTCAGCCACTCCAGGTTGCGCTTTTCCTTGGGGTCGTTGGGGTTCCAAAGAAAGCCAAAGTCGCCGCAGACGATGACAATATCTTTCTCCCCCAGGCGCTTGAGTTTAGGGTCTTTGAAGTGGGACAGATCCCCGTGGGTGTCGCCGGTAATGTAAATCATAATTCGCTCCGAAAAATTCAAAAAGTTTTTACGCATTTGGGCTTTTCAATTGGGCCCAAAGATGATAGACTAAGTATTATAATATCTTTAATTGGTTCAGGTGTCAAGTTCCATGAAAAAAACTGTCTCTTTCTTTTTATCTTTCGTTTTGCTGCTGTCCGCCGTGTTCTGCGTGCCGGGCTTTTCTGCCTCTGCCGCAGTGTATAAGCCGGACCGCAAGCTGTATTCCCAGGCCTATATGCTCCTTAGCCTGGATGATCCGTCCTTCCCTGTGGTGGCGGAGAAAAATCAGGACAAGCGGATGTACCCGGCTTCTCTGACCAAGATTGTCACCACCATGGTGGTGCTGAATAAAGTGAAGGACCTGAGCCAAAAGACCAAGGTGAGCCAAAGTGCCTACGACGCTGTGCTGGGCACCGGAGCACAGACGGCCGGGCTGAAAGTGGGGGAGAGCCTGACCATTGAACAGCTGCTATATCTTACTATGGTCCATTCTGCCTGTGACGCTTGCCAGGTGCTGGCGGAGTTCGTTTCCGGTTCTACGGACGCCTTTGTGGCGGAGATGAACAGCTGGGTTCAGTCCCTGGGGTGCAAGAACACCCATTTTGTGAACCCGGACGGCCTCCACGACCCCAACCACTATTCCACCGCTGCCGATCTGGCGAAGATCACCTTAAAGGCGCTGCAAAACGACACCTTTGAGAGAATCAGCACCACCGTGCAGTACAAGTACAAGAATACCACTTTTACCCACACCAACTTAATGCTGCAAAGCGGCTATGTGTCTTACTATTACGAGTACGCCAGCGGCATTAAGACCGGCTCCACCGAGGAGGCGGGCTACTGCGTGATCACTAAGGCATCTAAGGACGGCTACAACTATTTGGCGGTGGTGCTGGGCGCGCCGGTGATCGATTATAACAGCGACGGCTATGTGGAGAAATGCTCGTTTATTGACGCTGCGTCCCTGTTTGACTGGGCCTTTGACTCGCTGAAATATACCACCCTGGTCAGCGAGAGCGATGTGATCGACGAGGTGCCGGTAGAGAATGGCAAGGACGCAGACGCGGTGCAGCTGGTGGCAGAAAAGGATGTCAATACCATTGTGCCCGCCGGACTGGATAAATCCGCCGTGATTATTCGGGCGGTGGATAAGCCGGAGAGCGTGCAAGCCCCGGTGGAAAAAGGACAGAAGATCTGCAAGGCGGAGATCGTCTACGCAGACCAGGTGGTGGCCACGGTGCAGCTGGTGGCTGCCAATCGGGTGGAACTGTCCACTTTCTTAAAGATTTTGAACGCAGTCAAAGCGTTCTTTTCCCTGACTGTGGTGCGGATCGTGCTGGGCGCCGCTGTGCTGTTTGTGCTGGTGTACCTGTATCTGTTTATCCGCAACGCTCGCCGTAAGAGCAAGCGCAGGGCAGAGAAAATGCGCCAGTACGAGGAAATGCAGACCTCCGGCAATCGGGATCAGGACGGCCCGCCGGACCTGCCGCCCCCGGTGCATAGATAAAGAAAAATACGGCGTAGCCATACGCAACATACCTGGCGCTGGAGCGCTTTATCCTCCAGCATACCCCGGTGATGTGATAAAAGGTTGTTTCGTTTTTGATCTCCGCCGTCAGCTGCGCTGACAGCTCCCCTTTATTGCATAAAAGGGGAGCCAAGTTTTACAATTTTGCTTCTCTTGTGTAAACGGTGGCGGGATCGTCCTGTCCAATAACCCTCAACATACAAAAAAGAGTTCCCCAATCAAAGGGAACTCTTTTTGTCATTTTTATTCGGCGTTAGCCCTCGTATTCGTCCTCGTTCTCCCAGTTGTGCCAAATGTTTTGCACATCGTCGTTGTCCTCGAACATCTCGATCATCCGGGCCATCTTCATCATATCGTCCTGGCTTTCCAGGCGGGTGTAGGTGGTGGGGATATACGCCGGCTCAGAGGAAAGGATCTTGTAGCCCTTGCCCTCCAGCTCGTCTCGCACGGCACCCACATCGTTGGGCTCGGTGCGAATTTCAAAAATATCCGTATCATCGGTCAAGAAGTCGGCAGCACCTGCCTCCAGTGCGTCCTCCATCAGCTGATCCTCGTCCACATCCTCGCGCTCAATGACGATGACTCCCTGGCGGTTGAACATAAAGGTCACGGAACCCTGGGTGCCCATATTGCCGCCGGCCTTATCAAAGTAATGGCGAACCTCACCGGCGGTGCGGTTGCGGTTGTCGGTCAGGGCCTCTACCACCACGGCCACGCCGCTGGGACCGTAGCCCTCATAAATGATCTCCTCATAGTTGGCGGTGTCCGTCTCGCCGGCCGCCTTCTTGAGCATACGATCAATATTGTCGCCGGGCACATTATTCTGCTTGGCCTTGGCGATAATGTCCTTTAACTTGGTGTTTACACTGGGGTCCGGGCCGCCCTGCTTTACGGCAACGGCCAGTTCGCGCCCGATCTTGGTAAAGACCTTGGCTCTGGCGGCGTCGTTGGCGCCCTTTTTGCGCTTAATGGTGCTCCATTTGGAATGTCCGCTCATCCAATCACTCCTTCAGTCTTAGTCTAAAATACCCGTCAATTTTACCACAAAGCCCCGCCAATATCAAGTGCAAAATCCGCATTCAGCCGCCGAGCGGGTCACTTCCCGGTCAAAATCGCAACTTTCTGTTGTATATGCTGCTAAAATATGGTATGATAATGCGTATAAGTTCTAAGCAAAAACAAAGAACGGAGGACGATTTTATGTATTCGGATTACTATGATTCCATTGCCCAGGTGGCAGGTGCGGACCCGGAAGTTGCTGCGGCAATGAATCAGGAGCTGCAACGCCAGCGGGATAATATTGAGCTGATCGCATCGGAGAACCTGGTGTCTCCCGCTGTGATGGCAGCTATGGGCTCTGTGCTCACCAACAAATATGCCGAAGGTCTGCCCGGCAAGCGCTACTACGGCGGCTGCCAGTATGTGGATGTGGTGGAGAAGATTGCCATTGAGCGCGCCTGCAAACTGTTTGGTGCCAAGTATGCCAATGTGCAGCCCCACTCCGGTGCCCAGGCCAACACGGCTGTCTATTTTGCTTTGCTGAAGCCGGGTGACACGGTGATGGGTATGGCGCTGGACAACGGCGGCCACCTGACACACGGCTCTCCCGTGAACATCAGCGGCAAATACTTTAACTTTGTGCCCTACGGCGTCAATGACGAGGGCTTTATTGACTATGCGGCATTTGCCAAGCAGGTGAATAAAGTGAAGCCCAAGTTGATTGTGGCCGGTGCCTCCGCCTATCCTCGGGAGATTGACTTCCAGACTATGGCGGATATTGCCCATGCCAACGGCGCTATGTTCATGGTGGATATGGCCCACATTGCCGGCTTGGTGGCAGCGGGTCTGCACCAAAGCCCGGTGCCTTGCGCCGATGTGGTGACGACCACTACCCATAAGACCCTGCGCGGTCCTCGGGGCGGCCTGATCCTGTGCAACAATCCCTATTTGATCAAAAAGCTGAATTCCGCTGTGTTCCCCGGTACCCAGGGCGGCCCGCTGATGCACATTATTGCCGCCAAGGCCGTGTGCTTTGGCGAGGCGCTGAAGCCGGAATTCAAAGCCTACCAGCAGCGGGTGATCGACAACGCCAAAGCACTGGCGAAGGGACTTACCGACCGTGGGCTGAACCTGGTGTCCGGCGGCACGGATAACCACCTGTGTCTGCTGAGCCTGATTGGCACCGATGTGACCGGCAAGGAGCTGGAGCACCGGCTGGACGAGGTGCATATCACCCTGAACAAGAACACCGTGCCCAACGAGCCCCTGTCTCCCTTTATCACCTCCGGTGTGCGGATCGGTACCCCGGCAGCCACCACGCGTGGACTGAATACGGAGGATATGGACAAGATCGCCGAGTATATTTACCTGGCCATCACGGACTTTGACAATCAAAAAGAGAACATTGCGGCGGGCGTGGCAGAAATCTGCAAAAAATACCCGCTCTATGCGTAAAATTTTATGAAAATTCTGTTTGTTTATCTGTTTCAGGCGCTGCTGCAGCTGATTTATCTGCCCTTAAAGGCGTTTTGTAAGGTGCAGGATCAGGTGGTCTATCTCTCTCGCCAAAGCAACGAGAAGAGTCTGGATATGCAGCTGCTGGAACAGGCCATAGAGGAGAAAGCCCCCGGCACCCGCCAGGTGTTTCGGCTGCAAATGATGGAGGACGGCTTTGCCGGCAAGCTTCGCTATTTCGGCCATTTGGTAGGGGATATGAAAGCCCTGGCTTCCTCTAAAGTGGTGATCGTAGACACTTACTCCATCGCCGTGTCCTGCCTGCGGCATAAAGCCGGCGTGCAGGTGGTGCAGATGTGGCACGCACTGGGGGCCGTTAAGAAATTCGGCTTGCAATCCCTGGGCACCAAGGAGGGGCGGGACGCCCGCTTGAGCCACGCCATGCACATGCACCGAGGCTACGACTATGTGTTGTGCCCCTCGGCAGCCACCGCTCGATTTTATATGGAAGCCTTTGGCTGCCCGGCAGAGAAGATCAAAATTTGCTCCCTGCCTCGGGTGGACGATATTGTGACTCCCAAAGAGGGGCTGGCGCAGCGCTTTTATGCAGAGAACCCGGGTCTCAGTGACCGACGGTTGGTGCTGTATCTGCCCACTTTCCGAGATCGTGAGGCCTATGTGGCCCAGGAGCTGAAATTGGCCTTTGCGGAGCAGGAGACCTACCGGTTGGTGGTGCGTACCCACCCATTGAGCAAGGTAAAGCCGGATCCGGAATTCAGTATCCACGGCGACTACTCCACCTATGAATTGATGCAACTGGCAGACGCCATCGTGACGGACTATTCCGCCTGCGCTTTTGAGGCATCTCTCTTAATGAAACCCCTGTATTTCTTTGTGCCGGATTATGATCTGTATATGCGGGATCGGGGGCTGAATGTGGACTTGCGGCAGGAGATGCCTGCTGCCACCTTTACGGACGCGGATGCGCTGGCAGACAGCCTGCGCGCGGCGGCTTATGACTATGACGCGCTTTATGCGTTTCAGTCCAAATATGTGGAGAATACCAAGAATAATAACGCAGCCATCTTAGCCAATTTTGTGCTGACTTTGCTGCAAAAGAAGGACAGCGATTCTTAATGGAATACACATTTTCAAACAAGATCTCCGCACTGCAACCCAGCGCCATTCGAGAGATCTTGAAGGCTACCGCTGACCCGGCCATTATTCCGCTGGCAGCGGGCAACCCGGCGCCGGACGCTTTTCCGGTGGACGAGGTACGGGCCATTACCGCCGATATTCTGCAAAAAACGCCCATTGACGCCTTGCAGTACGGCGTGTCCGAGGGGTATCAGCCCCTGCGGGACACAGTGCGGGACTGGCTTGCCCGTCGGGAAAAGATCGGTACCGATGGGGATGATCTGCTGATCGTCAGCGGCGCGACCCAAATTATGGACCTGGTGACCAAGGTGCTGTGCAACGAGGGCGACACGGTGATCTGCGAGGAACCGTCCTTTATCGGCTCGCTGAACTGCTTCCGCTCCTACGGTTGTAAGCTGGCCGGTGTGCCTATGGAGGCAGACGGTATGGACACCGCCGCCTTGGAACGGGTGTTACAGGAGAACCCGGGCGCCCGATTTATCTACACCATTCCCAATTTCCAAAACCCCTCCGGCGCCACCATGAGCCTGGAGAAACGGCGGCAGGTGTACGCCCTTGCCAAGCAGTATGGTGTGCTGATCCTGGAGGATAACCCTTATGGCGACCTGCGGGTGGCCGGTGAGCCGCTGCCCACTATTAAGAGTATGGATACGGACGGCATTGTGATCTATGCCGGTTCCTTCTCCAAGATCTTGTCTCCGGGTCTGCGGGTAGCCTACTGCGTGGGCCCCAAGCCGGTGCTGGCCAAAATGACCGTGGGCAAGCAGGCGGAGGATGTGCATACCGCTATGCTGAATCAGATGATCGTGTACCAGTGGTTCCGGCAGTATGATGTGGACGCCCATATTGAGAAGATCCGCGGCATTTACCGCAAAAAGCTGGAGCTGATGTGCAACTGTATTGACAGTGATCTGGGCGATTTTGTAGAGTATGTGCGACCCCAGGGCGGTCTGTTCATTTGGTGCAAGCTGCCCGGCGATGTGGATATGTTGGACTTTTGTAAGCGTGCCATTGCCAAACAGGTGGCTGTGGTGCCCGGCAACGCCTTTATGATGGACGACAAGGCAGTCAGCCACCATATTCGGCTGAATTTCTCCACCCCGTCTGACCAGGCCATTGTGGCCGGTGTGCACCGATTGGGTGAAGTGGCTGCCGATCTGCGCAGCGAATAAAGGAGCAAAGAATTATGTCTGAAGAAGTAAAAGTAGAACGAAAAAAGCGCAGCCTGTCGCTGATTCAGCCCACCTCCATTCCCACCTTGGGCAATTACCTGGGGGCGATGAAGGGCTGGAGCGCCTTTCAAGAAGAATATGACACCATTTACGGCGTAGCAGACCTGCATTCCATTACCGTGCGCCAGGACCCGCAAAAGCTGCGGCGGCAGACCACGGAGCTGTACGCTATGCTGTTGGCTTTGGGTTTGGATCCGGACAAGGGTATTGTGTTTATCCAGTCCCATGTGCCCACCCATTCCCAGCTGGGCTGGCTGCTGAACTGCTACACCCAGTTTGGCGAGCTGTCCCGTATGACCCAGTTTAAGGACAAGTCCAAGCAGCACGCAGACAATGTGAACGCCGGGCTGTTTACCTATCCTTGCCTGATGGCGGCGGATATTTTGCTGTACCAGTCGGATATTGTGCCGGTAGGTGCGGACCAAAAGCAGCATTTGGAAATTGCAAGGGATATTGCCGAGCGCTTTAACGGCATTTACGGCAAGGTGTTTACCGTGCCGGAAGCCTACATTCCCAAGAGCGGCGCCCGGGTGATGAGCCTGCAAGACCCCACCCGCAAGATGAGTAAGTCCGACCCCAACCCCAAGGGCACAGTGTACCTGACGGACGAGCCCAGCGTTATTATGAAAAAGTTCCGTTCTGCGGTGACAGACAGCGAGATGAGTGTGCACTACGGCGAGGGTAAGGACGGCATCAACAATCTGATGACCATTTACGCCGCCGTGACCGGCAAGACGATGGAGGCCATCGAACAGGAGTTTGCCGGTAAGGGCTACGGCGACTTTAAGACCGCTGTGGGCGAGGCGGTGATCGCTGAGCTGGAGCCGGTGCAGCAGCGCTTTAATCAGTTTATGCAGGATAAGTCCTATTTGCAGGCATGTTGGACCAAGGGCGCGGACCTGGCCCAGCGGGTCAGCCAGCGTACACTGGATAAGGCCATGAAGAAGATCGGCTTTTTGCTGAAATAAAAATGTGCAAGGGCGCACACCGGCAGCACCGGCGTGCGCTCTTTTATTTTGTCCATGCGGAAATATGGGCAATTTCACCAATTTGTAAATATATTTTTAGGCGGTTTGCCGTTGACCTGCCTATAAAATGTGTGTTATAATAAACTTGCATTGTATATATGTATGTAATAAGTGCGTATATACCGGATTGCCGATACGCCCTGAGAGGGCGGGCGGCGTGTCATTTTTTGTACAAATGATCTCTGTCACCCGGCGGGTGCCCTGTGCAACCCCTGCAAGAACTCTGCCTATCGCAGGCAAAACACGAGGAGGAATTATTTTGAAAGAAGCAAAAGCAATGGCTTATGTGAACATGTACGGCGTGCTCGCTACGCTGGAGAACTTGTGCCAGATCGACGACCAGGCCAAGGCCGTGCTCCGTGAGCTGAAAAAGCCGGTGTCCATCTGCTTTGATGTGACGGACGGCCCCTGCTGCACATTCAACTTCACCCAGGATGGCTGCAAAATGAGCGAGGGTACTTACGGCTGCACTTGCAAGATGAATTTTGCCAGCCCGGAGAAGTTTAATGCACTGATTGACGACTCTAAGCCCGGCGTGCCGGTAAAGGGCGCCGTACAGGTGCTCTCTTTCCTGCTGGGTCCGTTTACCAAGCTCACCAACCGGCTGACTCAGCTGCTGATGCCCAGCGAGGCGGACTTAAAGGACAGAGCGTTTTTTGAGGAGTCCACCGTTTTGACTTTCTACACCATTGCCGGAGCCATCTCTGCCCTTGCCAATACGGACAGCGTGTCCAAGCAGTCCGCGCTTTATACGGTAGATGGTGATGTGTCTATGGGCATTAAGGATGTGTGCTACGCCACCATTCGGGTCAATAACCACACGTTCCGCACCATTAAAGAAAAGGCCCAGTCTCCCCGGGCGGTGATGGAGTTTGCCACCATTGATCTGGCAAACGGTCTGTTTAACGGCACCGCCTCCACCATGGCAGAGCTGTGCGCCGGTCATATTTATATGGCGGGTATGATTTCTATGGTGGATAATATCAACCGCGTTTTGGACAGAGTTGCGGTATATCTGGGTTAAGGAGGTCTTTTAGAATGAGTAAATTTCCTGAATATAAGCATGAGAAAAGCCAGGAGTGGTTTAATCGGGCACTGAACGCCATTCCCTCCGGCGTGTACGGGCACTTGGGCCCCAGCGAGGGTTTGTTCCTGCCCATTACCAAGTGGCCGCTGATGTCCCAAAAGGCCAAGGGCACCTATTTTTGGGATGTAGACGGCAACAAGTATTTGGACTTTATGTGCGCTTACGGCCCCAATGTGCTGGGCTATTGCGATGACGATGTGGACGCCGCTGCCATGGAGCAGTTAAAGACCGGCAACTGCACCACTTCTCCCTCTTACAAAATGGTAGAGTGCGCCGAGTTGCTGATCGACACCGTGAACACCGCTGATTGGGCGTTCTTTATGAAGAACGGCTCCGACGCCACCACTTTCTCCGTGATGTGCGCCCGTGCGCATACCGGCAAAAAGAAGATGATGTTCTTTAAGGGCTATTACCACGGCGATTTCCAGTGGGCCCAAAAGGTGGACTACCCGGGCATTTTGCCGGAGGAAGTAGAAAACAATGTGGTGGTGCCCTGGTTTGACCTGGACGCTATGCAGAAGGCCTACGACGAGGCAGGCGGCGACTTTGCCGGCTTGATTGCCCAGCCCTATGACCACGGCAACTTTAAGGACAATGTGTGCGCCACGCCGGAGCAGTGGAAAGCGGTTCGCAAGTTCTGCGACGACCACGGTATGGTGCTGATTTTTGACGATGTGCGTACCGGCTTCCGTTTGGATCTGGCCGGTTCCGACCATTACTATGGCATTAAGGCAGACTTGATCTGCTTCTGTAAAGCCCTGGCCAACGGCTACAATATGTCTGCTGTTTGCGGTCAGGAGCATATGAAGAATACCGCTTCTTCCGTGGTATATACCGGCTCTTACTGGATGAGCGCCGAACCGTTCGCCGCCTGCCTGGCTTGTATTCCTAAGATGAAGAAGCTCAACACGCCTAAGATGTTCCGGGAAATGGGCATCCAGCTGACGGACGGCTTTGTAGCTGCCGGTAAGCAGCACGGCTTTGACCTGGTGGTGTCCGGCGAGCCGGCGCTGTTCTATCTGCGCGTTGCCAACGATGAAAGCCTGATGCTCCACCAGGAGTGGATCGCCGAGTGCGTCAGCCGCGGGCTGTTCCTGGCGTCTCACCACAATCACTTTATGAATGCCGCGGTTACCCAGGATGATATTAAGCTGGCCATCGACATTGCCGAGGACGCTTTCGGCGTTGTGGCTGCCAATCATCCGGAGATCCCGGGATTAGTGAAATAAACCAATCATTTTTGCCGGGTCTGTGCAAGGGGGCACGGCCCCGGCAACAACAGAAAGGGAGGACTTTGAATGCCTGCTGATTTTAAGCCATTTGACAAAGCCGAGTGGCTCCGCCTGGAGAAAAAGGCGGACGAGTTAAGACGACTGACCGTGCAGACCACCGTTTGGGGCGGCTCCGGCCACATCGGCGGCGCCATGAGTGCCATGGACGCTATGACCATTCTCTATCACCGCTTTATGAAGCTGGATGTAAACAACCCGGACATGGAGGACAGAGATCGCTTTGTGCTCTCCAAGGGGCATGCGGCTGTGGGCTACGGCCCGGTGATCTGCGACTACGGCTTTATGCCGGTGGAGGGGCTGCACAACTTTAACCTGACCGGCTCCAAGTTTGGTATGCACCTGGATAAGAACAAAATCAAGGGCATTGATTGCTCTTCCGGCTCTTTGGGTCACGGCCTTTCCCTGGCTGACGGCTTTGCCCTGGCTGGCCGCGTAAAGGGTCAGGACTATATGGTCTATTGCCTTACCGGCGACGGCGAGTTGAATGAGGGCTCCAACTGGGAGGCTGCCATGACCGCTGCCCAGTTTAAGCTGTCCAATGTGGTGGTGCTTGTGGATAACAACAAGTGCATGATTGACGGCCGCGTGGACGATGAGATGAAAGTGGAGCCGCTGGATAAGAAGTTCGAGGCCTTTGGTTTTAAGGTAAAGCGCGTAGACGGCCAGAATATGAAGGAACTGAACGATGCCATTGAGGACGCCATCGCCAATCACAAAAACGGCGGCGACCAGCCCTATTGTATCGTGATGGATACCTTTAAGGGCGCCGGTATCGACTTTATGGAGGATGATTACCACTGGCATTACGGCGCACTGGATGAGGCAAAAGAGAAGGCTTGCTACGAGAGCCTGGATAAGTATTACAAGAAACGCTGCGAGCGTGCGGAAAAGGAGGGCTAAGCCATGGCAAGCGGAATGACTTATACAATGACGGAGACCACCGCCCTCTCTACGGCGGAATATTACGGCAAGGCGCTGTGCGAGCTGGGTGCGGAGCACCCGGAAGTGGTGGCGCTGACCGCTGACCTGGGCAAATCCACCAAGATCGGTATGTTTGGCGAGAAGTTCCCGGATCGTTTCTTCAATGTGGGTATTGCTGAGCAGAATATGTTTGGTGTGGCAGCCGGGCTGGCGCAGAACGGGCTGATCCCCTTTGCTTCTACCTTTGCTATTTTTGCTTCTGCCCGCTCCCTGGATCAGGTGCATACGGATATTTGCTATCAGAATGTACCGGTTAAGATTATTGCTACCCATGCGGGTACTTCATTCGGTCAGGCGGGCTCTACCCACCATGCTTTGATCGATATGGCGTGCATGCGCTCTCTGCCCCACATGACCGTGATCTGCCCCTGCGACGGCGCAGAGACTTATCACGCGGTTAAGGCAGCGTACAGCTATCCCGGCCCGGTTTATATTCGTATCAACCGCGGCTTTGACCAGATCGTTTATCCCAATCTGGAGGAGTGCACCTTTGAGGTGGGCAAGGCCAAGGTAATGAACGAGGGCACAGATATTACCGTGATTGCCTGCGGTTCTTGCGTGTATCAGGCCATGCAGGCTGCCCAGATGGCAGCGGCTGACGCCGGACTGAAGGTGCGTGTGCTGAATATGCATACCATTAAGCCTCTGGATGAGGAAGCTGTAATGTCCGCCATTATGGACACTCGCCGGATTATCACCGTAGAGGATCACACCGTGATGGGCGGTTTGGGCACCGCTGTTGCTGAGGTGGTTGCCAAGAGCGGCAAGGCCTGCGTCATGCGGATGCTGGGCCATCAGGATGAATTCTCCACCATCGGTCTGCACGAGGACCTGATGTCTCTTGCAAAGATCGACGCCAACGGCATTGCCGACACCATTGCCGAAGTGATGCACGCCGATTTTGAAGCGGACGACGCTTGGGACGACGAATTCTAATTCGCGCACAGATGTTAAAACTTCAAAATCAAGAAAGGATGTGCCAGTATGGCAAGTGATACCACACGCTACACCAACAAGGTGTTTATGACCGGCGCCTTGCCGCTGCTGAAGACCATCGCCAACGATGTGCCGGAGCTGAAGAAGAAATTTGAGGGCGTCAACGCCGTGTACCAGGTTTCTGCTATGGCTAACGCACAGGACAAAGAGGCGATCCACTTTATCATCGAGGATGGAGAGTGGACGGTCAAACTGGGTGAGTACTTGGGGCAGCAGAAGATTGACGCCGAATTGCAGTTCGCTTCTATGGAGAAGATGAATGCATTTTTTAAGGGCAATATGAGCGCCCTGCCCAAGATGAAGATCAAGAGCTTTGGCAAGTTTATCAAATTTATGATGGTCCTGCTGAAGATGAGTTCTCTGCTGGGTATTAAAGAACCGCCGGAAGATGAGCAGCTATGTCTGCTGCTGACCAAGCTGTATTTTTATTTGCTGTCCTCCGGCATCAGCCAGTTGAACAAAATGGGTCACCCGGCGATTCGGGATTGGACTTCCAAGAGCCCGGACCGGGTGTACCAGTGGGCTGTGGAGGGCCACCCGGAGTGCACCGCTTACCTGCGCATTAAGGCAGGCAAGTCCCGTGCCGGCCGTGGGGAGTATAAGCGCTCCAAGCCGTTCTTCTGCATGAAGTTCGACACCGCCCAGCACGCGCTGATGATCCTGCTTGGCACCGGCGATATGCTCCAGATGACCAAGGATAAGCAGCTCATCATGGAAGGCGCGCCGGAGTTCGGCGCCATGATCGGCGATTACATGATGATCGTGGGCGACCTGGCCTCTTAATTTTCTAAACGCCTTGCGGCACCTCTTTACGGGGTGCCGCTTTTTTGTTTTGATTGCGCTTTATAAGGAATGAAAAGGCGGATAAAACAAAACCGCCCCTATGCTGCATGGTAGCAACAGGGGCGGCTCTTGATATTCTTAATTTTTCTTTTCGTTTTCCAGTTCCTGCTGTTCTTTATAGAACATATTGGCCTTAACATAAACTTGAATATAGCCGTTGATCACCTGGGCCAGTTCACCGGCAGAGTAGGGGTTGGGCAAAATGTGCTCGTCGTCGTCGATCACCACCGGCCCCCGCTCAAAGTCGTTAAAGGTGGGCATTAGACTATAATTCTCCGCGGTCTTTACAATAGAGATCAGGGTGTAGTCCGCTGTGGCGTTAACAAAGCCCTTTTTCTTGGTATATTTCTCAATGGTGGACAGGTCGCTCTGGTCATTGTGCTTCTTGGAGTAGCAGGAGTCGATCACTTCCTCAATAAACTGCTCCAGCCGTTCCTCGCTGTACGGCGCTTTCAGCAGATGCACCTTATCAATATCCGCTATGCCGTACTTGTCGCTTTCGCCGCAGGGAATGCCGATCAGGTTCTCGTCCTCGTCCACATAAAGGGAGATGGTATAAAATGCTTTTTCCATATACAAAAATCACCTTTTCCGTTGGTTCTCCCCCTTATTATATCGGATTGCGTTGAAAAATACAACCGTTTGTGCTAAACTGGGGACGGTGATTGTATGAAACAAGTTTTAATAACCGGCGGCGCTACCGGCATTGGTGCGGCTACGGTGCAGGTGTTTTTGGAACGGGGCTACCGCGTGTTTGTGACGGTGCACCAAACGGCGGCGGAGCTGCCGGGAGTGACGGCGATCCCTTGCAATATTACGGACCCGGCGGACGTGGAACGGTTGTTTGCCGCGGTGGGTACGGTGGATGTGCTGGTGAATAACGCCGGGATCAGTTTGATCCGCCAAATTCAGGATACCACGCCGGAGGATTATGACGCCCTAATGGGGGTCAACTGCAAGGGCGTGTTCCTGTGTAGCCGGGCGGCAGCGGTGGATATGCTGCGCCGCCACAGCGGCGCCATTGTAAATGTGTCCTCCATGTGGGGGCAGGTGGGCGCCTCTTGCGAGACGGTGTATTCCATGAGCAAGGCCGGGGTTATCGGCTTCACCCTGGCGCTGGCCCAGGAGCTGGCGCCGGAGGGCATTGCCGTCAACTGTGTGGCGCCGGGAATCATTGACACCCGTATGAATGCCTGCTTTGATCGAGCAGAGCTGGAGGCCGAGGTGCCTATGGGTCGACTGGGCACACCCCGGGAGGTGGCAGAGGCTGTGCTGTACCTGGCAGAGAGTCCGTATGTGACCGGCCAGGTGTTGGGAGTCAACGGCGGTATTGTATAATATAATAAAATGAGCGTAGGGCGCAGAGGCGCCGCGTAGGGAATGTGCGCGGCTTTTCTGCGCCCTCTGTCACACCTTTTGCCGTCTTTCATAGTATGGTTTAGAAAGGCGAAAGGAGGTACTACGGTTATGGGTTGTGGTTGCAATAACGGTTGCGGCTGCGGATCTTCCTGGATCGTGATTTTGATTATCATCCTGTTGCTCTGCGGCGGTTTCGGTAACTGCGGCTGCGGTAATGACTGTGGCTGCGGCTGCTGATTATCCGGTCGGCGCAAGGTGTGCACAGCATGCCTTGCCGTACATAATAAGATCAAAAAAATAGGGGAGTACCCATAGCGCCGATGGTCAAAGATCGGCGCTTTTTTACGCACATTTTTGCCAAAGACAATGAAAGTCAAAAAATAATTATGCTAAAATTCCGCATAACCAAGCCGAAAATCGGGTATACTCTCCGGGAAGGTCAAAAAAAGTCAAAAAAGTTCTTGACTTTCTCTGACCTTTGTGCTACTATGATGACAGAAGGTCAAAGAAAGTCAAAGTCAGAGTGCGAACGAGCGCAAGATCAACAACGGCTCCTGTATCCCTCTCGCCGGGCTTTCCACCTTCATTAGATAGGAAGTGATTGGAAAATGAAGATCAGTGATGTGATCGCAGATATGATTCTTGATATGTTTGATGACAACAAATCCACCGTTCAGATCCAGCGCAACGACCTGGCGGCGCGGGTGGGCTGTGTGCCCAGCCAGATCAATTATGTGATCACCTCCCGGTTTACACCGGAGCAGGGCTACCGCATTGAGTCCAGGCGTGGCGGCGGCGGGTGTATTCTCATTACCCGTGCCGACAGCAAGAACCAGGCGCTGATGGCGCTGATCAATTCCATTGGTCCTGCTATAGATGAAAAGACGGCCAAGGCCCACCTGTACAACCTGCACTACCAGGGCTTGATGGACACCCGCAGCGCCAAGATCATGGAGTCGGCGCTCACCGGGTGGAACCAGCACGGCGTAGACGAGCAGGTGCTGGACCAGATACGCGCCCGTCAATTTAAACAAATGCTGCTTGCATACATCAATTAGGAGGTTATTTGTTATGCGTTGTGAACATTGCAATCAAAACGAGGCAACCACTTATATTAAACAGAATATCAACGGCAAGGTGACCGAGATGCACCTGTGTCGGGATTGTGCCGAGAAGTTAGGCGTCTTGGAGCCCATGCACAGCAATATGGGCCTTGGCTCTATGTTTGAGGGCAGCTTCTTCGGCAACTTCCTGGGGGCCGGGCTGGCAGCCATGAACGCCCTGACTGGCGTGGATCGCTGCGACTACTGCGGCTCCACCTTTAACGATATTATCAACACCGGCAATGTGGGTTGTGCCCACTGCTACGACCGGTTTGCAGACAAACTGGAACCCAGCATTCGCAAAATCCACGGTGCCACCCGCCATATTGGCAAGAATATTTCTTACACCGAGGAAAAGGAGCCGGTGAACAACGCCAAGGCGAAAGAACCGGCGGCAGAGAAGCCCCAAAGTGAGCGGGAGCGCTTGCAGGCGGAGCTGGACAAGGCGGTGCAGGAGCAGCGCTATGAAGACGCAGCGGTGCTGCGTGACCAAATCAAAGAGTTAAAGCCGGAGGAATAAAGATGAATAAGTGGTACAGCGGCGAGGGCAAAAATTCAGATGTAGTGGTGGGTGCTACCGTGCGCCTGGCCCGCAATTTGGCAGACGCCCCCTTTCCCATTCGTATGAACAACGAGATCCGCAGAAACACGGTGAAGAAAATCTTTGCCGCCGTGAAGAATTCTCCCTATGCCGGGGAGTTCGATCTGGTGGATCTGAGCGCCGTGTCTTCGGCGCAGGCGTATGCCTACGCGGAGCAACAGCTGATCAGCCGTCGCTTTGCCCGGCAAAAGGATCAAAGCGCTTTTTTGCTCAGCAAGGACGGCAGCGCCAGCGTGATGCTTTGCGAGGAGGATCATATTCGCTTACAGGTGCGTGCCGCCGGGCAGGACCTGGAGGGCGCTTACGCCAAGGCGGATAAGCTGGACGACGCCCTGCTGGAACGGTTACCCATTGCTTTTGATGAGCGGCTGGGCTTTTTAACAGCTGTGCCCACCAATTTGGGCACCGGTATGCAGGCCATGCTGGATTTGCACCTGCCGGCACTGGCAGGTCAAGGGCTTATTGACCAGCTGACGGTGATGATCGGCAAGCTGGGACTGTCGCTGCAACCTCTTTATGACGGCCACGGCAGCTTTTATCGGCTGACGAACCAGGTAACACTGGGCATTACCGAGAAAGCGGCCATTGATAATGTAAATGCCATTTGCGACCAAATCGTGCGCCAGGAGCGCAATCTGCGTCAGCAGCTGCAACAGCAAGACGCCTTTTTGGATCGTATTTACCGAGCTATGGGCACGCTGCAAATGGCTCGTACTTTGAACCAGGACGAATTTTTTGACCTGGTGTCGCTGCTGCGCCTGGGTATTTCTCTTGGCGAGAGCAGCAAAACATACAGCGATGTAGGCGAACTGATCCAAAAGGTGCAGAACGCCACCATTGCAGCCGCTGCCGGGGCAGAAGTAACTGCCGACGCAGTGGATAAGATCCGCGCCGGACTGGTGCGGCAGGCTTTGGCGTAAAAAGGAGAGCGGAATTTCCTCTTGCACCAAGGCAATAAGGAGGATTTACCATGTATAGATTTAACTACTTTACCGAAAAAGCAAACCATGTGATCAACCTGGCCATTACCTCCGCAGAGGAGTTGGGCCATAACTATATCGGCAGCGAGCACTTGCTGCTGGGTATCTTGAAAGAAGACGCCGGCCTAGGCGCCCAGGCGCTACGTGAAAGCGGTGTGCAGACCGAAGATGTAGAAAAGCTCATCAAGGAGAATATCGGCGTAGGGGAGCCTACCCGGTTGACCCCGGACGACTTTACCCCGCGGTTTAAACGGATGCTGGAGTTGGCGTTCCAGATTGCCCGCGGTATGATGCATTCCTTTGTAGGCACAGAGCACCTGTTGCTGGCGCTGCTTAAGGAGACAGATTCTTACGGCTACAAGTTTCTGCTGGCACTGGGCGTGCGCCCGGAAGTGCTGGTGGAGCAGCTGTTCTCCGGTCAGGAGACGCAGCCGGACGGCAAGACCGACGGTAAAAAGGGCAAGACCAAGACGCCTACGCTGGACGAGTTTGGTCGTGACCTGACCGCGCTGGCCGAGGGCGGCAAGATCGATCCGGTGATCGGTCGTGAAAAGGAAATTGAGCGGGTCATTCAAATTTTGTCCCGCCGCAGCAAGAACAATCCCTGCCTCATCGGTGAGCCGGGCGTTGGTAAAACCGCCATTGCCGAGGGGCTGGCGCTGAAGATCGTCAAGCACGAGGTGCCGGAACTGCTGGAAGGCAAAAAGATCGTGGCGCTGGATTTGACCTCTATGGTGGCCGGCACAAAGTACCGTGGCGACTTTGAGGAGCGAATTCAAAAAGCCATGGACGAGGTAAAGCAAGCCGGTAACATTATTTTGTTTATCGACGAGGTGCACACCTTGATGGGCGCCGGGTCTGCCGAGGGCGCAACGGACGCTGCCAATATCTTAAAGCCCGCTTTGGCTCGTGGTGAGATCCAGGTGATCGGTGCCACTACCATTGACGAGTACCGCAAGAATATTGAAAAGGACGCCGCCTTGGAGCGCCGGTTCCAGCCGGTGACCGTGGGCGAGCCTACCGAGGAGCAGACCGTGGAAATTCTGAAAGGTCTGCGGGATAAGTACGAGGCCCACCATAAGGTGAAAATTACCGACGCCGCTATTGAAAACGCGGTGAAGATGAGCAGCCGGTACATTGCCGATCGGTTCCAGCCGGATAAGGCCATTGACCTGATTGATGAGGCCTGCTCTAAAGTACGCCTGGCGGCTTATACAGCCCCGCCGAACCTGAAAGAGATGGAAACGGAGATCAAGCGCCTGGCGGCAGAAAAGACCGCTGCCGTGCGCAGCCAAAACTTTGAGCAGGCGGCAGAGCTGCGGGATAAGGAAAAGAGCCTGCAAGACCTGCTGGATCAGGAAAAGGAGAAGTGGAAGAACACTTCTTCCCACGATGTAAAAGAAGTGACCCCTGCGGATATTGCCGCCGTGGTGTCCGGCTGGACGGGTATTCCGGTACAGCAGATCACCAAGGAGGAGTCCCAGCGGCTGCTGCAACTGGAAAAGATCCTGCACCAGCGGATCGTGGGTCAGGATAAGGCCGTATCGGCGGTGGCTCGCGCCATTCGTCGTGGTCGTGCGGGGCTGAAAAACCCCAAGCGTCCTATGGGCTCCTTTATCTTCCTTGGCCCCACCGGCGTGGGTAAGACGGAGCTTTGTAAGACTTTGGCCGAGGCGATGTTTGGGGACGAGAATGCCATCATCAAGCTGGATATGAGCGAGTATATGGAGAAGCACACGGTCTCTAAGCTGATCGGTGCGCCTCCCGGGTATGTGGGCTTTGACGAAGGCGGCCAGCTGACGGAGAAAGTCCGCAGAAAGCCCTACTGCGTGGTGCTGTTCGATGAGATCGAAAAGGCCCACCCGGATGTATTTAATATGCTGCTGCAAATCCTGGAGGACGGTGTGCTTACCGACTCCCAGGGCCGCAAGGTCAGCTTTAAGCACGCAGTGATCATTATGACCTCCAATGTGGGTGCGTCTAAGATTACCGACAGTCGTCAGGCCTTGGGCTTTGGCGATGACAAGGACGCAGCCAAGACCATTGAGGATCTGGTGATGGAGGAACTGAAAAAGACCTTTAAGCCGGAGTTTCTGAACCGTGTGGATGAGATTGTGGTGTTCAACCAGCTGGAGAAGCAGGACATTCAGGAGATCGCCCGCCGGATGTTGAAGGCTCTGAATAAGCGTCTGGCAGACCTGGATGTGCAAGCCACCTTTACGGACGCGGCGGTAGATGCGTTGGCAGACAAAGGCTTTGACAAGGTATATGGCGCACGGCCTTTGCGCCGGGCCATTCAGACCCAAATTGAGGACCCGCTGTCCGAGCTGCTGCTGGAGGATAAGATCCACGGCACGGTGACGGTGGACTATAAGGACGGTGCGTTTACCTTTGATTCGCCGGCCGATAAAGACAAACAAGAACAGCCTGCGGCTCCTGCTGCGGACTGATCCGAGCAACACAAAAGCCCCTTGCGGCCAACGCCGTAAGGGGCAATTTTTTATATTGCGGTTTGTTTTTAATCCTGCGGCGGCGCAGGGGATTTGCGGCTGCATTTCTGCTGCAGCTTGAGAATATAATAGAACACCACAGCGGCTGCTACCATACCGGTGACCATACCGAATGTGACCAAAATGGTGGTGGTACCGTTCTTGGTGAACAGGGCGCGATCGCCGCCCACCAGCCCGGCCATGGTGTAGTACAGCGGGCCGCCGGGCAGCAAGGGAATGATGCCCGGGATCAGGTAAGTATTGGACGGCGCCTTAAGCTCCCGTGCCATGGCTACGGACCAGAAGTACACCACTGCCGTGGCCACCACATTGGCGGCAAACACATTGCCCCACAGGTGGAAGCACAGCAGATACACACCCCAGCCCAGGGCGCCGCCAAAGGTGGCAGCCGCCACATTGCGTTCGCTGACCCGGAAGTAAATGGAAAAGCCCAGGGTGCCGATGGCGCCCATGAGAATTTGAATGAGTGCTGCTTTCATACCGTTGCACCTCCCATCACCAGGAACGCCAGAGCGTAGCCTCCGGCAATGGCCAGCGCCACCAGCACCGCCTCAATCAGTCTGTACAGCCCGGTGACAATATCCCGGTTGAACATCTCCTTAATGGCGTTCACTAAAAGCAGACCGGGGATCAGCAACATAATGTCACCGATCATAATTTTGTCCGCCTGGTGACCTAAGCCCAGGCGGGTGAGCCCCAGCGCCAGCAGCCCGGAGACGAACCCGGCCACAAAGGTGTAGATCACATTATGGATCTGCCGCAGCTTCAAATGATAATCCATCAGATAGATCACAATGGCAATGGCGGCTGCGGCCAGCCCGTCCTTCAGATCACCGCCGTAAAAGACGGAGAAACCGCCGGCTGCCAGCATATAGCCCAGGCACTTGATCACCGGTTTGGGCTTGCCTTTTTTGTACTGGCGGATCTGCCGGGTCAGGTCCTCTACATCCGGCACCTGGGCGCAAATGCGGCGAGAGAAGGCATTCAGCTCCTCTAACCGACCCAGGTCCGTGCCGTAACTTTGCACCCGCACAGATTGGGTGTAGTGATTGCCGTCCTTGTCCCGAATGGTGGCCACGATCAGGCTGGTGACGGCGTAGATCTCGCAGTCGGTAAAGCCGTAGGCAATGCAAATGCGCCGCACGGTGTCCTCCACCCGCTTGACCTCGGCACCGGTTTCTACCAGGCGGCGCCCAATCTCCAGTGCATCCTCTAAGAACAGCTCACAGCTGTGTTTGTCCATGGTGTCGATCATACAAAGCCCCCTCTACGGGTATTATCGCAAAAATGCCCGCTCCGGTCAATAGATATTGGCAAAAAGGCGAAAATATGGCGCAACCAAGGGAAATGCAACCGCCAGTTGCGCAGATTTTTTCAAATGTAAAGCAGAGTATGTTGCCGCAACCGACCAAAATGGGTATGATGAGAGTGTCCTCAGGGGAAAGCCCGGGACACCAACACAGTCAGCAAGATCCCGCAGCGGATCTCCGCAATACAATTTGAAAACACCGTGACTAAAGGAGATGCACAAGTATGAAAATCACAAGAACCGAACACTTCGACATTCAAAGAAAGATTGTTGCCAATATGACCACTGAGAGCTGGGAGCAGATCCCCCATGTGGCTTATGTATATGAGGCGGATGTAACCGACCTGATGACCGAGTTTAAGAAACTGCGCTCTACCAGCAAAACCAAGATCACCCTGAATACGGTTTTGATGAAAGCCATCATCGAGGGGCTGAAAGCGGCACCGGTGATGAACAGCCACCTGAATTACAACCGCAAGCTGGTGCGCGGCGAGCTGAAGACCTTTGAGGACATTAACATTTCTATGCCCATGCTGCTGCCGGACGGCAGAATGATGACCGTCAACCTGCGAGACTTCCAGAACAAATCCCTGCTGGCTATGACCGATTACATTGCCGATGTGACCCGCAGAGCAGAGAACACCAACCTGAACGAAGTGATGTTTGATGTGTCCTTGGACAACACCATTACCGGTCTGAAACAGGGAAAAGTAAAACAGACCGTTAGTCGGCTGATCGGCTCTAAGACCGGCAAGCACAAGGTGCACACGCTCCGCGGCGCTGCCAAGAAAGCTTATTACAGCATTCCGGAGAAAGACCGCCTGACTAAGAAAGATATTGAGCAGGGCACCGTTACCATTTCTAACCTGGGCTCTCTGTACAGAGGACAGAGCGGCTACGGCACCTTGATCGAGATTGTGCCGCCCCAGGTGTGCGCATTCGCCCTGGGCGCTGTGCAGGATAAGCCGGTGGTGGTCACCGATAAGTTCGGCAACAAGACCATTGAGGCTCGCCAGATCTTGCCCATCACCGTGGTATTTGACCACCGTGCGCTGGACTTCGGCGATGTGATCCCCTTCCTGAAGAAGATGGACAGCATCTTTGCACACCCTCAGGTGATCCAGGAGTGGAAGGGCCAGGAGCGCGTAAAGGCCGTTATAGCTACCGAGGGCGAGGGCGTGGCCTAAGTGTGCTGAAAGCATAAAGAGCGGTTCTGTTGCGGCAGGACCGCTCTTGCACTTTTTGCCCGCCTTTGGTACAATGGCGATAGAGGGGGTGTGGATATGAATAGAAAAGTAGATTTTTGGGGCGGTGTGTGCATCGCTTTGCTGGCAGTAAGCACCGCTTGCTTTTCCCTGATTTATGTAAAAAACCATCATGCGGTCTGTTTTTCGCTGGCGATTACATGCGGCACCTTTACTTATCACACGGCCATGCGCTTTGCCATGGGCTGGGTCGTCGGTCGCCACCAGGTGCCGGTGAATCCGCAAGGGCGCTGGTTTCGCCCACATCCCTGGGAGCCGGGGCTGTATGCGCACCTGGGGGTCAAGCGGTGGAAGCACCGGGTGCCCTCCTATAAGCCCTACGATATGCACGGCGATCTGCAAGCGGTGGTGATGCAGATGTGCCGCAACGAGCTGGCACACGAAGTGATGGCGATACTGAGCTTTGTGCCCCTGTTGTTTTGTCTGTTTTGCGACGATCCGGTGGCAAATCTGCCGGTGTTTCTCATCACCTCTGTATTGGCGGCAGTGGCGGATTTGATACCGGTGATCCTCCAGCGTTACAACCGGCCGCGGCTGCAACGGCTGCTGCGGCGCCGCCAGCAAAAGGCGGGGAGCAAATAGAAAACATGACGGCAGACACTTTTTGTAGTCTGTCGTATTTTTCATTTTGGCAACTGGTCATACCACGAACCAACTATCAAAAAACAAAAACATTTTATCTAAAAAATAACCGCCCAATGTGGGCAAAACGGCAAAAAAACACCGGGGCATTGTGAATGGATTGACAATCTTTGGCGTTCATATTATATTATACATAATATATGCGAAATACGGAGAGGTGTTTATGGAAGCGTATAAAGTCATTGAGATCAAAAAAAGCGTGTTTGAGAGTAACGACCGGGAGGCGGAGAAACTTCGGGCCGAGTTGAAAGCAGAAAAGACCTTTTTGGTGAATCTGATGTCCTCCCCGGGCAGCGGCAAGACCACCACCCTGCGGGGCATTATCGGCCGCTTGCAGCAGGAGATGCGCATCGGTGTAATGGAGGCGGACATTGACTCGGATGTGGACGCCAAAACCATTGCAGAGACCGGGGTGCGTGCCATTCAGCTGCATACCGGCGGTATGTGCCATCTGGACGCGGGCATGACCCGCCAGGGGGTGGAGAACCTGGGTACGGCGGATTTGGATCTGGTGTTTTTGGAGAATGTGGGCAATTTGGTGTGCCCTGCCGAGTTTGACACCGGCGCTGCCAAAAATATGATGATCCTGTCTGTGCCGGAGGGGGACGACAAGCCTCTAAAGTACCCGCTGATGTTTACCGTGTCCGATGTGGTTCTCATCAACAAGATGGACACAAAGAGCGTGTTTGACTTTGACGATCAGGCGGTACAGGAGCGGATCTTAAAGTTGAACCCGCAGGCCAAGATCTTTTTTATCTCTGCCAAGACCGGCGAGGGTATGGACGCAGTGTGCGATTGGCTGCGGCAGCAAGTCCGGGACTGGAACGCATAAGTACGGAGGGAGAAGACGATGGCTGAAGAGAGAGAATTGATCCTCAAACTTGGTCAAAAAATCACGGACCGGATCGGTCACAAAGTGACGGTAGAGGATCCGGAGTATTACGGCTTGGCCTGCGTGGTTACGGACGAGATGGCAGAGATCGCGCTGAAGATGAAGGTACGCAAGCCCATGACCCTGGACCAGGTGGTAAAAGCCACCGGCAAGAGCAAGAAATATCTGGAGCCGCTGCTGCAAGAGATGAGCAGCATTGGCCTGTTGGAGTATAATTGGGAGAACCCCAGCCGCACCAAGCAGTATGTGCTGCCCATGTTCGTACCCGGCAGCGCCGAGTTCTTTAATATGAAAAAGGATCAGATCGACGCCCACCCGGAGTTGGCCAAGTTCTTTGAGCGTATGACTTTCTTACCGCTGGAGAAGATCACCGCCATGGTGCCCCCCGGCGGTGCCGGTATCGGTATGCATGTGATCCCGGTGGAAAAGGCCATTGAGACGGAAAATCAATCTGTCGATGTGGAGCATATTTCCCATTGGTTGAAGAAATATGAGGGCAAGTATGCCGCCGGTCCCTGCTCCTGCCGTATGAGCCGCGCCAAGCTGGGCGAGGGCTGCGGCGATGATGCCGAGGACTGGTGCATCGGCGTAGGCGATATGGCGGACTATTTGGTAGAGACCAACAAAGGCCATTATGTGACCTACGATCAGGTGCTGGAGATCTTGCAGCGTGCCGAGGACAACGGCTTTGTGCACCAGATCACCAACATTGACGGTGAGAACAAGATCTTTGCCATCTGCAACTGCAATGTGAATATTTGCAATGCCTTGCGGACTTCTCAGTTGTTTAATACGCCCAATATGTCTCGCTCCGCGTACATTGCCAAGGTGGACAAGGCGCAGTGTGTGGCCTGCGGTCGTTGTGTGGAGTATTGCCCCGCCGGTGCGGTGAAGCTGGGTCAAAAGCTGTGCACCAAGGACGGCGGCACGGTGACCTATCCCCGACAGGCGTTGCCGGATAAAATCAAGTGGGGCCCGGAAAAGTGGAGCCCGGATTACCGGGACAAGAACCGGATCAACTGCTACGACGCCGGCACGGCGCCCTGTAAGACCGCTTGCCCAGCCCATATTGCCGTGCAGGGGTACTTAAAGCTGGCAGCCCAGGGGCGCTACAAGGACGCTCTGGCGCTGATCAAAAAAGAAAATCCGTTCCCTGCCGTTTGCGGCCATGTGTGCAACCGCCGGTGTGAGGACGCCTGCACCCGCGGCACCATTGACCGTGCGGTGGCGATTGATGAAGTGAAGAAGTTTATCGCTCATCAGGATCTGATTGCAGAGCACCGCTATGTGGCGCCCAAGGTGATCCCCTCTAACAAGGGCGGCTTTGATGAGAAGATCGCCATTATCGGCGGCGGCCCGGCCGGCCTGTCCTGCGCCTATTATTTGGCAGAGAAGGGCTATACCCCCACTGTGTTTGAGAAGAACGAGAAGCCCGGCGGTATGTTGGTGTACGGTATTCCGTCTTACAAGTTAGAAAAAGATGTAGTGGCTGCGGAGATTGATGTGATCCGTGAAATGGGTGTAGACATTCGCTGCGGCGTTGAAGTGGGCAAGGATATTACCTTGGACGAATTGCGCGCCCAGGGCTACAAGGCCTTTTATATCGCTATTGGTTGCCAGGGCGGCCGCAAGGCGGGTATTCCCGGTGAGGATGCCCAGGGCGTCATGACCGCTGTGGACTTTCTGCGCACCGTTGGCGGCAACCCGGATTACCCGGTAGAGGGTGAAGTGGTTGTAGTTGGCGGCGGCAATGTGGCGATTGATGTGGCTCGTTCCTCCGTGCGCTGCGGTGCAAACAGCGTGTCTATGTTCTGCCTGGAGAGCCGGGACGCTATGCCTGCCTCGGTTGAAGAGGTGGAAGAAGCCCGGGTGGAGGGCGTAGATGTGAACTGCGGCTGGGGTCCTAAGGAGATCTTGACGGAGAACGGCAAGGTCACCGGTATTGTGTTTAAGAAGTGCCTGTCCGTGCTGGACGAGAACGGTCGCTTTGCCCCGGTTTATGACGAGAACCAGACCAAGACCGTGGCGTGCAGCCATGTGTACCTGAGCATCGGCCAGGCGATTGAATGGGGCCACCTGCTGGACGGCTCTAAGGTGGAGCTGGGTCGCGGCAACGGCGCTGTGGCAGACAGCTTGACCTATCAGACGGCACAGGAAGATGTTTTTGTAGGCGGCGATGTATACACCGGCCCCAAGTTTGCCATTGACGCTATTGCAGCGGGCAAGGAGGGCGCTGTGTCCATTCACCGATTCGTGCAGCCCAACACCAGCCTGACCATCGGCCGTAACCGCCGGGACTTTATTGCGCTGGATAAGGAGAATATCTCCGTGGCCCAGTACGATACCGGCGACCGCCAGGTGCCCGGCGTGGACAAGAGCATTGACCAAAAGCATTCCTTTAGAGACGCACATCTGACCTACACAGAGGCCCAGGTGAAGGCGGAGACCGCTCGCTGCTTAGGCTGCGGCGCCTCTGTGGTGGATCCCAATAAGTGCATCGGCTGCGGCGTGTGTACCACCAAGTGCGCCTTTGACGCCATTCACCTGCACCGGGAGCTGCCGGCAGCCAGCAAGATGGTGCGCTCGGAGGATAAGATGAAGAGCATTTTGCCTTATATGCTGAAGCGCGAGATCAAAATTCGCTTTAACAAGGAGTAAGTATGCACGAGTTGGGCATCGTATTCCATATTATTGATACTGTGGAGCAGGTGGGGCGCGAGAACGGGGTAACGCAGGTGCGCTGCGTTACGCTGGATGTGGGTCAGGTATCCGGAATTGAGGCCCCCTATTTGATGGACTGCTGGCGCTGGGCTGCGGATCGATCGGAGATGCTGCGAGGCGCCCGGTTGCAGATTGAGACGGTGCATGCCGTCACCCTGTGCGACGCCTGCGGCAAGACCTATGATACTGTGCCCCAGGGGCGCACCTGCCCCTATTGTGGCAACGGGGACACCCATTTGCTGCAAGGCAATGCATGCAGTATTCGAGAAATTGAGGCGCGATAGAGAATGCACGAGTTGAGTATTGTGTATGAGTTGTACCGCACGGTGACCCAGCTGGCCGCAGAGGCCGGGCTGCACCGGGTGGAAGCGGTGCGCCTGCAAGTGGGGGAGCTGTCCGGTGTGGAGGGTCCGTACCTGCGGGAGTGCTGGAATGCTGTGGTGCGAGATACGCCGCTTCGTTCTACCCGGTTGGAGCTGGAGCACCTGCCGGCTATTGCCATGTGTGCGCATTGTGCCCGCTTGTATGCTCATTTGGCCTGTGCCCGCACTTGCCCCCGTTGCGGTAGCCACGATCATCTCATTTTGTCCGGCCGCCAATTCCTCATCGACCGGATCGAGGGGTATTAAAAATCAGCCGACGACCGTGCGTCTATTCGCGCAGTCGTCGGCTTTTATTTGTTTTTTTGAATTGACGGTTGGTGGTGTGGAGCCCGATCACGCATGGACAGCAGGGGAAAAGATGACCCGGACCGGTGTGCCGGAGCGGCAATACTTTGCAGCAAACTTACAAATAGGCAAATAAAAAACAGATACACGCCGGTGTATCTGTTCTTTTATGCTTATTTATGTGGGTTATTCTTCGTTTTCGCGGATTTCTTTCAATTGGGGTTGCAAAACGGCCAGCTTTTTCTTGGACAGGTTGTAGCCGAATCCCAGTAAAATCGCCAATAGAGTCAGAGTAATGGCCGGTACAAGGGTGGAAATGTCATAGAGCTTATTGAGCACATCCTCCGGCAGTGCCGTGTTGTTGGCAGAAGCGGTGCTATCGTAGTGGATCACCGCCAAAAGGGCATTGAGTCCAACACCGGCCAGGGTTTGCCCCAGCTTTCTGGCAAAGGAGACAACCGCATAGGCGGTACCTTCCTCCCGACGATGGGTGCGAATCTCGTGGTAGTCAATCACGTCCATCACCAGCGCCCACACCTCCAGTACCAGGAAGGTCTGGCCCAGGCCGGAGAAGAAGGTGAACACCAAAAATACATAGGGATTGTCGGTTTTGATAAAGAACAGAAGGAAGCTGACCAGTGCCGCAAAGCCCATACCAAAGGCGCAAAGCTCTTTTTTGCCGAACTTGTCGATCAGCTTGTTCATAATAGGAATTAAGATGGCCATGGGCAAGTAGGTGCAGATGGTCACCAGTGCGTACAGCTGCGCGCTGTGGTAGTAGTCCGCAAACAGGTACTGATAGGTGGCTTGATAATAGAACTGAAACGCGATCAGCAGCATGGACACCAGGCAAAGCATCACAAACGGTCTGTTCTTTGCCAGGTCACCAATGGCCTTAAAGGCGTTGTAGTCGCCTTTTTTCTTTTGAATCGGTGCGATCCTCTCCTTGGTCAGCTTGTAGTGACCGAAGAAAATCACAATGGAAAGAATGGCCAGGATCAAAACGCCGATGGTCAGTTTGTTACCGTCCAGCGTTTGAATTTTGGTGCCGTCGGCGGCGACGGTGGTGTTGTATACCAGCATGGGAAAGAGAATGGTGATCGGCAAGCCGCCGAGGCCGGCGCCGATGGAACGCCACATGGACAGGGAAGAGCGTTCT
>FR885338.1:28738-34744 GCA_000436335.1 Clostridium sp. CAG:217
AAGAGCGTTCTTTCTCGTCATCGGTGACCACGGAGGCCAGCGAGCCGTAAGGAATGTTGACGCAGGTGTACATCATACCGTACAGAATGTAGGTGATGTAGGCAAACAGCAGGTATTTGGCCGCACTCAAATTGGGAATGACCGTAAACATCAGCACCGCAGACACCGCCAGCGGAATGGAAAACCAAAATACATACGGGCGGAATTTGCCTTGCTTGGTGGGCTTTCTGGAGTCAATGAACGCGCCCCAAATGGGGTCGTTGATGGCGTCCCAAAGCCGTGCCACCAAAATCAGAACCACAATCTTGGCAGGCTGAATGTGCAGCACATCGGTGTAAAACTTGTTTTGAAATGCACCGATCAGTGAGAAGGTCAAAAGGCCGCCCATGTCGCCCATGGCGTAGCCGATCTTGTCCTTAAACTTTATGCCGTGTGTTAAACTCTTTTCGCTCATAAAAATCCCCCTTCATTTGTGAAAAGATATTGAATGAAAATCCATTTCAAATCCGTGGACAGCGCACAAAAATATAGCGCGTTTTCCCTTGCCGGCAGGGTACGCAAACGGGAAGTGCGAATCAGCGTGTTGTTTGCTAAGTGAATGGATCGTATATATGTCCCTTTCCATACGAATGGACACGGTTCATTATGTTACTATCATACAATGCACGCCTCCGGTTGTCAACAAAAACAGCGGCTCCTGCATTGACATCTTCGGTGGGTTCGGGTAAAATAAAAGCACAGACGGTTGTTGCCGCTCAAAAAGAGAAATCTGTTCCCATTCCGAACACAGTCATCCAGCTCTTGCATAAGTCTATGCAGGGGCGATTTTGGTTTTTAGGCAAGGAGGAGTTATGCGAGCGAACATAAAGTATATGCTGAAAAACTGGATCGCCTGGGATAAGAAAAGCCCGGTGTACTTTCTGATCCGGGTGCCGGCGCTGGTGTTCCAGCCCATTGTTACCGCCTATATACCCAAGGCGATGATTGATTGTATCGAAAAGGGCGTTACCACCCGGCAACTGATTTTGGTGGTGGCGCTGCTGAGCCTGCTGCTGACCATTACCATTTGGCTGGATCCGTTTATGAAGGAGCTGATCCTGGGCGGTGCCCGGATCGTACGCATGCGCTATGCGGTGGCTGCGTTTGAAAAAAATCTCAGTACCGACTATGCCAATATAGAAAATCTGGAAATGCGCGAGAAGCAGAAGCGCGCAGAGGTTTTTTATAACGGACGGTATGCAGGCGGTTCAAACTTTATAAGCACGCTGAATTTGTTTTTCGTTGCGGTGGTGGGTGTTGTTGTGTCCGGCGTACTCATCTACAAGATCAATATTTGGATGATTTTGCTGATTATTGCCACCTGCGGCGCCCAGTTTTGTTTGCAAAGAGCGCTGACGAAGAAACAGCGGCAAAACTTGGATCAACGCACGGAGCCTGCGGCGAAGTTCGATTATTTTTATAAGCTGTGCAAGGATGGCACGGCGGCAAAGGATATTCAGCTTTACAATATGGGCGATTATTTTATTCGGGCGCTTGCCGCCTCCCTTTGCAGGATTGAAAAAATCTATGCCCGGTACACCCACACCTGCGTATCGTTTAATGGCATTACCGCTTTGCTCAGCGCCGTGCGCCAGGCCATTGCCTACATTTACCTTGCGTATTTGACCGGCAAGGGTGCGCTCAGTGTGTCCGATTTTATCTTCTATTTCGGCATCATTACCGGCTTTTCCAACTGGGTGCTCCATTTGGGCTTTGCGGTCAATCAGATTGAGATGTGCTGCAAGGAGTGCCAGGCATACAGGGAGTATATTGCGTTTGCGGATCATGCAGAAGAGGGGGAGCCCCTGACCTCCAAATCCGTTGATCGGGTGGTGTTTGAGCATGTGTCCTTTCAGTACCCCTCTGCCGACGCACCTACGCTGAAGCATATTGACCTTACATTCAAAAATGGCGAAAAGATTGCCATTGTGGGGGAGAACGGCGCAGGCAAAACCACCTTTATCAAGCTGCTGTGCGGCCTGTATGCGCCCACCGGCGGTCGCATTCTGTTAAACGGCAAAGATACTGCCACCATTGCAAAGAACAGCTATTTCGATTTGTTTTCGGCCATTTTTCAGGACTATTACTTCTTGCCCATGACCATTCAGCAAAACATAACGGCAAGTCTTGACTATGATCGGGAAAAATTTGACCTGGCGTTGCAGAAAGCGGAAATGTATGACAAGGTGTATGCCTTGCCAAAGGGCGCAGATACGCTGATGGACAAGAATGTGTATAAGGATGCGGTGGATTTTTCCGGCGGTGAAAAGCAAAAGCTGCTGCTTGCCAAGGCTATGTACAAGGACGCGCCGATTTTGATTTTGGACGAGCCCACGGCGGCGCTGGATCCGATTGCCGAAAATCAGCTGTACTTAAAATACAGTGAGCTGACCGATGGCAAACTCTCTTTCTTTATTTCCCACCGGCTGTCTTCCACCCGTTTTTGCGACCGGATTTTGTTTATGTCCGGCGGCCAAATCACCGAGATGGGCACCCACGAGGAGCTAATGGCCAAAAAGGGCGCATATTACAAAATGTTTCAGGTGCAAAGCTACTATTACAGAGAACAGGGGGTGGCTGTGCATGCGTAACTTTAAGATGATAGGTAAGATGTATCGGGAGATTGCCGGCCTGGACAAAGGTATTCTGCCTGTGGATTTCTTCTGTGCGATTTTGACCGGCGCCAAGCCCTTTGTGAACATTTGGTTCACTGCCAAGATCATCGGTATGATGACCGCCGGTGCGGACTTTAAGGGGCTTTTGGCCTATATTCTTGCGGCTGTGGCGCTTAATTTTGTGCTGGATTACGCAGGCGGGTTTTTATCTGACCTATACGATGTTAAATCCGATCTGCTGTTTAGCAGAGAAAATTTCAAAATGGCGGAAAAGCTGTTTCGTATGGATTATGAAAAGTTGGAGGACAACACATTCAGAAAGACGATCCATAAGCACGAGGAGGCGGGCGCCAGCCGGTGGGCGCGGTTTTCGTACTTTATGTGGACCAGCCAGGTGTTTGTTAAGGGCGTGTTTACGGTGGCGGTGTCTGTGGTGATGATCCTGCCGCTTTTGAAAATCGGTTTTACCAAAACCGGCAATTCATTTTTTGAAAGACCTGTCTTTCTGATCCTGCTGATTGTCACTCTGATTGTTATGGCGGCGGTTATGGCGTTGATTGCCGTGCGGATGAACAAGTCGTACCTGGCTGCAAACGAGGCGTATGCCACGCTGGATCGTCTGTTCTATTCGCTCATTGACCTGTTTGCCGATTATAAAACCGGTAAGGAGATACGCCTATACAAAGAGCAGCACTTGATCGGCAAGATCGCAACGGAAAAGATTCTTACTGACGGCGAAAAAACGCTGAAGCAAATTTCCATGCGCACCGCAAAAACCAGCTCCATCGTTGCGGTGATGGGTGCCTTTGTTGCGTTTGGCGTGTATGTTTTTATCGGGGTCAAGGGCAATTTGGGGCTGTTTGACATTGGTGCGCTGGTGATGTACTGCGGCGCTTTTATGCAGATCGTAAACGGTGTTATGCTCATTGCTAACACGCTGGGCAAGCTGGCGGAGATCTTGCCGCTGGCTCGGATTTATTTTGAGATTATAGAGTGCACAGACAGCAAGCAATACGGTACCCGGACCCTGGACGGTGACCGATTTGAGATCGAGTTCAAAAATGTGTCGTTCAAATATCCGGGTGCGGAAAGCTATGCGCTGCAGAATGTTAATCTGAAAATAAACAATGGCGAGCATCTGGCCGTGGTGGGCAGGAACGGCAGCGGCAAAACCACTTTTATCAAGCTGATGTGCCGCCTGTATGATGTGACCGACGGCGAAATTCTCATCAACGGCGAGAACATTCAGGCATACACCAAGGAGAGTATTACCGCACTGTATTCCGTAGTGTTCCAGGATTTTAAAATCTTCTCTGTGCCCCTGAGAGATACGGTTTGTGCCGGTTCCGCTTTTGACCGGGACAAGCTGTATACCTGCCTGGAAAATGCCAATATTAAGGAGAGAGTGGAATGCCTGCCCCATCAGGAAAACACTTATCTTTATAAGGATTTGAACAAGGGCGGCGTAGAGATTTCCGGCGGCGAGGCACAAAAGCTGGCCCTTGCCAGAGCGCTCTATAAGGATGCGCCGGTGGTGGTGCTGGACGAACCTACGGCGGCGCTGGATCCGATTGCGGAGAACGAGATTTACAGCCGCTTCAATTCCTTTGTGCAAAGCAAAACGGCCATTTACATTTCGCATCGGCTGTCCAGCTGCGTCTTTTGCGATACCATCGCCGTGTTTGATCACGCAAGGCTGGTGGAAAGCGGCACGCACACAGCGCTTTTGGCTGCCGACGGCCAATATGCAGCGCTGTGGAACGCGCAGGCAAAGTATTATGTGTAGCCTGCAGCAGCACAACAATGCCGCTCCCGGCGAAAACGAAAAAATGAAGGAAAAAGCAAAAAAACAGACATCCGTGTGGATGTCTGTTTTTTCTTGCAAAATGCGGCCGCGGTTTTATTGACATCCGTCCAAAAATGTGATTTGATATATACAGAGCGCTTTTGTACTGTAAAGACAGCCGGGGCGCGCACAAAACAGTGTCAGATTGCAAAATGACATTTTGCGACAATATTATGCTTTTGACGGCAGGAGGAGATTTTTATGAATAGAAAGAATGTAGGTATAGCTTTCGGCGCGCTTTGTGGGCTGGCAGCTTTAACTGCAACGGCAGCGGAAATATTCTATGATATCTCAATCAACACGAAATCGCCTATCCATATGAGCAAACTCAACAATTTGGTTCAAAAAGCCACGAATACTGACGGCAATGAAGAGGAAGCAAGTGCAAAATACAGCGGTATGACAGGCACGCCGGAAATCAAAGAATGGTATGCTACACACGGCGAGGATGTGTATATTCTGTCTGATTCGCTGCGCCTGCACGGAAAACGATTCAAAAATACCGGCACAAAATATGTTCTCGTATGCCACGGCTACACAAGCAAGGCCAAGCATATGGCCGGATTTGTTCATAAATTTTACACCCTTGGTTATAATGTTTTGGCAGTAGATGCAAGAGCCCACGGCGACAGCGAGGGAACAAAAATCGGTATGGGCTGGCCGGAGCGTATGGATATTATAAAGTGGATAAACCGGATCCTTTCATGGGAGCCGAACGCCCGGATCGTTCTGCACGGTGTATCCATGGGGGCGGCAACGGTTTTGATGGCGTCAGGTGAAGATTTACCCGAAAATGTGAAGGCTGTTATTGCAGATTGCGGCTACACGTCAGAATGGGATGAGTTCCAACGGGAGGCGGATACCCTGCATATTCCGTGGTTCCCTGTGCTCAACGCCACATCGGTGTTGTCCAAGGTGCGTGACGGGTATGATTTTAAGCAGGCCAGCGCCCTTGCACAGGTGAAAAAGAGCCGCATACCAACGCTGTTTATTCACGGCTCGTCGGATGAACTTGTGCCGTACAGTATGCTGGGCGAATTGTATGCGGCTGCAGCCTGCGAAAAAGAGGAGCTTACCGTAGAAGGCGCAGGCCATGCGCTCTCGTCTTCTGTTGCGCCCACGCTGTATTGGCGTACAGTCGAGGATTTTATCGCAAAGTATTTAGATAGGTAAGCTGAATTTATTTGCCATTTATGCGGCAATGTGTAAATATAAACGCCCGGGAGAAGCGGTTGGTTATGGAGGGCGTGCCGGCGTTTGGCGCTAGGATCGTCGCCGATTTGGCAGGTGAAGGATCGCACAGGCAGAGCCTTAAAGGGCGGTGTGGACTACAATGTGTCTTATCCCAAGGGCATGAAAAATGTGGGCAAATACACGGTTAAGGTTACTTTTAAGGAGAATTACAGCGGCAGCAAGTCCCTGACTTATACCATTAACCCCAAGGGTACCGGCGTATCTAAGGTTACTGCCGCCAAGAAAGGCTTTAAGGTCACTTGGAAAAAGCAG
>FR885339.1 GCA_000436335.1 Clostridium sp. CAG:217
AGAGTTATAACACACAGCAAAGGAGGTTGATAAAATGACAGGAATTATATATGCACGATATTCAAGTGATAATCAGCGTGAAGAAAGTATTGATGGACAAATTCGTGAATGCAAGGAGTTTGCCGAGAAGAATGATATTCGTATAATTGATACATATATTGACAGAGCGTTATCTGCAAAAACGGACAATCGTCCGTCATTTCAGCAGATGATTAAGGACAGTTCCAAAGGTCTGTTTGATGTTATAATCGTTTGGAAGCTTGACCGTTTTGCCCGTAATCGTTATGACTCGGCGCATTATAAAAACATTTTGAAAAAGAACGGCGTTAAGGTTATTTCTGCAACCGAAGCGATTTCAAGCGGTGCAGAAGGTATTTTGCTTGAGTCTATGCTTGAAGGCTATGCCGAGTATTATTCTGCCGAACTTGCAGAAAAAATCAATCGCGGCTTAACCGAAAATGCTTTGAAATGCAAATATAACGGTGGCTCTGTCGCTTTTGGTTATATGATTGATGATGAGCAACATTTTCAAATCAATCCGACTCTTGCTCCTGTTGTTTTGAATATTTTTAATGATTATATTTCCGGTAAAACGCAGAAAGAAATCCGAGATGAACTGAACAACAAAGGCTTGAAAAATGCTAACGGTCGAAAATTTACAATAAATAATATTTCTAAAATATTGACCAACCGTCGTTATATTGGTAATTATATTTATAAGGATGTTGTTATTGAAAACGGAATTCCTGCCATTGTTCCAAATGATGTTTTTGATAAGGTGCAGGAAATGATAGCCGTTAACAAGCGTGCGCCGTCAAGACATAAGGCGGTTGATGACTACTTGTTGACAACTAAATTATACTGCGGCAAATGCAAATCGTTTATGGTTGGTGAAAGCGGAAATGCCCGTGGCAGAAGATACAGTTATTATAAATGTGTTAACACCAAGCGTAATAAAACATGTGATAAAAAGGCGGTTAAAAAAGATTGGATAGAAGATATTGTTATTTATCAAGTTATGAAATTCATCAATGATGATTTGCTTGTTGAAATGTTAGTAAACAAGATTTTGTCTATTCAAGGTAAAGAAAGCCCAATGTTGAAATCTCTTAAAAAGCAACTTTCGCAAACCGACACAGCCATTGAAAATATGCTTAATGCTATTGAGCAAGGCATAATAACAAAATCGACAAAAAAGCGACTTGATGAACTTGAAAGCACAAAAGAAAATTTAGAAACGGAAATCGCAAAAGAAAACATATCACATCCGTTATTGACAAAAGAGTTTTTATATTTGTGGTTTGACGGGTTCAAAAATTTTGATGTGAATAAACTTGAAAATCGAAAAATGCTTATAGACACATTTGTTAATTCCGTTGTGCTTTATGATGACAGAATAGATTTTTATTTCAATTTCAAAGATAATGCTAAAAGCCTGACATTATCAGAGCTTAATACCGTTTCGGATTTATCATCTTCATCTCCACCATAAAAGCA
>FR885340.1 GCA_000436335.1 Clostridium sp. CAG:217
GGCGTGGCGGGGCACCGCCTGCGCCGCCTGCTCGCCCAGCAGCTTGCTGCGACCGTACACATTCAGGGGCGCCGGACGCTCCGTCACCGGATGGGGCGCCGTGCCGCTGCCGTCAAACACATAATCCGTAGACGGGTACAGCAGCCCGCAGCCTGCTGCCGCGCAGGCGTGAGCCACATGCGCCGTGCCCGCTGCATTAACAGCCATACAAATTTTTTCTTCCGTCTCTGCCTGATCCACTGCCGTGTAGGCCGCGCAGTGCACCACCCAGTCCGGGCGGTAGTCGCCGATGGCAGACTCCACCTGCGCCGGGTGGGTAATATCCAGTTCCGTATGATCGGGGGCCCATACCTGCCAACCCTTGGCCGCGGCTGCCTGTGCCACATCCGTACCCAGCTGGCCGCTGCCCCCTGTTACTAAAATTCGCATTTATTCGCCTAACCGCTCTCTGTACATGGCCTGAAAATAATTTTGATATTCGCCGCTGAGAATGTGGCCCCACCAATCCCGATGGGTCAGATACCACTCTACCGTGCGGCGCAGCCCGGTGTCAAAATCCGTCTCCGGCTGCCAGCCCAGCTCTCGGTGAATTTTTGTAGGATCAATGGCATAGCGCCGATCGTGACCCGGCCGGTCGGTGACGAAAGTGATCAGACTTTCCGGCTTGCCCAAGGCGGCCAGCACCGCCTGCACCACCTGCAAGTTGGTGCGTTCATTGTGCCCGCCGATATTATACACTTCTCCCGCCGTGCCTCGGCGCAAAATCAGGTCAATGGCGGCGCAGTGATCCTCCACATACAGCCAGTCCCGCACATTCTCGCCGGTGCCGTACACCGGCAGGCTTTGATCTGCCAGCGCCCGGGTGATCATTAAGGGAATCAACTTCTCCGGGAAGTGGTAGGGGCCGTAGTTGTTGGAGCACCGGCTTACCGTGACCGGCAACCCGTAGGTGCGGGCGTAGGCCAGCACCAGCAGATCCGCCCCCGCCTTGGATGCAGAATAGGGGCTGGAGGTGTGTATGGGCGTTTCTTCCGTAAAGAACAGATCCGGCCGATCCAGGGGCAGATCGCCGTACACCTCGTCGGTGGACACCTGGTGATACCGGGTGACCCCGTGACGGCGGCAGGCGTCCAGCAATACCCCGGTGCCCAGCACATCGGTCTTTAAGAACAGATCCGGCTGGGTAATGGAGCGGTCCACATGGCTCTCCGCCGCAAAGTTTACTACATAATCCGGTTTCTCCTGCAAAAACAGGCGCTCCACCGCCTGCGCATCGGCAATATCCCCCTGCACAAAGCGGAAGTTGGGGTTCTCCATCACATCCGCCAGGGTCTCCAAATTGCCCGCATAGGTCAGCTTGTCCAAACAGACCACCCGATCCTCCGGGTGGTGGGTCAGTTGGTAAAATATAAAGTTGGCACCGATAAACCCGGCACCGCCGGTCACAAGTACAGTCATCCTCGCACCTCAGTATTGTATTTCGCCCCGCACCACCGCCTGCAAGTAGGCGCCGTATGCGGATTTGCCGTAGGTCTTGGCCGCTGCCGCCAAATCATCGGCGGTGATCCAGCCGTTAATATAGGCCACTTCCTCCGGGGAGGAGATCTCCACCCCCTGCTGGTGCTGAATCGTACGCACAAAGTTGCCGGCCTCTAACAGGCTGTCCGTGGTGCCGGTATCCAGCCAGGCGTAGCCCCGCCCCAGCAGTTTTACATCCAGATCCCCCGCCTGTAAGTACAGCCGGTTCAGATCGGTGATTTCCAGCTCACCCCGGGCGGAGGGAGTCAGTCCTTCGGCGTAGTCCACGCACCGATTGTCGTAGAAATACAGCCCGGTGACCGCATAATTGCTCTTGGGCACCGCCGGCTTTTCCTCCAGCGACACCACCCGGTTCTCCCGGTCAAACTCCACAATGCCAAAGCGCCCCGGGTCCTCTACATGATAGCCAAACACGGTGGCTCGATGATTTTGCTCTACGTTCTCCACCGCGCTTTGCAGCAGCCGCCGCAGCCCGGCGCCGTAAAAGATATTGTCCCCCAGCACCATACAGCAGCAGTCATCGCCAATAAAGTCCGCACCCAGGATAAAGGCCTGGGCCAGCCCGTCCGGGGAGGGCTGTTCCTTGTAGCTGAGCCGCAGACCAAACCGCGCGCCGTCCCCCAAGAGAGACTGGAATCGGGGCAGATCCCGGGGCGTGCTGATAATGAGAATATCCCGTACCCCCGCCAACATCAGCGTGGTCAGCGGATAGTAGATCATCGGCTTATCATACACCGGCAGCAGCTGCTTGGAGGTGATCTGGGTCAGCGGATACAACCGGGTGCCGCTGCCTCCTGCCAAAATTATACCTTTCATACCATTCCCCTTCCCGGCCCGCGCCGTCTGTCTATTTTCTATACCTATTATAACTCTACCATACCCCGGCTGAAAATGCAATAAAAACGGCTACTGCACAAAAAGGAAAAGCCCCCTTGCACGGCTGTGCAAAGGGGCTCGGAACAGCAAAATCAATAATTCGTTGTATTGATGTAAGTAACGATAATATGATCGGGTGTGTTATTGTAAAATGCTACCGCAAGCATAACCAAATCATTTGTGTCCTCATTTATAAACGAGTAATAATACAAGCCATCTTCATCCCGCTTATCGTCTTCTCTATAGAATTCATATCCATAATCCTGCAATATATCGTAGTAATCATTCAACCAATCGGCGCTTTGACTGACCACCGCATCATAAGAATAAACACAGAATACTGTATCGCCATCTCCTTTATTGTCGTAGTCAACCAGCGGCACATTAAAGTACGCACCAAAGTCCGGTACATTGTAATTCTCCGGGTAATACTCCGGCACTGTTACTTTGCAGCTGATCCGGTCGTCTGCGGTTTTGGCCGTAATGGTGCACTGACCGGAGCCGTTGGCGCTGATCTCGCCGGAGCGGTTCACCACCGCCACGGTAGGATCGCTGGTCTGCCAGGTGATCTTTTTATCCGTGCCGGTGCACTTTAATTTGTAACCCTCACCGTTAAAGAGGGTGATTTTGTAGGCGTTCAGGCTCAGCCCGGTTTTGGTGGTGACGGAGGAAGCCTTTGACCAGCTGCTGTAATAGTTGGTCTTGCCCACTTTCTTATAGGTGCGCACCCGCACATAGTATTTTTTAATGGGTTTGCCGTTTACTTTCAGCGAGGTGGTGGAATTCTTGCTTACGGTCTTGCTGCCGGCGGATTTGAAGCTTCTGTTCTCTGCATACTGCACCTGATAGCCGGTGGTTTGGGTGGCCTGCTTCTTCCACTTAACGGTAAAGGACTTTTTACCGGCGGACACAGAGGAGACGGCAGTCCCCTTGGGCACGATCTTAAAGCTGGCGCTCTTAGTGCCCTTGTACTTACCCTTGAATTTGACCTTAACCGTATAAGTGCCCACATTTTTTCTGCCGGAGGGGTACTTGACCGTGTAATACTTGGCGGCGATCTTTTTGCCCTTCTTGTCCTTGGCGGTCACCTTAGGCTTCTTCACCTTGCCGTCGTAGGTGTAAGTGGTGGTAGACAGCGACACGCTCTTGGCCGTAGTGGCGGCATAGGCGGTGATCTGCACGGCGCCTACCATACAGACGGCCATCATCAGCGCCAAAAGAATACTGATTTTTCTTTTCATTTGCATTTCCTTCTTTCTGTTGTTCTTTCTGGTTCCGCATAATTGCACCTATACAGGTGCAATCTTAGAATAGCACAAAGATACAATAAAGTCAACGCAAATTGTTCTTAAATAGGTGCAAGAGGTTGACCATGAATATTGAATTTGAAAAGCAGATGGGGCGGAATATCCGCCATATTCGGGAAGAAAAGGGCATGACCCAGGAGCTGCTCTCCGCCAAATTACAGCTGGCCGGGTGCGACATCACCCGCAGCGCCGTGGCCAAGATCGAGGTGGGGCAGCGGCATATTTATCCAGACGAGATCCGCCACATTCGGCAGATTTTGAGCACCACCTATGAAGAATTATTTGAACGGCAGTATAACTGACGCTGCCGGCAGGCGACGGTGCGCGTTTGTTGACTTTTGGCGGCGGCTATTATACAATAATCCGGCAAAAACAAAGGATGATCTGCGGCTGTGTGCCGAGAACGGAGAACAAAATGGGCCGAGCCTCTGTGTTTGAAAATCGAAAATGGGTGCCCCTGTTTGCCGGCAGCGCGGCGCTAAGCTGGGCCTGCGCCTTTCCCCTTATCAAGCTGGGTCTGGCGGACTTTGGCATTGCCGGCACAGACACCGGCGGCAAGGCGCTGTTCGCCGGAGCGCGGTTCTTGCTGGCCGGTCTGGTGGTGCTGGCGGTAGCCAAGCTGTGCGGCCGCTCCTTTGCGGTGCCCCGGGGCAAAACACGGTGGCAGCTGGTGCTCTTTGGTCTGGTCAACACGGCGCTGCACTACTTTTTCTTTTATCTGGGCGTATCCAATTCCCCCGGCGGCCGGGCGTCTATCCTGGACAGCCTGGGCACTTTTCTGCTGATCCTGGCAGCCGCGGTGGTGTTCCGGGAAAAGCTCACCCTACGGTCAATTTTCGGCTGCCTGTTGGGGTTCTCCGGCATCGTGCTCATCAACCTGGGCAGCACCGCCGGGCAATTCACCCTCTCCGGCGACGGTATGCTGCTGTGCAGCAGTGTGTGCGCCATGGCAGGTGGACTGCTGACCCGGGTGGTCACCCGCAAAATGGACCCGCTGGTGGCTACCGGCCATTCCCTGGCACTGGGCGGCGCGCTGCTGATCCCTGCCGGGCTGCTGATGGGCGCTCACCCGGTGGGTATACACCTCAAGGGACTGCTGATCCTGGCGGCGCTGGTGGCAGTATCTGCCGTGGGTTTTTCGTTTTACAACCAACTGCTGCGCTATCACCCGGTGGGGCAGATTGCCATTTATAACGCCTTTATTCCGGTACTGGGAGTGGTGCTCTCCTGCCTGCTGCTGGGGGAGCCTTTCTCCTGGCGCTATCTGCTGTCCGGCGCACTGGTTACCGTCGGGATCTGCGCCGTAAATTTGCCTGGAAAAGGCAAGAATTGACAGCTAATGCCAAGTATGGTATGCTATGGGTGCAGAGTGCTGCACATTTTTTAAGAAAAGAGGAAGTACCAAATGGACCAGTACAATCAGCAAAACCCGAACCCTCAGGGCAATTATCAACAACCCTATCAGCCGCCCTATCAACCGGCGCCCCCGGCCTATGATCCCACCACCCAGGTGATGAGCATTGGCCAGTATGTGGGTATGTTCATTCTCTCCGCCCTGCCGGTGGTGAATTTGATCTGCTGGATCGTGTGGCTGTGCAGCCCCAACACCAATAAGAACAAAAAGAACTTTATTTGGGCCAACATTATTATGTGGGTCATCTCCGTAGTGGCAGCGTCGCTGTTTTATGCCGTCGTCGGCACCGCCACTCTCGGCGCCCTGTCCTCTCTGTGACCCGGATTAAAATCGTTCTAAGCCGACAAACCCGTTGATGAACTGTCATCAGCGGGTTCTTTTTTTGTAGGAAATGGATGAAGTTGGTACTATTATTCGGCACTGCGGCACAAACCGTCTAAGCGAATATCGCCCTCTCCAACCAACTGCTGCTCCGGGACAACCGCAACCATCGAATGGTCAGCCGCCCCGGCGAGCTACCCTTTGCCAATTATAGGAAGATCGACAACGCCCACTTGTCTGCTACCGCTACCGCCGCGCAGACCAAAGCGCGGTTTGACTTGTAACAAAAAGCCACCGATGATCGGTGGTTTTCTGCTTTGCTATTCGTCGTAATCCTCGATTTCCTGTTCTTCCTCTTGTCTCTGTTTTTCCCGGGCTTCTTCCCGCTTGGCTTTGCGGGATTTGATGACCCCTGCAACCAATGCAATCACGGCTGCTGTGGCTAAGGCAATGGCAAGATAAATTAAAATATTCGCCACGGTAGAGCGGTGCGTAGGCGCCACCGCTGCAGTGTATGTACCGTCGGTGAGCACGGCTGTGCCGCCAGTTTGTACTGGCAGTTCTTCCTCCGTATCACCGGTGCTTGTCCCGCCGGTGTACGCAAACTTGCTCACCGTTTGGGCGCTGCTTTTCCGAGCGCTTTTGGCCGTGTGGGGCACTGTGCCGTTGTAGGTGAATTTGGTGGTAGTCTCTTTTTTCTTTTTCGTTGTGGTTTGCCGGGTTGATTGCTTTGTCCCGGCCCGCGCATTGCGACTTTTGGTCGCCTTTTCCGGCAAAGTGTAATCAAAAGCAGCGTGCTTCAAAAGGCAAATGCCCCGCTCGCCGCAGTTATAATCCAGCCGCACCGTCAACGGCCCGCACAGGCTTTTATCCAGCGCAATGGCAAAGTAGGCATTGCCGTCTGCGATGCCGTAACCGCCGCTGTTTTCCAGTATTTCCACCTGCATATTGCAGCCGCTGGCAATGCCGTCGTAGCTTTGCAACGCCTTGTCTGCGCCGGTTGTAAATGTAAATTTCTTAGTGGAGAATTTGGCAGAGGACACCTGCAAATTCAGCGCAACGGCGGCGGTATTCGCCCCCGGCTCCACCTGCTGATCTTGCATACTCACCGCAAAATACAGACAATGATTGTCCGTGTCGGCATAGATTTGGTAATAGCCCATCGCACCATCCGCCCGGAATTCCGTAACCGGCACATTCTGCCAAGGCTCCCGGGTCAGGTAGGCGCTGTCCACCGCCGGCGAAGCTGCATAGGCCGGCACCGCTGCCCACAAAAGCGCCAAAAGCGCCGCCAACACAGCCAAAATCCGCCGACCCATAGTCATACCTCTTCTCTCTCTAAAAAACTTTCTAATCTGTTTTATTCTACCCATTTTCCCCTTTTTCGTCAAGGGATTTGGAGAATTTTTTCTGTTTTTCGCCACAAAAAACAACCACCAGCAATAAATCCACACAAAAAAGGCTCCCGCAAAAGCGGAAGCCTTAAATGCATTATCGTTTTTACCTGCAAGTCATCAGGCACCATTTACTCCCAATTAAAGAATAAGACGCAGGCAAGTGGAAGAAGTGATCAACTTTGTTTACAACTCTTTTGTCAGGAAGAATTTTTGCGCAGACTTTTATAGATGAAATTAATAATTATATCATCCGGTATAACACCAAACGTATAAAACAATCTCTGGGATTTATAAGCCGGGTAGAGTACAGACATCGTCTTGGATTCGCTGTTTAAACAGTCCAAGAATATGTCTGCACCCCCCAACCAAGATATTTAACATCTTTATTTTTTACTGTTTTCAATTGCTTGATCAATAAGTTTATTAAGTTGCTTTGCTTGTGATGATGAAGTTATTGCACCAACAATTGGTTGACCTACAATATTACCATTTTTATCAACCACATACGTTGTTGGATATGAATAAAGACCTGAAGCAAATTTACCGGCCTCACTGTTTGAATCAAACCAAATATTTTTGTAGGTAATACCTTTTTTGGTCAAAACATCCTTAGCCTCAGATATAGCAGTCTTGTCACCGCCAAGAGTAAATGAGTTAATACCTATAACGGTACCACCTTTTTGTGCAAGTTCTTTATTAAGCTTTTCCAAATCGCCAAGTTCGCCTACACAAGGATTACAAGTAGTAAACCAAAAATTTATAACCGTTACTTTGTTAGATGAGAAGATGTCATCACTGCTAACATCATTTCCGTCAAGGTCCTTACCCTTAAAGCTTGGAAACTTAGTAAGTTTGCTATTGTTACTTACCATACCTGCACTTTCAGCGTCAACACTTTCACCCTCGCTCGGCTTACTGCCACAGCCCGGATATTTTTGTTCTAAAATTGTGAGTTTACCCTCAATTTCTTTAATTTGATTTGCACCGTCTTTAAGAATTTTCAACTCATCTGCAGTAAAGTTATCTTTACCGTTTTCAATAGTATTGAGCAAAAAGTCGCCATAATTTGTTCCGTCTTCAATCTTAGAAGAGTCCTTATTTGCTGACATAAACACTTTTTCCCAAAGCTGTGAATTACTTGATAAAATTTCATTTTCTTTTTGCATAAGCTTTTGATAAAGTGCAGTTGCGCCCTCTAAATCGCTTGGTTCACTTTTCATTAAAGATGAAATATCAGCAGTATTATTTGACTTAGATTTGTCGTTATTTTTAGTTGTTGAACAAGCAACAAGGCTAACCATAAGCACTAATACCATAAGTATAGTTAATATTTTTGATTTTTTCATAATTGTTATTCCTCCGTTGTTATATCTTTTTTGTTATTTGTTTTCATATCTGTTTTATTATTTTCTTTTACAGTGTTGCAAAGATTTTTTTCAGGCATACCAAATCCGTAGTGAAAGCTTAGTGCATCCGTAGGACAAGCAGTTATACACTTACCACAACGAATACACTCAGTGCTGTTTGGTGTTTTTATTACATCAACATCCATTTTACACGCTCTTGCGCATTTGCCACAAGACACGCATTTATGCTCATCAACCTTTATGCCAAGCAACGACACCTTGTTCATCAATGCATAAAAAGCACCGAGTGGACAAATCCACTTGCAAAACGGACGATAGAAAACCACACTCAGTACAACTACAATAATCAAAATAATAAGCTTTTGAATAAATTTATTTCCTAAAGCCGAGCGTATACCCTCATCAATAGCAGACAATGGAATTGCACCCTCAAGCACACCCTGTGGGCATATATATTTACAAAAGAACGGGTCGCCCATTCCAACATCATTAACCACAAGTACAGGCAGCAATACAACCGTCAACAGCAAGATGACATATTTTAAATATGTTAAAGGCTTTAGTTTTTTTGTTGAAAGCTTTTTACACGGTATTTTATGAAGCAAATCTTGAATCCAACCAAACGGACACAAAAAGCCACAAATAAATCGACCAAGCAACACGCCAAGCAAAATTAAAAATCCTGTTACATAATAGGAAAACTTAAATTTTGATGAGCCTACAACAGCCTGAAACGAGCCGATTGGACACGCACCCGACGCAGCAGGACAAGAGTAGCAATTTAGCCCCGGCACGCACACAGCCTTGCCATTGCCCTGATATATTCCGCCTTTAAAAAAATTAGGTAAATGAATATTTGTCAAAAGCGTTGCACCTGCCTGAATACAAGTACGAAAACGGCTTACAAGCTTTGAAACATTCTTTTTTCTTTTATCCAATTCCAATACACTCCAAGCATAATCTTATTGCTTTACTAAGCACAGTGTCTGCCTCACCACGCATTGCTCCATAGCACAGCATAACCACTCCGGCAGCAAGGAAACCGATTTGAGATATTGCTTTTTTTACTTTGAACAATTTAACCACTCCCTTCATTTTTGGCCTTATTATATCACGAACGATATAAAATCCTTGTTAAGAAAGAAATTTAACAAAGATTTTATTTTTTTGTGTTATAATCTATATTAAAGATATTTTTCCAAGTGACAGGAGATATTTATGCATATTTTAGTTGTTGAAGACGAGGTTGCTCTTTGTGACACAATCGTAAGAAGTCTTAAGCGTCTTGCTTACAGTGTTGATTATTGCTATGACGGTCAAAAGGCATTAGATATGCTTAGTGTTGAAAGTTTCGACCTTGTTGTGCTCGATTTAAACCTACCTAATATTGACGGAATGACCGTATTGAAAACTCTGAGGCAAACAGACATTGACACAAAGGTTTTAATTTTATCGGCCCGTTGTGAGGTTGCAGACAAAGTTTTAGGATTAGATGAAGGTGCAAATGATTATTTAACAAAACCATTTCACTTAGATGAGCTTTCGGCAAGAATACGAAACCTTACCCTTAGAAAGTTCACTCAAAACGATATTGTTTTAAAATGTTCAAATCTTTCATTTAACACAAAAACACGCAAAGCAGATGTAAAGGATGAAGAATTATCTTTAACTCGCAAGGAAACAGGGATACTTGAATATCTAATGTTAAATCAAGGCAGACCTGTCAGTCAAGAGGAGTTGATTGAACACGTATGGGACAGCAGTGTTGACAATTTCAGCAACTCAATAAGAGTGCACATTTCATCATTAAGAAAAAAGCTTCGTAATGCATTAGGCTATGACCCTATTCACAACCGTATAAGCGAGGGTTATGTAATGGAGGAGAAAAAGTGAAAAAACTTTCTTTACAATGGCGAATAACCTTAATGACCACAGTTTTAATTTGCATAACTTGTGTGCTGATGAATTGTTTAATCGGTTTTTCAGGCAAACGATATATGGATTCAATAGGTAGCGGAATATCAGCATATAGTGAAATTGATAAAGGAAAACCGAGTTCATTTAATCCGGAAAATGAAAATCTCGACCGTGAGCTTACCATTATTATCAGTGGTGCACAAGCTTCATTCAATACGACTAATTGGTACATAACAATTGCCGTAAGCGTACTAGGTGGTATACTTGCATATTTTGTCAGTGGTCGTGCTTTGAAGTCGTTAAAAAGTTTTGCCTCTCAAGTAGAGAATGTACAGCCCAACAATTTGGCAGATATGAAAATCAGCGCCGATGTTTTGCCCGAATTTAAACAGTTTTGTCAATCCTTTAACAATATGCTTGACCGACTCGACAACGGTTTTACTGCTCAACGGCAATTTACGGGAAATGCAGCGCACGAGTTAAGAACACCACTTGCCTTAACTCAAGCACAAATTGAACTTTTTTCTGTTGAGCACCCAAATATGAGCAACGATACAGCAGAATTTCTTGCACTGCTACAAGAGCAAAACGAAAGAATGTCACAAATGACAAAAACTCTTCTTGAAATGAGTGAGCTTCGTACAGTTGAGTGCAAAGATACAATAGAAATTGCCCCTATGATTGAAGAAATATTTACCGACCTTGCTCCCCTTGCAGAAAAAAAGAATATTCGCCTTGAATACAACGGCAATGGTAGGATGATAGGCAGTGACACCTTAATTTATCGTTTATTATTCAATTTAACTGAAAACGCAATACGCTACAACAGAGAAAACGCTTCTGTCATTATAACTGTTGACGAAAAGAATAATCAGCTTTATATACGAGTTAAAGATAACGGTTATGGTATACCAGAGCAGTACAGAGAAAGTATCTTTCAACCATTTTTCCGTGTTGATAAATCTCGTAGCAGAGCATACGGCGGTGTAGGTCTTGGACTATCACTTGTATGGGAAATTGTACTTTTGCACAACGGTACGGTAAAAGCTGAAAAGAGCGACAAAAATGGAACAGTAATGCTTGTAATACTTCCAAAAAAACAAACAAATAATTGATTATTAAGTTTTTTATAAATGTTTTAGATAAACTTGATATAAGTATTGCTTGTTCTTAATGCGTTTTTTAGTTGGAATTTATTATTGAAATCGCAATTTAGAGTTAGAAAGATTATTTTTTTCAATTGGCGATTTCTAATTCAATTATATATTAAATATAATGAGAGCTATCGGACTTGATGTCTGATAGCTCTTAATCTTTTGTGAATATTATATTGTTGCCAAACTGTTGCCATTTTGGGTTGCAAAACTCCCGAACGCCTTATAAATAGGGCTTTTATCGAGGTAGCGGAGTTATTCCCACTCTGCAACAAAGATGTGATTATAAACTTTTTTGTTTGTAAATTTTATCTTCTTTTGTTCCTGATTATTTGATGTATCCATATTATCCAGCGTTGCCGATATACTGTTATCATTTTGTTATCAATATTGATAACAGCCATAATATTTCACAACCTGTTTGTAAATGTATTGTATCAAAAAACATGAAAAAGGAACTAAACAATTGAAATAAATATAGTATGTTACATATTATACATAACTGCTTGGACATTATTTACTCTTTCGTTTCTCTTATGGTTGACAATTTTATTAACAACATCTAATATATTATTTAGTAAATACCTCTTTACTTTTTTAACAAATTATGTTAAAATAGAATTACCAAAAAGGTAATTTTATTTGAAAGGAGGTTCCCCTTGACCATTATTTATGACAGTACACACATGAAAAAATTGTGTAAAGATAAAAAATATGCTTTGAAAGCAATGGATTTAATAGTGTATAAAAAGCTATCAGCAATAATAAACTTTATCGAGAATGCAGATTCTCTTTTAGATATAAAAAACTATCCGTCATTTCACTTTCACGACTTAGACGATGAATACAAAGATCAGTGGGCAATATATGTAGGTCGAACAGGATATAGAATTCATATTATCCCACAAGATTCTAATAATAAACTTATAAAGAAAGGAGATGTAACGCCCTATATTAAGAACATAAAAATCATTTTAATCAAGGAGGTTAGTAATCATTATGACAAACAATGTTGAATATAAAGAAATAATGGCCTTTCATCCCGGTTATTATATTCAAGAAACAATTGAAGAACTTGAAATTACTCAAGAAGAATTTGCAATTAGACTTGGAACTACCGCAAAGACCATTAGTAAATTAGTGAACGGTGAAATTAATTTGTCTAATGATATTGCACATAAATTGTCAAATATGCTTGGTACAAGTGTCGAGTTGTGGCTGAATCTTCAAACAGCATATGAAAAAAAACTAATTGAAATAAACGAAGCAAGACAATTAGATCAGCAAAAAAGTATCGCATACATGATAGATTATAAATATTTTGTGGATTTGGGCCTAGTTACTGAAGCAAGAAAAATTGAAGACAAGATTACCAATTTAAGACGTTTTTTTCAAATATCAAGTTTGGATATTCTTTTAACTCCAGATTTTCTTGTAAATTATAGAACTGCAACCCAATCATTTAATGATAAAAACATCATTAATTCTAGAGCTTGGTTACAAACTGCAATTAATATTGGCAGAAATATGCAGGTCGCAAATTTTGATGCCAAAAAGCTCAAGTCTTATCTCCCAGAAATAAGATCAATGACACTTCAATCTCCACAAGTGTTTTTACCAAGATTAAAAGAAATCTTTTCAAAATGTGGAGTAACTTTTGTATTATTGCCATACTTAAAAAATTCTGGTGTTAATGGTGCCGTAAAATGGATTAATAAAGACAAAGTGATATTAGCCTTGAACGATAGAAGAAAGTCAGCGGATACCTTTTGGTTTTCTTTATTCCATGAGATAAAACATGTTCTACAGCAAAAGCACAAACAAATATTCATTAGCGGACAAGAAATTAATACAGCATATTTAAATGAACAACTTGAAGCAGAAGCAGATAAGTTTGCTCAAGAAACTCTAATACCGGAAAAATTGTATCAAGCTTTCATTAATAACAGAAATTTCTCTGATCCTGCAATAATAAGTTTTGCAAAACAAATAGGTATTCATCCAGGTATTATATTTGGAAGGCTTCAACATGACAATCATTTAGCCCAAAACAGAGGTGCATTATACAAAGTTCAATATACAATTATCGCTTGATTAAAGTAGTCGATATATTCACTGGCGACTACTTTTGCTTTATAAATGTGGATAACATAGCCAGCATTTAGAGCTGACGGATGAAGGAGACAGACACCGCCGAGCTTTCGGAAATGCTTAATGCGTGGGCGGAACAATCCGAGAAATATCATAACGGCGACATTAACCGTGACGAATATGACAAGTGGCGCTACAATTATCCGAAGTATGATGAAACTTCCGGTTTTGTAAAAGTGCCGTCACAAGAAATAAGCGAAGCAATTCTTGAACCTTTCAAAGACAAACTGAAAAACGACTAAATTATAAAAGAATGATATGATGAGTATTAATACAAACTATTTATTAGGTAATAAGGAAATGTTATTATGAATACTTGGAAAGAAGAATGCGTGTTCGTATTAGAAAATCTAGGTGGTCACGCATATTTAAAAGATATTTACGAGAAATTTTTAAAAATTCACACGAGACCAGTTACCGAAAACTATAGGGCTTCTATTCGAGACACTTTAGAAAAAGGTAGTTCAGAAAGTGAAAAATTTGATGGCACTTCACTATTCTATATGGTTGAAGGTAAGAATAAAGGTCATTATGGACTTATAAAACAGAATAAAGCGATTTTCGATTTAACAACTGATGATGACGAGTTTTGCGAAGGGAAAGAAATGCTTAAGCAACACTTAATTAGAGAACGGAATCAGTATTTGATAACTCTAGCAAAGCAAAAATTCAAAATGGAGCATAACAATAAACTGTTCTGTGAAGCGTGTGGATTTGATTTTTCTGATAAATATGGAGATTTAGGAATCGGATTTATTGAAGCGCACCACATAAAGCCGATCGCCAAAATGAAACAAAACGAAAAAACAAAAATTGAAGATATTGTTATGCTATGCTCAAATTGTCACAGTATGATACATAGAAAAAAGCCTTGGACAACTAAAGATAATTTAAAAAATATCTTGAAATAATTCTAACAATAACAAGCACAGATAATAAACGATTAAATTAGACATAACAAAAAGAGCTACCAGACTTTCAAAAAATCTGATAGCTCTTTACTTTTACAATAATTCAAATTATGTGGCCATTTTGTTGCCAAAAAGCATATACAATCGGCAAAAGCCCAGTAAAATAAGGCTTTTTCACGGGTGTGAAATTATTCCCACTCTTTTCCGAGATTATCATTTGTCCTATTTTACCTCTATTTCAAGCCATTTTAGTGCTGTTTTAGAGGTGTTTTTCTTTGTCTTATTCTCTTTATCATCACTCGTGTTGCAAAATATGTTGCAATTATAGCAAAAGAATAATTCCCGATGGCTTGTACCTTGTTTTATCCAAGAGAAAAGCCCGGCAATTAAGCCGAGCTTTTACAATTCAGGCTGTTATGTACAGCCCATCAACCAGTCGAGTGATAAACGAAATATTATCCATTAACTCATCGTCTATTTCTCTGCCGTCATTGAGCCTTTTTAATTGTTCAAGGACTTCGGTTAGCCGGTCATA
>FR885341.1 GCA_000436335.1 Clostridium sp. CAG:217
CATTCCCTGTTTTACAACTTGTTCCATGCATCAATAACCGCTGTGGCATCGGCAACGAAATTCTCCTTAGAATACTGAATTTTATAATTCTTGCCTTGCTGGATCTGACAAGTCGCGTAAATGTATGTATCATTCTTGCTTTGTAGTACTAAATTGTACGCCAATACATTGTCATCCTCACCCTCCGGCTGACCGTAATATAACATATACGCACCGATTTTCTCTTGATTACTTAATGTAAAGTCATCATCAGAACGATCACAAATTTTATTCTGCACAAACCCCACATTACTCTTTGCATAATAGCAATAAAACGAAATGCTACTATCTTTCATGTTATCCGGTGTGTATTCAACTGAAACATTTCCTAACCGACCAAAACGATTTTGCTCTAAAACCACATCAGAAATGTGGTTCGGCAAATCCACTCCATTGTCATTTAGGCCCTCTTCTTCACCTAAGGCACTCGGTTCTTGCTTTTCCAATTCATCACATACGGCTGTAATGGTTAGCGGTGAAGCGAGAGCTTTCTCCGATTCTGTAGTCAAAAATGAAATTGTAAAAGGTAACGGAAAAATAAAGATAAATACAATAGGAAGTATAATTCTTACAGTTGAAACCAGGTAATGCTCATTCCCTACTTGTTTTTGACGAATTGCAGCAGCCAAAAAGCCCACAAGAATGAAAACATACACAAGACAAATAATGACTAATCCGATGATTATTCCGAATTGAGCAAGATCAAAATTGAAGCAGAAACAAGCGGTGTGTTTATGGGCATAATTTGCGCGTACCAAATAACTGCGCCCAAAACAGCAAGTGTCAATATCAGCTGAATACTATAGCTGATAATATATTTGTTCTTTTTCATAGCTTTTTCACCTTTCCCTGTTTTACACTTTTCTCATACACCCTATCTCCCAGATAGAAAAAAAATACAGAGTTTACGGCTCTATT
>FR885342.1:0-2099 GCA_000436335.1 Clostridium sp. CAG:217
TTTCATAATCGCACTCCTTTGCTGCCCTTATTGTAGCACAGGTCAGACGGATTGTAAATAGGAAAGGTCTGTCAATAGGTATAGCGCAGCACGGCGGAATACACCGTGTGCAGGGCGCCGTCTGCGTCTGCATAAGTCAGGTACGCCCGCGCGGCGGCAGTGCCCACATGGGCGGAAATGCCGTAGTACAGCACAAACTGGCCTTCCGGCTCCGTAGAGCGGTTTTGCGCGCAGCGCACCGTGCCGGCGTCCGTACCGGTGCCCGGCTTACCGGCCATCTCCAGCACCAGGTCATCGTCTGCCAAATTCTTGCCATACAGGAAGCCGGAGGTCACCAGCCGGTTCCCCTCCCCGGCCATGGACCGAGTGGCAGCAAACATCACCCGCCCGGTATCCGACTGCAACTGGGCGGAGAGCAGGGACACAGAGGGCACCGGAGTCAGATCATCGGTGCGCTTCTCCAGCGCCAAATCGGCAACGGCGTAGAAGCTGTACCGGCTGCCATAACCCAGCACACGCCCATCGGCTGAAAAGCCCTTGGCATCTGCTGCAGACACAGTAACCCGCGCCCCATAGGCAACAGTCAGACTGTTCCGAGCAGTTTGGCTGCCGCACTGCAAGGTGCAGCCGGGGGCGGTGACGGTCAGCTGCTTGGCTCCACCGGCGCGGTACAGCGCCTGCACGGTCAGGGAGCCGGTGGCGCTGTGGATCTGCGTCGGCGTGTAGGACCAGCCGACAAAAGTATAGCCGGTGTAGGCAGGCGGCGTGGGGATCTTTACCTCCGCAGCACTGTCCACCTGTTGATAAGACAACACATTGGAAAACGGGTCAATAAACAAAAAGGTCAGCCGGTCGCTGTTGTCCAAAAACAGCGGCGTGTAGGTGGCGCTGGCCACCGGGGTAAAGGTATAGCTGGCATCGCCGGACAGAATCTTATTTCCCTGCTGCCAACCGGCAAAACGGCAGCCGCTATTGGGCAGAGCCAGCAGCGTGCAGTCCTTGCCTCGATCTACATAAATGCGGCCGCCGGCGGTCACGTCCGTATCGTTAAACAGCAGTGCGCCCATATCCGCGCCGGGGGTAGCAATGCAAAAGCCGTCGTAATCTACAAAATTCGCCCGGGTGGTCGCGCTGCACCGGCTGCACCTCAGTAGGTCATAACCGCGGGCAGTGGGCGTAGCCGCCACCCGTTCCAGCAGCACAGAATAGTCGTGGGCCAAATTAAAATCCGCCGTGGCGGTGTAGCCCATATAGTGCACCTGCACCGTGTTCTTGCCGCAGGCACCGCAAGCGGACAGATCCACGATCACATCGGCGCCGCCCACCAGCAGGCTGCCCATCGCATCCTTATACTTCCATTCCAAGTGGGCGCCGGTGCGATCCACAATCAGCAGCTTCATTGCATTCAGCACCGCCTGCTGGCTGTAAGCGGTAAATTCCGTTTGGTCCAGATACAGCCGCAGCCCCACCTCCTGGGAAAGGGTGCCGCTTTCGCCGCTGGTAAAGTCCACATCTACCGTTGCGCCGGTACTGGTTGCCGTCCAGCCCCTAACCGAGTAGGTATAGGTTTTGCCCTGCTCCAGGGTAGCGGTCAGGTACGGATGGCTGTAATCCTTAACGGTAGAGCCGGTACGGTTAGGGTATTCAAAGTCCGTGACCGTGCCGTCCGGGTTCGTCAGGCTGGCACGGATATTCCGCCCGCCTGTCACATGGCCGTACAGCTTTAAGGTGTATTTCGCCGTGTACTGGGGCGTAAAGGTCAGGTTTGCCGTCTCACCGGTGCCAAAGGAAAAGGCGTTAGTCCGGGCACGGAACAGGTAATTTTGGTTCAGATCTACCGAGGTGGTGGCACCGTAAGTGACCCCCGGCAGGGCACAGCAGGCCAGTACCAACGCCAGCACCAAGCACGCCAGGCGCTTTGTCATCTTTTTCATACCGCCGCCTCCAATTCGTTTCGTCTGCTTTCATTGTACCATAAGTGCCGCTCCATTACCATAAAAAAACAAAAAAGCCGACGGTCTCCCCGTCGGTTCGTACAATACAGACCCGGTGCAACCAACCTGCCGCACCGGTAAAGCAAAAAAATCGAGCCGAGGGAT
>FR885342.1:2118-4220 GCA_000436335.1 Clostridium sp. CAG:217
CGAGGGATTGCTCCCTCGGCTCTTTTCGCTCGAGCAATTATTTTACTAATTGCAATTAGTCGTCTTCGCCACCAACAATTTCAGGACCGCTTGCGGTCATCACATTGATCTGCTGAAATTCCTTGACGTCGACAACAGGCTTAGAATAAGCTTCTTTCATGAAGACATTCCTCCTATTCCTAAATTGCCTTATATCGCTGCCGGCAGTTGCCCGCCGGCAGGAGCGATAAATAGGGGTCTACGCGATTAAGCGTAAGTGTGGTTCATCACATCAGAGTACACGGTCTTCACTGCGCCATTCTGATCCTTGTAGGTCAAGAATGCCTTAGCGGAGGCAGTGCCGGTCTGAGCGGAGATACCATAGCTCAGGATGAACTGAGTGCTGCCCTCGGTGCTGTTGGCATAAGCTGCCTTCACAACGCCGGAGTTATCAGCGGAACCCTTCTTGCCAACGTTGGCCAGAGTCAGGTCAGCATCGGTCAGGTTCTTACCATACACGAAACCGGACTTCAGGTAAGTGCAGCCATCCACCATAGCGCGGGTAGCAACGAACTCAACCTTGTAAGAACCGGCAACCTGGTTGGCAGAAACAGCAGCCACAACGGGAGCCTGGGTGGTAGCGGAAGCAGCCTTCACAGTTACATCAGAAGCAACATAGAAGGTGTAGCTGTCGCCGTAAGCAACGATCTTGCCGTCGATAGCCCAAGCGGTAGCGCCAGCCTTAGACACGGTTACCTGGGTGCCGTAAGGAACGTCAGCCAGAGTACCCTGTGCGGAGTTGCTGCCGTAAGCAACGGTAGCATCAGCGTCAGTGGTTACAGTGTAGGTAGCGGCAGCGTCCTTCTCATACTGTGCATAAACAGTCATGGAGGAGGTAGCGGCCTTAATGGTAGCCTCATCTGCGGACCAACCGGTGAAGGTGTAGCCGGTGTAGGTGGGCGCCTGCGGGATCTTCACATCTGCGCCGGAAGCAACAGATTGAGAAGAGATCACGTTGTTGAACATATCAACAAAGGTGAACTGAACGGGCTTAGCGGACTCAGCGAACACGGGCGTGTAGGTGACGTCAGCGACAGCCACGGTGGTGTAGGTAGCATCGGTGGAAACGATCTTGTTACCGGTCTGCCAGCCTACGAAGGTGCAGTCCTCATTGGGAGTCGCAACCAGGGTGTAAGTGCCGTTCTCAGCGAACTTCTTAGAACCACCGGCGGTCACATCCTGACCGGCCAGGGTTACAGAGCCGTTCTCCACAGCATTTACAGTTACGGTCACACCAGCCAGAGCCGGAGCGGTCTCCTTGGTGTAGGAGTAGCCACAGTCCTTACAGGTGTAAGTGGTGATCTCGGCCTGATCCAGAGTAGCCTCCTGGGTCACCTTAGCGGTGAAGTCGCAGGCCTTGGTCTCCTTGTGAGAAGCGTCATTGGCGCAAACGCGGGTATGGGTGGCATCAGCCTCTGCAGTTGCAGCGTCATGGCTCCACTGGCCCCAAGCGTGGCCGGTAGCCGGGATAGCTACAGTGTAGGTGCCGCCGCACTCGGTGCAGGTGAAGGTCTTCACGCCGTCCTCGGTGCAGGTAGCAGCCTTGGTCTCCACACCATTATCGAAGGTGCACTTGTCAGTCTTAGTAGGCTGGCTGCAGGTACCCTCGCCGGTGCAGGTAGCAGTGTGGGTGTAATCCTTACCCTCAACGAAGGCCTCACCGCTGGTGTAATCAGCAACGGGGGCACCGTAGTTGTGGGTATGACCCAGAGCGGGCTTGGTCTCCTCAGTGTAGGAGTAGCCGCAATCCTTACAGGTGTAAGTGGTGATCTCAGGCTGATCAGCAGTCTGCTGCTGAGTTACCTTAGAAATAAAGTTACAAGCTTCGCTCTCGGTATGAGACGCATCGTTCAGGCAGATGTGGGTGTGCTTGGAATCAGCCTTAGCGGTAGCATCGTCATGCTTCCACTCGCCCCAGTTGTGTTTCGTAGCCGGGATAACCACATTCTCAACGCTGATCACATAGCCGCACACGGAGCAGCTGGTGGTCACGGTCTTAGAACCGTCCTTATCGCAGGTGGCATCCACAAAGTTGCTTTCCAGCTTCGTCTCGGTATGAGGCG
>FR885342.1:4235-4481 GCA_000436335.1 Clostridium sp. CAG:217
TATGAGGCGTGGTGGTCAGCTTAGCAGTGAAGGTGGTGTCTGCGGAAATGGTCGCTGTGGTGGGATCGGTATCCCAAGCATAGCTGTAGTGGCCGGCAGCATCGGGAGCCTTCGTGGGCAGAGCCGGTACAGAAGCGGGGCTCTTGCCCTCTTCCACAGTCTCGGTGCCCAGAGAAGCGCCGTCCTCGGTCACATAGTTAACGGTGTAAGACTTGGTCTCCGGAGCAGATGCCTTCATGGGGCACT
>FR885343.1 GCA_000436335.1 Clostridium sp. CAG:217
GTATCATTTGAAGTTATCAAACACTCAAAGCCCAGTGTTTAAGCCACTTTCAAGACTTCTGTTAATTACTCCCACTCCACTGTACCGGGCGGTTTGGATGTGATGTCGTAGACCACGCGGTTGACATGCTCCACCTCGTTGGTGATGCGGTTGCTGACAGTAGCCAGGATATCGTAGGGGATGCGCGCCCAATCGGCAGTCATAAAGTCATCCGTGGTAACGGCACGAATGGCCACCAGGTGATCGTAGGTGCGATGATCGCCCATCACGCCCACCGTCTTGACACAGGGCAGCACGCAGAAGAACTGGGCCATCTCTTTCTCGTACCCATTCTTGGCCATCTCGTCCCGCAGAACCCAATCCGCCTCTTGCAGCACCCGGATCTTATCCGCGGTGATCTCGCCCAAGATTCGCACGCCCAGACCGGGGCCGGGGAACGGCTGGCGCCACACCAGCTCCTTGGGAATGCCCAGCATGGTACCCACCTTGCGCACCTCGTCCTTAAACAGGTCGCACAGCGGCTCTACCAAGCCCAGGAACTGCACATCCTCCGGCATCTTTACCTTATTATGATGGGTTTTGATGGTATCCGCATCCCCCTTGCCGGACTCAATGCAGTCTGGATAAATGGTGCCCTGGGCAAAGTAGCCCAGCTCATCCTGGTGGCGGATCTCGTCCCAAAACACATTAAAGAACTCGGTGCCGATGATCTTGCGCTTTTGCTCCGGGTCAGTGACACCCTTCAGCGCCTGCAAAAAGCGCTCCTGGCAGTTGACCCGCACAAAATTCATATCAAACAAGGAAGTAAAGGTCTTTTCTACAAAATCGCCCTCGTCCTTGCGCATTAAGCCCTGGTCCACAAACACGCAGGTAAGCTGCTTGCCCACCGCGCGAGACAGCAGGCCCGCTGCCACGGAGGAGTCTACGCCGCCGGACAGGCCCAGAATCACCTTTTTGTCACCAATCTGCGCACGCAGCGCAGCTACGGTCTTTTCGATAAAATTATCCATCTGCCAGTCGCCGGAGCAACCGCAAACATCAAACAGGAAATGATGAAGCATTTCCTTACCATAGGTGGTGTGGGTCACCTCCGGGTGGAACTGCACTGCATACAGGCCACGTTCCGGGTTCTCCATCGCCGCACAGGGGCAGTCCGCCGTCTTACCGGTGACGGTAAAGCCCGCCGGGGGCTGGGCGATATAGTCCGTATGGCTCATCCAAACGGTGGAGTCCTGGGGCACATCCCGCAGCACACTGCCGCCCAGCACGGTCAACTTGATCTTGCCGTACTCGGACACCGGCGCCGTCTCTACCTTGCCGCCCAGCATCCATGCCATCAGCTGGCAGCCGTAGCAAATGCCCAGCACCGGCACGCCCAGCTCCAGCACTTCCGGGGTGTAATGGGGCGAGGCCGGGTCATACACGGAATTGGGACCGCCGGTAAAGATAATGCCCTTATAATTTCCCTGCCGAATGGTATCCAGCGAGGTGGTATAAGGCAGAATTTCGGCAAACACGCCGTGATCACGCACACGGCGGGCGATCAGCTGATTGTACTGACCGCCGAAATCCAAAACAAGAATTTTTTCCATACTATTCCTCCAAAGCGCAACGCGCATTCATACGGGTCTATTATAGCGAAAAGCCCGCCGCTTTGCAAGGAAAATAGCGAAAAAGCGCCCCTTGGGTCTAAACATGCCCTATCCGGCAAAATACCGGGGCAGCACCGGCGGCTGCTCCACCGGTCGCCCGGCCTGCT
>FR885344.1:0-3267 GCA_000436335.1 Clostridium sp. CAG:217
AGTTTGCACGGGAGCCTTATTTTTTTGTCTTTTTACCGCTTTTACTTATGATTTCCCCTGCTTTTTCTTCTTATAGTGTATCAGCAGCACCACGGCCGCAAACACAGCGGCAGTGCCGAAAACCGCGCCAAAAGCAATGCCCGCAGTAGCCGGAGGCAGATATAACTTACCACCGTCCGACAAAGTGGGGGTCGCCTTTTCCGGCAATTTATACAAATCCGCACCGCTGTTTTTGCCATAGGCCACCTGCACCACGCTCACCTGGTACTTGCTCAGCTCCACCTGGAGGTCCGTGCCGGGGGTCAGCTCCGTTTGGGTAGGCGCAGTGGTATTGCTGTCCAGTTCATTGCAGGCGGACTTAAATTTGCCTTGCAGGCTTTGGACGGAAACCGCATTCGGTTTGTAGCCGTCCAGCTGCACATTCACCGTCCGATCCTTGCCGGAGGTATTCACCAGTTTAATATACAGCACCTGGTTCTCCGGGTCGCAGGTAACGGACTGGTACACCCCGTCCTGTACGGTACTGCCGCCGTCAAAAGTGGCGTGCACATACTGCGTACCCACATTGTTGGCAAAAAGCATTTGCACATAATAGGAGGGAGTGAGCACCGTTTGGCGGCTGTCAAACCAAATGAGATTCACATTCCAGCTTTGGGCATTGACCTTGGCAAAGGTGGGGGCGTAGGATGCCATATCCACCACATCACCGTTGCGTTCCAAGCCGGTCAGGTAGCTGGCTTCTTCCACCGCTTCCCAAATGTTGCTCTTGGTCTCTATGGTGCCGATCCCGGCAGAGGTGGCGGCGTACTCGCCCACAAACACATGGGCGCCGGAGCGGTCAAAGCTGTCGTAGCGATCGTTGTGGTCAAACAGGTAGCCATCATAGGTATAATAATGCTCGTCCACCACCGTGTCCTTAAATTCCCGGTCAATCCACGCCATATTGCCGTCGTAAGCATCCCCCTCCAGGTAAGTACCGGCCGAGGAGATCACAGTGATCTGCGGGTATTTCTCTTTTACTGCCTTGTAAAGCGCCTTGAAATTGCGTTCATACACGGCGCCCCAGTTCTCATTTCCCAGACCGATATATTGCAGATTAAAGGGCTTGGCGTGGCCGTTGGCCGCCCGCAGCGCGCCCCAGTAGCTGGTGGTGGCGTCGCCGTTGGCGTACTCAATCAAATCCAGTACATCCTGCACATAATTGTCCCACGCATCCGTGCCCGGGCGCAGAGCGATGGTGTCCAAATACGCCTCCCAGTCGGCGGCGCTGTTGATGTTCAGCTTTTTGATTTTGTCCGTATATTCCGTGCGGGCGTCGGTATCCTTTTCGTCCAGGCCCACCTTTTCCGTCAAATACGCCTCCCACTGCGCGTCGGTCATGCTCAGCTTGGCATACGCTGCCGCGTGGTCATCATAGGCCGCCCGCGGCTGGCAGCTGAGCCCCACATTCACAATGGGCAGTGCCAGCGCGTTCAGATCCGCACATAGCTGAAAATACTCGTGGTAACCCATGGCGTTGGTGTTGTTATAGTCCCGGCCGTTGTCGTCCTTCCACAGGTTCTCACTTTGCTTGCGCTCCTCCAAGGGGCCGATGGTATCCTTCCAATTGTACAGCTGATCCAGGCTGCCGCCCTCTGCCAGGCACCCGCCGGGAAAGCGGATAAACCGCGGGTGCAGATTTTGCAGCGCTGCAAACAGGTCGCTGCGCAGGGTGGTATATTTCCAGCTGTCGCTGCCGTAACCGTAGCTGCCCTGGGGCACCAGGGTGACGAAATCCAGGTATAAAGTCCCCTCACCCTCCAGCTGAAATACCAAGGCGCCGTCCTTGCTGGCACTGGCGGTCAGCGGTACGGTCAGCTTGTTCCAGGCGCCGCCGGTTTTGCTCAAGTCCAGCTGCACCGCCGTCTGCTTGCCGTCGCCGCAGTCCAAATACACCTGCGCGGTGCCGGTAAAGCCGCCGGAGCGCACATAGCAGCTGAAATCATACACCTGGTCCGCCACAAAGCCCATATCCGCCGTGTTGGCTTTCTTTTTATCATATTTATCCGTCTTGTATTTATAAATTTCCGTAAAGCCCAGGTTCGTCAGGCTGCCCTTGCCGTCCACCGTCACCTTGGCGTAGGTGGGATTGTTCTTATTTAGAGGCAGGTCGCCCTCGGTGGTCAGCTCCAACCCATCCGCCACCCAGCCGGTGGTAGGCGCAGAGGCGTACTCAAAGCTGTCGTTATTCACCAAATTGGACACCAGGCCCCCGTCGCAGGCGTAGCTGATGTCCTCGATAAACGCACCGTACAAATGATCCGAGATGGCGGTTTGCTTGGCGTCTGCCTCCACACGCAGCACTGCCTTATCCGCTGCCTGCACCGGCAAGGCGGCGCCCAAGGTCAGTGCACCGGCCAGCAGTGCGCAAAAAATCCGTTTCATATATAGAACCCCCTCTATTTTATACCTTTATTATAACATACCGCCCTGCTCCGGCGCAACTAAAAAAGGCCGTGCCTGCACGCAGTGTGCAATATTTTTTGTTATAATTTTATCGACCTTTTTAATGTACTTTGTCAGTATAGAACACATTAAGATTTTGTCTATTTTTCAAGCCGGTTGACAGCGCCGAACCCTTGCCGTATAATAAATCTATTAAAAAGGTAGGTATTCGCTATGGAACAGGCATTTTCCAGAACAGAATTACTCTTGGGCAGCAGCGCTCTGGAGCGGCTGGCCGCCTCGCGGGTAGCGGTATTCGGCATTGGCGGCGTAGGTGGCTATGTGTGCGAGGCTTTGGCCCGTACCGGCGTGGGGCACCTGGATCTGATCGACAGCGACACAATAGCCGTGTCCAACATCAACCGCCAGATCATCGCCACCACCAAAACCGTGGGGCAGTACAAGACGGACGCCATGGAGGCTCGAATCTTAGACATCAATCCGGCGGCCAAGATCACCAAGCACAACTGCTTCTTTTTGCCGGAAACGGCGGCGGATTTTCCCTTTAACCAATACGATTATGTGGTGGACGCAGTAGACACCATGAGCGCCAAGCTGGCGCTGGTGACCCATTGCCACGCCGCCGGCGTGCCCATCATCTGCGCCATGGGCGCCGGGAATAAGCTGGACCCCACCGGCTTTCAGGTGGCGGACCTGGCTAAAACAAAAATGGATCCGCTGGCCCGAGTCATGCGCCGGGAGCTGAAAAAGCGGGGCATTCACCACCTAAAGGTGGTCTACTCCGAAGAACCGCCTATTCCCACCGCCGGCGCCGGACAGGCG
>FR885344.1:3272-6440 GCA_000436335.1 Clostridium sp. CAG:217
CCGCCGGCGCCGGACAGGCGGATCCGGATCACCCCGGCCGCCGCAGCACGCCCGGCAGCGTGGCCTTTGTGCCCTCCGTGATGGGCCTGATCCTAGCCGGCGAAGTAGTCAAGGATCTGATTAAAGCGGAAAAATAAACAAGCAAAAAGCCAACCGAGCAAGACGCCCGATTGGCTTTTTTCTGTTTTGGAAACACGCCATTTATACAGGGATTGTCGGTCACTGACACCGGCAGTCAACAAAGAACTTCACTTTCACTGCTCACAGGGTCATTTTTGGTACAGTGAAACGACCCGGAACAGATTTTCATTGCACTTTACTGCAAAGCGTGGTACAGTAGGCTTGTAAGGCGGGTGGCCGTCTTGCATATATGCTTATCATTATACATTTTGTACTCCTATTTTCATTTTTTTACTTCCTTGTGTTATTTTCCTTTCTGCGGCTCGGGCAGCCACCTACCCGGGCAGCCCACACCCATGGCGGGTTGCCGCCCGCCATCTACTTTTTTACTTAGAAGCGCAGAGCTTCTAAAATGCTGATTGCGTCGTCCGGTGTTTTGCATTTCTTCAAGGCATCGGACACAAATTCAATCTACCTAACCCACAGGCCTGACCGAGCAGATCAAAACTGCCCGGCTTTTTTATACCTCGCATGACCAAGTACTGCAATAAGTACTGCAACGCCGGAGAAAAAGTGCTGCGCACCGGCAGAAATAAGTAATCGAGCACAGAGATATAAGGCACTTGCTGCGAAACAGTCCCCCGGACTGTTTCTGCCAAATGCTTCGCATTTGGAGCCTCGTGTCGCAAGTTCAAATCTTGCAAATAAACAAAAAAGGAAGCAGGACATTCCGGCTGCGCCACCGGCAGAAATGCGTAATCGAGCACAGAGATATAAGGCACTCGCTGCGAAACAGTCCCCCGGACTGTTTCTGCCAAATGCTTCGCATTTGGAGCCTCGTGTCGCAAGTTCAAATCTTGCAAATAAACAAAAAAGGAAGCAGGACATTCTAAAGAATGTCCTGCTTCCTTTTGGTCGAGGTGACAAGAATATAGGCACAAAATTTGGCTTTGCAGCGGGCTTTTTGCCGTATTGTACTGCAACAGTACTGCAACGCCGTTACTGCCCGCAAGGGAGCGCTTCTCTTTTCTTATCCCCGGGCAGTATTTTTCTGCGGAGCATTCGGGGTAAGCTGCTGCATATAGGCGTCTGCCGCCTCTGTGTACTTATTCTCATAATCGGAGAACACATCGCAGTAGGTGTTTAGTGTGGTTTCGATATTGGCGTGGCCAAGGCGCTTCTGGAGCACCTTAACAGGCATACCGCTCTCAATGCAGCGGGTGGCGTATGTATGCCGCAGACTGTGGAGAGACACCACGCCAGTAATGTTCGGATCCAGCACATTGTATTTTTTCAAGATACGCTGAAATTGTAAGTTGACCTGGCTGGTGGTCAGTATCTTGTGCCCTTTGAAGTCGTAGAACAGCAGATCCAAGCGGTTGGGCTGCCACTGTTCTATATATTCGGACAGAATACGGAACGGTGCGTCCGTCAGGCTCAAAAGCCGCTGCCCGGCATAGGTCTTGGTTTTCGTGCCTATAACAGCGTGATCCGTCTGGTCCTTGGTCACCGTGCGCCGCACATTCACGGTGCGGAATGTCAAATTGACATCGTGCACATCCAAGGCGTTGATCTCGCCCATGCGCATGCCTGTGCATAACATCAACATCATCTGCTCCCAGTAGCGGCAGCCGCGCTCTTGGTCGTTCATGATCTGCACAAAACTGGTCTGTTCCTCTACGGTCAAAGCACGCACCTTGCGGGTGGCCTTGTTGCTCTTTGGCTTTTTCATGCCACGCATAGGATCCTTGCGGATCAGGTCATTGTCAAGGGCTGTGCGAAAGCAGCGGGCCAGCAGGGCATAGTCCTTGGCGATCACTGAATTGGAACAGCTGGTGATCTCTATTAGGTATTGGGTCACTTGCGGTGGCCGCACGGATTGCAGCGGGCGGTCGCCCATGGAGCTGGCGGCGATCCGCTTACAGCTGGCCAGCTTGCGCAGGTAGGTGTTGTCCCCTATTTGGTTCAGCGCCCGGTCTGTCTCGACAAGCGATAAGATATACTGGGCAACGGTGATCTTGTCCGGCTCAATTACAGAGCCGGTGGCAAGTTCATTTTTCAGCGCGTCCAGCTTTGCCCGCACATCTGCCTGCCGTTTACCGTATATCGTCTTTCTTTTCGGCTTGCCGTTGGCGTCAACGCCTATAGTCAGCTGGGCAGCCCATAAGCCCTTGCTTTCCATCTTATAGATGGTTCCGTCTCCGTTTCCTCTTTTTCTTGGCATTGTACACACTTCTCCTTTGCATATAGCAGCGGGCAGCACCTAAAAAAGGGCGCAAAAATCCCCTGCTTGATTTATGAGCAGGGGTGTGGTACAATAACCAGTGTTGGGTGGGTTATGTGTACGCACATCTCCTGCTTATCGGCTCTACCCTGTTGGCGCAGGGTAGGGCTTTTTTTATTTTGTTGTGATTTACTCCAGCTTCCCGGCCAACGCCTGGAACTGGTGGAGGTAGTTGCCTCTGATGTCCTCAAAGATCTTGGTGGCCTCTGCGTCATCGTACAGGTGCGTGGTCAGGTTGCGGGCGTTCAGGATCTCCACCCACACCAGGTCGTTATCCACAAGACCGTCAGCAAAGGCCTGGCGCATAACCGGCTTGGGGCTGTTCACTTCCGTATAGCCCTGCTCCAGCAGATACTCACGGCAGGTTTTCCACGCCAGCTCGGTGCAGAATTCAAAGCGCTGGATCACGCCGTCACGCACGGTGGAATTGGGCAGCTTGTCATAGTCGGCAATGGCCTCCTCCAGGCGCTGCACTGCGTCTTTGAATTTGTCCCGCTTCTCTTCATATTTGCTCATTAAAGATACACCGTCCTTTTCTATGTTCTCCAGTAGCTTGGGGTCCGTGTCTTTGCGGACAAAAACCAGGTCAAAGTCCAGCAGGGTAGGCAGATCTTCAATGGCCTGGGCAAACAGCGCCTGCTGTGCCCGGTCCTCTATGCCGTACACCGCCAGGTCAATATCGCTGCGCTGCCGGTTGTCACCTCGTGCCCGGGAGCCGTAAAGCACCACCTTGGCCGCGCCGTACTGCCGGCCGATTTTTGCAA
>FR885345.1:0-8323 GCA_000436335.1 Clostridium sp. CAG:217
CTTTACCTTAGAAAAATCAATCTTTTCAGACTCAGTTTTTACATTTTTTTCAGGTGCTTCAGAAGCTGTATTATTTACATCATTTTTCTTATTTACACCATCTAAGGACTTCATTGTGGGGAACAGCAGCACATCGCGAATGGCGGGGCTATCTGTCAGCAGCATACACATCCGGTCGATGCCAAAGCCGATGCCGCCGGTGGGGGGCATACCGATCTCCAGTGCCTGCAAGAAGTCCTCGTCCGTATGGTTGGCCTCCTCGTCGCCCTGGGCAAACATCTCCTCCTGGGCGGCAAAGCGGGCACGCTGGTCGATGGGGTCGTTCAGCTCGGAATAGGCGTTTGCCATCTCCCAGCCGTTCATAAAGAACTCAAAGCGCTCCACATAGTCCGGATCCTCCGGCTTCTTCTTGGTGAGAGGAGAGATCTCAATGGGGTGATCCATCACAAAGGTGGGCTGGATCAGGTGCTCTTCTACATACGCCTCAAAGAACAGGTTGAGAATATCGCCCTTCTTGTGGCGCTCCTCATACTCGATCTCGTGGGCGTCCGCCGCAGCGCGGGCCTCCTCCAGGGTGTGTATCTTCTTAAAATCAACGCCGCTGTACTGCTTGACCGCATCTACCATAGTGATGCGGGTAAAGGGCTTGGACAGATCCATCTCAATGCCGTTATAAGTAATCTTAGTGGTGCCCAGCACAGCCTCGGCCACATGGCGATACATCCGCTCGGTCAGGTCCATCATACCGTGATAATCGGTATATGCCTGGTACAGCTCCATCAAGGTGAATTCCGGGTTATGGCGAGTATCTACACCTTCGTTACGGAACACACGCCCGATCTCATACACACGCTCCAAGCCGCCTACAATCAGCCGCTTTAAGTACAGCTCCAAAGAAATGCGCATTTTCAAATCCTCATTGAGCGCATTAAAATGGGTCTCAAATGGACGGGCCGCAGCGCCGCCGGCGTTGCTCACCAGAATGGGGGTCTCTACCTCCATAAAGCCCTCGCCGTCCAGGAACTTGCGAATTTCACGGATAATGGCGGAGCGCTTCTCAAAGGTGTCGCGTACATCCGGGTTCATAATCAGGTCCAAATAGCGCTTTCTGTACCGGGTGTCGGTATCTTGCAGGCCGTGGAACTTCTCCGGCAGGGGCAGCAGGCTCTTGGTGAGCAGCTTCAGCTCCTTGGCGTGAACAGAGATCTCACCGGTGCGGGTCTTAAACACAAAGCCGGTCACCTGGAAAAGGTCGCCAATGTCCCACTTCTTAAAGGCACGGAACACATCCTCGCCCACATCGTTCATCCGCACATAGATCTGCATACGCCCGGTGCGGTCGCTGAGATCCACAAAGTTGGCCTTGCCCATATCCCGGCGAGACATCATTCGTCCGCACAGGGTCACATCCGTATTCTCCAGCGCGTCAAAATCGGCGCGCACATCGGCGGTGTGGTGGGTCTGCTCTGCCTTGGTGATCTGGAACGGATCCTGCCCGGCCTCTTGCAGCGCCTGCAACTTGTTCAGGCGGATCTGGCGCAGTTCGTTCTCGCTGAGTACCACCTCTGCCATGGCCATCTGCGCGGCGTTGGCATTATTGCCGATCTGTTCGATCACGGCCAGGGCGGCAGCCTCGTCCGCAGCCGTACCGGTCAGGCAAGGCTCCCCGGTCTGCAAAAACAGGGTAAAGCGGGCGCCGTTCTCCGCCGGTTCCACCAAATACTTGGGATTGGTTTTTTCTTCGTCACCGGCAAAGGCGTTTTGCACCTTCATGCGGCTATTCTTCTTTACGGCCTTTACGCCACGGCGGCAAGCGTCCTCTTTCTCAAACACAGGGCTTTGCGCCACAGGGGTGCCGTCAATTAAAAATTCAAAACTGAAAGTACCGTCACCGGCCTTGGTGATCTCAAACTTTCCTGCCATAGTCATTCCTCTTCTTTAGTCAATCTCTTCAATCAAATAATCAATGTTGCCGATGGGGGCCTCCACCGTTACGGTCTCGCCGATCTTAGCGCCCATCAGTGCACGACCCACCGGGCTTTCATCAGAGATCTTGCCTTCTGCCGGGTTAGACTGGGAAAAGCCCACAATCTCATAGGTCGCGCGCACATCGTCGGACTTGCGCAGCACGGTGACCTTGGAGCCCATGCTCACACTGCCCTTCTCGGTGGCGCCGATAATCTCGGCGTGCTCCAACTGATACTCCAGCTCGTTGATGCGTGCCTCAATCTTGGCCTGCTCACTCTTGGCCTCATCATATTCGCTGTTCTCGGACAAGTCGCCATAAGAGCGAGCAACCTTCAATTTTTCAGCAATATCAATACGGCCTTCGGTTTTCAGGGAATCCAGTTCCGCTTCCAGCTGGGCTTTGCCTTCTGCGGTCATCTTAAACACTTTTTCTGCCATTTGGAACGACTCCTTAAATCAAGATTTATTCGTTATATTATATATTATAATTTATGCAGTGTCAAGTCATACCTGCAAAAGGCCAAAATCGTTGACCCGCGCCCCGGGGCAAGGTATAATATAGGCAGAAAGAACAGGAGGGAACCCTATGGAGGTTGCTGTCATCACCCGTCACGCCATTGCCAATTACGGCTCACTGTTGCAAGCCGCTGCTACCCAAAACGCCTTAGAGGCACTGGGGCACAACTGCCGCATCATCGACTATGTGCGCCCGGGCGAGGTCTGTACCCAGCTGCATAAATACCAGTTGCAACAAAAGCCCCGGTGGAACCGCACGCCCCTGCGCCGCCGGGTGTACGGCACCCTGTGCTATACGGAGAATGTGATGGCCGGCCGGCTATTTGAGAGCGCCCGGCGGCAGATGCTGCACCTGACAGCGCCGTACAGCACGGCGCAAGAGTTGACTGCCAACGGACCCAAAGCCGATGTGTATATGACCGGCAGTGACCAGGTGTGGGGTCCTATGGAGGACGGCACCTATGACCCGGTCTATCGTCTGACCTTTGCGCCGGAGGGTGCGAAAAAGGTGGCCTACGCCGCCAGCTTTGGAAGCACGGAGCTGTCCAAACCCATGCGGGGGCAGTTCTGCCGGGATCTGCGGCAATATACCAGCATCACCGTACGGGAGGACAGCGCCATTGCGCTGCTGCACCAACTTGGACTGGAGGGCAAGCAGGTGATCGACCCGGTATTTTTGCCGGATGACGCCTTTTGGCAGAGCCTGCTGGAACCCATCAACGCAGCGCCCGGCAGCTACTTTTTGATTTATCAAATGCACAAAGACCCGGCGCTGTGCGCCTACGCTAAGGCGGCGGCCAAGGCGGCAGGCAAGCCGCTGCTGCGCCTTTCTGCCAGTGTGCACCAAGCCACCTGGGGTGGCAAGTTTATTTACGCCCCCACCCCCGGCCAGTTCCTGCACTACATCAAAAATGCCGCCTGTGTAATCACAGACAGCTTTCACGGCACCGCCTTCTCTCTACGCTTTGGGGTGCCCTTTGCGGAGGTGCTTCCGACCAACTGTACCGGCACATGCAATCATAGTTTGCTTACCCTGACCGGGCTGCAAAGCCGCCTGGTCACAGACCCGGCAGACACGTCCCTCACCGCTACGCCCGTCGACTACGCCCCGGTGCACAAAAAAATTGAAACGGCTCGAACCGCTTCCCTATCCCTACTGCGAGAGATGATCGAAAGATGAACACAGAAAGGCCAACTTTCGTTTGCCCACCGGCGCACTGCAATACGGTCTGTACTATCAAAGAAAAATAAGGCAAAAACCACAAAAACGCGCGCATCTGCAACAGATACGCGCGTTTGCTTTTGCTGTTTTGCACAAAAATCAGTCGTTCGGAATGAACTTAGCGTGCACGGCAGAAACCGCCTTGTCGGCGTCCTCCTCGGCAACCAAAACGGAGATCTTGATCTCAGAAGTGGAGATCATCTGAATATTGATGTCCCGCTCATACAGAGCCTCAAACATCTTGGAAGCCGTGCCCGGGTGAGACTCCATACCGGCGCCTACAATGGAAACCTTGGCTACATGGGTATCGCACACAACATCCTGGAAACCGCCCACTTCGTCATTCAGGATCTCCACCGCCAAGGGACCGTTGTCCTTGCTGACGGTAAAGGTAATGTCCTTGGTGCCGTCACGGCCGACAGACTGCAAAATAATATCCACATTAATGTTGCGCTGGCTCAGCTTGGAGAAAATCTTAAAGGCAACACCGGGGGTGTCCTTCAGGCCGATCACAGAGATACGAGCCACATCTTTATCCTTGGTTACGCCGCGAATGAGCATTTTTTCCATTTTTGCTACCTCCTTAACAATGGTGCCGGGAATGGGATTCAGCGAGGAGAGCACCTCCAACTCCACGCCGTACTTCTTTGCCATCTCTACGGAGCGGTTGTTGAGCACCTGTGCACCCAAGGTGGCCAGCTCCAGCATTTCGTCATAAGTGATTTCTTTCAGCTTCTGCGCATTCTCCACCTTGCGGGGATCGGCAGTGTATACGCCCTCCACATCGGTAAAGATCTGGCACTTGTCTGCATTCAGTGCAGCAGCGATAGCCACCGCAGAGGTATCGGACCCGCCGCGCCCCAATGTGGTTAGGTCATCATAGCGGTTCAATCCTTGGAACCCGGCTACCACCACAATATTGCGCTTAGCCAGCTCCGCCTGCAAGCGGTTGGGCTTAATGTTCTTGATCCGCGCCGCGCCATACACCGCGTTGGTGTTAAATCCGGCCTGCCAGCCCAGCAGGCTGATCACCGGAAAGCCCATACGCTCAATGGCCATGGCCAGCAGCGAAATGGAGATCTGCTCCCCGGCGGTCAGCAGCTGATCCATTTCTCTGGCTGCTGCGTGGGGGTTGATCTCTTTGGCCTTTTCAATCAAATCATCGGTGGTATCGCCCTGGGCGGACACCACGACAACCACATCATTGCCGGCCTTATAAGTGTCCGTCACGATGCGTGCCACATTGTTTACACGCTCGGCATTGGCTACTGAGGAGCCGCCGAACTTCTGTACAATCAGTCCCATAGTCTATCTATCCTCCGAATTAGTAACTTGCCACCTTGATGACAGCCTCTACCGGGAACCCGGCCAGGCGGCGCTCCAGCTCCTCCTCTGTCATCTCGTCGGTGATAAAGGCTTTTTCGTCAGCAGGCTGCCCTCTGCGAGAGAGGAACTTTACATTATCAAAGGCCTGCTTAATGTGGGTCTCATCGCCCTGTACCCGTACATAGAAGGGCATTTTGATGGCGGTTTTGTAGTCCACCACATAGTCCTCCTCACCGGCGCCCCAGCCAAAGATACGGCGCTGCTCGGTGTGTGCGGCACAATCCGCCATATCTGCCACCACGGCAGAAGCGGTGGGCAGCTTACCGGCGCCCTGTCCGTAGAAGCACACATCGCCCACGGCGTCGCCCCGCACCAAAACAGCGTTGAACACGCCCTTAACGGAAGCCAGCTGAGAGCCGTTATACACCACAGCCGGGCCAACAAAGGCAGCGATCTTACCGCCTCCCAGATCCTTGATCTGACCCAGCAGCTTAATCACGCCGCCGGCAGAGGCCACATAGGCCACATCTTCCAGGGTGATCTTGGAGATACCTTCCGTCTCCACCTGAGAGGGATACACATGCTTGCCAAAGGCCAGGGAAGCCAAAATGCACACCTTGCGGCAGGCGTCATGGCCCTCCACATCGGCGGTGGGGTCCTTCTCTGCAAAACCGTTGGCCTGGGCCAGCGCCAGTGCATCTGCAAAGGACATATCCTCCTCGATCATCTGGGTCAAAATAAAGTTGGTGGTGCCATTGAGAATACCGGCAATGCCCTCAATATGATTGGCCGCCAGGCACTGAGCCATGGGACGAATAATGGGAATACCGCCGCCCACGGACGCCTCAATCAGATAATTTACATTGTGGGCTTTGGCACAGGCCAGCAGCTCCGGTCCCTTTTGCGCCACCAGCTCCTTGTTGGAGGTGACCACGCTCTTGCCGCTGGCGAGCAGCTTCATGGTAAAGTCAAAAGCCGGGTTCACCCCGCCCATGGTCTCTGCCACGATCTGGATCTCCGGATCATTCAGAATATCGTTAAAATCCTTGGTAAAGAGCGCCTCGTGCTTGTCGCCGGGAAACTCCCGCAAATCCAGAATCCGCGCCAGCTCCAGCGCCTTACCGCCGGTGCGCTTGGCTAAGGTGTCCTGGTGGGTTTCAATCACTTCACACACGCCGGAACCAACGGTTCCGTACCCCATAACTGCTACTTTCATTTGAACCTCCTGAAAGAGAAATTTTGCTGCCGGGCAGCAATCCTATAAATTTACTGAATAAATGCGGCGCCAACAACACCGTTCAACTGCTCCAAAAGCGCCGGTAAACGGGCAGGCTCCACAGACAGATCGGCAATGCGCACGGTCACGGTCACATCCGCCGCCCCGTCCTGGGGCAGACTCTGGTTCACGGAGAGCACATTGCCCCCCACCCGAGAGATGGCGCCGATAAAGCTGGAGAGCACGCCGGCGCTGTCCTGCAACCGGGCCTTGACGGTGGCCACCTCGTCTGACGCAGAGGTGCCGTACTCAAAGATGGCATCCTTGTATTTATAATATGCGCTGCGAGAAATCCCTGCCAGCTGCGCCGCCTCCTTGACAGAAGCCGCCTTGCCGGTAGCCAGGTACTTTTTGGCCGTTAAAACCTTGCGGTAAACCTCCGGCAAGATCCCGGCGTCCACCAGCACATAACCTGCTTTACTCATTTGATGTGTTCACCACCCGTGTACAAATGTACGCTTGTCAAAAACATTTTGAATATAGTAGCACGATTTCCGCCCATAATCAAGACCTAAATTCAGATTTTTGCAATATTTACAAAAATCCCTTGCAAGAAAGGGCAAAATACTATAAAATGCTAAGTAATGAGTATTGTTTTATAAGAATATATAAGGATGGCTCTATGAACGAAAAAGTAGCAAAGCGACGCGACGCGCTGATCAATCTGACCTATGCAGCAGTGATCTTCGGACTGCTGTTTCTGTTTTTCCGCTACTGCTTTTGGGTGGCGGCTCCCTTTTTACTCACCTTTCTTTTTGCGGTAATCAATCAGCGCCCCCTGCGCTGGCTGGACAAAAAGACACACCACAAGTGCCACGGCCTGTGGAGCGTGCTTTTGGTTCTCCTTACCATTCTCATTATCCTGGTTCCGGTGGGTCTGCTGATTCAAAAGCTGTTTCAGGAGATCGGCAGTTTCATCTCCTATGTGGGAGACCAAATGAACGATCTACCCGGCTTTTTGACCACTCTGCAAAAGAATGTGCTGCACTTTTTGCAGTTTTTGCCGGACGGCATTTACGCCTCTGTCTCCACCTCGGTTACGGATTTCTTTAACAACCTGATTCAGGATTTTGATTTGAGCAAGATCGGACTGGATTTGGAAACAGTCAAATCCGGGATCTCCAACGGCGTCAGTGGCGTGGTCAATGTGGTCAAGAGCCTACCCTCTGCCCTGTTGGCCGTCGTCATCGGCATTATCGCCTGGATCCTGTTTACCAAGGACTATGATAAGGTGGTACACTTTATCAAGTTGCAGCTGCCGGCAAAGCATAAAAACCTGCTGAGTGAGACCAAGCAGCTGTTCTCCAAGACCATTGTCAAAATGCTGCGGGCCTACGCGCTGATTATGTTTATTACCTTCTGCGAGCTGTTTTTGGGCTTTACCGTTATGAACACCATAGGCATTATGCACAATGCCTATGCGGTGGTCATTGCCATAGGCATTGCCATCTTTGACATTTTGCCGGTGGCAGGCTCCGGCGGCATTCTCATTCCATGGGCACTGATTAGCCTGCTGCTCGGCAACACCAAGCAGGGCATCGGGCTGCTGGTGCTTTATGTGGTGATCACCGTGATCCGCCAGTACATTGAACCAAAGATCGTGGGTCAGACCTTGGGAGTCAACCCGCTGGTGACCCTAATGGGTCTGTACTTTGGTCTGAAGATCTTTGGATTTATCGGTATGTTCTTAGTACCGTTGGCGGTGATGACCGTTAAGGCCTTTAACGACACCGGGCGTATTCATCTGTACAACCCGCCGGCACGGGAACGGGCCGCAGCAGAAGCGACGCTGCGTGCCGCTGACCAGCCGAAAAAGCCACTGCCCAATCCCTTTAAGAATAAGGAATAATTTGCAATAGGAACAGAAACCGACGGCGTCCATAAGGGGCACCGTCGGTTTTTTCTTTATGGCATGGAACAGCTGCTTTGCTGTCTTTTGCCGCACAGCTGCCTTCTTTGCCATAATAAGAAAAGGCACATAAAACAAGCGGCGCAGAAACTGCGCCGCTTGGACC
>FR885345.1:8349-22296 GCA_000436335.1 Clostridium sp. CAG:217
CTCGGTTAGAGCGCGGGTGGCAGACAATGGCAAGTCTGCCGAGAAAGGAGAAGACTCTTTTGCGCCCAAAAGGCACGGAAAAGAGCGTTACCGCAGGGAGCCGGAAGGAGAAAGTACAGGGAGGGGTGTTATCCGTGCAGGCGGGGTTTTGCCCGCCTACTGTGTATTGTAGGCTCCCACTGCGGGTCAAACAAAATCCACAGGGGATTTATTTGTGTAGGGAGGCTTAGTGACCAAACAGGCCCTTTTTCTTGTACGGCTCCGTGTGCACATCCGTCACCGTGTAGCCGGTGTCACCGATGGCTTTACGCAGGGCCGCCTCATCTAAAGGCTCTGCCGAAATGATCTCAGCCTGCTTCTTTTTATGGGAGGCCTTTACGCTCTTTACATGAAAGTTGCGGCGCACGATATCGTTCACATGGCTTTCGCACATACTGCAAGCCATTCCGTCAATGCCAACAACGGTTCTTGTCATAAAGCATACCTCCTATCTCTTTTTCTTCTTAGGCTGCTGGTGGCAGCAGCCGGCGTTGGCGCAATGGGCGCAGTTGGCGCCGCAGGTGTTGCGCCCGGCTTTTTTGTCTTTCACAATGGAGCAGATAATCCCCACTACGATAGCCACCAGCACAAGAATGATCAGAATGGTTAAATAATTTGCTTTCAGAAAGGCAAGCATAAACACACCTTCTTGTTTTATTATTTGGTTGCCTTGCTCTTCGCTTTCTTTGCGGTCACGGTCAAGGTGTTATTGTCATACTTGTTCTTACGGAACAGCATATACACGATAGCGGCAATCAACAGGATCGCAACGATCAGGCCGAAAATGTTGCCGTTGCCCATGAACATAGCACCGATCTGGTTTACAATCAGAGCAATCACATAAGCGAAGCCGCACTGGTAACCGATGGCAAACCAAGTCCACTTGGCATTGTTCATCTCTCTGCGGATGGCACCGATGGCTGCAAAGCAAGGTGCGCACAGCAGGTTGAAGATCAGGAAGGAATAGCCTTGAACGCCGTTGAATGCGTCAGCAATGGCAGTGTACACATCGGAACCGCCGCCACCGTACAGGATACCCAAAGTACCTACGATGTTCTCCTTTGCCACCAGGCCGGTAATGGAGGCTACAACGGCCTGCCAATTGCCCCAGCCAAGAGGAGCAAAGATCCACTTGATGGCGCCGCCGATGGCAGCCAGGATGGAGAAGTTAATCTCTTCCTCAGACAGCATACGGAACTGGCCGTCAACCACACCGAAGTAAGTGGTGAACCATACAAAGATGGTGGACAGGGTGATGATGGTACCGGCCTTCTTGATGAAGGACCAGCCGCGCTCCCAAGTAGAGCGAAGCACATTGCCCAAGGTGGGCACATGGTAAGCCGGCAGCTCCATAACGAAGGGCGCCGGATCGCCGGAGAACATTTTGGTTTTCTTCAGCATAATACCGGACATAATAATGGCGGCCATACCAATGAAGTAAGCGGAGGTGGATACGATAGCAGAGCCGCCGAAGATGGCGCCTGCGATCATGGCGATAAAGGGCACCTTTGCACCGCAAGGGATAAAGGTGGTGGTCATAATGGTCATACGGCGATCGCGCTCATTCTCAATGGTACGGGACGCCATAACGCCGGGGATACCGCAACCGGTACCGATCAGCATGGGGATAAAGGACTTACCGGACAAACCGAACTTCCGGAAGATACGGTCCAGTACGAAAGCGATACGGCTCATATAACCGCAGCCTTCCAGGATCGCCAACAGGAAGAACAGCACCAGCATTTGAGGTACAAAGCCCAGCACGGCGCCAACACCGGCGACAATACCGTCCAGCAGCAAACCGGACAGCCATTCGGGAGAATTGGCCTTCTCCAGCAGGTTACCCAGCAGAACCGGGATACCGGGCACCCAAACGCCGTACTCGGAAGCGTCCGGCGCACCATAGCCCTCTTTATAATCGGTGTTCTCATAGTTGGCAACGGCCTCTTCCAGGGCAGCTTTTTTGGTGCCGGTGTGGTCCGTTTTCTCCAGCGTTTCCTCATCCTCGGTGGTGTAGGTCACGCTTGCGTCCGCAGGGGTAGCGGCAACCAGCTGAGCCAAAGCGGCCTTTGCATTGGCGTCGCTGTAATTTTCGTTCTCTGTATCAATGGCGTTTGCCATATCTTCTGTGCCGTAGGCGTCAATAAAGCCGGCCAGAATATCGTCTGTGTCGCCATAGGTCTTCTCAGCGTCCGCAGCCTGGCTGGTGCCGATCCAAAACAGGTGCCAGCCGTCGCCGAACACGCCGTCGTTGGCCCAATCCGTTGCGGAGGAACCCACGGTGACCATGGAGATATAATACACCAGGAACATGACCACTGCAAAGATGGGCAAGCCCAGCCAACGGTTCGTCACAATCTTATCGATCTTATCGGAAGTGGACAGCTTACCGACCTGCTTTTTCTTGTAGCAGCCCTTGATGATAGAGGCGATATACACATAACGCTCATTGGTGATGATGCTCTCCGCATCGTCGTCCAGTTCTTCCTCGGCAGCCTTAATGTCCTCTTCAATATGAGCAGCCACCTGGGCGTCCAAATCCATCTTTGCCAGCACCTTGTCGTCCCGCTCAAAGATCTTGATGGCGTACCAGCGCTGCTGCTCCTCCGGCAAGTTATGTACGGCAGCCTCTTCAATATGAGCCAGCGCGTGCTCTACCACGCCGGTAAAGGTGTGCTGGGGAACGGTGTGGCCGTTCTGTGCAGCCTGCACCGCAGCCTCGGCAGCCTCTTGAATGCCGGTGCCTTTCAGCGCGGAGATCTCAACCACCGGGCAGCCCAACTCCCGGGACAGCTCCTGGGTGTTGATTTTGTCGCCGTTCTTCTTGACCACATCCATCATGTTGATGGCAACCACCACCGGGATACCAAGTTCCACCAGTTGGGTGGTCAGGTACAGGTTACGCTCCAGGTTGGTACCATCGATGATGTTCAAAATGGCATTGGGGCGCTCACCGATCAGGTAGTCACGGGCAACCACTTCCTCCAAGGTGTACGGAGACAGGGAATAAATACCCGGCAGGTCGGTAATCACAACATCGTTGTGCTTCTTCAATTTGCCTTCTTTTTTCTCCACCGTTACGCCGGGCCAGTTACCTACGAACTGGTTGGAACCGGTCAGCGCATTAAACAGTGTGGTCTTGCCGCAGTTCGGGTTACCGGCAAGTGCGATTGTTATTTTCATCGGTCACATTCCTTTCTGTGCTTAACAATTAGTTACAACTAATTAGTGTCGACTAACGCATTGGGCGAAATAAAAGAGCCTCCGCCCTCTTATTCCACCTCAATCATCTCTGCATCCGCTTTGCGAATGGAGAGCTCGTAGCCGCGCACACTTACCTCAATGGGATCGCCCAGGGGAGCGACTTTGCGCACATGCACATCCACGCCCTTGGTGACGCCCATATCCATGATGCGGCGCTTCACTGCGCCCTCGCCGTGGAGCTTAACCACTTTGGCGTTGCCGCCTACCGGAACATCTCTGAGTGTTTTCATTGCTGTTTCCTCCTCACCTATACGAAAAATTATACACAAAGCAGATGGCTCTGCTCCTTATACCATGATCTTGGCGGCCATTTCTTTGCTGATGGCCACACGGGTCTCCTTCACATTGACGATCAGGTTGCCCATCATATCCGTGATCACCTGCACATCGCCCCCGGCCACAAAGCCCAGGTCGTTCAGATGGGCACGCACCTCCGGCTTGCCGCCTACCTTTAAGATGGTGTAGGTCGCGCCGGTATCTGCTAAAGTTAAAGGCATCATAATACTAAATCCTCTTTTTCTCCCCGGCAAGCTGCCGGGGTTAGCTCTTTCTAACCGTCTATATGTTAGCACCAGCTAACTCATTTGTCAAGCCTTTCCGCCTATTTTTTGGAAAGCGAAATCCACTCTTGCAGATTTGCACAGAATGTTGTATAATATGTTCAATTCGTCTAAACAAATTACACAAAAAATAACGGTGATTTTATGAAAATTCAAGAATCCGCAGAGAACTATTTAGAGACGATTTTAATGCTCAGCCAGCGAGGCACAGACGTGCGTTCCATCGATATTGCCAACGAGTTGGATTTTTCCAAGCCCAGCGTGAGCATTGCCATGAAGAACCTGCGGGAGAACGGTTATATTGAGATGGACGACAATGGGCACATCACGCTGCTGCCCCCGGGGGAGGAGATTGCCCAGCGTATGTATGAGCGCCACACCTTTCTTTCCCGCTGGCTTACCGGCCTGGGGGTAGACCCAAAAACCGCTGTGGAGGACGCCTGCCGCATTGAGCATGTAATCAGCGCCGAGAGTTTTGATGCGCTCAAGCGCGCCTGCGCCACGCATACAGAATTAGATTTTGACGCCGACCGAGAATAATGCAATAAGAATAGGAAGGCACCCCATCTCCTAATGAGATGGGGTGCCTTTTTTGTGGGCCAGCGGCGGGAGCAAGACCCTGATTATTTTATCCCCACAGTCGCAAAAATGCGACAGCTCCCCTTGCAACAAGGGGAGCCGTATTGTGTATAATCAGCCTCCTTGTGTAAAGGGAGGTGGTAACGCCGCAAGGCGTTGACGGAGGGATTGTTCGGTGGGCAGCAATGACAAGAATGCTCACTTCTTGGTGGTCACGCTCTTGGCCTTGCTCCACCCGGAATATAATTTTACATTTTTGCCGTTCACTTTCACGGTCTTGTAGGTGCGTACCCGCACATAATACTTTTTCTTGGAGGACAGCTTGCTGACAGACTTGGAAGTGGTCTTATTTTTGCTTATTGTTACGGTCTTATTGCCCTTTTTGAAGTTAGAGGCTGTGCTGTACTGTACCTCATACCCGGTGGTTTGCGTCGCCTGCTTTTTCCAAGTGACCTTAAAGCCTTTTTTAGCAGCGGTCACTTTAGACACGCTGGTGCCCTTGGGCTTGATGGTAAAGGTCTTGCGCATAGAGCCGCTGTATCGGTTCTTAAACTTCACGGTCACTGTGTACTGCCCCACATTCTTACGACCGCCGGAATAAGAAATGTTGTAATTCGATGCACTGATTTTTTTGCCTTTGCTGTCTTTTACTGTTACCGTAGGTTTTTTTACCTTTCCGTCATAGGTATAAGAGGTAGCAGACAAGGTCATGCTCTTTGCCGCATAAAGAACGGTCTCCTTGGTACCGGCTTTTAAGTAGCCGCAAGCAATGCAGCCGGTTGCTTCATAACCGTTGGCCTTCGTCGTGGCCTTTTTCAGGTAATACTTATAGCTATGGGTATGATCCTTCACGGTGATCACGCAGTCCGTATCCTTGACCGGGCAGCTCATAAAGGCCAAATAGTAGGTCTTGCCTTTTTCCATATATGCGCCCAACACAGCCGTACCGCTCTCTTTGTCCTGCTCATAGCCGTTTTTATAATTCGGATTGTCTGCAATCAAAATTCCACCGTCAACGCAGTTGGTCATACGGAATTCATAGAATTTTGTCTCCGTAGCGGTCATGGTTGCGAACATCAGCCGATGATCTTCGCCGGGCTGAAAAGTCACAGTCAACTTGTCACCATAATGCAGCTCATAAACTCGGTCGGTAGCCGTAGCCGCCTGGGCGGACAGACTGACGCTGCATACGGTGGTAAGTACCAATAGCAGCGCCAAGGTGGTGGATAAAATCTTTTTCATAAGAAGAACTCCTTTCAAAATTCTTTCCCTAACTTTAACTTAACTATATCAAATTCCACTGCGAAAAGCAATAAAATCCACAACGGCATAAGATAATAGACAAAAATAGGGGGAGTGGCGATGAACCACTCCCCCATTGTTGTTTTTTTACAGACCGGCGACCTCTTTAATGTACTTGCGGGCCTTGACTGCGTAGGCAAAGGAATTGGCCTTGGCCGGGTCCTGCTCGGCCTCGACCACCACCCAGCCCTCGTAGCCGGTACGGTCCAAAATATCAAAGATGGGCTTAAAGTCCACATCGCCGTCGCCGGGCACGGTAAACACACCGGCACGCACGGCATCCAAAAAGCTCATGTGCTCCGGCACCACCCGGTTATTGTACACATCCAGGCGCACATCCTTCAAGTGCACATGCTTGACCCGATGGGCGTACTTCTCCAGTACCGGTACCGGGTCGATCCCGGCAAAGGTCAGGTGACCGCTGTCAAACAGCAGGAACACCAGTTCCGGATCCGTCAATTCCATCAAGCGGTCGATCTCCTCTGCCGTCTGCACGCCGGTGCCCATGTGGTGGTGCACGGTAAAGTACATGCCCTTGGACCGGGCGTAAGCGCCCATCTCGTTAAAGCCCCGCGCCACCGTTTGCCACTGCTCTTCGGTGTACACCGGCTTTTCGTCCAAAATGGATTTGTCCAGGCAACCTTGAATGGAATTGCCCTGCTCGGAAGCGCCGATCACCTTGGCACCCAAGGCGTGCAGCTTGTCGCAGTGCTGCTTAAAGGCGGCGATGGTCTCCTCATAAGGCTTGGAAGTCAGGTAAGACGAGAACCAAGCGTTGCAAATTTGCAGCCCGCGAATGTCCAAATACGGCTTGAGCACCGCCGGATCGGACGGGTATTTGTTGCCGATCTCCGAGCCGGAGAAACCGGCCAGCGCCATCTCGCTGATGCACTGCTCAAAGGTATTTTCTGCGCCCAGGTCGGGCATATCGTCATTGGTCCAGCCGATGGGGGCAATGGCCAATTTTACTTTTTCCGGGTTTAGCATAGGCTGTGCTCCTTAATAATCAAAAGTCTTGGCGATATTCGCCTGCATATCCGCATAAGCGGCGGCCACGGTCTCGCTCTTCGACACCTCCGCCACGCCCACGCGCCACCAGCTCTCAAAGCCGGGGGTCATGGTCTTGGGCAGCACCTTAATATCAAACAGGCACGCCCGGTCCTGGGTAGCTGCGTCTGCCAGTGCGGCGCGCAGCTCCTCCGAGGTGCGGCAGGTGTAGCCCTTTGCACCGTAGCCCTCTGCGATCTTGGCAAAGTCCACGGCGATCTCCGCCCCGTCCAGCATACCCGTCTTAGGGTTGCGGGCGCGGAACACGGTGCCAAAGGTATCGGTGCCCTGGTTGTTTTGCAAATTCTCAATGCAGCCCCAACCCATATTGTCAAACAGGCACACATTGATCTTCAATCCCTCTTGCAAAGCGGTATACAACTCGCTGTGACCCATCAGGAAAGAGCCGTCCCCGCAGAAGGTATACACTTCTTTGTCCGGGCACGCCAGCTTAGCGCCCAACGCGCCGTTGACCTCATAGCCCATATTGGAGTAGCCGTACTCCATGTGGTAGGTGCCACGGTCCTTGGGACGGAACAGACGCTGCATATCCCCGGGCAGAGAACCGGCAGAGCCAAGAGCAATGGCGTCGTTGGGCATAAACTCGTTGATAATGCCCAGAGCCAAAGTTTGGTTCAGCCCACCGGGCAGCTCTTTGGTATAGTAATCGTCTACAATGGCTTCCCACTCGGCCTTGGCGGCTGCAATCTCACCGGTATAGGCAGTCTTGTACCCGGCCAAAGCAGGCAGCAGTGCCTCTAAGGTCACCTTCGCATCTGCCACAATGGCCTCGGCATCCATTTTATACGCATCAAAGGGGCAAATATTGATTCCCAGCACCTTGCGGTCCTGGTTAAACAGCCACTTGGAAGAAGTGGTAAAATCGGAGAACCGCGTGCCCACGCCGATGATCAGATCAGCGTCCCGGCCGATCACATTGGCAGCCTTGCCGCCGGTAACGCCGATACCGCCCAGGTTCAGCGGGTGCTGCCAAGGCACCAAGCTGCGCCCGGCCTGCGTCTCCGCAATGGGAATATTATAGGTCTCCGCCAACTTTTGCAGGGCAACCTCTGCCCCGCTGTAACGCACACCGCCGCCGCAAATAAGAATGGGCTTTTTGGCCTGCTTGATCGCAGCCACTGCCCGCTGCAGCTGGCTCTCTGCCACCGGGCGGCGATCCAGGTGCCACACCCGCTTTTGCAGGAAGTGCACCGGATAGTCGTAGGCCTCGCCCTCCACATCCTGTGGCATGGCCAGACAAACGGCGCCGGTATCCGCCGGGTCTGTCAGCACCCGCATAGCATTTAGGCAGGCGGTCATCAACTGCTCCGGCCGATTGATTCGGTCAAAATAATGGCACACGCCCTTAAAAGCATCTGTTACCGTGCGGCCGTAGTTGTCAAAAAATTCGGCCTGCTGGAGCACCGGGTCCGGCTGGCGGCAGGCAAAGGTGTCGCCGGGCAGCACCAACAGCGGAATGCGGTTGGCGGTGGCGCAGCCGCAAGCGGTAACCATATTGGTCGCGCCCGGGCCGATGGAGGACACGCAGGGAATAATGGCCTTGCGATCCATCTGCTTGGCATAAGCCACAGCAGCCAGCGCCATATTCTGCTCATTCTTGCCCTGATAAAATTTCAGGTTATGGCCCCCCTGCTCCAGCGCCTGACCCACGCCCACCACGCACCCGTGGCCAAAAATGCCAAAGATGCCGCTGACGAACTTGCTTTCTACGCCGTCACATTCGATATATTGATTGTCCAGGAACTGTACCAGCGCCTGGGACATGGTCAGTCTAACTCGCTTCATATACTCAAAGTCCTTTGGATTGAAATTATGCTTCGATCTCGCTGAGCTTTACCGGGCGGTGCTCGGCCAGCGACTTTTTGGCAGCCAGGCCCATACGCAGCGCCTGCAAGCCGTCCTCCACCGTGGTCTTGGTGGGCTTATCGTGGAGCACACAGTCGATAAATTCGGTCATCTCGTCGGTAAAGGACTGCATATACCGCTCCAGGAAGAAGTACAGCGGCTTATCCGTCACCTTGCCGTTCTCATCAATAAACGCCACATGGGTGGGGGTGTCGTTGGCAGCGGAAGCCTGAGCCTTGGAGCCGAACACCTCCAGCCGCTGGTCGTAGCCGTAAGAGGCCTTGCGGCAGTTGTCAATGACACCAATGGCGCCGTTCTTGAATTTCAGGCTGACCAGCGCCGTGTCCACATCTCCCGCTTCACCGATGGCCGGGTCTACCAGCACGGCAGCGTTGACGAACACTTCCTCCACCTCGCCGCCGATAAAGCGAGCCATATCAAAGTCATGGACGGTCATATCCAGGAAGATGCCGCCGCTGACCTTTACATAAGAAACCGGGGGCGGCTCCGGGTCACGTGAAGTGATCTTAATGGTCTGGAGCTGGCCGATCTTGCCGGCGTTTTCCAAATCTTTAATGGCGGCAAAGTTGTGGTCGTACCGGCGGTTAAAGCCGATCTGCAGCTTTACCCCCGCCTCTTTTACGGCCGCTTCCACTGCCTTGATCTTAGCAACGGTCAGATCCACCGGCTTTTCACAAAAGATATGCTTGCCGGCCTTGGCTGCCTCCATGGCAATATCCGCGTGGGTATCGGTAGAGGAGCAGATCAGCACTGCATCCACCGTAGGATCATTGAGAATTTCGTGATAATCCTGCACCGCTTTGGGAATACCCAGGTCGTCCGCCACCTTTTGGGCGTTCTCCGGGAACAGATCGCTAATGGCCACGATCTCCGCCTGGGGAATGTGGTAAGTAATGGATTTGGCGTGCACCTGGCCGATCCGACCGGCGCCGATGATGCCAACGCGCAGTTTTTGCATAAACAGTACCTCTCTTAAAAGCAATTCCGGGCGCCCGCACGAGCGTACCCTATATCAAATTTTAGTTTAACACAGGGCTGATTTTTATGCAATAGAACAAAACTGACAAAGATAAGGGCATGTTTTTAGGCAATGTGCCGATTATTGGACATTCGGAGCAAAACTGTCCTGTGCCTCCGGCGGGATTTACAGAAATGTCACAGACCCTATATTGCAATCCAGAGCAAGAGTATGTATAATAGAGAGTACAGACATAATAAAGTAAAATAATATCTTAAAATACAGGAGAATCCAAATGAGCTACACTTATAATACCCACGGTACCTGCTCCCGGCAGATCACCTTTGATTTGGACGAGGAGGGCAAGGTACACAATGTAAAATTCCTTGGTGGCTGCAACGGCAACCTGCAAGGTATCGCCGCACTGGTAGAGGGGCAGCCGGCAGAAGATGTGATCCAAAAGCTGCGTGGCATCAACTGCAACGGCAAGGGCACCTCCTGCCCGGATCAGCTGGCAAAAGCCATTGACGAAGTTCTGTAAAATCCTGCAAAAGGAGCAAGTATATGTTCAGATTGAAGAGCAACGCCCTGCAACGGGAATTTAAGGTCAACGAGGGGTATCTGTACGCCTCCCGCATTCGCAACACCCGCTCCGGTATGGACCTGGTGCCGGACGGCAACAGCACGGAATTCACCTTTCACTTTACGGACGGCACCGAGTTCTCCTCCAAGGGACTGAAGGTGACGGACTCTGCCGAGCGGGACGGTAAGCTGGTGTTTACCTTTGAAGAATTTGAGGGCATCACCGTGACCATGCGCTACTGGGTGGGCCGGGACGGCAATACGCTGAAAAAGCAACTGCAATTTATCCAAGCCACCGAGGACAAGGTGATCGACTACATCGCCCTGGAACACATCGGTGTGATCAACTCACAGACCCACTTCTCTATTCCGGACGACGTGGAGACCAGCATGCAGATCCCGGACGCTATGGCGATCCTGGGTCAGCCCTTTTACATTGACAGCCTGTTCTTTGGCTGTGAGTTTCCGGCCACGGACAACCGTATTCAGTACGGTATCGGTCAAGTCAAATACTATGTAGGTCACCCGGTACACGGCCGCTTTACCTGCCCTGCTACTGTCATGGGCGGCGCCACCGGCAACACCATGGCAGAGGTGCAGGGCGCGTTCTTTGACTACATTGAATACATCAGCACCAAAAGCGACTTCCGCGTGCAGTACAACAGCTGGTACGACCACATGCTGGACATTGACGCGGACAATATTGAGCGCTCTTTTTATGAGATCGAGCAGGGGCTTAGCGATCACGGCGTGCCCCCGCTGGACGCCTATGTGATCGACGACGGCTGGAACAACTACAAAGCACCGTTTTGGAGCTTTAACAAAAAGTTCCCCAACAAGCTGACGGACGCCACCGACCAGTGCCACAAGCTGGGCTCCACCTTTGGCCTTTGGCTGGGTCCTCGCGGCGGCTACACGGCAGCCACTCCCCGCTTTGCCAAAAAGATTGAAAAAGGCGGAAACGGCTACCTGAACAGTAACAGTATGGACATTTGCGTCGGCTCGGAGAAATACCTGCAAAATCTGGAAAAATTTCTCACAGACACTTGCACGGAATTTGACATTCAGTACCTGAAGCTGGACGGCTTTTGCCTAAAGCCCTGCACCAACCCAAAGCATGACCACATCACCGGCGGCGAGAACGATATGTATTTTGTTACGGAAATGTGGCAGCGGTGGATCGACCTGTTCACCCGCCTGCGGGAGAGCAGAGCCAAGGACAACAAGCCCCTGTGGATCAATATGACCTGCTATGTGAACCCCTCTCCCTGGTGGCTGCAATATGTGAACAGCGTGTGGCTGCAAAACTCCATGGACATCGGCTTTGCCAAGAACCTGGAGCAGCAGGCTCAGGTGGACGCGGAGATCACATACCGGGACTCCATGTACTACGACTTTATGTGCACCCGCGCACTGCAATTCCCGGCCAAGAATATTTACAATCACGAACCGATCTACGGCAACACCGCTAAGGTGGAGTATACCGACGAAGAATTTGAAAAGTTCCTGTTTTGGAATGCTTGTCGGGGCCAGGCCTTTAACGAGCTGTACCTGAGCTACAATAAGATGAACAGCGCCAAGTGGCGCATTCTCGCCCGTATGCTCCGCTGGCAAAAGGCCAACCACCATATCTTAAAGAACGCCATGCTGCTGGGCGGCGACCCGGCAGAGAACAACATTTATGCCTATGCCGCCTGGACAAAGGCGGGCGAAGGAATCATTGCCCTGCGCAATCCCACAGACGAAAAAACGGATCTGACCCTGACCTTGAACAAGCTGATGGGCTGCCCGGAGAATCTGCGGGCGGTAAAGTGCTACAATGTGTACAACACCACCGGGGCAGACAGCCTGGATCTGTTCTCTTATGGGGATAAAATGCAGATCACCCTGGCGCCCTTTGAAATAAAGATCTTCCAGTTCGGCGACCGGGACAACCGCTGCCTGGCACCGGAGAATACAAACGACTTTACTTTATCCTTTACGGTGAGCAGTAACGCAGACGCCAATATCTGCAGGGGCAAAGACGCGGCGATTTGGATCGCAAACGGCGTCCTATACGGCACGTTCGGCGGCTGTAAGATCCAAGCGTCCCTTGAGGACGGTGCCCACTACATCACCTTTGTACGGTACAAAAACAAAATGGTCAGACTCTTTATGGACCGGCAGTTGGTGGACAGCGCGTACGCACCGGAGGCAGGCCCACAGATTGCCACCGACGACCTGGCCTCCAGCGCAGCGAACTTTAGCGTGGCTGACGGCTCCACCCCCTTTGAGGAGCTGATGGACTTAAAGGCGGTACTGTCCGGTTCCCGCAAATTCAAACGAAAGCGTAAATAACCATGGCAAACGAAGAAAATAAAAAGCAAAAAAGCAAGCTGCGGGAGGTCATAGACTTTCTGCTGCCCATTCTCATTGCGGTAGCGGTGGCTCTGGTGTTAAAATATTGCATCATTGCCAATGCCGTGGTGCCCACCGGGTCTATGCTGAACACCATTCAAGAGGGCGACCGGGTGATTGCCAGCCGCCTGGCCTATGTAAAGGACGACCCCCAGCGGTACGATATTGTCATTTTTAAGTACCCGGACGATGAGAAGCAATATTACGTAAAGCGCATTGTGGGCCTGCCCGGTGAGACGGTGGAGGTGGTCAACGGCGTAGTCTATGTGACCAAGACGGATGGCAAGACCGTTCAGCTGGACGACAGCTTTGTGACCAAAGAGACGCCAACCGGCAACTACGGACCCTACACCGTACCGGCAGACAGCTACTTTATGATGGGCGACAACCGCAACCACAGCGAGGACTCCCGCTTTTGGCAAAACAAATTTGTCAAGAAGAATAAGATCGTTGGCAAGGTGGAGTTCCGCTACTATCCCAAGTTCTCCACTATTGACTGATAAGGAAAGAATGCAATGAAGTGCACCAAATGCGGCAGCGATGCCGTAATGAAAGACGGCGACTGGCTCACCTGTCTAAACTGCGGCAATGTGATGTTTGACACCCGCCGTCCGGAAGAGACGGCGGCAGAGATCAGCCCCACCAAGCTGCTGGAGCAGATGGAAGCCGCTGCGGCACAGGAAGAGGCACCGCCTCTGCGCCGCACCCGCCCGGAGAAAAAGCGCAAGTCCCGCCGCAAAGCCAAGGCTGCCGCGGACAAGGCGGAAGAAAAGAATCCGGTCAAGGATATTGTGGACTTTATGCTGCCCATTGTGATTGCCGTGATCCTGGCTCTGCTGCTGAAAACACTTGTGTTTGCCAATGCAGTAGTGCCCTCCGGCTCCATGCTCAGCACCATAGAGATCGGCGACCGGATCGTGGCCAGCCGACTGGCCTATATCACCAACGACCCCCAGCGGTACGATGTGGTGATCTTCAAATACCCGGACGATGAACGCCAAAATTATGTAAAGCGCATTATCGGGCTGCCAGGCGAAACGGTGGAGATCAAGGACGGCACCGTCTATGTGACCCAAACAAACGGCAAAACCATTCAGCTGCGCGACGACTTTGTCACTTACTGCACCCCGGTGGGCGATTATGGCCCCTACAAGGTGCCGGAGGACAGCTACTTTATGATGGGTGACAACCGCAACGACAGCGAGGACTCCCGCTTTTGGGACCACAAGTTTGTAAAGAAAAAGAAGATCGTAGGCAAAGTCGTCTTTTGCTACTACCCCAGCATCCATAAAATCAAATAGACAATTCGCATGGCGGGAGCTTGCTCCCGCC
>FR885345.1:22310-30071 GCA_000436335.1 Clostridium sp. CAG:217
GGGAGCTTGCTCCCGCCGCATTTTTTGCCATAAAGCTAAAAAAAGGACCTGTTCATGTGAACAGGTCCTTTACTTTTATATTCGGAAAAATTATCTGGGATAGCGCTTGACAACACGCAGACGCTCCATGGCGCGAGCCAGGTTGGCCTGGGAGTGGTGGTACTCCATTTGGCTGTGGTGCTGGCGCATTTCTTCCTCTGCGCGCTCCTTGGCTTCCTTAGCACGGCGGGCGTCGATCTCATTGGGCAACTCCGCAGACACGCACACCAAGGTGGCCTCATTGTTAACAAACTCCAAAAAGCCGCTGCCAACAAAGGCGTGAATGATCTTGCCCTGGGTATCCTTAATGCGCATTTCGCCCACTTCCACCGGGGTGACGCAGTTCTCGTGCTGGGCCAGAAAGCCCACCTCGCCGCCGTCGATAGCCGGGATCACCAAGGTCTGCGCCCGGCCGTCATAGAACACACGGTTGGACGCCACAATTTTCAATTTGAATGTATTGTCTGCACCCATACGGGCACCTCCTTGCTACAAGGATCACTTCTGCATTTGCTTGGCTTTCTCCAGCACATCGTCCAGGGTGCCTACATTGAAGAATGCCATCTCCGGCACATCGTCTACCTCGCCGTTGATGATGGCCTTAAAGCCGCGAATAGACTCCTTCAGCGGTACAAACACACCGGGAATACCGGAGAACTGCTCGGCCACATGGAAAGGCTGGGACAGGAACTTCTGGATCTTTCTTGCACGGTAAACAGTGACCTTATCCTCGTCGGACAGCTCCTCCATACCCAGAATAGCAATAATATCTTGCAACTCTTTGTATTTTTGCAGGTACTCCTGTACTTTACGAGCCACCTCATAGTGCTCCTCGCCCACTACATCGGCCTCCAGAATACGAGAGCTGGACTCCAGCGGGTCCACAGCCGGGTAAATACCCTGCTCCACGATCTTTCTGGACAGTACGGTAGTGGCGTCCAAGTGGGCAAAGGTGGTGGCCGGTGCCGGGTCGGTCAAGTCATCCGCAGGCACATACACAGCCTGTACGGAGGTGATAGACCCGTTCTTGGTGGAAGCGATACGCTCCTGCACCTCGCCAACATCCGTTGCCAGCGTGGGCTGGTAACCTACTGCGGAGGGCATACGACCCAGCAGAGAGGAAACCTCGGAACCTGCCTGTACAAAACGAAAGATGTTATCAATAAACAGCAGCACATCCTGGTGCTCCACATCACGGAAATACTCCGCCATGGTCAGCCCGGTTTCTGCCACACGCATACGGGCGCCGGGCGGCTCGTTCATCTGGCCAAAGACCAGGGCTGTCTTTTGCAGCACGCCGCTCTCGCGCATTTCGTTCCACAGATCGTTACCCTCACGGGAACGCTCGCCTACGCCGGTAAAGATGGAGTAACCGCCGTGCTGGGTGGCTACATTGGTGATCAGCTCTTGGATCAGCACCGTTTTACCTACGCCGGCGCCGCCGAACAGACCGATCTTACCGCCCTTTTGATAGGGGGTCAACAGGTCGATAACCTTGATACCGGTCTCCAAAATCTCCACATTCGGGGACTGGTCCTCAAAGCTGGGGGGCTGCCGGTGAATGCCCCAGTGCTTCTCGCCGCTTAGGTCCTCCAGACCGTCCAGGGTATCGCCTACCACATTAAACAGGCGGCCCAAGGTCTTTTGGCCTACAGGCACGGAGATGGAGCTGCCGGTGGCAACCACTTCCATATCCTTGCACAGACCGTCAGATGTTGCCAGCATAATGCAGCGCACACAATTGTTGCCGATGTGCTGGCTCACTTCCATCACCAGGCGCTTGCCGTCCAGCTGCACCTCCAGCGCCTCCTTAATGGCGGGCAGTTCGTCCGGGAACGCCACATCCACAACGGGGCCCATGATCTGAATGATTTTGCCCTTATTCATAGGATTGCCTCCGATTGTTAGTCAGTTTTCTTCTTTTGCGCCTTAGCGCCGGCGATCACTTCCGTGATCTCCTGGGTAATGGCAGACTGCCTTGCCCGGTTATAATCAATGGTCAGCTGATTGAGCATATCCTTGGCCGCGTTGGTAGCCGTCTGCATGGCGGTCATACGGGCGTTATGCTCGGAGCAATAGGACTCCACCAGCGCGCCATACACAAACCCGGCCACATAGTTGGGCACAATGTGCTCAAACACTTCGTCCGGTGACGGCAAAAACGCCACCTGATCGTAATATTTCCGATCCCGGTGCACAGAGATCTGTTCCTGCTCCAAAGGCAGCAGCTGGTGGCACTCGGCCTGCACATTCAGGGAGTTAATCATCTTGGTATAGATGATATACACCTCGTCCAGCTCACCGCTGACAAACAGCTCCGTCACTTGCTCCGCAATATACCGTGCCCGGTTCATATTCGGGTTCTGGGCCGTGTACTTAAAGTCTATGTCAACGGGAATGTTCTTGGTCTCAAAATACCGGCGGCCCACTTCGCCCACCACAAAGAGTTTGTTATGATTCTCGTTCTCTCCGGTGTGGGTGGCCTCCTCGGCGATCTTGATCACATTGTGGTTGTAGGCACCGGCCATGCCCTTGTCGGCGGTGACCACAATATAGCCTTTTTTTCGATCCTCCGGCGCCAAATCGGGCCGCTGGTCAAAGAAGCGGTTACCGGCATCCGGCGATTCCATCAGGATCTTAGCCAAAGCGTCCTGCATGGTGAAGAAGTACGGCTCCGTATTCTTCAGGTCCGTTCTGGCCTTTGAGAGCTTGGAGGACGAGATCATATACATGGCGTTGGTGATCTTCATGGTGTCCTTAATGCTCTTCATCCGGCTTTGGATCTCTCTTGCATTAGCCATGGTTTACCTTCTTATATTCATCGGTTGCGGCCAGGATCTCCTCCCGCAACTCGTCGGTGAGCACCTGATCCTTTTCAATGGTCGCCACCAGCTCCGGGTACTTGGCGTTTACGAACTCCAGCAGTCCGGACTGGAACGCCTTAATCTTTTTCGGTTCCACATCCATAAACTTATGGCCGATGGCTGCCACCAAAGACACCACCATATCCGACAGGGACAACGGGTGACACAGTGGCTGCTTTAACAGCTCCATCAAACCCTTGCCGTAGGTCAGGCTGGCCTTGGTTTCATCGTCCAGATCTGAGGAGAACTGGGTAAACACTTCCATCTCACGGAACTGAGCCAGGTCGATACGCAGAGAACCGGCGGCCTTCTTCATAGCCTTGGTCTGGGCTGCGCCACCTACACGGGATACGGACAGACCTACATTTACAGCCGGGCGCTGACCGCTGAAGAACAGGTCGCTCTCCAAGAAAATCTGGCCGTCTGTAATGGAAATCACATTCGTGGGAATATAGGCGGAAAGGTCGCCTGCCTGGGTTTCAATAATAGGCAGAGCGGTAAGAGAGCCGCCGCCCAACTTGTCAGACAGTCGGCTGGAACGCTCCAGCAGCCGGGAGTGCAAATAGAACACATCGCCGGGATAAGCCTCACGGCCGGGACTTCTTTCCAGCAGCAGGGACAGCGCACGGTAAGCTACCGCGTGCTTGCTCAGATCATCGTACACGATCAAGCAGTCCTTGCCCTTGTACATAAAGTATTCTGCCATTGCGGTGGCGGAATAGGGAGAAATATATTGTAGAGAGGACGGGTCGGAAGCAGTGGAGCACACCACGATGGTATAATCCAAGGCACCGTACTTATCCAGCGTATGCACCAGCTTTGCCACGGTAGACGCCTTTTGACCGATGGCGTTATAAACGCAGATCACATCCTTGCCCTTTTGGTTCAGGATGGTGTCAATGGCAATAGAAGTCTTACCGGTCTGACGGTCGCCGATGATCAACTCACGCTGGCCACGCCCAATGGGGAACATAGAGTCAATGGACAGAATACCGGTTGCCAAAGGGGTATCTACCGACTGCCGATCCACAATGGAGGGTGCCGGTTCTTCAACCGGGCGATAGTCATCGGACTGGATCTCGCCCTTGCCGTCGATGGGCTCGCCCAAAGCGTTGACAATACGGCCAATAAAGCCCTCGCCTACCGGCACGCCGGCACGCTTATGGGTACGCACAGCGGTAGAGCCCTCGTGGATCTCGCTATCCTGGCCAAACAGGATGCAACCGATTTGGTTCTCCTTAATATCCTGGACCATGCCCTTGACCCCGGAGTCAAACACCACGATCTCGCCGTACATGGCGTGGTTCATACCGTAAATGGTGGCAATGCCGTCGCCTACGCGAACGACCTTGCCCACTTCCTCGTCATTTTGGTTAAAGTCGTAATTGGTGATCTCCTCGCGGAGAATGGATACGATCTGATCCGAACTGATTGCTGCCATTACTTCACTTCCCCAGTCAGTTTTTGCTGTAATTTATCTAACTTGCCCTTTACGGAGCGGTCATATTCACAGTCGCCGCAGCGCAGAATAAACCCGCCCAGCAAGTCCGGCTGTACCGCAATGTCCAGCTCCACATTGACGGCACCGAATTTCTTTTTCACAAACGCGCGCATTTTTTCTGTCTGTTCCGCACTGGGCGGCTCCACGCAGAGCAACTGCGCCTGAACCGTGCCCGCTTTTTGGCGGCACAGATCCTGATAGGCCTCAAAAATCTCTGTCAGTGCATACACGCGCTCATGTTTGCAAAGCACCTTCATAAAGGAGGAAAAGGGCGGCGTAAAAATACGGTCCAGGCACTTTTCCTTCTCTGCAAAGCGCACTCTGGGATCAGAGAGCACCTGGGTGAGCAGCGGATTTTCACGCAGCAAGGTTTCTGCTGCTTTTATCTGCTGTTCGTCCAGATTCAGTTCCCCCAGCACCAGCGCATAGTTCTGTGCGGTTACGGTCATACCGGATCACCGCCGTCCTGCCCCGCCAGAAAATCGTCATAGATCGCGCTGTTATCCAGCTCAGACGCCTCTTTAGACACCACCTTGGCCGCAGCGTCCATTGCCAGTGCAGCAATGTCATGCTTAACGGACTGGAGTGCCTCATTGCGCTCATGCTCGATGGTCTGGTGCGCGTCGCGTACCATCTTGTCGGAGGTGAGCTTGGCCTGGTCTACGATCTTGTCAGCTTTGGCTTTGGCAGTGACCTTTGCGTCTGCAATCAAGCGTGCCGACTCTTCGTCTGCACCGGCTAAGCGACCCTCATATTCTGTTTTCAGAGCGCCTGCGGCTCGACGATCCTCGTCGGCGTCTTTGAATTGTTGGTCTATCTTGGACTGCCGTTTATCCATGGCACCCAGCACCTTGTTCCAGACAAATTTCTTCATCAGGATATAGAAGATCACCAGGTTGATCACGGTAAAGAGCAGATTCCAGTCTAATGACAGCATAGACACTGCTTCCTTTCTGCTTGTGGATTTTCTCGGTTATTTCATAATGAAGATGATCAAAATACCGATAACCAGACCGTAAACAGCCGTTGCCTCTGCCAGGGCGCAGCCCAGGATCAGAGCGGTACGAATGTCACCGGCAGCCTCGGGCTGACGAGCGATGGCGTCTACTGCCTTACCGGTTGCAAGGCCGATGCCGAGACCTGCTGCTACACCTGTAAGTACGGCGATTGCCGCTGCGATTGCTACTGTCATGATAAATTTCTCCTTTTCTGTAAAAGTTCTATTTAATCTTCAATGGCTTCCTGAATGTACAGTGAGGTCAAAAAGACGAACACATACGCCTGGATAAAACCATCGAAAATATCAAAGTAAAGGCTCAATGCCACCGGAATTGCTACCGGCACCACCGATTCGATCAGCTTCATAATAATGAAAGCGCCGATGATGTTGCCGAAAAGTCGGAAGCAAAGAGACATGGGCTTGATGACCAGCTCCAGCAAATTGATGGGCAGTACGATGGGTACCGGCTTCGCAAAGGACTTAAGCCATCCCTTCGTACCCTTTTTATGAATGCCGGCGTACTGAACCAGGATAATGCTGGTCAGCGCCAGACCTACGGTTACATTCAGTTCCTTGGTGGGGGACTTAAAGCCGAAGATGCCGCACATATTGCAGGCACCGATATAAACAGCTACCGTCATCATCCAAGGAATGTAACGATCCCCGTCCGGGCCCATAACATTGTGGAAGAATGTACGCATTTTGTCTACGCACATTTCAATAAACAGCTGGCGCTTGGAGAGCTTGCCCTCCACCTTCAGTCCACGGGTGAGCAAAATACCGGCGATCAGGAACACCGCCATAATGATCCAGCTGACGACTGTGCCCTCGTCGATCTTGAGCTTGCCGCCAAACAGACTGAACACCGTTTCCGTATTCAGTTCTTCGATCAATTTACTTGCCACATCGGTTTTCAGCAGCAACGCCGTCACCTCCAATCAATCCTTATTTCCATTGCTCATTTTACACCCCCGTTTCTCAAAAGTAAACAGGGTTCCGGCGAATTTGAAGACCAAAATGTAAAAAAATCGTCTAAAAAGCGCAAGGAATTTGGTTAAAATTTCCGTACATTTATTACTCTTTGTAAATCGCGCTTATACTTTTTGGCGTTGCGTCGGGCTTTTTGCGCATTTTCGCCGGTGTACAAGTTGTATAATTGGCTTGACAAGATCAAAGCCGAACAAAAACCGCCCATGCCACAGAGAAAACTGAACTTTCTTATTTACTTTGGCGGCAAAGGGGTATATAATGAAGTTTCAAGAAAGAACCCCACAACTAAGGAGGAAAAAAGATGGCTGTACTTGTAACAGGCGGCGCCGGTTATATCGGCTCTCACACCTGCGTGGAGTTAATCAACGCAGGCCAGGATGTGGTAATCCTGGATAATTTTTACAACTGCAAGCACTCGTCGCTGGATCGGATCCGCGCGCTGGTGGATCGGGACTTTAAGTTCTACGAATGCGACATTCGGGACCGAGAGGGTCTGAACAAAGTCTTTGAGACAGAGGACATTGACTGCGTCATTCACTTTGCCGGGCTGAAGGCCGTGGGCGAGAGCGTACACAAGCCTCTGGAATACTTTGATAACAATGTAAACGGCACCCTGGTACTGCTGGATGTGATGCGCCACCACGGCTGCAAAAAGATCATCTTCAGTTCCTCTGCCACAGTGTACGGCATGAACAACATTGCCCCCTTTACCGAGGATATGGAGATCGGTGGGGTCACCAACCCCTACGGGCGCACCAAGTATATGATCGAGTGCATTCTCCAGGATCTGTATGTGAGCGATCCCAGCTGGAGCATTTGCCTGCTGCGGTACTTTAACCCCATCGGCGCCCACAAGAGCGGCACCATGGGCGAGGATCCCAACGGCATTCCCAACAACCTGATGCCCTACATTACCCAAGTGGCTGTGGGTAAGCTGAAGAAGCTGGGCGTGTTTGGTAACGACTACCCCACCCCGGACGGCACCGGCGTACGGGACTATATTCATGTGGTAGATCTGGCGCTGGGTCATGTAAAGGCAGTGGAAAAGCTGGAAAAGGATCAAGGCCTGTTTATCTACAATCTGGGCACCGGCATCGGTTACAGTGTACTGGATGTGGTCAAGGCCTTTGAAAAGGCCAACGGCGTGGAGATTCCCTATGAAATCAAACCCCGCCGGGACGGCGATATTGCCACCTGCTACTGCGACCCCTCCAAGGCGAAGCGTGAACTGGGCTGGCAGGCTACCCGCTCGCTGGAAGAAATGTGCGAGGACTCCTGGCGCTGGCAAAAGCAGAATCCCAACGGTTACCCGGACTGATTTTATAATAAGTGTATATAGAAGAAGCGGAGGTGCAAAACGCACCTCC
>FR885345.1:30077-31285 GCA_000436335.1 Clostridium sp. CAG:217
GAGGTGCAAAACGCACCTCCGCTTTTCTTAATGCCTTAGATCATTTGAACTTGGCATACAAAATTGAAGCGAGGATCACATCAATCACAAACAGCACCAAAGATACCACGCCCATGATTTGCGCTCTGTGGCACAGCTGTTGATTTTCCTCTGTCAGCTCCGCGCCCTTTTGCTTAAACACCGCCGGCACTACCATAGCCATAATGCCAAAAGCGGGACAAATGCCCAAAAGGCACAGACCGATAATCGCACTGGTCTGGGCAAAGCGTGCCAGCTTATCAATAATCGTTTTATTCATGGCAATTCTCCTTATCTCCTGCGGTGGCTTTACGCTCCAGCAGGCCATATTTTCGTTGCAGACGGTTAATTTTTTGCTCCAACGGCGTACCAAACAGCACCAGAAAGACTGCGGTAGACCCGCCAAACACCAAATCAAAAGGTGCGCCGGAGGCATACACCGCCAGCACCGCAGGCCAAGTAAAGTCCGTCACCGTCATTAAAACCGTGCTCAAATCCACCACCAGGCCGTACACCACTGTGGCTAAAAAGAAGCCTACCAGTGCCAGCACCCAGCGGTTCACCCGTCCGGGACGCAGCAGCATGCCGGCCAGCAGCCCCACCAATCCCAGCGCCACCATTTGAAAGGGGGTCCATATGCCTTGCCCAAACAGGAAGTTAGACAAAAAGGCGGACAGCGCCCCCACCATATAACCGGAAAAGGGACCAAGACACATACCGGCCACGATCACCACCGCGGCAATGGGCTTCACCTGAGGGATCAGATAAAACACGGCCCGGCTGACCACCGCCAGCGCCGTTAAGACGGACAACAGCGCCATCTCTCGGGCAGAGATCGGCTTCCGCTCCAGATGCAAAAAGAACGGCAGCGCACTGAGCAGCAGCAAAACCGCCGCCACCAAGTACCAAGAGGTAGTGTCTGCAAAGCACACCTGCCACACCACCAGCAGCACCGGCAAAACCAAAAACAACAAGGTCAGCAATACCCGCTTCATAAAACCAGGTCCTCCGGCGATACGGCGTCCGGCAGCGCACGGCAGGTCACTCGGCGCACACCGGTGGTGTACAGCTCCATGCCGGCAAAGAATGCCCGCCGAGGCCGAGGCGGGGTCACCACCCGGTTGCACAGGAAGGCCGCTTCATCACTGTAAGTACCGGCAAAATCCAGATCGTGCGTCACCAACACCACC
>FR885346.1 GCA_000436335.1 Clostridium sp. CAG:217
GCGGGCGGATACGATCCGCCCCTACGCAGATATTGATATTATACGGAACATCACTTTATCATAACTCCAAACAAAGAAGGTGCAGGTATGGCAAAAACCATCGCAGCCATCGCCACCCCCCACGGTGTGGGCGGAATCGGCGTGGTGCGGCTGTCCGGTGATCGGGCGGTAGAGATCGCCCAGGCGGTATTCCGTGCGGCAGACGGCAGTCGGCTCGCCGATCTGCCCGGCTACACGGCCCGTTTCGGCAGCGTGGCACAGGGCGAAAAAGCCTTTGATCAGGCGGTGGCGCTGGTGTTTCGTGCGCCCCGCTCCTACACAGGTGAGGATGTGGTGGAGCTGAGCGTTCACGGCGGTCTGGTGACGGTGGAACGCACCCTGCAAGCGGTTCTGGCCGCCGGTGCAGCCCCTGCCGGTCCCGGCGAATTTACCAAGCGGGCGTTCTTACACGGCAAAATGGACCTAACCGAGGCGGAAAGCGTGGCGGATCTGATTTCCGCCTCCGGCCAGGCGGCGGCAGACAGTGCCTATACCGCCTTGTCCGGTGCCCTGCGGCAAAAGATCGAGGGCGCGCTGGATATTCTCATGGAAGTGAGCGCCGGTATGGCGGCCTGGGTGGACTACCCGGACGAGGAGATCCCGGAGCTGGACAGTGACACCTTGCTGGAGAGCCTGCAACAGGCGCAGGGCTTGCTCTCTCACCTGCTGGCAGGCTATGACAATGGTCAGCTGATGACCGCCGGGGTGGATACGGTGATCGTTGGACGCCCCAATGTGGGCAAAAGCGCCCTGATGAACGATCTGACCGGTCAGGAGACCAGCATTGTGACCGCCGTGCAGGGCACCACCCGGGATGTGGTGGAGCGCACGGTGCGGCTGGGAGATCTGACTCTGCGGCTGGCGGATACCGCCGGGCTGCGCCAAACGGACGATGTGGTGGAGCAGATCGGCGTGGAGCGAGCACAGGCCCGGTTGCAACAAGCGCGGCTGGTGCTGGCGGTGTTTGACGGCAGCACGCCCCTGACTCCGGCGGACGAAGAGCTGATAACCCTTTGCAAGGGCAAAACCGCTGTGGCGGTGGTGAACAAAAACGATTTGCCTCCGGCGGCGGTGCAGGAAAAAATCAGAGCCGCCTTTGATCGGGTGGTGGCGTACAGCGCCAAGAACCACACCGGTCGGGACGATTTGGCGGTGGCGGTGGCAGACGCCCTTGGGGTACAGAATTTTGACGCGGCGGATCCGCTCCTTGCCAACGAGCGACAGCGGCAGTGCTGCCAAACGGCGGCAGACTGTGTGGCGGAGGCTGTGGCTGCGCTGAAAGGCGGCATGACCTATGACGCGGTGAATGTGAGCATTGACGCGGCGGCGGATGCCCTGCTTTCTCTCACCGGTGCCCGGGCGACACAAGCAGTGGTAGATCGGATTTTTGAAAAATTTTGTGTAGGTAAGTAATGGAATATTTTGCAAAAGCATACGATGTGGCGGTGATCGGCGCCGGCCATGCCGGGATCGAAGCCGGATTGGCAGCGGCACGGCTGGGGTGCAGCACCGCTGTGTTTACCATCAATATGGACTGGGTAGGCAATATGCCCTGCAATCCCTCCATCGGCGGCACCTCTAAGGGTCACCTGGTGCGAGAGATCGACGCGTTGGGCGGCGAAATGGGCAAGGCGGCGGATCGCTACACGCTTCAATCAAGAATGCTGAACCTGGGCAAAGGCCCGGCGGTGCACTCCCTGCGGGCACAGATTGACCGGCGCGCCTACGCCGGAGGAATGAAGCACACGCTGGAGCGGCAAGACAATTTGGACCTGCGCCAGTGCGAAATTACAGATATTGTTCAAGGGGAGGACGGCCTTTGGCGCCTGACCACTAAGCTGGAAGCGGTCTATACTGCCAAGGCGGTGGTACTGGCCACCGGCACTTTTCTGGGCGGCCGCGTGTATGTGGGCGATGTGAGCTACGAAAGCGGGCCGGACGGTATGTTCCCGGCAACGGCGCTGGCAACGGCGCTGAAAAAGCTGGGTTTGCCCCTGCGCCGGTTCAAGACCGGCACCCCTTCCCGGGTGAACGCCCGCAGTTTGGATTTTGACAAAATGGAAGTGCAGCCCGGCGACGACCGCACGGTGCCTTTTAGCTTTGAGACGGATACACCGCCGGAGAACAAGGTGGTGTGTCACATCACCTACACCAATGCTGCCACCAAACAGGTGATCTTAGACAACCTGGACCGCAGTCCTATGTACAGTGGCAAAATTGAGGGCAAAGGCCCGCGGTACTGCCCCAGCTTTGAGGACAAGGTGGTGCGCTTCTCCGATCGGGAACGGCACCAGTTGTTTGTGGAGCCGTGCGGCGAAAAGACGGAAGAAATGTACCTGCAAGGGTTGTCCTCCTCCCTGCCGGAGGATGTGCAGCTGGCGTTTATCCACACCATTCCCGGTTTGGAACACGCCCAGGTGATGCGCACCGCCTACGCCATTGAGTACGACTGCGTGGACCCGCGGGCCATGAAAGCCAGCTTGGAGTTTCACGACTTTCCCGGGCTGTTTGGTGCGGGTCAGTTTAACGGCTCCAGCGGCTACGAAGAAGCCGCCGCCCAGGGGCCATTCTGTTCATTCACTGACTTTTCTTGGGCTTGGCGTAGGTGGAATAGGTGGTGTAATTCACCTTGCCGCCTACGGTGCGGGTGAGTACATACTGCTTGCCGGTTTTTTTAATGCTGATCTTTACATCCTTTGGCTTTACATTCTTTTGCCCCATTACCTTGCAGGTGAGGGTGCCGTTCTTGGCGGTCATTTGCAGCCGAATGTCCGTGCCGCTGGTGTTCTTAAACTGAAAGTCCGTGGTATTCCACTGCACGGTAGCGTCCCCGCCCAGGGGTACATAGCTAATCTCCAGCGAGTGGGGCGCCCGGCAGACCACCTGTAAATTGGCGCGGAGAATGCACTCAAAAATGGTGCTGCTCACCTGGCATACCCCGCCGCCCAGGCCGTCTACAAACTCGCCGTCCTGCACCACCTTGGCAGTGGCGTACCCGGCCAGCACTGTGCGCTTGCCCACCGTTTGGTTAAAGCTGAAGGTGCGCCCCGCAGGGATTACCAGGTTGTTCAGCTTGCGAATAGAGGCGGTGATGTTGGCAGTGCGGGTCTCGTTCTTGGCGTCGTAGTAAGTGGTGTAGCTGGCCAGCTCATGGCTGTACCCGCTACCGCTTTTGCGGTGGAGCGCCGGATAAATGGTAGAGGTATAGCTCTCCCGGAAAGTGGTCTTGGTGTTCTCCGTGGTGGTGACGGTGGTGGTTTCCGTAGTGGTTTCCTGTTTGGTTGTGGTGTCTGTGCCGGCAGCGGGCTTGGCGGCGCACCCGGTAAAGGCGCCCACCACCAGTGCTGCCGCCAGCAAGCAGGTGCAAATGCGTTTCATAACCATTTTACTTCTTTTCTTTATAAGGCTTCTTCTCCGTGACCCAGCCGGGCTTGTTTACCTGGCGGGCACGGGCAATGGACAGGGCATCGCCGGGAATATCGTCCGTAATGGTGGAACCGGCGGCAATGTATGCCCGGTCGCCCACTTCTACCGGTGCCACCAGGTTGGTGTTGCAGCCGATAAAGGCGCCGTCGCCGATCTTGCAGCGGCTCTTGTTTTTGCCGTCATAGTTGACCGTTACCGTGCCGCAGCCAAAGTTCACCCCGGCACCCACATCGCTGTCGCCAATGTAGGTCAGGTGGGCGCTTTTGGTGCCGGCGCCTACGGTACTGTTCTTCACTTCCACAAAGTCGCCGATGTGCACACCGGTGTGCAGCACGCTGCCACCCCGGATTTGTACAAAGGGGCCTGCGTCCGCGCCGTCCTCCACGGTACTGTCCGTCAGCTTCACATTGTCCAGGGTTACCCCGTTGCCCACGGTGCCGTCCATAATATAGGTGTTCGGCCCGATCAGGCAGTCCTTGCCGATGGTGGTGTTCCCCAGCAGGATGGTGCCGGGCAGAATGGTGGTGCCGGTGCCGATCTGTACCGTGTCGGCGATCATCACACCGTCGGTGCAGGGAATGTCCACCCCGTCTACCATCCATTGGTGCATGATCTTGTGGCGCAGGATTTCGTTGAGAATGTGCAGCTGGGCTCGGTCATTGGCACCCAGTACCACATCGCTGTTCTCGACTACATAGGCGTTGGCGCCGTTGCCGGCGCCCAGCAGAATGGAAAGGCTGTCGGTTAGGTAGTATTCATTCTGGGCGTTTTGATTGGTAATCCGATCCAGGGCGTACAGCAGCTTGTCGCCCATAAACCAGTAGCACCCGGCGTTGCTCTCGTTGATCTTTTTTTCTTCCTCGGTAGCGTCCTTGTGCTCCACAATGCACTGGAGCTTACCGTCGGCGCTGCGCTTAATGTGGCCGATCCCGTTGGTGTCCTCCACCAAGGCGCTGATGAGGGTGATGGCGTTGCCCTCGCTTTTGTGCAAAGCGTAGGCACCGTTAATGGTAGGCTCGTCCAGCAGCGGACCGTCGCCGTTCAGAACCAAAATATCGTCTCCCCGGTGGCGCTCAATAAAATCCCGGGCGCACATCACCGCGTGGCCGGTGCCCAGCTGGGGCTCTTGCAGGGCGGTCTCAATGGTTGGATCCAGATTTTGCAGGTGGTCCTCCACCTCTGTATGCCGGTAGCCGGTGATTACGCAGATGGCCGCACACCCGGCGCTCTTTACGGCAGAAACCACATAGTCGATCATGGGCTTCATCAGCACCTTGCACATCACTTTGGGGCAGTCCGCCTTCATCCGGGTGCCTTTGCCCCCGGCTAAAATAATTGCACATTTCATAGGTCTATCGTTCCTTTCCAAACCGGATATTCTTTGATTTGTGCTTTCATTATGCAACAATCGGCGGCGCTTTGCAAGTCTATTTGACAGAAAGCGTATAAAATAATAAAAAAATAAGAAAAAGTATTTGTATTTTAGTCCCTGCTGTGCTATAATTTTACCGCATTATACTGACGCAGTGTAAATTTGCGGGTATATTACAAACTATTTTTTGGAGGTATTCTCAATGGCAAAAAAGTATTGCTACCTCTTCTCTGAGGGTAATGCAAACATGAGAGAACTTCTCGGCGGTAAGGGTGCTAACCTGGCCGAGATGACCAACATCGGCCTGCCGGTGCCCCAGGGCTTCACCATCACGACGGAGGCCTGCACCCAGTATTATGAGGACGGCCGCGAGATCAATCCTGAGATCATGGATGAGATCAACCAGTATATCGTAAAGATGGAAGAGATCACCGGCAAGAAGTTCGGCGACAAGCAGAATCCGCTGCTGGTATCCGTTCGCTCCGGCGCAAGAGCTTCCATGCCCGGCATGATGGACACCATCCTGAACCTGGGCCTGAACGAGGATGTTGTGGACACCATCGCTACCCAGTCCGGTAATCCCCGTTGGGCTTGGGACTGCTACAGAAGATTTATCCAAATGTATTCCGATGTGGTTATGGAAGTGGGTAAGAAGTACTTTGAGGAGCTCATTGATGAGATGAAGACCAAAAAGGGCGTTACCCAGGATGTGGAGCTGGACGCTGACGATCTGAAGGAGCTGGCTTCTCAGTTCAAGGCCGAGTACAAGGCCAAGATCGGCGAGGACTTCCCCACGGATCCGAAGGAGCAGCTGATGGGCGCCATCAAGGCTGTGTTCCGTTCTTGGGACAACCCCCGCGCAAATGTATATCGTCGTGACAACGACATTCCGTATTCTTGGGGTACTGCCGTTAACGTGCAGTCCATGGCCTTTGGTAACATGGGCGATGACTGCGGCACCGGCGTTGCCTTTACCCGTGACCCCGCTACCGGCGCAAAGGGCCTCTTCGGTGAGTTCCTGACCAACGCCCAGGGCGAGGACGTAGTGGCCGGTGTGCGTACACCTATGCACATTCAGGAGATGGAGCAGAAGTTCCCCGAGGCTTTCGCACAGTTCACCCAGGTTTGCCAGACTTTGGAGAACCATTACAGAGATATGCAGGACATGGAGTTCACCGTGGAGCACGGTAAGCTGTTCATGCTGCAGACCCGTAACGGTAAGCGTACCGCTCAGGCTGCTCTGAAGATTGCTTGCGATCTGGTAGACGAGGGCATGAGAACGGAAGAAGAAGCCGTTGCTATGATCGATCCTCGTAACCTGGACACCCTGCTGCACCCGCAGTTTGACGCTGCTGCCATTAAGGCTGCTACCCCGGCCGGTAAGGGCCTGGGCGCTTCTCCCGGCGCTGCTTGCGGTAAAGTTGTGTTCACCGCTGATGACGCTGTGGAGTGGAACGAGAGAGGCGAGAAGGTGGTTCTGGTTCGTCTGGAGACTTCTCCCGAGGACATCACCGGCATGAAGGCTTCTCAGGGCATCCTGACCGTTCGCGGCGGTATGACTTCTCACGCTGCCGTTGTTGCTCGTGGTATGGGTACCTGCTGCGTATCCGGCTGTGGCGACATTGTAATGGACGAGGCCAACAAGCAGTTCACTCTGGCAGGCAAGACCTATCACGAGGGCGACTACATCTCCATTGACGGTTCTACCGGTAATATTTATGACGGTATTATCGCTACCCAGGACGCAACCATTTCCGGCGACTTCGGTCGTATCATGGGCTGGGCCGATAAGTTCCGTGTACTGAAAGTACGCACCAACGCAGACACCCCCGCAGACGCTAAGAAGGCTCGTGAGCTGGGCGCTGAGGGTATCGGTCTGTGCCGTACCGAGCATATGTTCTTCGAGGAAGACAGAATTGCTGCTTTCCGTGAGATGATCTGCTCTGACACCGTTGAGGAGCGCGAGGCTGCTCTGGAGAAGATCCTGCCGTATCAGCAGGGCGACTTTGAGAAGCTGTATGAGGCGCTGGAGGGCTGCCCGGTAACCATCCGTTTCCTGGATCCCCCGCTGCATGAGTTCGTTCCCACTGAGGAAGAAGATATTGAGAAGCTGGCTAAGGCGCAGGGCAAGAGCGTTGAGCAGATCAAGGCCATCATTGCTTCTCTGCATGAGTTCAACCCGATGATGGGTCACCGTGGCCTGCGTCTGGCTGTGACTTATCCTGAGATCGCTAAGATGCAGACCAAGGCCGTGATCCGCGCTGCCATCAATGTACAGAAGGCACATCCGGATTGGACCGTGGCTCCGGAGATCATGATCCCCCTGTCTTGCGATGCCAAGGAACTGAAGTATGTAAAGGACATCGTGGTTGCCACCGCTGATGCAGAAATCAAGGCTGCCGGCAGCGATATGAAGTATGAAGTGGGCACCATGATCGAGATTCCCCGAGCAGCTCTGACTGCCGGCGAGATCGCTAAGGAAGCAGAGTTCTTCTGCTTCGGCACCAACGACCTGACTCAGATGACCTACGGCTTCAGCCGTGATGACGCCGGTAAGTTCCTGAACGCTTACTATGACGCCAAGATCTTTGAGAACGATCCCTTCGCCAAGCTGGATCGTGACGGTGTTGGCCAGCTGATGCAGATGGCTGTGAAGAACGGTAAAGCTACCCGTCCCCAGCTGCACTGCGGTATCTGCGGTGAGCACGGCGGTGACCCCAGCTCCGTAGAGTTCTGCCACCAGATCGGTCTGGACTATGTGTCCTGCTCTCCGTTCCGTGTGCCGATCGCGCGTCTGGCCGCTGCACAGGCTGCTATCGCTGAGAAGAACGCATAAGTTCTCCTTACAAATCCATAACAAAAAGGACAGTCCTCGGACTGTCCTTTTTTATTGTTGCTTTTCATCGCCGAACAGGGGAAACAGGGGACAGACCCCTGTTTCCAAATCTTGTAGGCTCGGTAGTTACAGCGAACCGCATTTATTTTTCTTTCCCCAGTAATCGGCGAAGCTTCTTTTTCAGGCGGGCGAGACCAATGCCAAAGGTGGAGGTGCGCTGGTACCAAGCCAGGCGGCGCAGGGGCTTTTTGGTTGCTTTCAGTTCTGCTTTCAGAGCTTTGCGCTCTTCTTTTAGCGCCTGAATTTGCGCGTCTTGCTTTTTGTTGCGCTCTTGCAGCTGGGTGACCTTGCGCTGACTGTCTCGCAGCTGCGTGGCCAGGCGGCTGTCGTCCTCTATCTCTTTGCGTTGTAGGCGCACGGCGGTATCCACCCGGCGGGCGATCTCCTCCGGCGGGCGCACTAGCATGGAATGTACCGGCTGAGCATAAGAAGTGGCTGCCGTTTTTTCGTCGTACAGCGAGCGGGCAGGCGTGCCTGTGCGGTCATCGTAAATGGTCTTGATCCCGTTTTCATTCAAGAAGTCGATTAGGTGCCAGAACCGCTCCGCGTGGCCGTTGTTCACCTGGCGGAAGTCGGTTTGATCATACAGCGCTGCCAGATCCGTATCCGGTGTGACGGCAGAGGCGGGAATGGCAGGAATGTTGTGGTACTCTGCCAGCTCCCGAATGCGGGCGTCCGTGGGGAACAACAGGCTGGGCACGCCACACAGAATATTGCCGATGGCGCCGTGAATGCGGGTGCCGTAGTTAAAGTCCATCTCTCGATTAAAGGCGAACATACTGGGCAGGTTGATGAAGAACCGGGCCTTGTCCTCCACAAATACCGGGTGGTCCAGATTGGTGGGGTGCAGCACGCGGCTGTCTGCCGTGTCCGGGTGGGGGATCCCCAGGTACATCAGCCGCAAATCGTCAATAAACTGAGGCACAAAGTAGGTGTTGGGGAACCGTTCGGTGCAGTGCACGGCGAACTTTTTGAAATCCGGCGGATTGGACACAGAGCCGGTAAAGCACAGCTTGGATTCCGGGGTCAAAGGCTGCTTCTCTCGCAGGGGTAGACCCGGGCCGTTCAGTGCCAAAGAGGGGCAGCCGGTCACATCGATCTGGGAAAAGCCCAGTCCTTTGAGATAATCATAGGTGATCTGGCCCCGCACGCCCACGCTGGCAGAATGATCCAGTACGGCGGCGATAAAGTCCCGGGCAGCGCCGTCAAATTCCCGGGGCTGCTCCAGGTGTGGCTCGTAGGGCAGCTGAATGCCAATGCCGGTGACCGTTACGGGAATCGTCAGCTGGCGAATCAGTGCCGTCCAGTGCTTTAAGCACTTGCGGGCAAAGTCCTCCCGAAAGGCGTTGGCCATGGGTAGGATCAGCCGGTCGTAGTTCTCATTGATCTCTTGGGCTGTAATCTGCTTTTTCACCAACGTCAGGTCAGAGATAAAGTCCACCCGACTGTCCGCAGTGGCCACCAGCCGGGTGATGCTGTTGGCAAACAGCAGATTCCCGGTGTTGTTGCCGATGATCTTGTCAGTGATTACATCCAGGGCATTGTATTCCGCCCAGGGCGCTACCCCGGCGCGAATGAGTATCCGTTCCATTTTCTTCTCCGCTCTTTTTATTTTTGCATAAAGTTTGATAGTCTACTTTATGATACAGTATAACAAAAAAGCCGCCCCTTGTCAAAATAGATACCCGTAAACAGGGGACGGTTTCTTGTTTTGCATTTGTGCCTGATTTTTCTGCATTTTAGCAATTTCTATTGACAAGTTTTGAAAAA
>FR885347.1 GCA_000436335.1 Clostridium sp. CAG:217
GCGGTGACACGCCGCACGGCGGCAGAGAACCTGACCCGTGTGCTGTACCCAAATGACACGAAGGAGGACGGCAAGCGGCTGCGGCTGCGGCAGCAGTATTTTTTATGCAGTGCATCCTTGCAAGATCTGCTGCGCCGGTATTTGCGAACGCCCGGCTGTGCGCCGGAGAAATTGGGGACTGCGGTGGTGATCCAGTTAAACGACACCCACCCGGTGCTGGCCATCCCGGAGTTCATTCGTTTGCTTTTGAAGCAAGGTATGACCTTGGAGGCGGCGTTAGGTGTTGCAAAAGAGGTGTTTTGCTACACCAATCATACGGTGATGCCTGAGGCCATGGAAAGCTGGGATCTGGCGCTCTTGGCGTCGGAATTGCCGGAGATCGCCCGCCTGCTATGCCAATTGGACGATCTGTTTTGTGCGGAAATGCAGGCGCTGGGCGCAGAGGAGCGGCTGTGGCACCGGGTGCGCCCGCTGCGGGACGGTCGCATTTATATGGCGGATCTGGCCTGCTGGGTGTGTGGTTATGTGAATGGCGTGGCAGCTTTACACACGGAGATTTTGCGCCGTCGGGTGCTGCGGGATTGGGCACAGCTGTACCCGGATAAAATTTTGAACCGCACCAACGGCATTACCCAGCGGCGGTTTTTAGCATTGTGTAATCCGTCCCTGTCTGCGCTGCTGACCCACCGGCTGGGCAGTAAAAACTGGATCACCAACTTGTTCCAACTGGAGAAGCTAAAGCCCTATGCGAACAATGGCGAGGTGCTGGCGGCCTTTTGTGAAACCAAGAAAGAAAATAAACGCCGCCTGGCCCGCTGGATGGAGGGCCAGGGGCTATACTATGACCCGGCGCGTATGCTGGATGTGCAGATCAAGCGCCTGCACGAGTATAAGCGCCAGTTGCTGCATTGTCTGGGTATTTTGGCATTGACCTTTCAGATTGAGCAAGGGGAGATTACAGAATTTGCGCCCACCACCTTTTTGTTTGCCGCCAAGGCAGCGCCCGGTTATGCGCGTGCCAAGGCCGTTATCAAGCTGATTCACGCAGTGGGGGACTATGTGGCACGATCGCCTAAGGCAGCGCCACTTTTACAGGTGCTGTTTGTGCCGGATTACAGCGTAACGGCAGCAGAGCGGATCATTCCCGCTGCGGATGTGTCTGAGCAGATTTCCACCGCCGGTACAGAGGCTTCCGGTACCGGAAATATGAAGTTGATGCTGAACGGCGCAGTGACTTTGGGCACTTATGACGGCGCCAATGTGGAGATTGTGGCGGCCGCCGGAGAAGAAAATAATTATATTTTCGGTGCCCGGGTAGAGGACCTGGATGCCCTGCGCCGGGGCTATGACCCAAAGGCTTTGTATCGCAGTGATCCGCTGCTGCGGCAGTGCCTGGATGCATTGACAGACGGCACATTGTCCGACAGTGGCACCGGCTGTTTTGCGGATTTGAAGCGTAGTCTTTTAGAGCCGGAGGCAGACGGCGTGGCGGATCGATATTTTGTGCTGGGTGACTTTCAGTCCTATGTGCACGCCAAACTGCAAGTAAACGGCGATTATCTGCGGTCACCTATGGCCTTCGCTCGCAAATGCTGGCTGAATATGTGCAGTGCCGGCGTCTTTTCGGCAGACCGTACCATCGAGGAATATGCCAATGAAATTTGGCGAATCAACCCGGTGGAATTGCCGGAATACGCAGAAAATGAGTAAAAGAAAAAGACGGAAATGGCAGTATGGCCTCCAATCGTGTAGGCCTACTTGATGAGAAAAATGGATTTTTAGCAGCAAACTGATTTCGCTTTTCAAGCGGAGTCAGTTTTGTTTTTGTTTGAATATGTTGCTTGTTATAGAAGCAGAGGTATTCCGTTGTGAGAATCGAAAAGCACATTTGCCTGAAGCATGGCCATACGGATTGCCTTGCCGTGCAATGCTGTCGGGCTTGGTAACAGACAATCTTTTCGTCGTGTGTTGACGAATATCTCTATTTATAATATAATATAACTCGCATAATAATGATCCGGCGCTGTCGCCGGCAATGACCCGGTGGTGAAAAGATGTTTAAACAGTACTGGAACCGTATTGAAAAACTATGGAGCTTTCGCAGCACTTCGGCGTATTTGGCTCATTTGCGCAAGACCGGTATGCGTATCGGTGAGGGCACAGAAGTGTTTGCCCGGACAACAGATATTTTGATCGACACCACCCGGCCTTGGCTTATTGAGATCGGTCGGAATGTACAGTTGACTGCCGGTGTGAAGATCTTGACCCATGGCTATGACTGGGCGGTATTGAAAGCCAAGTACGGCGATATTTACGGCAGCGCAGGTAAGGTTACCATCGGGGATGATTGCTTTATCGGTATGAACGCATTGATTTTGAAAGGAACGACTATTGGTGATCGGGTGATCGTCGGTGCGGGCAGTGTGGTGGCCGGCGGCACATTCCCGTCAGATTGTGTGATCGCAGGCAATCCGGCAAGGGTTATCTGCACATTAGAGGCGTACCGCGCTAAGCGAGCGGCGGCACAGTTGGCAGAAGCAAAAGAACTGGTGACTGAGTATCAAGCGGTGTACGGCCGTGCGCCTGACAAGTCTGTTCTGTCTGAGTTCTTTTGGGTGTTTGAAGAACGCGGGCCGCTGCAAGTGCCCGCCTTTGAATCGCAAATGCGCAATATGCGAAATTACGAAGCGTCCATGGAGCGATATTTGCATACAAAACCCCTGTTTAATGGGTATTCTGCGTTTTTGGACTATTGCTTTTCCGACAAGGAGGAGCAAAACGATGCTTAAACTGTTTTACATAACCAAGGATCCGGCGGTGGCGCGGATCGCACAGGCGGCCGGAGTGGATCGTATTTTTGTGGATATGGAATACATCGGCAAGGCGCAGCGCCAAGGCGGTATGGATACGGTGCAAAACCACCACACCGTAGAAGATGTGGCTCGGTTGCGGCCGGTGCTGGATCAGGCGGAGCTGCTGGTGCGGGTCAATCCGGTACACCCAGGGTCAAAAGATGAGATCAACCGGGTGATCACCGCCGGTGCGGATGTGATCATGCTGCCTATGTGGCAATCAGTAGAAGAGGTGCAGCAATTTATCCGCTGGGTGGACGGTCGCGCCAAGACGCTCCTGCTGCTGGAAAATCAGGCAGCGGTGGATTGCCTTGACCGTGTGGTGGCACTGTCCGGAGTCGACGAAATCCATATTGGGTTGAATGACCTGAGCATTTCCCAAGGGAAAAAATTTTTGTTCCAGCCTTTGGCGGACGGTACGGTGGACGCGGTGTGCGCCAAGATCAAAGCGGCGGGTATCCCTTTCGGTTTCGGCGGATTCGGTCGCTTGGGCGGCGGCACATTGCCGGCAGCGTATATTGTAGCGGAGCACTATCGGCTGGGTTCGTCCATGAGTATTCTGTCTCGCGCCTTTTGCAACACGGCGCAGATTACCGATTTGGAGGAGATTAAACGGATCTTTACTTCCGGTGTGGCAGAGCTGCGGCAGTACGAGGCACAGCTGAGCCAGGCGGAGGATGATTTTTTTGCCTTGCAGCATAAGAAACTGCAGGACTGTGTAGAACAAATTGTTGAGGGCATGTAGATGTATCGAGGAGTAAAACGAGCGCTGGATTTTATTACGGCGCTGCTGGCGCTGATCGTTCTTTCGCCGCTGTTGGCGATCACGGCACTGGCGGTGAAGTTGGATTCCAATGGCCCGGCCATCTTTAAGCAGCAGCGCTTAGGGCTGCACGGCAAGACCTTTTGGATTTATAAATTCCGCTCCATGTGCCAAGGCGCGGAGCACACAGGCACCGGCGTGTACAGCGGCGCAGACGATATGCGTGTGACCCGAGTAGGCAAGCTGCTGCGAGCCACCAGCATTGACGAGTTGCCCCAGCTGGTGAATATTCTAAAGGGCGATATGAGTTTTATCGGCCCTCGCCCGCCGCTGACCTATCATCCTTGGCCGTTGTCGGATTATACATCGGCGCAGTTACATATGTTTGATGTGCGCCCGGGCATTACCGGCTGGGCGCAGGTGCACGGTCGTAAGGATGTGGAGTGGCACCATCGAATTGAGCTCAACTGCTGGTATGTGGACCACATGAGTCTGGCACTGGATGTGCGTATTCTCTTTGTTACCGCCTTTAAGGTGCTGAAGAATGAGGACAATGTGAACACCGGCGAGACCTTGGCCCGGGACGACACACCGGCGCAGGAAACGGTGATGAAGAGATGAAAGAACTATTGATCACCGGCGCATGGCGGTGTGGGGAGCAACAGGTGCAGGCGCTGGAGCAGATGGGGTATGTCGTCACTTTTTGGCCGGACGAACGGCAGGCGGTGAATATGGATACCCAACGATTTGAAGCAGTGATTTGCGGCGGTTTGTTTTTGACTACGCCGATTGAACGCTTCCCGGCGCTCAAGTGTATTCAGGTGACTTCCGCCGGACTGGATCGGGTGCCGCTGGACTATTGCACGGCACACGGCATTACCGTGTATAACGCCGGTGGCGTTTACAGTGCGCCTATGGCGGAGTTTGTGCTGGGCGGTATTTTGCAGCTGTATAAAGAGAGCAAGTTTTTTGCAGAAAATCAAGCAGCGCATCGGTGGGAGAAGCACCGGGGTCTGCGGGAACTTAGCGGCAAGACCGCTTGTATTATCGGCACCGGCAGCGTGGGCAGCGCCATTGCTCGGCGGCTGCGTGCCTTTGATGTACAGACGGTGGGTATGAATCGTTCCGGCCACCCGGTGGCAGAGTTTGACCAAACCCAGCCCACCTGCCGGTTGGACGATCTGCTGCCTTTAGCGGACTTGGTGATTTGCGCTATGCCCCTGACGGCGGAGACTGCCGGCCTGTTTGACAGCGTGCGGCTGGCAAAGATCAAACCCGGTGCTGTGTTTGTAAATGTGGCTCGCGGAAAGGTGACGGATCAGCAGGCGCTGGTGGAAGCGCTGCAAAGCGGGCAGCTGTCCGGCGCGGTGCTGGATGTATTTGAAGAAGAACCCTTGCCCCGGAGCAGTCCCTTGTGGGATATGGAGCAAGTGATATTGACCCCCCACAATTCCTTTGTGGGCGAGCACAATGGCGAGCGGTTGTTTAAGTGTATCAAGGAGCATTTGTATGAGTTGTCGAAAGAATGTTGAACATATTACTGCGGTGAATCCTTCTCTCAGGAAGTATTTGTTTACACGCGGCTATTTATTGTCAGATGCGGTATACGATTTGAATACATATCCATTTTATGGCAATTGGTCACAACTGAAAATTGGCAGCTTTCGGCTTTATCTACATAATAAACTCAAGGCGTTCAAGTTCCAAAATGATGAGGATACTTATCTACTTATCGGGCATGCCTATAACCCCTATAATGGTGTGTACGATGAAAACGAACTGCTGCAATCTTATGCCGAGGCAGACAATAAAATTGAGGTGCTCAATCAGTGGACAGGTGTTTTCACGCTGATTGTCATATGCGACGACTCTATTGAAATTTGGGATGATTGCGCTGGTATGCAGGCGGCGTATTACGGCTTTGTAAAAGGCCATTTCTATGTGTCTTCTCATGCACAGTTAATTGGTGATCTCTGTGATTTGCAGCAAAGTGCATATGTTCGTTCTATGGTAAAGTACCGCTTTTGGCAGCTTTATGGTATGTTTTTGCCCGGTGATCTTTCTCAATTTGATGGAGTGTATCGCGTTGTACCGAATACATATGTTACATTTCATAAGTCAGACGGCACTTTTGCCGTGAATCGTTTTTATCCTACACAGAATATTGCAATGTGTAAAACCAAACAGGATTATGACGCGACAATAGATGAAATTTGTGATTTGCTGCATACGAACCTGGAATTGATCTCCAAGAAGTGGAAAAAACCGGCGATTTCTTTGTCCGGTGGTATGGATAGCAAAGCGACTTTTGCCTGTGCAAATGGGCTTTATGACAAGTTTTGGTACTACAGTTACGATACCATGTATGGGGATCGACCAGATGTGGAGGCGGCAAAAAAAATTGCTTCCGCTGCTGGCGTTCAACATAAGACTTATGTGGTTTCTGAGCAAGACAAGGATTTTCCTTATGTCGACGAAGTGCGGGAAATTATGGAGCACAATTGGGGCGATATGGGAAAGGTTAATGATAACGATGTGCGTAAACGCATGTTTTTCATGGATATACCTGATTTTGATGTGGAAGTTAAATCTTGGGTGTCCGAGATAGGACGAGCCAACTATTACAAGAAGTTTGGATTGAAGAAAATGCCTAAACATTTGTCAGCTCGCCAAATGACGACCATGTATAAGTTCTTTAGCTATAATCGAAAACAGGCAAGAGAGACAGACAAAATATTTAGACAATATATCAGCAAGACAGACGCAAATCGAATTTTCAATTTTGATTCAAGCGATATGTATTTGTGGGAGTTTCGGTATGGAAGTTGGGGCGGCTTAGTGATTACTTCTGAGCACCGTATGTCTTATGATATAACGATACCATATAACAACCGTAATTTGATGGAACTGTTTTTGAGGTTGCCGTTGGATAAGAGAATTGCAGATGTGCCGCACTACGATATTATCCGTAAAATGAATCCGAAAGTGGATGCACTGAATATTACAGTCACGAATTACAACGAAACAAAAAGAAGAATGTACATGGAGCGTCTGTACTATTTTGTCAATAATTTTTTGCCATTTTAATGGGTGCAGATAATGAAAATACTGTTTGTTGCTACTGTGCGTAGCCATATCGGCCAATTTCACATGCCTTTTATTCGGGAACTGGTACGCCGGGGCTGCCGGGTGGAAGCGGCGTTCAAGGACAATTCCGCCGACAAACCCGGTCTGGATCTGAGCGGCATTGCCCGCACTTATGAAGTGCCCTTTAGCCGCAGTCCGTACAGTGTAGATAACCTGAAAGCCTATCAGGTGCTGAAAAAGATTATTGACGAGGGTCGGTACGACGCCATTCATTGCCACACGCCTATGGGGGCTGTGGTGACTCGGCTGGCTGCCCGGGATGCCCGCAAGCGGGGCACCAAGGTGATCTATACCGCCCACGGCTTTCACTTCTATAACGGCGCGGCCAAGAAAAATTGGCTGCTGTTTTACCCGGTGGAGAAGGCGCTGGCGAAAGATACGGACTGCCTGATCACCATTAACAGCGAGGATTATAATACCGCTAAGGCGCGGCAGTTTGCTGCCGGGCGCCTGGAACTGGTCAACGGCGTAGGTGTGGATCTTAGCGATTTTCAGCCGGTGACCCGGGAGCAAAAGTTGGCTCTGCGCCGGGCGTATGGGTACAGCCCGGACGATTTTATTCTAATATACCCGGCGGATTTTTCCGCCCGGAAAAATCAAAATATGTTGTTTGATACATTAAAATTGCTGCTGGAAAAGGACAAGCATTTTCGCTTGCTGCTGCCCGGCTCCGATGTGGAAGCCCGGCCGTTTTTGGACTATGCCAAATCTATTGGCGTGGCAGATCATGTGGAGGCGCTGGGCTACCGGCGGGATATTCGTCAGTTGGTAGGGCTTAGCGATGTGTCCGTGTCCTCCAGTCGGCAGGAGGGTTTGCCCATCAACTTGGTGGAGGCCATGGCGCTGGGCAATCCGGTGGTGGCCACCGATGTGCGTGGTAATCGAGACCTGGTGCAGGACGGTGACAGCGGCTACTTGGTGCCATTGAATGACAGCCGGGCGATGGCGGATCGGATCTGGTCCCTTTATACCGATCCGGAACAAACGGCGGCCTTTGGCGTTGCTGGGCGGACACTGGCCCAGGACTATGCGGTGGAGCCGGTGCTGCACCGTATGATTGAAATTTATCAAGCGTTAGAACTTTTGTGAGGTTGGCATTTATGCGTGTGTTACAGGTGATACCGGATATGAGTATTTCAAACGGTGCGATGAGTATGATCATGAACTATCAGCGTGCCATGTCTGCGGATGTTCAGTTTGATTACCTGTACTTTTTAGACACGCAGGCAGACCGCAGGGCGGAGATCGAAGCTCTGGGTGGTCATGCTTATAAAATGGACTTTCCGAAACCGAAAGATGTTTTGCCTACCAAAAAGATGCGTGCTTTTTTCTTGGAGCATAAGGGAACTTGGCAGGCCATGCATATTCACGGCCCACATTTTGCGGTATTTGTGGCGCCGGTGGCAAAAATGGCTGGTTTGCGCAATATCGTTGTGCATAGCCATACCACGGTGTACACGCTGATCGGTAGCGCTTTTGCCAACCGTTTGTTGTCGCAGTATGCGAAGTATTGTATCCCTAAGAAATTGGCGTGCAGTCGGGCCTCCGGTCAGCTGTGGTACGGACAAAAGCCTTTTACGGAGCTGCGTAACGCAGTGGACTGCCAGGCGCTGCAATTTGACCCGGCCGTTCGGGAGCATATGCGTTGGCAGCTGCATTTAGACGATGCATTTGTGGTGGGTCATATCGGCAAGACCGATATTCCGCAGAAAAATCACGAGTTCTTATTTTCTGTTTTTGCAGAGATACATAAGCTGCGATCAAACGCCAAACTTTTGTTGATCGGCGCGGTGCCGACGGACCGGTTAACGGCGCTTGCAAAGGAACTGAACATTGTGGATAGCGTTTTGTTCCTGGGTCCCCAGAGCCAAATCTCTGCTTATTTACAGGCAATGGATCTGTTTGTGTTTCCCTCTATCAGTGAGGGTCTGCCAATGTCTGTGGTAGAGGCCCAGGCTGCCGGGTTGCCGGTGTTGCTGTCTGACGCAGTCACCCGGGAGGTGGCTTGCACCTCGCTGGTGAAGATTCTGTCTTTGCACCAGTCGCCGGAAGAATGGGCAGGGGCTGCCTTGCAGCCGCTACCGCCACGCCAAAGTCCCACGGCGGCGCTGATCGCCGGTGGGTGGAATATACGCGACTGCGCGATACAACTGGAGAAAATTTATAAGGAGTGAGCGTTTGAGGTTTTCAATTATCGTTCCGATTTACAAAGTGGCAGATTACTTGGATGATTGTGTGCAAAGTGTGAAGAACCAAACCTATACGGACTGGGAATTGATTTTGGTGGACGACGGATCGCCGGATGCCTGTCCCCAAATGTGCGACGGGTATGCCAAGGAAGATGCGCGTATTCGCGTGATTCACAAGCCAAACGGCGGATTATCAGATGCGAGAAATGCGGGGCTTGACCGGGCAAAAGGCGAATATGTGCTTCTGTTAGATGGCGACGATTTTTACAATCGTAGCGATATGTTTGAGATGCTCTCTGCAAACATTGATAAAAGCGGCGCAGATGTGATTCTATTTGGCTGTACGGACTGGAATATGAAAACCGGCGAGATGCGCATTTCTAGGTCAGGTTATAATTTGCCATTGATCAATGAGGGCCAAAATCGTACGGATATTTTGCATTATCTCTTCTCCCAAAAGAAATTGCCTGGTGGTGCGACCATTTCAGCTGTAAGCAGACATCTTATTGAGGAGCATAGTATTCGGTTTCACTGCGGAATACAGTCGGAAGATCATGATTTTGTATTGAATGTTTTTGTGCATTGCAAAAAGGTGTTTGCAATGGACGAACCATTTTATACATACCGGTTGCAGAGAGAGGGCTCCATTACACATTCTGGAAGTATAAAAATGATTCAGGGTATTGATTATACACTTAACAAGTGGGTTCCGATTCTATCCTGTGAAAGCAATGATCAATTGCGTAAAGACTATTTGAATTATTTAGCTTTTATATACTCAACAGGAATTGTGATTACAGGGCGGCTTCATGGCAAAGATCGCAAGGAGTCACTGGAACTTATGCGCAAGCATCGCTCGATTTTGAAGTATGGTTATTGGCGAGATCTGCGTATTGTTCGGCTTGCTTCATCCGCTTTTGGCCTTTCGCTATTTACGATTCTGGGTCGCATTTATTATGATCGAACGCATATCTAATCACAGTACAAAAGGAAAGCTTTACGAATGAGAAAACTAAGTGTTTCAGAGTGGTGTTGCGCCGTTCGCTTCAATAAGAACAATGACAGTATAATGACCGATTTAGGTACGCCGTTTGTTGTGTTGCCAAATAGCAAAAGGTACTGGTGTGCAGATCCGTTCTTATTTCAAAAAGATGATCATTATTTTGTCTTTTTTGAGGCATATGATCGATTGAAACGAAAAGGCGTGCTGGGATACAGACAAATTACGGAACACACAGTCGGGGACATTCATATTATTTGTGAATCAACATCGCATTTGTCTTACCCTTTTATCTATGAAGCTGATGGCAATCTTTATATTGTGCCGGAGTCAAACATGTCTGGCGAGCTTTATCGGTTCAAATGTTTATCTTTTCCGAATCATTGGGAAAAGGAAAAAGTACTTATGCACGAACGCTTAGTGGACAGTACCTTCTTTTCCCATAATCAAGAGCAATATTGTTTTTCTACGACAGTGGATGACGAACTTTTGTTTGATCGGCTGGATCTTTTTTATTGTGTTAACGGAGAATGGGTGCCGTGCCCAAGGAATCCGGTAAAGCGCGATTTATCTTCAGCACGCGGTGCCGGTAAATGCTTTGAGCAAGACGGTGTTTGGTATCGCCCATCCCAGGACTGTTCGGATGGATATGGCTGCGCCTTGTGCTTGAATGCCATGGATAAGATTGATTCTAACGAGTATTTGGAGCATTGTGTAAAGAGACTGCAGCCTGTAGAAATTAAAACAAATACAGGCGTTGCGTATCAAGGAATACATACCTATAATCGGTTAAACCATGTAGAAGTGATCGATTTGAAAACGCCGCCGGAACTGCATATCCTGAATTTGGTCGGTGGATTTTGGAAACGCGTGCGAAATAAGATAAAATGAGTTTGGAACAGATGGACAAGCAAAAGCGAAAAAAAGTATTGATAATAAATGATCCGCTGCAATATGGAGGCTCGGACTTGGTTGCCGTTCGTTTGCAACAGCATTTAGATCCAGATAAATTTGAGTGTGTATATTGCCTGCGGCATGATGAAATAGGCCCAATGGAGTCTCGGGTGGCACAGTCCGGCGTGCGAATATTGCATCAGCCGGATACGGCGTGCTCCTATATAAAAAGCTACTTTTTCTACAAGCGCTTGTTAAAGAAAGAACCTTTCGATATCGTACACTGTCACTTACTGTTTTATAGCGGCATTGCACTATTCGCTGCCAAGAGATGCGGCGTAGAAAAACGCGTAGCGCACGCGCATTTTTCACAGCCAATGCGAAAAATCAGAAATCCGATAATTCGTTTCGTAAAAAGTCTTTATCATGTGGTTATGCGTGGATTTGTTTCTTTTGTGTCAACGGATATTATTGGCTGCAGTCAGGCAGCAGGGGAGTATCTGGCAGGTCGCCGAGGATTTCGCCGTAAAGGTACAGTTTTGAATAATGGAATTGTAACGAAGCAGTATTGCCTGAACGAAACGGTTCGTCAAAATGTGCGGGCTTCTTTGGGCTTGAATCATAAAATTGTGCTTGGTCACTGCGGACAGCTGCACGATGTCAAAAATCAAATGTTCTTATTGGATGTTTTCCATTCGTTTCACAGGCGCTATGAAAACAGTGCGCTGATCTTAGTTGGCGATGGTCAGGATCGTCAGCAGCTCGAAAGGAGAATTGAGCAACTTCAATTATCAAAATGCGCACATATTCTTGGCTTTCGTAACGATGTTCCGCAACTTTTGATGGCCATGGACTGCTTTGTGTTTCCGTCTATTCACGAGGGCTTCCCACTGACACTGATCGAAGCACAGGCGGCGCAGCTGCCCTGTGTGGTGTCAGATACCATTACGCCTACAGTGAAGCTCACCGAGGCGTTGCAGTTTGCTTCTATTGAGGCACAGCCGGAAGAATGGGTAAAAAAAATTGAAACGGCGTTGCGTATCGATCGCCACACCATTTCCCGTGATCGGGTGGTCGAGGACTTTGATATTGCCCGGGTTTGCAAAAAATTGGAGCAAATTTATTTGCGTAAATAAAGAAATATAAAAGAGGATTGCATGTTAGGATTATCTGCACTTACATGGTTTGTGATCATTGTTGCAGGCTATGCGCTGCTGCTTTTGATTTTGCCAAGAGAATATATGTGGATCCCGTTTGTTGCGGTTGTGGTGGCCATGACGGTTTTGGCCTATCACATTGTGCCGGATGAAACGGACGATCTGTATCGCTATTACGGTATGCTGGATATTATGCGAGAGCAGGGAAAGGCCGGGTTGGATTATATCATCGAGCGCAATTGGTACGATTGGCAAACTTTTGTAACCATGCGTTACTATTTCTATTTTCTCAGCTTTTTTCCCAACAACCGCTATTTGGCTGCGATGACCATGTTTATCGTTTATGCCTTAATGTTCCTGGTGATGTACAAAGCAGCCCAGCGTTATCAGGTGAGCAAAGGCTATGTGCTGCTGGGTACACTGTTTTTCCTGTCCACCTACTGGTTTTATGATACAGCGTCCGGTATACGTAACGGACTGGCCTTTGCCGTTGTGATCGCCTGCGCTTACTATCATTTGGTGGAAAAGCGTAATATTATCTTGTGCCTGTTTGGTTATGTGGCGGCGTGTCTGCTCCATTCCTCGCCGATTTTGCCGGTGGCGTTGGTGTTGCTGACCTTATTGACCATGAAGTTTAACAGCAAGTTTATCAATGTGGTTATGATCTTGGGACTGGCTGTTGGTGGTGCGTTTATCCAATTTATTGCTGAAAAATCAGACAATGAATTCATACTTTCTATTGCTGAAAAGTCTGAAAATAATACAGAAGCAGTACGACTAAATACAAGTACAGGCTTTTTGGTTAATATCGTCACCTTAGTAATTGTGCTGCTTGTAATTTGGTACTTCTCTGTCTATTTTGTGCGGGATAAAGAGACAGATCCCATCTATCGCTTTTATCGCTACTGCTCCACCACTGCGTTTTTCATGATCGGCTGCCTGTTTAGTTCCCTGATCTTTTTGCGCTTTGCCCGGTGGATCCTGCCGATCATGGGCGCTGTGCTCTTTATGGTGGGTATGCAAAAGCAAGCGGATTTTGTGAAGAAACAACCACCTAATTTTATTTACACCGGTGAGAAGAAAATGGTGCTGCGCGTGCGTACCCAAGGCGTCATGCTGCTTGTCTACTTTGCTTATATCTGCGTGCATTTTTGGTATGCTTGCGTAGGAAGTTCATTGATTTGGATGCATTTTTAAGGAGCGTTTATGACCATTAGCGTAATTGTTCCCATATATAAGGTGGAAGCCTATCTTCAGCAGTGCGTGGACAGTGTTTTGGCCCAGACTTACACGGACTTGGATATTGTGCTGGTGGATGACGGCTCACCGGACAACTGCCCGGCCATTTGTGATGCCTATGCCCGCAAGGACGCGCGGGTGCAGGTGGTGCATAAGCCCAATGGCGGCTTGATGTCCGCGCGGCAGGCCGGTCTGCGGGTGGCCAAAGGGGATTATGTGGGCTTTGTAGACGGCGACGATTGGATCGAGCCAGATATGTATGCCCGCTTTGCGGCGGCGATTGACCGATATGCGCCGGATATGGCTCTTTGCGAGTTCTATTATGCCTTTGCAGACCATAACGAGCCAAGTACCCAGCATTTGCAGCGGGCGTATTATACGAAAGCGCAGTTGGCGCAGGAGATCTATCCTACTATGCTGTACCATGCGCCCTATTATTCCTTTGGTATCAACCCCTGCTGTTGGTCCAAGGTGTTTAAAAAGGAGCTGCTGGAGCAGTGCCTGTACCCGGTCACACCGAAGGTGAAGATCGGTGAGGACGCCGCGTTTACTTATCCCTGTTTGCTGGCGGCTGATAGCCTGGCGTATGTGGACGGCTGTTTGTACCATTATCGAAACAATGCCCAGTCTATGACCAATGTGTATGATCCAAAAATGCCGGATTACGCGCTGATACCGTATCAAATCTTAAAATCGGTATTTGAGGAAAGCACATATAAAGAGATCCTTATGCCGCAACTGGCCTATTATCTTTTGTTTTCACTGAATGGTGTTGTGCGCAATGAGGCTAGCCCGTGGAATGATAAATCGACTGTGGACAGCAAGGCCGTACTCAAATGCTTTTGTGGCGATGTAGCGGTGAAAGCAGCGTTATTAAGTGTGCGTACATCATCTTTACCGTTGCATACCCGTGTAGTTAAGTTGTGCCTGGAGCATGGAAAGGTGCAGTTGCTAAATCTTTATGCAAGGTTATTGAGGTATAAATTATGAGCGAACAACCGCTGATCAGTGTTATTGTACCGGTTTACAAAGTAGAGCCGTATTTGGATCGCTGCGTGCAAAGCATTGTGAACCAGACCT
>FR885348.1 GCA_000436335.1 Clostridium sp. CAG:217
CACTAAGTTCAAAAAATAATTTAGGAGGCGTTATATATGCTGACTCAGAACAATTTTTTCGTTGAAAAATTTTGATTATCCCGAAAAACCCTTGAAATACAAGCACATTCGCAGGATTTCAGATTGATTTTACTACCAATTTACTACTTTTAACGGATTGCGCCTTGATATGCCGGAACATCTTACGAGCATGAAACAACCCAATACAAACGCGACGCACTGGCGGCGCGGCACGTCGGCAATCACACAATTTCATATAGCACCGCACTGGCGGCGTTACCTTATCCCAACCGGGAAACAAGGAACGCCGCTATTTTTTTACCCTCATGTTACGCAGTAGGGGCAAAAAGAGTCTTGCTACACAAGGCTTTGCGGGTACGGTTTTCACAGGGTAAGGGATTGATACCTAAACCCTTAAAATCGCTGTTCTACCGCGTAACAAATATGCAGCAAAGGAGTTGATGAAGCTATGGCAGTTTTCCGCGTGGAGAGAAACACAGGATATACGGTTATGAGCAACCACCATTTACGCAACAAAGAACTTTCCCTAAAGGCAAAAGGGCTGTTATCGCAAATGCTGTCCTTGCCGGAGGATTGGGACTATACCCTTGCGGGACTGTCCTATATCAACCGGGAAAAAATCGACGCTATCCGCGAAGCTGTCCGGGAGCTTGAAAGAGCCGGATATATTCAGCGTTCAAGGGAGCGCGACGAGAAAGGACGCTTGCGGGGAACTGATTACATCATCTATGAGCAGCCGCCTAACTTGGATTTACCTACATTGGAAAATCCAACATTGGGAAATCCAACATTGGAAAATCCTACGCAGGAAAAACCTACGTTGGAAAATCCAATGCAATTAAATAAAGATATACAAAAGACTGACTTACCAAAAAAAGAAAAATCAAATACGGATTTATCAAGTAACCATTCCATTCCTATCCTTTCCCCTAACCCCTCTCCTTTGAGGGAAGAAACGGCAGAGCCGGAACGGAAAGGAACGGAAGCGGCAGACGCATACAGCGTGTATGAGGAAATCATCAAGGACAATATCGAGTATGAGCATTTTATCAAGCATACCAACATTGACAGGGAACGCTTGGACGAGATTGTGTCCCTTATCCTTGAAACTGTCTGCACCAAACGAAAGACAATTCGTATCGCCGGGGACGATTATCCGGCAGAGCTTGTCAAAGCAAAGTTTATGAAGCTGAACAGCAGCCACATTGAATTTGTCTTTGACTGCATGAAAGAGAACACCACGAAAATCCGTAACATCAAGCAATATCTGAAAGCGGTACTTTTCAACGCGCCCAACACCATTGACAGCTATTACACCGCCCTTGTCAACCACGATATGTACGGCGGCTATTAAAAAACAGGAGGATTTTAATATGACACAGAAAACAGGAGCTTTGATTTTTGATGAAACGGCAGACCGTTACGACATTCGCTTTGACCTTAACGACTACTACGGAGGATTGCATTGTGGGGATTGCCTTGAAGTGTTTGTACGCGGCAAATGGAAGCCGACCCGCATGGAGTACGGGGACAACTGGTATCTTGTCGGTGTGAGGGCTTCGGATTTGAACGGGCTGCGGGTGCGTATCTAAAGGCGGCATGAAAAATGTACGCCTTATTTTTATGCCCCGAAGCGGCACACCACCCTAACCAAACTATGAAAGGAGGGATTTCATGCAAGATGAAGTCAATGAAAAAGTCGTGTCTTTAGCAATCAAAACATCTAAGCTGACCGCCGAAGTGCTGCAAAAGGCTATGAAAGCCCTGCTTGCCAAAGGCAAAGGGCAGCTAACCAAAGCCCCGCATGGGAAAATCACTATGCGGCAGCTTATGAAGCAGGGAGAAAAGGTTTCCAACATTGAGATTACCGACCAAAATATCAAAGCCTTTGACCCTATCGCAAGGAAAAGCGGGCTTGATTACAACGTCAAGAAGATTGAGAACGGCAAGCCGCCGACCTATCTTGTGTCTTTTAAGGGCAAGGATATTGACGTTATGACCGAAGCGTTCCGGGAATTTACCGCAAAGAAATTAGGCAGGGATAAAAAGCCCTCTATCCGCAAGCTGCTTTCCACTCTGAAAGACAAGGCGGCAGCTCTGAACGCACAGAAGGACAAAGTGAAGAAAAAGGACAGGGAGGTATCGCTATGAAGCCGGAACTTAAAAAGCTGCTTATCCTAAATGCCCCCTATCTGCTCTTTGTCTAT
>FR885349.1 GCA_000436335.1 Clostridium sp. CAG:217
GTACTGCCGGCCGATTTTTGCAATTTGTCTGTATAATTCTTTCATACTCTTTTTCATTTATGTGTGACCATTTTGCCAGCCTTGGCAGAATGGTCGTGTTTTACTGCTCGCTTTCAAGAAGCCTTACTGTCTGACGATATTCCTCCGCTTTGGCAACGGCAGTAAAAGTGACCGTTGCATTATGGTTTTCTTTTACCACCTTTTCAATTTCCGAAAGAGAAACGCGGAAGAACTCTTTTCGGCTGTTTACCAGATTTATACGCCGATCATCAAACTGCCTGTGTAAAGCCGTCTCCAACGCCGGCGCGTCCTCGGAGAAAATCATAGCGTGAACATCGAATTCAAACGGTACGGAAGCACTGCTAAGTTCTTTAATTCGGTCCATCGGCTCCAACCGTCGTGTCATTCCAATTTTATATACATTCTCACCAAAAGAGCCGATATTGGATATTACATAGACAAAGCCAGCGCGTGTATTCTGCTCCCGATCGAGTACATTTTTTCTGTCTTGCTCTAACAGGCCGAGTTTCGCCTCCAGTTCTTTTATCTTGTCAACATAAAGCTGCTTTTCAATATCATCCGCTTTATGTAGATAAGTCATGAGTTTCTGAATTTCATTCTTGAACTGCCGTTCTTCCTTATCGAGCTTTGCTTTTTCGCGTTCAATTTCACGGCGCACTTTTTCTTCTTCGAGCATTTGCTCTCGAATCGCGCGTTGCTCTTCCTTTTCGCGCTCTGCCATCACCTGATTGCCATACATACAGTTGAGCTGTTCCAGTTTAATCTCCAGCAGCTGGCGGTCGAGTTCCACTCCGTCCGGTGCAAAAATCCTGTTAAGCATTTCAAAGGACTTGATGATTTTAGAACGCGCACTGTCAATGTTCCGAGTGGTAACATTCTTGATAATAGCCGCCGTTTCCGAATTAAAGCAACGCAGGATCTGTTTCACATTTGCATTTACAACAGACTGTGGCGCATCGGAATACACAGATACGGCATTATTTGAGGAAATGCATTCCTTTTCATTAAGTTGCGCAAGAGCAAATTTGTCTTTATATTCAGCGGACGATATATCATAGTCTACCGGGACGGAAGAGGAAACAGCAACCGCTTCTCGTTGCGCAACTTCAATTTCATCTTTAAGATCGCGGATTTCAATATTTAGCTGAGCAACGCATTTCTGTTTGTGCTCAAGTTCCAGTTCAGCAGCACGAGCCCGCTGGGCGGCGTGCTCTCTCTTATCTTTGATCTGATCTTCAACAGTACGAAGTTTTTGAGCACAACTGTCCTCTGTTTCTTTTCGCATTTTTTCCGCAGCCGCTTTGGCGTCCTGCACGCGTTGATCTGCATTGGCAGTCGTAAACGCCGCGTATTCGTCGGCATTTTTGATTATATTTAATTTTGAAAATGACTTCTGCAAAATATAATAGTACAGCACGAGAAACGCTACATCAGCCAAAGCAAACAGCGGTACTCCTACTGTGGCCAAGATAGAAATCACAATAATAAACGGATATGCATACAAAAGGATTTTATATTCTTTTTTCATTTCTTTTTTCTCCTATTAAGTTATTACAGCTACAATCACGGCGTGCCGTGGATTATGCAATCCCACACTCAAAGTAGAACTCCAGTGCCTTATGGATGAACTCTTCCGTCACAT
>FR885350.1 GCA_000436335.1 Clostridium sp. CAG:217
GGCAGCCGCGGCACCTTCCCCCGCCCCCGTAGCGGACAGCGAGCAGAAACTGTTTATGCAGTGGGCGGATTTGATGGAAATTCTACACCGCACAGACATTGCCCTGTTTGGCGTGCTCAGTGGCTCTCAGGGTTACACCCGGGGCGAGTTTTTCCTGATTGACAGTCCCAATCCCACCATCAAGGAGTTCATCAAGATCTCCACCCACGCCAAGGCCATTCGCGCGGCTCTCCACGAGCTCACCGGCCACAACTACAAGCTGGGCTTGTTTAAGAAAAAATCCACCGAGCAAGCGCCCCGGCGGGACCCGTTAGAGGACCTGCTGAGCAAAGCGCGGGAAAATCATATTCAAATCGAAGAACATTAAAGGAGCATACTATGAAAGCAAGACTTCCCCAGGGTATGGGCGGCGGACCGCAGAACATGCAGTCCATGCTGCGCCAGGCCCAGAAGATGCAAGAGAACATTGAGGCCAAAAAGGCCGAACTGGAGGAGAAAGAATATGTGGTCTCTTCCGGCGGCGGCATGGTGGAAGTAACCGCCAACGGCAAGCACGAGATCAAAGCCATCGGCATCAACCCGGAAGTGGTAGACCCGGAGGATGTGGAAATGCTGGAGGATATGCTGCTGGCAGCCATTAACGAGGCCATGCGCAAGATCGACGAGGACTCGGAAAAAGAACTGTCTGCCGTTACCGGCGGGCTGAACATTCCCGGTCTTTAATCGGTAAGCGGTATGCGATATAATTTAGCCGCACTGCAAAATCTGGTAGACCAGTTTGAGCGTATGCAGGGCATTGGTCACAAGACTGCCCAACGCATGGCGTTCTATGTGCTGGGTTTGTCAGACGAAGAAACCCGGGCTTTTACCGACGCCATTACCGAAGCCCATACCAAGATCCACCAGTGCAAGATCTGCTGCAATCTGGCGGAGGAGGAGCTTTGCCCCATCTGCAAAAACCCGGCCCGGGACAAAAGCGTGGTCTGCGTGGTGGAGGATCCGCGGGATGTGGCCGCCATTGAGCGCACCCACGAGTATAACGGCACCTACCATGTACTTCACGGCGCCATCTCGCCTATGGACAATATCGGTCCGGACCAGATCCGCATTAAGGAGCTGCTGGCGCGACTGAACGACGGCACGGTGGAGGAGGTCATTATGGCCACCAATCCTACCGTAGAGGGCGAGGCCACCGCTATGTATATCAGCCGGCTGCTGAAGCCTATGGGCATTACTGTCAGCCGCCTGGCCTACGGCGTTCCGGTGGGCGCAGATTTGGAGTATGCCGACGAGGTCACCCTGTCCAGAGCCCTGGAGGGGCGCAGCCTGATTTAACAAAAACAGAAAGGAGTGGGCGCTTTGGGAGAAGCAAAGCAAGTGATTGCCCGCAACAAAAAAGCGTTCCACGACTATTTTGTGCTGGACACTTACGAGGCGGGACTGGAGCTTTTCGGCACGGAGATTAAGTCCATTCGCCAGGGCAAAGTGAATTTGAAAGACAGCTGGTGCAGCATTGACGAGGGCCAAATGTACGCGGTGGGGGTGCATATTTCCCCTTACGACCACGGCAATATTTTCAACCGGGACCCTATGCGCCGTAAGCGGCTGCTGCTGCATAAGAAAGAGATCCTCCGCCTGGCTGCAGACAGCCAGCAGCAGGGGCTGTCTGTCATTCCCTTACAGCTGTATATTATCAAGGGCCGCGCCAAATTGGAGATTGGCCTGTGCAAGGGTAAAAAGCTCTATGATAAGCGGGCAGTGGCTGCCAAAAAGGCCTCTCAGCGAGACATTGACCGTGCACTGAAGGATCGGCAGCGGGACTAACCGCACCAAAATATAGATAAAAATGGGGATGAAAGGATTTCGACGGGTATAAAGAAGCACCGTAAGCGCATAGCGGAGTTGCACCGCTTAAAAAGTAACACCTTAAATTGAACTGACAATCATAAAACAGTAGCTCTGGCTGCTTAATTGCAGTCAGCGTTCTCGCTCTGAGGGCCACGGCAGGGATGAGAGCGTCG
>FR885351.1:0-10284 GCA_000436335.1 Clostridium sp. CAG:217
AGTGATACGTATTTGCGGTGGCACGGCGAGGTGCTTTCTGCGGAGAACAAAAAGCAGTTTTTGATCCCTGCCGGGTTTGCCCACGGCTTTTTGGTGCTGTCGAAGCGGGCGGAATTTTGCTACAAGGTAACGGACTTTTTTCACCCGGACGATGAGGGCGGCATTCCCTGGGACGATCCCAAGATCGGCGTGGAGTGGCCCATTCCCCCGGGTATGACCTTGCAGCTAAGCGAAAAAGACAAGCATTGGGAGTATTTGAAGTAATGGAATTTACCCACGCATTTTATGACGCTTTGCCCCCGGAGGCCGCGGCTATTCGCCAGGCGGTTTTTGTGGAGGAGCAGGGCTTTCAGGAGGAATTTGACGCCATTGACCGCCACGCCCTGCACCTGCTGCTGTTTGCAGACGGTCGGCCGGTGGGCACGCTGCGTGCCTTTACGGAGGACGGCGGCACCCGCTGGCATATTGGCCGGGTGGCGGTGATCCAGTCTGCCCGCCAGTTGCACTTAGGGCGGCGAATGATGGACTTGGCAGAGGCGGAACTGCGCCGCCGGGGCGCTGCGGGAATTGAGGTGTCTGCCCAGTGCCGGGTACAGCCTTTTTACGAAAAGTGCGGTTTTACCTCTGTGGGGGAGGTCTATCTGGACGAGTTTTGCCCCCACATTCGTATGGTTAAGGAACTGTAATAAAAAACAGCGCCGTCGGGCAATTACCGGCGGCTTTTTTGAGGTGAACGGTATGAAAAAGACACTTGCACCCACCCCGCCTATGGGGTGGAACAGCTGGGACTGCTACGGCGCCGGCGTAACGGAGGAAGCCTTGCGGGAGAACGCCCGCTTTATGGCGGCGCACCTGCTGCCCTATGGGTGGAACACCTTGGTGTGCGACATTCAGTGGTACGAGCCGCAGGCAAAGGGCAACGAGTATAACAATTTTGCCCCGGTTTGTATGGACGACTATGGGCGTTTGTTACCGGCGGAGAACCGCTTTCCCAGCGCAGCCGGGGGCAAGGGCTTTGGCCCCATTGCGGACTATTGCCATTCTCTGGGTCTGCGCTTTGGTATTCATATTATGCGGGGCATTCCCCGCCAGGCGGTGCACCGGGATACGCCTATTTTGGGCACGGATTTTACTGCCCGGGACGCAGCTCATCACTTCTCCGTCTGCGCCTGGAACACGGATATGTACGGTATGCGGGACAATGCCGCAGCCCAAGCGTACTATGACTCCATTTGTCGGTTGTACGCCGACTGGGGCGTGGATTTTATTAAGTGCGACGATATTTGCGTCACGGAATTTCGCAAATGGGACGATCCATATAACGCCCGGCACGAGATTGAAATGCTCCACCGCAGCTTGCAAAATTGCGGGCGGGAGGTAGTTTTATCCCTCTCTCCCGGCCCGGCGGATATTACCAATTTGCCCCACCTGCGCCGCCACGCCCAAATGTGGCGTATGACCGGCGATTTTTGGGACCGGTGGGACAAGCTGCACGATATGTTTGACCGGTGCAAGACCTGGGAGGGCGTGCCCGGCCCCGGCTGCTGGCCGGATTGCGATATGCTGCCGGTGGGCCGCCTGTGCAAGGACGCTCCCTACCATGGCGCGCAGAATCGGATGAGCAATTTTACCCCGGATGAGGTGCGCACCATGTTCACTTTGTGGGGCATTTTCCGCAGTCCGCTGTTTTTGGGCGGCGATCTGCCGGAGATGCCCGCCGATGTGCTGGCTATGCTGACCAATCAAGATTATCTGCAAATGCACGCTACCTCTTACGGCGCCCGGGAATTGCTGCGGCGAGAGACCAACGGCCGCGGCACCATTCAGTGGGTGGCCTGCGGCCGGGGCTGCAAGTACGCCGCCCTGTTTAATACCCAGGACCGCCCGGCTCGCCAAACTCTGGACCTCACCGCCCTGCACCTGCCGGATACCCCCTGCGACCTGACGGAGATTTGGTCCGGCGAACCGTTGGGTACCTTCAAAAATCGCTTCTCCGCCACCGTCCCCGCCCACGGTGCCCTCCTGCTACGAATAACATCATCCAAATAAATGAAAAAGCAAGGCATATTGCCTTGCTTTTTTGCTATGCAGACTACGAAATGAGTAATAAAAATATTACGCAGTGTATGCTGATAGTGTATAGATTTTTGCTTTCAGAGTATTTACAATAGAAATGCAAATATTTTTTGAAAGGGCATACATAGCGATTGGCTATAGTGTGTAAGAAGAATTATGAAAAAAGTTATTAGCATTTTATTGTCAGTAACGATAGTTTTTATGCTGTTCGCAGGTTGCACATCCAGTAATTCTGAAGGAGAGACCCCGAATGACGAATCGGATAATAAACTGGTAACGGAAGAATTACCGGCAGAACCCGCGCATAAAACAGAAGTGCCGGATGGGTATGTGGGAATCTATTCAGTTGACGATTTTGAATACATAAGAACCACACCCAAAGGAAATTATATTCTGATGTCGGATATAGACTTTTCCAATACAAAAGATTGGGATGGAATTAAAGTCGAAGGCAATGTAGATGGCAATAATTATTCGATAAAAAACTACAATCAAAATGAAGCACTATTTTATAAATGTAGCGGCAGTATCAAAGATTTAACGATGAGTAATTCTAGCGGCAAAAACGGCTCGCCGTTTTGTAACGAAATATATAATAGCGGAACATTCACGAATATTAAAATCAATGCCGATATTATTGTAGAATTGACGACTATGAAATATGAAGATGTAATAATGCACTCGTCTGATTATGAACCGTCTGTATGCATTGGCGGAATTGTTGACACCGCATACAGGGGATCAGATGATTATGAACCGAACATTGCCAGCTGTTCGTTTAAGGGCGATATAACGGTGAATTATAAGCAAATTCAAGAAAGGAGTCAAACAGAACAAGATGTTTCCGTAGGGGGGATTGTCGGTTATTCAAATCACTGCAATGTAAGTAATTGTATAGCGGCGGGTAATATTACATATAAAGAGCAAGGAAACAAAGCAATAATAGAAGAGAACGGATACAATACAATATTTCATCAGGTATATCTTGGTGGTATAGTCGCAGATACGACGGTATCAAAGGTTTACAACACAGCAAATAACATAGATATCAAAGCAACGACTAATTGTGCTGTTTATGCTGGAGGCATTATTGGCAATAGCGATGTAATTGGAGACGGTCCTCAAATTGCGCAATGTTGCAATTCCGGTGATATAGAACTTAAGAGTAGAGACACCGATGTATGTCAAGCCGGCGGAATATGTGCCAGAGCAGATAGCTATTTGCCAGTTATAACCGATTGTTATAACAGTGGAAGTATTGCAGCACAGGAGGTTGCCGGCATTTCGGTGAATTCAGCGGTAATCAGCAAATGCTATAACAAGGGTAAATTAAGTGGTTCAAAAGCAACAGGCTCATTGCTTGTTAACAAATCCGAATCAGTTGAATACAGTTACTATCTTGACGCAGGCTTTCCTGCGATATATGATGGTGGAAAGTACCCAACCGTAAAAGCGCTTAGTTCAGAGGCAATGCAAAATCAAGAATCCTATGAGGGATTTGATTTTGAAGATGTCTGGACAATGGGGACAGATAATTATCCGACCCTGAGTCACACGTTAACACAATAAATGATTTAAAGTTTATGTTTGTGCGAGATTACAAAAAATAGATAATAAAAAGGGAACCTCCTATGGCATTTTCTGCCATAGGAGGTTTTGCTATTTCAAAAAATGAAAAATGTGTTTGCGCACTTATATAAGTCACCGGTTCAACGAGCGATGACTATGTTCGCCGTTAATATTTCTTCAGCTGATCCTCGTCAAAGTCTGCCAAGAATTCGTCGTAGGTGCCCTTGCGATCCAGCAGGGTATTGCCGCTGACCTCGATGATCCGGTCGGCAACGGTCTGCACGAACTGATGGTCGTGGGAGGTAAAGAGAATGGTCTCCGGGTAGCGGATCAGGCCGTCATTCAAAGCGGTGATGGACTCCAAATCCAGGTGGTTGGTGGGTTCGTCCAGCACCAGCACATTGGCGCCGGAGAGCATCATCTTGCACAGCATACACCGCACACGCTCGCCGCCGGAAAGTACATTGGCTTTCTTTAACGCCTCGTCGCCGCTAAAGAGCATACGACCCAGCCAGGAGCGAATGTCCGTTTCCAGCGTTTGGGTGGTGTACTGGCGCAGCCAGTCGATCAGGGTCAGGTCCACGCCGTCAAAGTAGGCGCTGTTGTCGCTGGGGAAGTAGCTTTGGGTGGTGGTTACGCCCCACTTGAACTCGCCCTCGTCTGGCTCCATCTCGCCCATAATGATCTTAAACAGGGTGGTTTTGGCCATGGCATCTGCGCCTACAAAGGCTACCTTCTCTCTGGGATGGATCACAAAGCTAATGTCGTCCAGTACCTTGCGGTCGCCGATGGTCTTGGTCAGGTGGTCCACCCGCAGCAGGTCGTTGCCGCACTCCCGATCCGGCTTAAAGTCCACAAAGGGGAACCGGCGGGAGGACACGGGCATGTCGATCATCTCCAAAGCGTCCAGCTGCTTTTTACGGCTGGTGGCCTGCTTGCTCTTGGCCGCGTTGGCAGAGAAGCGGGCAATGAAGGCCTGAAGTTCCTTGATCTTTTGCTCGTTCTTCTTGTTCTGATCCCGAGCCTGGCGCTGGCGCATTTGGGTGTACTCGTACCAAAAGTCGTAGTTGCCTACATACATTTGAATTTTGCCAAAGTCCACATCGCAGATATGGGTGCAGACCTTATTTAAGAAGTGACGGTCATGGGACACCACGATTACCGTGTTTTCAAAATCCAGTAGGAAGTTTTCCAGCCAGCGAATGGCGGACAGATCCAGGTGGTTGGTAGGCTCGTCCAGCAGCAAAATGTCCGGATTGCCAAAGAGGGCCTGCGCCAGCAGCACCTTGACCTTTAAGTTGGCAGGCAGTTCCGCCATGGTCATATAGTGGTACTCGTCGGTGACACCCAGCTTGTTGAGCATAAACTCCGCATCGCTTTCTGCGTTCCAGCCGTCCATATCGGCAAATTCCGCTTCCAGCTCCCCGGCGCGCACGCCATCCGCCTCGCTAAAGTCCGGCTTGGCGTACAGGGCGTCCTTTTCTTCCATAATTTCAATGAGACGGGGGTTGCCCATCAGCACGGTGCGCACCACCTGGTACTGGTCGTAGGCAAAGTGGTCCTGCTTGAGCACGCTGAGCCGTTCGCCGGGGGTGATGACCACCTCTCCCTTTTGGGGCTCCAGCTCGCCGTCCAGCACTTTTAAGAAAGTGGACTTGCCTGCGCCGTTGGCACCGATGATGCCGTAGCAGTTGCCCTTAGAGAAGGTCACATTGACCCGCTCAAACAGGGCGCGACCGCCAAACTGCACGGTTACATTATTGGCTTGAATCATAGAGAAATCCTCCGTTACTGGCTTTGTTATCTATTGTATCTGAAAATCCGCAACTATTCTACACCACCCCCGGCCAAAATACAAGGAGAATTTGGCCCGGCGGCGTTTTATTGGCGCTTTTGCACAAAAAGGGGCGCCAAACGGCCAAAGATCGGGCGATAAAACCCTTGATAGGCGGCAAAATCCAGTGCCTGCCCGCCGGGCGTGAGCACATCCAGTGCCACGCTGCACAGCCGTACCGGCAAGTTGCAGGGGAGAAAGCCGTTTTTGGCATAGAAATCCAGCCGCCGTTGCCGCTGCCGGGCGTTGGGTGCCGTATGATCCGGCGGCTCCACCTCCAGCACCACCTGCCGATTGGGATAACGCTGCTGCAAGATGGGCAGCGCACGGGAGCCAAGTCCCATAGAGCGGCAGTCCGGCTCCACGGCAAAGTAGTTGAGCAGGGCGTAGCCGGGGGCAAAGGTGACGATCATCAGCCCGGCAAAGGCGCCGCCGGTGCGCAGCACCAAAATCTCCGCTTGCCCCTTTTTTTGCAGGGCGAAGAAGCGAGAGAGTGGCATACGCTCCGCTGCCGGGAACGCGCTGCGATACAGTGCCCGCAGCGCCGGATATTCTTTTTTGCAGATAGGGGAGAGTTCCATTTCAGTTACCTCCTGTTTTGTACTATTCTAACGAAAACCGGGTGCGCCGTCAAGGCATATTTCGTAGGCGTTGCTGTTGATTTTGTGCCCTTTTGGGCGTATAATAAGAGCACGAACGCAAACCGGCAGTTTTGCCGTTACCGAGAGGGGAATTCTGTATGGATATGAAGATTTCACCGTCTATGCTGGCCTGCGATTTTGCCAACATGGGCGCAGAGGCCAACAAATGCGCCGCCGGGGGCGCTCATCTGCTGCACCTGGATGTAATGGACGGGCATTTTGTGCCCAATATCTCCTTTGGCGCGCCGGTGATCGCCGGGCTGTCCAAGGTGTGTGACCTGCCCTTTGATGTGCACCTGATGATCAGCCAGCCGCTGCGGTATATTGACGATTACGCCGACGCCGGTGCAGATCTGATCACTTTCCACCTGGAGAGTGACGATGACCCGAACGCAGTGATCGACAAGATCCTTGCCCGGGGCTGCAAGCCTGCGATTGCCATTAAGCCGGGCACGCCGGCAGAGGCGGTGCTGCCCTATGCGGATCGGCTGGCCATGGTGCTGGTGATGACTGTGGAGCCGGGCTTCGGCGGCCAAAGCTTTATGGCAGATATGATGCCAAAGCTCACTTTGCTGCGTAGCCGCTATCCCCACCTGGATCTGCAAGTGGACGGGGGCATTAACCTGGAGACGGTAAAGGCAGCGGCCAAGGCCGGGGCCAATGTGTTTGTGGCAGGGTCTGCGGTGTTTAAGAGTGCGGATCCGGCAGCCACCATTGCCGGTCTGTGCCGTGCGGCGCAGCAGGCTGCGGAATAAGGCAAGATGAAGAAAAAGCAAAAGCGATTTTACAGTAATGACAAGCGGGGTCAAAAATGGACGGAGCCGGAAGTGGGTCGCCCCATTGACTTTGCAGACAAATACATCGAACCGCGCACCCAGGCGGGTCAGGCAGAGCTGGATCGGGAGCGGCGTAAAAAAGGCCCGGCGTTTCAAAAGGCCACGCCCGGTCAGGTGGTGCGCCGGGTACTTTTGGTGCTGCTGGGGCTGGTGCTGCTGTATGCGGGCTATATTTTGATGGATGCCTGGATGGATCTGCACGCCATGCCTGCCGCCCAAACGGACACGGTGGACGGCAACACCATCAGCACTGTGGCGCTGGAGGCCAAGGCAGCCAAGGTGGACAGCCTGTCCCTGGACGGTGCGGTGATGTTGGATGCCATGATGGACGATTTGTCCTCCGGCGGCTATACCGCTGCCTGCTTTGATATTAAGCGGGCGGACGGCACCGTGGGCTACGCCTCTACCCTGGGTACGGTGGCGGCAGCCGGGGCGGTATCTTCCCCTGCCGGGGATTTGCGCTCCTCTTGTCAAAAGCTGGGCAAGAATGACCTGCTGGTGCTGGGGCACATTGTGTGCTATCCGGACAATGTGCAGACCGCTGCCAATCCGGCCTGGGCGGTGAAGAGCGGCAAAACCGCTTACACAGATCCGGCGGGCAACCGCTACCTGAACCCGGACAGCACGGAGGTTTACAACTACATTCGCTCGCTGGTGGAGGAGAGCGTTCGCGCCGGGGTAACGGTGTTTGTGCTGGAGGGCACGGAGCTGCCGCAGGCGGCGGGCACCTTTAACCACAATGGGTTTGCCGATTTGTCCAAGCGACTGACTGCCGACCTGGGGCAGGATGTAAAATTTCTGCAACCGGTGGCGGTAAACATCACCTCTACCGCTACGGCGGACCTGAAAAAAGAAGTGGCCGACAAGTGCACCCAAAACCCGAATGAAAACCAAATTTATGCCATTACCTGCCCGGAGAAAAGCCGTCGGGCAGTGAAGCAGCTGCTGGATGACCGTGGCTGCACCTGTTACCTGATCACGGAGTGACCTTATGAAGCGAAAGTTCTTATACCTGCTGCTGACCCTGTGTCTGCTGGGTCAGTGCCTGCCTGCCTTTGCGGCGCAGGCCCCGGTGCTGGAGCGCATTGCCTTTTCCGGCGCCACCATTGTGGGGCAGTTTAAGAGCGATGTGTACCAGTACCAGTTGGTGCTGGACAACGCGGCGGTGTCGCCAAAGCTGAAAAGTTACAAGGTGCAGGGGGAGGGCAACCTGTTCGTGACCTATGATACGGACAGCACCAACCATCAAACGGCGGTTGTGGTCACCCTCAGCTATGACACCGGCTCCGCCAAATATACCTTTACTTACAAGAACGCCGCAGCTTATGTGAAGAACAGCGAGAACCATCTGGACTCGATCACCTGCACCCTGGGTGAGCTGGTGCCGGAGATGAATGAAGACGATACCACTTACAAGCTGTATATTCCCGGCGACCTGACCTCGCTGATGATTACCCCGGTGACCAAGGATATTAACGCCTACTGCGCACCGGTGGAGATGACTCTGGCGCCGGAGCAGGAGATCGACCTGACCCTGCCGGTGACCGCCTCGGACGGCCAGGTGCGCACCTATACCATTAAGGTGCGCCGGGTGGACAAGACCGTGGAACAGGTGCGTGCCGAGATGGCACAGGAGGACTATACCTCCTTTGTGGAGGGCACCCGCTTTTACCAGCAGCCCGCCTTCCGGATGGCGGTGACCGCCGGCGTGGGCGGTCTGGCAGTGTTGATCGTTCTTTTGGCATTCCACGCCCGCAAGACTGCCCGGGTCACAGACGAGGACGAGCCGTCCTTTTATAGATCGGAGCAATAATCCGCTTATATCCGGGATGTAAAGAATAAAAATAAGTGCAGAAAGGAGCGCGCCTATGGAATTAGAAGAGCTGAAAGCAGAAATTGAGGATCTTCATACCAAACGGCAGTTCTCTGCCATTAAAACCATTTTGAACCAGTTGAATCCGGCAGATATTGCCCAGCTTTTAGAGGAGTTCAGCAACGAAGAACGGCTGCTGTTCTTTCGTCTGCTGGGCAAGGAAGAAGCGGCAGACACCTTTGTAGAGCTGGAGCCGGACAACCAGGAGGCACTGATTCACGCTTTCTCCGATAACGAGTTGCGAGAGGTGCTGGACGAGCTGTACCTGGACGATACGGTGGATATGATTGAGGAAATGCCCGCGACCGTCGTGAAGCGCATTTTGCGCAACACGGATGTGGAAACCCGCGCTTCCATCAACACCCTGCTGCGCTACCCGGAGGACAGCGCCGGTTCTATCATGACTCCGGAGTTTGTGGACTTAAAGCGGGATATGACCGTGGAGGACGCTTTTAAGCGCATTCGCCGCACCGGTGTGGACAAAGAGACCATTTATACCTGCTATGTAACGGACGCCTCCCGCCATTTGCTGGGCGTGACCACCGTGAAGGAACTGCTGCTCCACGATCAGGACGACCGGATTGAGGCGTTTATGGAGACCAATGTGATCTATGTGAACACCCTGAGCGACCAGGAGGAGGCAGCTGCCCAGCTGAGCAAATACGACTTTCTGGCGTTGCCGGTGGTGGACCTGGAAGAGCGACTGGTGGGTATCATCACCGTAGACGACGCTATGGATGTTATCCAAGAGGAGAACACCGAGGATATTCAAAAGATGAACGCCATCGTGCCCACGGAGCGGACTTATCTGAAGACCGGCGTGCTGGCTACTTGGAAGTCCCGGATCCCTTGGTTGCTGCTTTTGATGGTCAGCGCCACCTTTACCGGCTCCATCATCACCAGCTTTGAGGACAAGCTGGCCAGTATGATTATTTTGACCTCCTTTATCCCTATGCTGATGGACACCGGCGGCAATTCCGGTGGTCAGGCCAGCGTTACCGTGATTCGCGCCCTGTCTCTTAACGAGATCGATATGCGGGATATTTTCAAGGTGATATGGAAAGAGCTGCGAGTGGGTCTGCTTTGCGGCACCAGCCTGGCGGTCATTAATTTTGTCAAGGTACTGTTGGTGGATCGACTGATGCTGGGTATGACCGGTGTGACCTTGAAGGTGGATCTGGTGATCAGCCTGACCCTGATTGTTGAGGTCACTTTGGCCAAAATGATCGGCTGTTCTCTGCCCATTATCGCCAAACGGTTGAAACTGGATCCGGCGGTGATGTCGTCCCCCTTTGTAACCACCATTGTGGACGCGATTTCCCTGTTGATCTACTTTGGCTTTGCCACCGCCGTGCTGCATATTTAACAGCGTAAATGGGTATAAAATAACCCCCGGGCACACAAGTCGCCGCTTGTGTGCCCGGGGGTTATTGTGTTTTTGGGGGGCTTATTTAC
>FR885351.1:10347-19387 GCA_000436335.1 Clostridium sp. CAG:217
GGCAAATTGCCGCCCCTACGGGTTCCTTTTGGTACAATTGTAGGGTGCGTTATACTCTCATCACTCCCCGAAAATCAGACCCATGGCCTTGTGCCACTCAGTGGGGAGCAGGCAATAATCCGCACCGGTAATGTCCGTGTGCCGGTTTACCCACACCAGTTCATCGATCTCCTCCGCCTGGTAGCGCAGAGCGGTCAGGGGAACAGCGGGATGCAGCAGATACACCCGGCAGTGCTCGTTACTGACAAAGCGGCCGTGACCAAAGTCTGCATCCACCTCTAACTTTTGGGTAAACAGGTAGCGCAGGTCATCGGCACCGGCGGCCAGGTTCAGTTCTTCTTGCAGTTCTCGCCGGGCGGCGGTCAGGTAGTCCTCGCCGGCGTCCACATGGCCGGTGCAGGCCAGATCCAGCTTGCCGGGAAAAGACTCTTTGTCCCACTTTCGTCGTTGAAGCAGTACCCGGTCACCCTGTATCACAAAGATATGCACGCTGGGGTGCCAGTCCCCGTCCCGGTGGACGGCGTTTCGCTCTTTGGTGATCCCCAGGGGTTCCCCGGTGGGGGACAGCAGGTCAAAATACTCGGCCATATCAGTTTTGTTTCCTTACAATGCCGTACTCGCCTACATCGGGACGGAAGTATTTGCACCCGGCGGAGGTGTCACTCTCCAGCATGCGGGCGTACTCGTCCTCGTCCAGCATCAGGTCGCAGAAGCCCTCTTCGGCGTCCTCGCCCTCGCCGTCGCACACAAAGTACCAGCAGTTCTCACACAGTCTGTCCATATCAGTTCAGGGGCGACTGGTCCGGGCCGCCAACGGTCACTGTGTCTTTGTTCAGCCGCATAATGGGGATCATCAGCCCGGGCACGCCGCAGTGGCCGGCCATTTGGCTGACGATCTGGCGCAGGAAGGGATAGATCTGGTCAAAAGACTGGGTGTGAATGTCCGCCTTGTCATCCCCTTCATCGTAGGTGAACTCCGCCACCATGTCAATCTGCACCTCAAAGGGGTTCATATTTCCGTCGGTAATGCGAAAGGACAGGATCCCCACGCACTTGTGCACATCGTCCATGTAGTTTACATTGTATTTTACCTGGTTTTGCAGCTGCAATTCGGTGCCGTTTGCTACGGTATTTTCCATGTGCAGCTTGTTCACCTTGTAGCCTTGTATTTGTACCATATTTTTACTCCTTTATTTTACCAGCCGCACATGGCGCAGCTTTAGGTCGTCCTCTGCCGGGTCGGCGGCATGGCCGGTTAGGCGTATCAGCTCCAGATTGTCCACATAGGCGGCGTCTACCGCACAGCTGTAATCCGGGCACAGGTTGCCCCAGTCGGTCTTGGTTTTTTCAATGGTAATGTCCTTGGCGTGGCGTAGGAAGAAGGCGGCGTTTTGGTACTTTTCCACCCCGTAGTCCAAGCAGGGGCGCAGGTCATACAGCCCGCAGGGCCACTTGCTGGTTTTGGTCAGGGTAATGCGGCAGTTCTCAAAGCGCACATCTTCAATGGGGTTCTCCGCTGTGCCGTGAAGGAGCACACCGTTCTCGCCCTTGGCGGTAATGTTAAAGAAGCGAATGTTCTTGACCTTACCGCAGCGGGTATTCTGGTCCCGGTCAAAGGCGGTGATGGTGATGGGCTCAGCCGTGCCCCACCAGTCCGGGCAAAAGCGCCGGGTCTCTATGATAATATTGGAATAGCTTACATTTTCTACCGAGCCGCCGTCCCGAATTTGAATGGACAGTCCCCGGTTGCTGCGGGAGATCACGCAGTTTTGTACCAGCACATTGCGAAAATCGCCCACTCCCTCGGTGCCGATCTTAATGGCAGCGGAGGTAGATACCAGGGTGCAGCCGTCAATGATGATATTTTCGCAGGGGCCGTACTCGGCGTTGCCCTTGCTGGCCTTAAGGCAAATGCAGTCGTCGGCGCACTCCACATGGCAGCCCAAAATGCGCACATTGGAGCAGTGGTCCGGGTCAATGCCGTCGCTGTTGGCCACATCCCGATCATTGAGAATGCGAATACGGTCAATAAGCACATCGTCGCAACCGGCCGGGTGCAGGGTCCAGAACGGTGCGTCCACAATGGTAATGTCCTTAAAGGTGATATGGTTGGACTTCTCCACATAGATCACCGTAGGGCGGGGGTAGAAGTCGCCGGTCACATAGTATTGGTCCTTGCGCTGCACAAAGGCGTGGCCGTTAGCGTCAATGGTGCCCTCCCCGCTGATGGTGCAGCCGTCTGCCTCATAACCGTAGAGAAAGACAAAGCTGGGCTTGCCGGTGACCGGGTTGCCGATCAACGCCGTTTTGGGGTCGTTGATGAGCTTGTTGGGGCGGATATAGCCGTCAATATTGCCGGTGGCTTTCAGCCGAGCGCCTTTTTGAATATGCAGGTCCACCTTGGATCGCAGGCGAATGGAGTCGCTGTAAAACACATAGCCGCTTTGCAGCACCACCCGGCCGCCGCCGTTTTTGGCGCAGTCGTCAATGGCGTGCTGAATGGCAAAGGCGTCGTTGGTGGCGCCGTCGCCGACGGCACCGTACTGGAGAACATTGTATTCCTTCAACTTTTTTGCTCCTTATAACAGAATATCTATTTTATCTAATATAGCATATTTTATACGCCATTTCAACTCATTGACAAAAGACGGTAAGTATGGTATAGTTACAACGCAAACTGCCGTCACATTCCTCAGTCCAACGGAATGGAGGACGGTTCTTTTTATGCCTGTCGGCAAGTGAGATAAATGAGGTGCAAAAACAGATGAAGTATGATGTAGTCATCGTAGGCGCCGGCCCTGCCGGGATCTTTACCGCCATTGAGATGCTGCGCCACGGCAGCAAAAAAAAGATCTTGATTATTGAGAAAGGCAAGGCCATTGAGAACCGTGCCTGCCCTAAGACCAAAACCAAGAAGTGCATGAACTGCCAGCCCTACTGCCACATTACCACCGGCTTTTCCGGTGCAGGCGCCTTTTCGGACGGCAAGCTGTCCCTGAGCTATGAGGTAGGCGGCGATTTGCCCTCCCTGATCGGTGCGGACCTGGCGCAGGATACCATTGATTATACGGACAAGATCTACCTGGAGTTCGGTGCAGATACCCACATTGAGGGTCTGGAGAATACGGACGAGGTGAAGGCCATTCGCAAGCGGGCCATTCAGGCCGGGCTGAAGCTGGTGGATTGCCCCATTCGCCACCTGGGCACGGAAAAGGCAAGAGAGATCTACTACGCCATGGAGCAGTATTTGCTGGAGAATGGGGTAGAGATCATCTTTGGCGTGGAGTGCAACAATATTATCCTCTCCGGCACCAAGTGCGAGGGTGTGATCCTGACGGAAAACGGCACCCAGCGGGAGATCCGGGCGGATCATACCATTGTGGCCACCGGCCGTCGCGGCGCCGAGTGGCTGGAGAAGATCTGTGCCGAGCACAACATTGCCCACCAGCCGGGCACCGTAGATATCGGTGTGCGCGTGGAGTGCCGCAATGAGGTGATGGAAAAGGTCAACGAGGCCCTGTATGAGAGCAAACTCATTGGCTATCCAAAGCCCTTTAAGAACAAGGTGCGCACCTTCTGCCAGAACCCGGGCGGCTTTGTGGCCCAGGAGAATTACGACAACGACCTGGCGGTGGTCAACGGTCATTCCTATAAGGAATTGAAGTCGGACAATACAAACTTGGCGATCCTGTGCTCCCACAATTTCAGCTATCCCTTTAACCAGCCCATTGCCTATGCGCAAAAGGTGGGCGAGCTGACCAATATGCTGGCAGCGGGTCACATTTTGGTGCAGCGTTTTGGTGATATTCTGGACGGCAAGCGTACCTGGGAAAAGGAGCTGGCCCAGTCCAATGTGCGCCCCACTTTGCCGGACGCTGTGGCCGGCGACATTACCGCCGCCATGCCTTACCGGGCCATGACCAATATTATCAACTTTATCCAGGCGATGGACCATGTGGTGCCGGGCTTTGCCTCTTATGAAACGCTGCTGTATTCTCCGGAGTTGAAGTTCTATTCCAACCGGATTAAGATGGACACGGACTTTAACACCAGCGTAGAGGGCCTGCACTGCCTGGGCGACTCCAGCGGCTGGACCCGCGGGTTGATGATGGCCTCTGTGATGGGCGTCATTATGGGCCGCAAACTGCTGTAAACGAAAAGAATTCCCTGCAAAAAACAAACCTTTTTGCAGGGTTTCGTTGCTTTTCTTTATGGAATTTAGTATAATACATTTGTATGGCCCCTGTAGGGGCACTTTGGAGTGAAAGAGGTACACTACTATGATTAGAGCGATCGTTGGCGCCAACTGGGGCGACGAGGGCAAGGGCAAGATCACGGATATGTTTGCTGCCAAGAGCGATATTGTTATTCGCTTTCAGGGCGGCGCAAATGCGGGACACACCATCATTAACGAGCATGGGCGCTTTGCATTCCACCTGATGCCCTCCGGCGTGTGCTACGACCACACCACCTGCATCATCGGCAACGGCGTGGCGCTGGATATTAACAAGTTTATAACGGAGCTGGAGGATGTAAAGGCTGCCGGGCTGAACCCGCACCTGTTGGTCAGCGAGCGCTGCCAGATTCTCATGCCCTATCACATTTTGCTGGATACTTATGAGGAGGAGCGCCTAGGCAAGAACGCCTTTGGCTCCACCAAGAGCGGCATTGCCCCGTTCTTTAGCGACAAGTTCTCCAAGATCGGTATTCAGGTTAACGAGCTGTTTGACGAGGAAGCGCTGCGTACCAAGCTGGAAAATATCTGCACCTTAAAGAACTTAGTGCTGGAGCATGTGTATCACAAACCGCTGTTGCATGTGGACGATCTGTTTGCCACCTGCATGGAGTATAGAGACAAGATCGCTCCCTATGTGTGCGACACCCACGCCTACCTGCAAAAGGCGGTGCAAGAGGGTAAAAATATTTTGCTGGAGGGCCAGCTGGGCACTTTGAAGGACCCGGATTTCGGCATTTATCCCATGGTTACTTCCTCCTCCACTTTGGCCGGTTACGGTGCCGTCGGCGCCGGGCTGCCGCCTCACAAGATCGAGGATATTGTGGTGGTCACCAAGGCCTATTCCTCCGCCGTTGGCGCCGGGGAATTTGTGTCTGAGATCTTGGATGAGGACAAGGCCCAGGAACTGCGGGTCCACGGCGGCGACAAGGGCGAGTTCGGCGCTACCACCGGCAGACCTCGCCGTGTGGGCTGGTTTGACTGTGTGGCTACCCGCTACGGCGTAGAGTGCCAGGGCGCCACCCAGGTGGTGATGACTGCGCTGGACTGCCTGTCTTATTTGGAAGAGATCCCTGTTTGCGTGGGCTATGAGGTCAACGGCAAGGTCATTAAGGACTTCCCGGTCACCCATATTCTCAAGGACTGCAAGCCGGTGCTGAAGACCTTAAAGGGTTGGCACTGCAACATTCGCGGGATCCAGAATTTTGAGGACCTGCCCCAGGAGGCCAAGGACTATGTGGCCTTCATCGAGCAGGAGATCGGCCATAAGATTACCATGGTATCTAACGGCCCGGAGCGTGAGGCAATCCTGCCCAGAGCATAATATATTGCATGAACAAAGCAAACCGGCACCCTTGTGTTAAAGGGTGCCGGTTTTTCCGTATTACAAACAAAAAGGCACCGCATTGCAAAATGCGGTGCCTTTCTGTATGCCATATTATAACAAATTTGGATTTTGCCGGTGGGGGGTGCGTCCCAGCAGGTAATCGGCGGACACATCGTAATACTCGCACAGGGTCAGCAAGTGGCGCAGAGGCAGAGCATTGGCGCCCCGCTCATAGCGGGCGTACATGGTCTGGGAGGTGCCCAGCACCTCTGCCAATTCTGCCTGACTTTTATGCGCCTCTGTACGCAGCTGGCGTAGCAGCTTTGGATAACGCAGGCTCATTTGTTCTGTGCCTTGCTGAGAAAGGCTTGCAACGCCGGGCTTTTGGGATGATTGAACAGATCGTCCGGAGTGCCGCTTTCGGCAATCACGCCGTCTGCCATAAAGAGCACCTGGTCCGCCACATGGCGGGCAAATTCCATCTCATGAGTCACCACGATCATGGTGCTGTTGCCGGTTTTTAGGCTGCGGATTACATTCAGCACCTCGCCGGTCAGCTCCGGATCCAGGGCGGAAGTGGGCTCGTCAAAGCACAGAATATCCGGCGACATGGCCAGCGCCCGGGCAATGGCAACCCGCTGCTGCTGCCCGCCGCTAAGCTGGCAGGGATAGGCGTCGGCTTTGTCTGCCAGACCCACCCGCTCCAGCAGGCTCTTGGCGTTCTGCTCCAGTGCCTGTTCTTGCGCCTGCTTAAAGGCTTTGGCATTTTGACCGGCCTTTTTGGCGGCTTTCACCTGCTCGTGCAGCGCCAACTTTGGCGCCAGGGTCAGGTTGTCCATCACCTTGTACTGGGGAAACAGGTTGAACTGCTGGAATACCAGGCCAAAGTGCAGGCGGTTTTTGCGAATCTCTTTATCGGACAGGGTGTCGGCGTCGTTTGCGTCCAGCAGCGTTTGTCCGTCCACGGCGATGGAGCCGCCGCTGGGGGTCTCCAAAAAGTTCAGGCACCGCAGCAAGGTGGTCTTGCCGCTACCGGAAGAGCCGATGATCACCAGCACATCGCCCTTTTCCAGCGAAAAGTCAATGCCTTTGAGCACCTCGGTATTGCCAAAGCGCTTTTGCAAATTCTTAACTTCTAAAAATGCCATACCATCACCCCTTGTAGTAGTCCAGCTTCTTCTCCAGCCGGTTAAAGAGCACCGTGAGAATGCCGCAGAAGATCAGGTAGAACACGCCGGTGTAGAACAGCGGCCACAGCAGGCCGTCCAGTTTCATAAACTTTTCGCCTGCCCAAATAATCTCGTAAACGGAGATGACGCGGGCCAGGGAAGTGTCCTTCACCAGAGTGATAATCTCGTTGCTCATAGGCGGAATAATCCGCTTGACCACCTGCATAAAGACAACTTTACGGAAGATCTGGTTGCGGGTCATGCCCAGTACCTGACCGGCCTCGTACTGGCCCTTGGGGATGGCCTCGATGCCGCCGCGAAAGATCTCGGAAAAATAGCAGGCGTAGTTGATGATAAACGCCACGGATACCGCCACAAAGCGGTCAAACACCGTCCACCCGGCCAGCCAGGTGATGAAAGCGTTTGGATTTTCTAAATTTTGCGCCCAGTTGCCTACCAGTCCCGGGCCGTAATAAACAATAATCATCTGGAGCACCAGGGGCGTACCTCTGATGATCCAGATGAGTGTTTTGCACAGCCACTTTAAGGGACGGAACTTGCTCATGGAGCCAAAGCTGATGATCAGCCCCAGGGGCAGAGCGGCAACCAGCGTGATGCAAAAGAGCTTTAAGGTGGACTCAAAGCCCTCCAGCAGTTGCTGTGTAACTTGCCAGAACATGGTATTCCCTCTCGTGTATGTTGTAATTTATTTGTTGTCTGCGTCCTTGATGAGTACGATCTGGTACTTCTTGGCCAGCTTGTCCAGGGTGCCGTCCTTCATCATACCGGCCATCAGCTCATTGGTCTTGGCGGCCATGTCGGAGCCTTTGCGGAAAGCAATGCCGTACTCCTCAGCCTCCAGCTTGATGCTGTAAGTCAGGTTCTTGTTGGCGGTGCCCTCGCCGGTCATGGCGTTGGCCATGGTCAGATCAATGATGCAGGCGTCTGCAGAGCCGGAGGTCACCTCGGTCAGAGCCCATGCCTGGCTGTCGGATACCACGGTGTTGGTGAGACCGGCGGCCTGGGCAGCCTTTTCACCGGCGGAACCGCCCTCTATGGCAATGGACTTCAAGTTCTTCAAATCATCGGTGGTCTTGTATTTGCCCACTTCGGACTGCTTCATTACGACCACCTGCGCGTTCTCTGCATAGGCGTTGGTAATGCTGGCGGCCTTTTTGCCCTCGTCGGTAATGGTCATACCGTTCCACAGGCAGTCCACTGCACCGGAGGACAGCTCGTTATACTTGTTGTTCCAGTTAATCTCTACAAATTTAACCTTCACGCCCAGCTTCTCGCCCAGCGCCTGGGCAAACTCGGTGTCAAAGCCGGTCCACTCGTCATTCTTGTCTTTGTAGTTCATGGGCTTGTACTCGGTGATGCCCACTTTCAGCACACCGGCAGCCTGGATCTTGGCCAGATCGGACTGGGCGGTGGTGTCTTCCTTTTTGTTGTTCTCTTTGTTGCCGGAGCAGGCGGCGAAGCCGGCCACAATGCCGCACACCAGTACCAGGCTCAGCACCAGGGAAAGCACTTTTTTCATCTTGCGCATACGATTTTCTCCTTATAACCTCTAATGATTTTGCAAAGGACGCAATTTTGTGTAGTAGCAAGGTAGCGATTTACCACGCTAAATTCCTTTGCCGATGTGCGCATTATACCACGATTTATGACAAATGTAAATAGGAAATCCAAACAGAGTGTGAAATTTCTGCCGTTTTTGTTGCCAAAGTCCTGTCGGGGTGGTAAAATAGACCGCAAAGGAGATGTTCGTATGAACTGGAATTTTCACCTGCCGGTGGAGCTGGTTTTCGGCAGCGGCACCCGGCATGAAATCAAGTCGTATATAGAGAAGATCGGCGGCACGCGTGGTGTGCTGGTGTGCGGCAAGAGCTTTTTGCGAAATGGCACCGCAGACGCCTTTTTGCAGGCGGCGGATGGCGCTTTAGTGTCCGTATTCAGCGATATTCGCCCCAATCCCACTACGGAGAATGTGAATGCCTGCGCGGCAGAAATGCGGCGGGTCGAGGCGGATTTTGCGGTGGCGCTGGGTGGCGGCTCGCCCATGGACTGTTGCAAGGCGGCCTGCGCCATTGCCCGGGGGACGGACAATATTGAACCGTACCATAACGGCGACAAACCGGTGACGGCAGAGGAGGCCATTCCCATGATTGCCTTTGCTACCACCGCCGGTACAGCCTCCGAGGTGACCAATATCAGCGTGCTGACCAATGTGGAAGCCGGGGTGAAAAAGCCCATGAACCACCCGGCCATGTACCCCAAGATTGCTGTGGTAGACCCGGAGTTGACCTT
>FR885352.1 GCA_000436335.1 Clostridium sp. CAG:217
GACACAATTTTGAAGTTGATTGAGAACGGTGCATTTGATTTGAGCCAAATCCAAGAATAATCTGCAAATTTCATATACTAAGAACTTGGTGGATACCTATTCCTATGCGCATGAAAGACGGTAGTACAGTTGCACTTTTTAACGAAAGGCACACCTTTTAACGATTTATACGAGGGGTGTGCATTTGGTATCAGAATTGGTCACTACTTTCAAGAAAAGACCTCGACGGATGTATGTCCGCAGGGTCTTTCCTTTTTTGTTTTCCCCTCGCTTTACAACTTTTAATAGACAAAGTGCCCGGCCCGGGGTGGTGTTCTGCCGGATGGGGCATTTTGCTGCTTGACTTTCGATAGGGCTATCCCGTATAATGAGAGTCCGACTGTAAGAATGGGGGATTTTTTTATATGCCTAAGTCAAAGAATGTAAAGCGCTTCGGCACCCGTTGGGGCTTTATCTTAGCGTCCGTGGGCTCGGCCGTGGGTATGGCCAATGTGTGGGGCTTTCCCAACAAAATGGGCCAGAACGGCGGCGGGGCGTTTTTGCTGATCTATTTATTATTTGTCGTGCTGTTCGGCTGCATTGCGCTGCCGGCGGAATTTGCTGTGGGCCGCTGGGCCGGCACCGGCACCCTGGGCTCTTATGCCCGCGCCTGGCGCTCTCGCAGTCCCAAGGCGGAGAAGGCCGGGGGCGCCCTTGGGTGGCTGCCGCTGGCCGGGTCTATGTGCATTGCCATCGGCTATGCGGTTATCGTCAGCTATGTGCTCAAGGCGCTGGTGGATTCGGTCACCGGCACGCTAATGACGGTGGATACCGCCAGCTGGTTTCAGGCTTTCTCTACAAAGGATTTTTCTGTGGTACCGTACCATATAATCGTGGTGGTGGGCACGCTGCTGACCCTGCTGCTGGGTGCCAACAGTATTGAAAAGACCAATAAAGTGATGATGCCGCTGTTTTTTATTATCTTCTTGGTGCTGGCGGTGCGTGTGGCGCTGCTGCCCGGCGCTGCCGAGGGCTATCGGTTTATGCTCACGCCCCATTGGGACGCTTTAAAGGACCCTAAGGTTTGGATCAGCGCCATGGGACAGGCTTTCTTTTCCTTGTCCGTCACCGGCAGCGGTATGATTGCCTACGGCGCCTATTTGTCCAAAGAGGAGGATGTGGTAGGTGTTGCTCGCCATACGGCACTGTTTGATACCATTGCGGCGCTGGTGGCGTCCTTGGTGATTATTCCCGCATGCTTCTCTTACGGGCTGGATGTGGGGGCAGGCCCCGGTCTGCTGTTTGTGACCCTGCCGGAGATCTTGCAGGACATTCCTATGGGCCGTCTGTTTGCGGTGATTCTTTATGTGGCAATGATTTTTGCCGGGGTCAGCTCCCTGCAAAATATGTTTGAGGCGGTGGCAGAGTCCTTGCTCCATCGATTTCCCAAGCTGAGCCGCAAGGTGGTGCTGGTGCTGCTGGCGGTGGTGTGCCTGGGCGCCGGGATCGGGATGGAGACCATCTCGAAGTGGGGACCGTGGATGGACCTGGTGTCGATTTATATTATCCCCATCGGCGCCACCCTGGGCGCTGTGTCCTGGTTCTTTATTATGAAGAAGGACGATCTGCTGGCGGCGGTGAATACCGGCAGCGGTAAGCGCCATGGCGCACTTTGGTATAATGTGGGCCGTTTTGTCTATGTTCCCCTGGCAGCGCTGCTGTGCGGGGTGGCATTGATCGCTCATGTGGCGTTTTAATGTTGCATAAAGTGAACGCAAAATCGGAGAATTTGCATTTTTAGTCTTTACTATCACGCATTAGTGTGCTAAAATAATTGCAGATTTCAATTTGGAGGCCATTATGGGACTGAATTTGCATAATAAGAATTTGGACTTTTTGTTTAAGGCTGTGCTGGCGCTGGAGAATGTAGAGGAGTGTTACGATTTCTTTGAGGATCTGTGCACCGTGCAGGAGCTCAACGCCATCAGCCAGCGCATTGTGGTGGCAAAGATGCTGTCCGAAAAATGCGTATATACGGATATTGTCAACGAGACCGGTGCGTCTACCGCCACCATCAGCCGGGTGAACCGCTCTTTGCAGTACGGCTGCGATGGGTATGACAAGATCTTTGAGCGGATCGACCGGCAAGAGCAGGGCAATGATGAATCCGTATGATGCCTGGGCGCAGGTCTATGACCACCTGACGGAAAATGTGGAGTATGAAGCCAGAAGTGCGTACATTTCCGGCTTCTTTTTGCAATATGGGATAGAACCGGGGGCACAGGTGCTGGATCTGGCCTGCGGCACCGGCAGTATCAGCCGCTGCCTTTTGGAGCAGGGCTACCGGGTTACCGGGGTGGATCTGTCTGCGGATATGCTCACCATCGCCCAAAGCAAGTGCCCGGAAGGCACATTTTATCGGGCGTCCATGACGGAATATTCTGCCCCGGCGCAGTTTGATGCCTGCGTGTGTTTGCTGGACAGTATCAATCACTTAACGGCGTTGTCCGATGTGGAAGATTGTTTTTGCCGTGTAGCGGAGAATTTACGCCCCGGCGGGCTGTTTCTGTTTGATGTGAATACGGTTTATAAGCACCGGCAGGTGCTGGCAGGGCAGACCTTTGTGTTTGATGAAGAAGATTATTATTTGGTGTGGGACAATGAGGCACTGGACGATACGGCAGTGCGGGTGCTCATTGACCTGTTTTGCTATAACGGTGAGAGTTATGACCGCTTAAGCGACAGCTTTATCGAGCGGGCCTATACCCATCGGCAGCTAACGGCGGCACTCTCGGCATTTGAGATTTTGGGTCGCTATGCGGAGCTGACCACAGACGCCCCCGGGCCGGAGACCCAGCGGGTGTTTTATGTTTGCAAGAGAAAGGAATAATGCCATGGGCAAGATCGTAAGATATATCACAGAGGACGGCAGCGCCTTTATTTTGGCGGCGGATACCACGGATATTGCCGCTCGGGCGGAGCAGATTCACCACACCTCTGCCGTGACCACAGCGGCTTTAGGCCGCCTGCTCAGCGGCTTTAGGCCGCCTGCTGACGGCAGCGTCTATGATGGGCGATATGCTCAAGGGCGCGGACGACAGCGTGACCCTGCGCCTGAACGGCGGCGGACCGGCAGGTTCGCTGATCGCTGTGTCGGACAGCAAGGGCAATCCCCGGGGCTATGTGCAAAACCCGGTGGTGGAGCTGCCGCTGAACGATAAGGGTAAGCTGGATGTGCGGGGCGCCGTAGGTACGGACGGCTATCTGTATGTAATGAAAGATGTGGGGCTAAAGGAGCCGTATGTGGGTCAGACCGCCATTGTCAGCGGCGAGATCGCCGAGGATATTACCAATTATTTTGCCGTGTCCGAGCAGACCCCTTCTGTGTGCGCCTTGGGTGTGCTGGTGAACCCGGACCTGACCGTGCAGTGCGCCGGCGGCTTTTTGATCCAGTTGTTGCCCGGCTGCCCGGAGGAGACCATCTCCGCGATTGAGACGGCCATTGACTCTATCCCGCCGGTGACCACCATGCTGGCACAGGGGCTGACGGTAGACGAGATTGCCGCCAAGGCTATGGGCACCTTGAAAATTGACAAACTGGACGAATATCCCATTGCCTATCGCTGCAACTGCACCCGGGAGCGGGTGGAGACGGCGCTGCTCACCGCAGGGGAAGAAGAACTGCGCCAGATGATCGACGCAGGGGAGGATATTCAGGTGGAATGCCACTTCTGCGACAAGACTTACAGCTTCACACCGGAGCAGTTAAACGACCTGCTAAAAAAATCCAAATAAAATTGAAAAAAGGTGTTGACTTTTCGGGAAAGTTATTGTATTATATAACCCGTCGCTGATGGCGACACCTTGTGGAAGTTTAGCTCAGCTGGGAGAGCATCTGCCTTACAAGCAGAGGGTCACAGGTTCGAGCCCTGTAACTTCCACCACAGATGGCCC
>FR885353.1:0-6879 GCA_000436335.1 Clostridium sp. CAG:217
CCGGCGGGCGTCCAGGCGCAGATACTCGCTGAGCGCCTCTATATAGGCATTATCCTGTTCGTTCATACTCTCCGTCTCCATCTTCTAAATCCTCCCGATAGGTCAAGGTGGCTCGCAGGTGCAGGCAGCCGGTGTACGTGTCCGCCTGGGGCGCACCGGCCGACACCGCACACACCCGCCGATCCAGCAGCGTGCGGCAAATGCCGGAGAGCACCTGTTGCAGTGCCCCAGTACCGGCAGCCGGTGGCGCATACAGATCAAAGCACAGAGCGATCTGACCGGCCCGGCTCTCCTCACCCACTGCGTCGCTGGTGCCGTCCATCTCCGCCAGGCGCACCGCCACCACCGGGCGCAACAGGCGGCTGGGCTTCATTTGGTTCGGATACGCCCGGCAAAAGTCCACCCCTTGCAGGGCAGCGCTATCCCGCAGCTTCGCCAGTACCTGCGTCACCGGATCCGTTGTCCACTTCATAACTCCCCTCCTGCAAGCGCTTCATCACGCCGGTATAATACAGCAGCTGGCCGCCCATACAGACCGCCTCCCGCTTGATGAAATAATAAGATCGGTCACCGGTCTCCAGCACCGCGTCCTCCGGCAGTTCCAGGATATTCCGATCAAAGGGGCCGATGTACAGGTAAAAATCCTTGTCCACCCGCCCGATGGGCGTTTGCCGATCCGTAAAATTGGACTTGTTCTTCCGCCAGGTCTGTTGCAGAGTACAGAAAAACGGAAGGGATCGACCCGCCCCGGTGACCAGGCAGGCGCTGTTGCCTGCCCGGGTCAACTGATTTTTAATGATATGTGCAGCCGGTGTCATACGCTGAGAAAGGCAAAGGCGTCGTCCCGCAGCAGGCCTCTGCATGCCTGCTCCGCGTCCTCCAGCATCAGGGCAGATGCCTTGTGCTGGCCGCTTTGCTGCACTGTTACATCGCCGGCGGTAAAGGCGGTCACATCGTCGCCGCTTTGGAACCACCGGGACTGCTCCAGCATACGAAGCGCTTTCACCGCTGCCAGGTGGATCAGTCGCTCGTCCGCCGGATCTGTCGCATCAAACATACGCAGCTCCACCATGCGCACCGCCGAGGCGATCACCGGCGTCCACTGGGTCAGCTGCTCCGCCGTCTCTCCGGAGAGCAGCTGCAACCGCTCTGTGACCGCCTGTATATCCATACAGTTTGGCTTAGGCATGGGTCAGCATCTGAACGGCGCCGGAGAAGATGGGCGAGAACCCGGCAATGGCGGTGATGGACGCCCGCTCCAGCTGGCGATCGATCAGCTTGTCAAAGTCGGTGACCACATCACCGGCCTGCACCTTTTCCAGTGCGCAGGTACGATCCAGCGCCAAAATGGTATTGTCGGGGAACATCTTGTGCTTGATCAGCTCCGCGCCCAGCGGAGTCACCACTCGACCGGTGGCGTGGAAGTCGTTGCCGGCGATGGCATCCTGCATTTCGGTCATTTTCAAAATGGAGGCGGTATCCCGGGCACTTACCAGCAGGGTGGTCATATTGAAGCCCTCAAAAGCGTTCCACAGATCCACCAGCCCGGCATAAGTCAGACCGCCCTCCAAAGTAATGCCGCTATCATGCACGCCGATCAGCGCCGCATAAGCATCCAGCAGCTGCCCTTCTGCAATGCAGTTGCCGATTTGGCGCAGGGTCACGGTAAACAGATCCAGCTTTTGAAACTTTACCGCCTCATAAGAGGCCACCAGCATACGGCCTCGCTTGTGCATCTCCGTGAGCGTATCCTTCACCTGCACCGTGGTGGTAGGCAGGGACGCACCCTCCGCCACCTCGGCGGCAGTCAACCGCTCGCCGTTTTCCACGCTCTCAATGGCGCGGTAGTCCATACCGTCAATCACCGTGGTGGTGGCCACGATCTTTTGCAGCACATCTGCCTGCTCCATACCCTGGCGCACCGCTCGGCTCACATACTCCGGAAACAGCGCCGCAGAGTCCGAGGTCTGGAAGAATTTGGACACCGTGTCGGAGCCGATGCCACTGACTTTAATGTCAAAGCGCTTAAGCTGGCGCTGATAAGCGTCCAGCCCCTCCAGCGGGGTGCCTGCGTAATTTTCCGAAGGGTCGATCTGTTCCAGCGCCTGGGTAAAGCTTTTGCCGGTAGTGTACAGTCCCTTTTCCAGTTTCAGATTATCATAAGCCATCTTACATTACCTCCTGTATTAAAGAATAAAACCGACCATGCCGGTGGTGGCGTCTGCCCAAAGGACCAGGCGCTTGATTGCCGCCTTTTCCTCGTCCACTTTTACGCCGCCGCTGCCGTCGGCAATCAGGCCGCAGTAGCCGGGCGTGGGCGCGATGCCGGTAAACTTGCACTCCACATAGCCGCCCAGCTGCACGCCCACCAGGTTGCCCTGCACATTGCGTACAAAGCCCATAAAGTTGGGGCTTTTGCTGTCGCACTCTTTTACATATTTATTGGCCACCGGGTATGCCAGCATACCCACCCGGCCGGACTCGCTGTAAAAGCTAAGCATCTTGTCGTCAAATCCGTCAAAATAAATTGCCATGGTTTCTTCCTCCTTAAATTACAAAAGCCTGGTTGTTGCTCTTTTTTTCGCCGCCGGACGCCAGCTGGGGCGACGGCATATTGGCACGGCGATCGGCAGCCTCAAAGGCGGCCTTAAAGGCCTGCAACTCCTTGGCAGTCATCACCCGGGCCACGCCCTCAAACACGCCCAGCTCCATCTGCGGCAGCACCCCGGCGCACAGACGTACCACCTGGGAAGCCAGCTCCTGCTTGTAGCTTTTGCCCAACTGGGCCTCCTGCTCCAGGGTGTCCAGCTGTCGCGCCAACGCTCGCGCTTGGTCGCAGGTGAGGGTCACAGCGCCTTTGCTGTTTTGCAGGGTCTTGCGTACATCGTTCTCTGTCACAGTCTTGTCTCCTTTGCTGCTGTCATAGTGCTTGACCACACCGGCCTCTCGCTGGGCAGGCACGGCCACAAAGCTCCATTCGTAAGCGTCCGTGGCGTCGGACAGCACGGTAAAGGCCACCTTGCCGTCATAGCTTCTGCCGGGCACATGGCTACATCCGCCGCTGCGCCGATCCGCACCGCACAGGGAGCACACAGTGCTGCCCATGGCACAGGACACGCTCACTTCCTTTTTGATTCCGCCGTCGATCTGGGTGATCAGCTCCGCATTGCCGGGGGTGCGCACCATATAGGCCTTAGCCTGTAAAGTCACCAGATCCTCGCCGTCCGCAGTCTTGCGCCCGGGCACCGGCACCACCGCCGTGGCATAAATGCGCGCTGCCTGGTCGCCGCTTTTCATAGAGTGGTCAAAGATCCCGGTCTTGCCCACAAACAGGGCGCCCAATTCCTCCAGCGCCCGACGGGTAAACTTTTCATGATCCCGATCCACATCGTTGTTGCACAGCACCACGGAGAACACATACAGCTCCTCCGGCGCAAACGCGCGGCGGGTAAAGGCGCCGATGGCCTCTAAATCCGCCGGCGCCGGTGCAAAGCTCTTTTCTACATAACCGCCGGTCATAATTTCTCCGTCTCCTTTTTGATTTTCTCCGCCTGGGCCTCATACAAATGGGCCTGGGCCGTATCCGTCTGGTCTTGCAGGGTAATATCCTGCCACACCACCTGGAAGGGGGCGCCGCTGCCGCAGCACTGCAAGTAGGTGCGCCCGATCTTCTCGATCACCGGGGTTAAAATACGCCGATAATTCTTCAGCTCCGTGGTGAGCAGGTCCGCCTGTTGGCGGCTCATCCGCTCGGTGGTAGACCAGGACAGACCAAACATAAAGGGCGGCAGCCCGGTTTTGGCCACGATCTGCTCCAGCATTTGGCGCACGGGGATCTCGCTCTCCAGCACCTGATTGTCGGCGCCGATCACCTTTACATCCACATCGCCCACCGCCACAAAGTCCTTCACGGACGAAGCGTCCATAGCCTCCTGCCAGGAGCGAGCCATGGTCTGTGCCCGCTGCCCTGCATAGGCACGGTCCGCCGCGTCGTTGCCCGGTCGGTACACCACCGCATAGCGCAGATTACCGGCATGGCTCCAGTTTTGGCCAATGGTATTGTAAATTTGCAACAAGATCCGGCTCACAAAGGGCAGTCCCCGCAGCAGACTGGTGCCTGCCACAGCCCCCGGCTCCGGGTTTAGCACGGAGTAGAGCAGCAGCTCCGGCCGGGGCAGCGGCTCTCCGCCGCTGAAAAAGCACAGATCCAGCCCGTTCCCCGCGCGGCGTACTTCCAAATTGCGGGTGTCGCCGTTATACAGAGCATACAGTTCCCGCCCGTCGGTGATCATCTCGCCCACGGCGCTGCCGTAGGTAAGCAGCTGATCCAGATAAGTGGCGATAAAAGCCTCAATCCCCTGCTGGTTGCCGCCCACATTGATTCCGGACAAATCCCGGTTTAACTGCGCATTCAGCCCATCACTGCCGGTGTCCAGGCTGAACCCGCCGGTCAGACGCACCAGCTTGCCGATGGCCGCGTCCAAAATGGGAATGTTCTCTCGCAGATTACGATAGAGCGCAGCGTCCGCCGTCACCGCTCCGTAGGACTGCCAGCTGCAAAAGGGCTGACCCGCCGGGTGCCCAGTCTGCACCGCACAGCAGTCCCCTGCTCCTTTTTTGGCGCCCGCTTTGGAACGAAAGCGTCCCAAAACATCACTTCCTTTCTACCGCAAGGGCGCATACGCCGCCGGGCTCCTCACCGTTCAATACGGTAGAAACAAAGTAGCGAATGTCGTCCATTGCATGGTCGTTTTCTTTTTTCGGTGCGTCCCGGCGCAGACTGTTGTCCCACTGGTACAGGGAGAACTCCCGCAATGCGTCCTTGCACCCGGGAGCAATCTTGATCTGCGCCTGTTGCAGTGCCCGGCTCACCCGATGAATGCCCGCCACCACATCGTTATCCGCCTTCAGTACCGAATAGCGGCCGTGGCGCAGCACCGTCTCTGCAAAGCTGGCGGCGGAGGGGTCAATGATCAGTGCCGCAATGGGCCGATCTCCCGCCAATTCGCACAGGTGGGCATAGTATTCCTCGTCGGTAAGCTGCACCCCGGTGGCTCGACCGGAGTGGTAATACTCCGCCACCCGGCACCAGGCATCTCCGTCTCGGCACCACAGCCCCAGGGAAAAGGGATTGACCGTGCCGTAGTCGCAAGAGAGATACCAGGGCCCGGCAGGCGCTGCCGGCGCCCCCACATGCCGCTTGGGGTCAAACATGGGGTACACCAGTCCGTCTGCCGCCACCCAGCGCCCCTCTACGAACCGGCGGTAAAAGGTGCCGCTGTACAGTCGCTTGTACCGCCGCAGCACCGCCGGAGACAGAGAGGGATTGTCCGTCATCTGAAAGTGCAGGTACAACACCTGCTTTTCCGCCGCTTTTTGGATCCACTCTTTATAGAACCAATGATAGGGGTGCTCCGGATTGCAGTTAAACCAATAGGTGGCCCCCTCCAGAGAGCACCTGGCCAGCGCCTGCTCCACAAAGGAGCGGGGCATTAAGGCCACCTCGTCCAGCAGCACGCCGCCCAGGGTCATACCCTGGATCAAAGCGGCAGAGCTTTCATCTCGCCCGCCAAACAGATAAAAGCGGTTTTCCCGTCCGTCCCGGCGCACCGTCAGCTCGCTGCGGCTGATCTTAAAAGTGCAGGTAAAGCCCAGCGCCGTCAGCTGCTCCGTCAGCGGGGTGAGCACATTCCGTCTTAGAGAAGCGACCGTCTTGCCGCACAGGGCAAAGGCTGTGTCGCGGAAGCGATAGAACGCCCAACTGACAAAAGAAATGCTCATGCACAGGGTCTTGCCGCTGCGCACGGCGCCGTCGCAGATAATGCCGCTTTTGCCGCTGTGGGGCGACCCCGGGCACCACCAGGTCAGTGCCTGCATTTGCTTGGGTGAAAAGGGCTTAAACGCTGTCACGATTCCCGGCGCCCCCTTCCTGCCAAACGCACTTGGCACCGGCCTCCAGTGCCTGGTAAAAGGCAGCCGCCGTGTTGCCCTCTGCCGCCTCCAGGGCTTGCAGCTTCTCCAGCGCCTTGAGCCGATCAAAGAATTTGATCTCCATACCGCCGCCCTTAGGTCGCTTGATCTCGCTGATGTTAAAGAAATCCATCTCCCCCAGCGCCGGCAAGATCTGTTCCTCCGGGGCATACAGCAGCCGTACCGCATCCTGTATTTCGCCAAAGGCAAGGTGCCTTAAACCCTCGGTGTATTCCTGCCGTATGCTCTTTTTCTTTCGTCTGCCCATCGGCTCACCTCCTGCAAAAGGGCGCCGCACCGAAAAAGCGCCCTTCACCTATACCCATGAAAACCGCCGGGTTATAGACGAAAGGCTCTATAAAAAGAAAAAAGCCGGTAAAAAATACCGACTTTTTCTGCTTACTTATTCCGTTTTATCAATCCTTGGTCTTGCTCATCACCTTCAGCGGATCCACCGTCTCCTTGTTCATGGTGGTAATCAAGTGCAGGTGGGGCGCCTCTTCCGCCTCAAAAGGTACGGTGCCCAGGGTGCCCAAATCCTGACCCAGAGTCACATAATTTCCGGCAGACACATGCACCACATCCATACCACAGTATTGGGCCACCAAGTTGCCCCCGTGGTCAATGGTGATGACCTTGCCCAGCAGGGCGTCCGTCTTAACGGACAGCACCAGGCCGTCGTTGATGGCGGTCACCTTGGCACCCTTGTTGGCCTTAAAGTCCACTGCCGCATGGGCACGGTAGTCCCCCATGGTGCGGTTAAAAGTCAGCTCCTCATTGTAGCTTTGCTGCACGCTCTCGGACACCGGATATTTGTAAAAACTCTTGTAAGGCATATTGGTATCCGACTGCTGCATGGACGCCGGCTCCGTCGTGGTGGTGCCCCGAGTGGTAGCCGCCGTGGTGCCT
>FR885353.1:6917-27621 GCA_000436335.1 Clostridium sp. CAG:217
GGGGCGGTCTCCGTTACACCCTCTACCCGGTGCTGCACCGCAGCCGCCGAAGTGGTCTCCGTCACGGAAGTAGGCTCGCCCACCGGGGCCTTGCCGCTGCCTTGGGAGGAGAAATACACAATCAGCCCCAGAGCGATGATGGACAGGCAGATTACCGAGAACAGGGTCCGCAGATTTTTGCTTTCATTTTTATCTTTTTTTGATGTAGCCATAAAAATAACACCTCGGCAGTAGTATGCGCCAAGGTGTTTTGTTTTATACAAAGGGGTTATTCTGTTTTTGCCGCTTTGGCCCCCCGGCTCTCTGCCTCCATGATTTCCATGGCGGTGCGCAGGGTGTCTACCACCGACTCCTGGGGCAGCGGTTTTAAGGCGATATAGGGCTTTTTGCCTGCAGACAGCAGCACCCGGCCGTACATACCCTTGTTCAGCGCCGGGATCCATGCCGGTTCCAGCTGACTGAAATACAACAGCACCGCGCCGTTTTTTTGGCTGATTTCCGTTAAGCCTAACGCCAGCGCCCGATTGCGCAGCAGGGCGATTTCCACCAACCCGTACACACTTTGGGGCGGCTTGCCGTAACGGTCCGTCAACTCGTCGTACACATCGTTGGCATCTGCGTCGCCGGCAATGTCCGCAATGCGCTTATACATGGCGATCCGCTGATTGGTGGCAGGGATATACGCCTCGGGAATATTGGCGTCCACCGGCAGGTCGATCAGGCACTCCTGCTCCTCGTTTTGGGCAGGCGCCTCGCCTTTCTCCAGCGCCACGGCCTCCTCCAACAGCTTTAAGTACATATCGTACCCGACCGCCTCCATATGGCCGTGCTGGCGGTTGCCCAAAAGGGAACCGGCACCGCGGATCTCCAGGTCCCGCATGGCGATCTTAAACCCGGAGCCGAACTCCGTGTATTCCCGAATGGCCTCCAACCGCTTGGTAGCAATATCCGTCAGCTCCCGCCCACGGGTGTAAGTAAAGTAGGCAAACGCTCGGCGAGAGGAACGCCCTACCCGGCCGCGAATTTGGTGCAGCTGGGCCAGTCCCATGCGGTCTGCGTGCTCAATAATCAGGGTGTTTACATTGGGAATATCCACCCCGGTCTCTATAATGGTGGTGCACACCAAAACATCCAACTGGGCATCTAAAAGCTGCTGCCAAACGGAACTAAGCTGCTCCTCGGTCATACGACCGTGGGCAATGCCCACCCGCGCGCCGGGCAGCGCCTTTTGGATTTGCACCGCCGTGTGCTCAATGGTATCAATATTATTATGCAAGTAGTAGCACTGACCGCCCCGTGCCAGTTCCTTTTCCATGGCCTCCGTCAGCACCCCAAAATCGTACTCCATCACATAGGTCTGCACCGGGTGCCGGTCGCCGGGCGCCTCCTCCAGCACACTCATATCCCGTATGCCGCTCATAGCCATATTCAGGGTACGGGGAATGGGGGTGGCAGACAGAGTCAGTACATCTACCGCCGGGAATTTCTCTTTGATCTTCTCTTTTTGTGCCACGCCAAAGCGCTGCTCCTCATCCACAATCAGCAGCCCCAGATCCTTAAAGCGAATGTCCTTGCTGATGATCCGGTGCGTACCTACCAGCAGATCCACCCCGCCGTGCGCCAAATCCTCCAATATCTGCTTTTGCTTGGTAGGGGACACAAAGCGGGAGAGCATCTCCACCCGCACCGGAAACGGCTCCATCCGGCGCATAGCCGTTTGGTAATGCTGCATAGCCAACACCGTGGTGGGCACCAAAATGGCGCACTGCTTACCGTCTGCAATGCACTTAAAGGCGCTGCGCAGAGCCACCTCTGTTTTGCCAAAGCCCACATCGCCGCACAGCAGCCGGTCCATAGGCGACGGTCGCTCCATATCCGCCTTGATCTCCGCCGCGCTTTGCAGCTGATCGTCGGTCTCATCATAGGCAAAGCGCAACTCAAAGTCCCGCTGCATATCCCCGTCCGGGCTAAAGGCATAGCCGGGGGTACTCATCCGCTTGGCGTAGAGGGCAATTAACTCCTTGGCCATATCCCGCACAGAGGCGCGCACCTTGGCCTTGGTCTTTTGCCAGTCGCCAGAGCCAAGGCGGTTGATCTTCACCTTCGTATCTTCCTTAGGCCCAATGTACTTGGACACCAAATCCAACTGGGTCACCGGCACATACAGAGTGTCTCCCTTAGCGTAGCTGATTTTAATATAATCCTTTTTCACCCCGCTGAGCTCCAGGGAGTGAATGCCCTCAAACACGCCGATGCCATGCACATTGTGCACAATATAGTCGCCTTTTTGCAGTTCGTCCAGGGAGTGAATGGCGTTTTTGCCCCGAGCACGCTTGTGCTTCTTTTTACTTTGCCCGGTGCGGGCGTGGGTAAACAGGGCAAAGCGAATATCCGAAATTTGCACCCCGCCGCTAAGGCTGCCCGGGCATACATGCACCGTGCCGGTCTGAAACTGCTCCGGCAAGCGCGGGTAGAATTCTGCGGAAAAGCCCTCACTTTGCAGGTCCGTGGCCAAGGCGCGCCCGGCTCGCTCCGTACCTGCCAGCAGGCAGACGGTGTACTTTTTCTCCGCCAAGGGGCGCAGCTCCTCCGTCAGCTGGGCCATGGTGCCGCTCCATACCCCCAGGGTTTGCAGCCGGAAGTCGGACAAATGCCCCACCGGGGTGTCAAAGCTGCCCCGAGGCATGGAGTCCAGATACAGCGCTTTCTTTTCTGTATAAATTTCCGTCAGCGTGTCAAAATCAACCGTATACCGGTCCAGCCCCTTGCACAGGCTGCCCTGCTCCACCAGCCACTTCATATCCTCTTGCAGCAGCCGGTTGGCGTTATTGCACTTCTCTTTCACTTTTACCGAGTCGCACACCGCCAGCAGACCGTTGCAATAATCAAACAATCCGTTTGACTGATACACAAGGGGTAAATATTTATCTTTACAAGGCAGGGTGCCGGTTTTGCGTAGGGTGTCTGCGTCTGTAAGCAGCTTTTCCCGGGCTTTGGTGGCCTTGCCCCGCAGCCCGGCAGCCAGCGCTTCTATTGCCTTGGCGGTCTTTTCCGCATCGGCAAAAAGTACCTCTGCCGATGGGGTGATCCGCAGGCTGTTCAGTGCCTCCGTCCGCCGTTGGGTAGCCAGGTCAAAGGCGGTCATACTCTCAATGGTATCGCCCCAAAATTCCAGCCGCACCGGTTCTGTGCGCCCAGGTGGAAAAATGTCCAAAATACCGCCACGCAGAGCAAACTGGCTGGTGCCGTCCACCTGGTCGTACCGGACATAACCCGCTGCCACCAACGCCTGTACCAGCTGGCCGGGGGGCACATCATCCCCCACCTTTACCGTGCGGGTGCGCCCCAGCAGCTCCGCCGGGGGCATGGTCAGCTGGCAGGCAGCTGCCACCGGCGCCACCACGGCCGTGTACGCCCCCGCAGCCATGCGGGACAGCACATCCAGCCGCAGCAGCTCGTACTCATGGCTGGCACCCGCCACCTGCACAAAGTTCATCTCCCGCGCCGGGTACAGCAACACATCCCCTTGCAGGGTGCGCAGATCCTCCGTCAATTTAACGGCAGAGGCCTCGTCCGGCGTGAGCACCAGTAGGGGCTTTCTTTGTTGTTCATACAGTGCGTGGAGCACCAGCGCTTTACCGGTCTCCGAAAGACCAACGGCCCCAACTGGTCGGGACCCGGTGGTCCACGCCCGATTGAGGCTGGCAAACGCATCACTTTGATTCAGTATACCTGAAAAGCAAGACATTCTTTCATTCCTATTCTGCCCCGCAGGGCTTTTGCTGTCAGCGGTTATACAAGTTCATGGCCTCATCCGTTTTGCCCTCCACCAGCAGCCGCACCGCCGCCGTGGCGTGCTCCAGCGCCGTCTTCAGCGCCGGCTCCTGCTCTTTGGGAAAACGGCCCAGCACCCAGTCCGCCAGGTCATACGCCGGGGTGGGTTTTTGCCCCACGCCGATCTTCACCCGGGGGAAGTCCTGGCTGCCCAACCGGGCAATAATACTCTTTATGCCGTTGTGTCCCCCGGCGCTGCCTTTACGGCGCACCCGGGTACGACCCACATCCAAACTGATGTCGTCAAACAGCACCAGCACCCGTTCCGGCGGGATTTTATAAAAATTCGCCGCCTCGGCCACTGCGTCGCCGCTTAGGTTCATCATGGTTTGCGGCTTCATCAGCAAGCACCGCTCTCCGCCCAGGCGCACATCGCCCACCAGGGCGTGGAACTTTAATTTCTTAATATCCACATGCTCCTGGAGCGCCAGCAGATCCACCGCCAAAAAGCCCGCGTTGTGGCGGGTCATCTCGTACTTAGGTCCGGGATTGCCCAGCCCTACAATCAAATACGAATAGGTGCCGCCAAACTCTTTTTTTCTTGAAAAAAGCATACTCTTCCTATCTTCTTATGGCAAAAATCGGGCACGCCGCCACCGTACCTCTACAGTACAGCGTGCGTCGCGCCCGTTCTGATTATGCCTCGGTTTTTTCAAACTCCTGGAATTCCCGCTCGTCGTCGGATTTTTCGAAGTTGTACATATTCTCGTCCTTCACATGCTTGGCAATGAACTTGTCACGGTCAAACAGCTCGTCTGCCTTCACCTTCCAGGCCTTGGCAGCGCCGATGGTCTTGTCGTACAGCTCGTTGGCCGACTCCGGGTGCTGCATCTCGGTGGAATAAGCACCGGTCTCTGCCACCATTTTGCTGATGGCGCCGGGGTTATCCAGCACCGGGCAGGGGCGCAGCATATTGTTGGAGAAGGGCTGGTTGCGCTTGTACGCCATAAACAGCGGACTTTGCAGCGCGTCCAACACGGAGCATTCTTTAATATTCACATTGGAGTAATGCACAAAGGCGCAAGGCTCGCAGTCGCCGTTGGAGTTAATGTGGAAATAGTGGCGGCCGCCGGCAATACAGCCGGCGGCCGCCGGCAATACAGCCCTGCACATACTCGCCGTCGTTCCAGAAGTCCAGCGCAAAAATGGGCTTGGTGTGGCGCCACTCGTGCATCTTCTTATACATCAGCGCACGCTGCTCCGGGCTGACCATCAGATCGGTTACCGCGCCGTTGCCGGTGGGCATATAGGTAAAGAACCAGGCAAACTTAACGCCCTGGTCGATGAGCCAGTCCATATACTCGTCAGAGGCCAGCACATCGGTGTTTTTGCTGGTGTAGCACAGGGAGGCACCAAAGGGCACGCCCCGATCCTTCAGCCGCTTCATGGCAGCCGTGCACTTTTGGAAAGTACCGGCGCCGCGACGGAAGTCGTTCTCCTCCTCGTAGCCCTCAATAGAGAAGGCCGGGTAGAAGTTGCCTACTTCGCGGATCTCATCAGCAAAGCTGTCGTCGATCAGCGTACCGTTGGTAAAGCTCAGGAATGCGCAGTCCGGGTTCTCTCTGCAAATACGCATCAGATCCTTGCGGCGCATGGTAGGCTCACCGCCGGTGTACAGATACATATATGTACCCAGCTCCTTGCCCTGGGTGATAATACGGGTCAGGTCGTCGTAAGACAGAGAGCTGGTATGGCCGTACTCGGCAGCCCAGCAGCCGGTGCACTTCAGGTTGCAGGCAGCGGTGGGATCCATCAGGATCGCCCACGGCACATTGCAGCCGTACTTCTCAATGGCAGCCATACGCTTGGTGTAGCTGTTAATGGCTACATTCATCAGCGGCTGAACCAGCTGATTGAGCACATGCTCATCTGTATTGCAAACCAAATCTCTGGCAAAGCGCATCCAGTTGTTATTCGGGTCATCCAGCACCTTGTGCAAACCGGCATAGGTGGAACGGTTAACCTTCTTTACATCCGCCATCTCCATCAGGCTGAGAATGCGGGGTGCGTTCTTATCAAAATCCTTACGCGCATACTTGATCGCGTTTTTTACGACAACAGCCGTCACTGTTTCTTTGAAAGCCATAATACTTAACCTCTCTATACGCAGTATGCCGCCGAAAGGCAGCAGTTCCTGCAATTTCAGTCAAATTCTGTGTATCAAATATAATACTAAGGAATCAAAAAGTCAAGCCATAAGTTTAATAAAGGGCGTAATGTCCTGTAAAACTTTATTTTTTCTTAAGAATCGGCCGATTACCGGTGATTAAAACCGGATCTGGAACTTTAAGCGATAGGTCTTATCCGTCTTGTTCTTGTATTTCTCATTGCAGTGGGCGCCCCAGCTGTCGTAGCCGCCTACGCCCTGCTGCCGGGCAATGCAGCGCACCACGGTCTTGGTCACCGGGGGCAGATCCTTGCCGTGCCAGGTATTCTCAATCTCCTTGGGCAGCCAGTGGCTTACATTCAGCTCCATCACCGGCTCCGCCACCAGGCTAAACACCTTCTTCTGCCCCACCAGGGTGGCGTAGCGCACACCGGTGCGATTGCCGCACTCCTGGGGTTTCAGATAATCGGTATATAGGTCGGTAACCGTGGTGTTGTACAGCCCGATCTGCGTCGCGTTGCACCGATCAATATAGTTCTCCTCCGGCCCGGCACCCAGGTAAGTCAGATTTTCAAAATCCGGCGGCAGCTCAAACAGCAGCCCCACCTCCGGGATCTCCGGCAAAGCGTCATTGGGGAAGAATTGCATATCCACTTCCATACCCTTGGAGGTAATGGTGTAGACCACCTGACCCTTGCACTCCGGCTGGGTGCACACAGTAGCACCGCTGACCACAACCACCTTTTTGCCGCCGTCCAAAATTTTGTAATTCTCAATAGACCACTTGGTGTTGTTGTAAATTCCGGGGGTGTCGCCGGCGTCTCGCCAGCAGCCCAGCCGAGAACCGGCCCGGGTGCCTCGGTCATTATCCGTCAGCGCCCGCCAGAAGTTAAAGCGCATAGGTCCTTGCAGCAACTCCTCGCCGCCCACCTTAATACTCACCAGCTGGTTGCGCTCCCGGCGCTCAAAGCGAATGTTTACATCGTCGCTCATCACCCGCAGAGAGCCGTAGGTATCGTCCACCAGCAGCGGTGCGTCCGCCACCAATTCATCGTATGTGTTGGCAAAGGCGTCAATGACAAACTGCTCTTTGGCCACCGCAAAGCCCGCCGGGCACCACAGGGTCTTTTCCTTGGTGCGCAGCTCCAAATTCAAATAGAATTCCGTGTTGCAGGGGCGACCCAGTTCCAGGTCCAGCACCTTCTTCTCACCGGGCGCAAGCTGCACTTCCACAACCCCGTCCCGGAACACGCCTTTATCACTGCACTGACACCAATACAGTTCAAAATCAGCCAAATCCGTAAACAGATATTTATTTTTGATCTCCACTTGGCCCCGCACCGGGTCCACGGCACAGAAGTCCACATATTGATACAGCTTTTGAATTTCGTAATACTTGGGGGTGATCCGCCGATCACCGAACAGCAGTCCGTTGCCGCAGAAATGGCCGTCGTTGGGCTCGTCCCCAAAATCGCCGCCGTAGGCCAGGTATTCCCGTCCCTGGTCGTCCTTGGTGAGAATGCTCTGATCCACCCAGTCCCACACAAAGCCGCCTTGCAGACAGGGATATTTATCCCACAGGGTGGTATATTCGTCCGTAGAACCACAAGAATTGCCCATGGCGTGGGTGTACTCGCAAAGCAGGTACGGCCGACCGTCCCGCCGGGTCAGAGCATATTCTTCACATTCCTGGGGTTTGGCATACATTTTGCTCTGCACATCGGACAGGCTCTGCTCCTCCGGGTCGCCGTGGCACTCAAAGTGCACAAAGCGGGTGTCATCCACATTTTTCAAATAGCGGTACATTTTCTTAGGCGTCTCGCCGCCCAGGCTCTCATTGCCCATGGACCAGCACACCACGCAGGTGCAGTTCTTGTCCCGCTCATACAGCGCCTGAATCCGATCCATACACGCCTTTTCCCACTCCGGGCGGGAGTCCGGAATCTGGGGACAGCCAATGATGGTGGAGCGGTTGGTGCCGTGGCTTTCCATATTGTTCTCATCGATCACATAAATACCGTACTCATCGCACAGCTCCATCCACCGGGGACAGTTGGGATAATGAGAAGTGCGCACCGCGTTCATATTGGCCCGCTTCATCTTCTCCAGATCGTCCCGCATCACTTCCTCGGTGATATACCGACCGGTGCGGCAGTCAAACTCGTGGCGGTTGGTGCCCTTAAACACCACACGCCGGTCGTTAATACGGATCACGCCGTCCAGGATCTCCACCTTGCGAAAGCCGAATTTGGTAGAAATATATTCAATAGGCGCGCCGTTGTTCTTTAAGGTCAGCACCAGGGTGTAAAGCGCCGGGTGCTCGCTGCTCCACAAGTCTGCCCCGGCCACAATGGCCCGCAGCATCGTGCGGTGATCCTCATTGGCATACTGGCAATCCAGCGCCACGGTATTGCCCGCTGCGTCCAGCACGCTCATATCCAGCGACAGCCCCTCGTAGGCGCCGTTGGTCTTCACCAGCACCTCCACAAAGCCGTCTTTCATCTCGCCGTCCGGCTGGGCTTTCAGCACAAAGTCCCGAATGTACTCCCGCTCGGTGGTATAAAGATACACATCCCGAAAGATACCGCCCAGGCGCCACATATCCTGGCACTCCAGCCAGGAGCCGGTGCACCAACGGTACACCTCCACGCCGATCACATTGGATCCCTCTTGCAAATAGCGGGTCACATCAAACTCAGCCCGATTAAAACTGGACTCACTGTAGCCCACCCGCTGGCCGTTCACATAGAGATAAAAAGCGCTCTCCACACCCTCAAAGCACAGCACTACCCGCTTTTGTAGCAGATCGGCGCCTACATGGATACGCTTAACATAGCAGCCCACCGGGTTGTGCTTGGTGGGGGCTGCCGGAGGGCAAATATCCTCGTGCCCCTCCCAGGGATAACGCACATTGCAATACTGGCTTTGGTCGTAGCCCTGCATTTGCCAGGAACCGGGCACCTGCACCGTGTCCCAGTTGTGGGTGTCGTAATGCACCTGGGCAAAGTCCGACGGCCGGTACGCATAGTTTTTATAGAGCTTAAACTTCCACTTGCCGTTTAGCACCTTGCACCGAGAGGAGGCATAGCGTTCTGCCTTTTGCGCCTCCTCAAAGCTGGCGTAGGGCATAAAGGTAGCGTGCTGGGGCAGCCGGTTTACCCCGGTGATCTCCGGGTTGGCCTGCCACTCTACATAACCGTCAACAAAATTTCTTTCCATATCCGTATCTCCGCTCCTGGAATATTAGTACTTTCTTTGCCTTATCGGCGATGATAGGTGCCCTCGTGGAACCCCTCTTGCTTAACCACTGCGCCAACAGAGCGCAGCAAAATGATCAGGTCCAGTTTCAGGCTCCAGTTGTCGCAGTATTCCTTGTCCAGTTTCATCTTGCGCAACAGGGAAATACTGTCACGCCCGTTGATCTGGGCCCAGCCGGTGAGCCCGGGCCGAAAGCGATACACCCCGTATTCCAGTCGCAGCCGGTGGGCGCGCATTTCGCTGGAGATCAGCGGCCGCGGCCCCACAAAACTCATATCCCCTTTGAGGATATTCCACAGCTGGGGCAACTCGTCCAGGCTGGTCTTGCGCAGGAATTTGCCGAATTTTGTAATGTACTGTTCCGGGTTCTCCAACTCGCCGGTGGCACAGTTGGGGGTGTTGTTCTTCATGGTCTGGAACTTGTAAATGGTAAAGGGCTTGCCCCGCCGTCCCCGCCGCTCATGACTAAAGAACACAGAGCACTCCGGGGTAAACAGGTTTACAATACAGATCACCAAAAACAGCGGCGACAGCACCACCAGCGCCAAAAAAGAGGCGCAAATATCAAACAGCCGCTTGATCTTGGTGGGACCAAACCACTTTTTTTTGCTTTTTCTATCCATAAGATCCGCTCTCACTTTGATTATCAAAATCCGCGCTGCCACCGGAGAAAAGACGCCCCGGTGCGCAACATGGAGTATATTTATTTGTAGATTATACCATATATGCTTTCAATATGCAATATTTGCGTTAAAGTTCCCATTCTCGACTTTCGCCGGTGTTTGAACGGGGTGTAAACACTGCGCTCCGGCTCTTGCAAAAGGCGGCGGTATTCTGTATAATATTATAAGCAATTTGAAAGGAACATCGCCATGAAAAAATTACTTTCCCTGGTGCTGGCGCTGCTGCTGGCCCTCTCCTTTGCCGGCTGCTCCGGTTCCACCGCCATGACGGAAAAGAATGTAACCGCCACCGTGGACCAAGCGTTTTCAGCGTTAAAAGATTTTAATACCAAGAAGCTGGAAAAANNNNATACCAAGAAGCTGGAAAAATATGTAGACTCTAAGACCCTGTCCGTGATCATCACTTATGCCAACAAGCACGACCAATTTGCGGACCTGGGCAAGGCTCTGTTCAAGAACCTGGAATATAACATTGAGAGCATAGACCTGGACGCCAAGACCGTCACCGTCAGCGTGCGCAACAAGGACTTAAAAGACACTGCGTCGGCATTTACCAAGGCGCTGGTAAGCAAGTATTCTGCGCTGCAAATGCTGGGGCTGCTGAATAACGAGACCTGGCTGAACACCTCCCTAAAAAGCCTGACGGACAGCATTGCCATTGCCAAGATGCAGTCCGCCCCGGTAAGTGTGACCCTGACCGTTACCGCCGGCAAAAAGAACCTGATGCTGGGCTTTGATGACGCAGCGGAGAACGCCGTCTCCGGCGGTGCGCTGCAAGCGGTCAAGTCCCTGACCTCCGGACTCACCAGCAGCAAGAGCACCACAGAGAGCACAAGCAACTGACCCTTGGCGCCGTAATTATTATATAAAAATAATATTTTTAGTGACAATCTTGCCAAATTGTGGTACAATGATTGTTAACGCCTGCAAAAATCAGGCGCCGTTTCAAAATCATTTTTGGAAAATACATCAATAAGGTGGAAAAATAAATGGCAAACAAATTCATTACTGCCCTGTTTGGCGATTACTCTAAAAAGGAAGTCAAGCGCCTGGGCAAAACCAAGCAGAAAGTGCTGGACCTGGAGGAGAAGTACCAGGCCATGGACGACAAAGAGCTGACCGCACAGACCGCCGTCTTAAAAACCCGGTTGGCGGACGGCGAGACTTTGGACGACATTTTGCCGGACGCATTTGCCGTCTGCCGTGAGGCTGCCTGGCGTGTGCTGGGTATGAAGCACTTCCCCGTCCAGATCGTCGGCGGCATTGTACTGCACCAGGGCCGTATTGCGGAAATGAAGACCGGTGAAGGTAAAACCCTTGTGGCGACCCTGCCCGCTTATCTGAACGCGTTGACCGGCCGCGGCGTACACATTGTCACCGTCAACGACTACCTGGCCAAGCGTGACTCCGAGTGGATGGGCAAGCTGTACCGGTTCTTGGGGCTGAGCGTAGGTCTGATTATTCACGAAAAGACCAATGAGGAGCGCCAGGAGGCCTACAACTGCGACATCACCTACGGCACCAACAACGAGATGGGCTTTGACTACCTGCGAGACAATATGGTCCAGTACAAGGAGCAAAAAGTGCAGCGCGGCCACGTGTTTGCCATCGTAGATGAGGTAGACTCCATCTTGATCGATGAGGCCCGTACCCCCCTGATCATCAGCGGTAAGGGCGAGCAATCCACCGACCTGTATCGCCAGGCCAACGCCTTTGCCCGCACCTTGAAGATGGTAAAGGTTGCTAAAATGGACGAGAAGCAGGACACGGAGGCCACCTATGACGGCGACTTTATCGTAGACGAGAAGGCCCGTACCGCCACCCTGACCCAGGACGGCGTGAAGAAAGCAGAGGCCTACTTCCACGTAGACAACCTGATGGATATTGAAAACACTACCCTGCTGCACCATATTGACCAGGCCATCAAGGCCATCGGCGTCATGCGCCGGGATATTGACTATGTGGTCAAAGACGGTCAGGTGCTGATCGTAGACGAATTCACCGGCCGTATTATGCTGGGCCGTCGCTATAACGAGGGTCTGCACCAGGCGATTGAGGCCAAAGAGGGTGTTAAGGTGGAGCACGAGAGCAAGACGCTTGCCACCATTACCTTCCAAAATTACTTCCGTCTGTACGAGAAGCTGTCCGGTATGACCGGTACGGCCTCCACCGAGTCTGCCGAGTTCAGCGAAATCTACAAGCTGGATGTGGTGGAGATCCCCACCAACAAACCGCTGATCCGTGTGGACCATCCGGATGTGATCTTCCAAACCGAGGCGGGCAAGTTCCGGGCCGTGATCAAGCAGATCAAGGCCTGCCACGAAAAGGGCCAGCCGGTGCTGGTGGGTACCATCAGCATTGAGAAGAGCGAGCAGCTGTCCAAGCTGCTGAAGAAAGAGCATATCCAGCACAATGTGCTTAACGCCAAGAACCACGAGCGCGAGGCAGAGATTATTGCCCAGGCCGGTAAATTCGGCGCAGTGACCATCTCCACCAATATGGCCGGTCGTGGTACGGATATTATGCTGGGCGGTAACGCCGAGTTCCTGGCCAAGGCAGAGATGAAGCGGATGCAGTTCAGCGATGAGCTGATTGCAGAGGCTACCGGCTTTGCCGAGACGGACAATCAGGAGATCCTGAACGCCCGCAAGACTTTCCAGGATTTGGAAAAGAAGTATAAAGAAGAAATTCAGGAAGAAGCGGACAAAGTGCGCGAAGCCGGCGGCCTGTACATTCTGGGCACCGAGCGCCACGACTCCCGCCGTATCGACAATCAGCTGCGCGGCCGTTCCGGTCGTCAGGGCGATCCCGGTGAGAGCCAGTTCTACCTGTCCTTGGAGGACGATTTGATGCGTCTCTTTGGCGGCGAGCGTATGCAGGCCATGATGAGCCGGCTCACCGACGATGAGGATATGCCCATTGAGTCCAAGATGATCTCCCGCACCGTAGAGTCCTCCCAGAAGAAGGTAGAGGGCCGCAACTTTGGTATTCGTAAGAACACCTTGCAGTACGACGATGTAATGAACCGCCAGCGTGAGCTGATCTACAAGCAGCGCGACCAGGTGCTGGACGGCATTGACCTGACGGAGAAGATCCGCGGTATGCTGGAAACCAACATTGCCGAGAATGTGGGCAACTACTGCTCCGGCGAGACCCAGGCAGACTGGAATATCGCCGGACTGAAAGAGAAGTACAAGGGCTGGCTCACCACCGACGAGGATTTCCAGAATGTGGATGAGCTGACCGTGGACGATGTGGTGAACACCTTGACCCAGCGGGGTCTGAAGCGGCTGGAAGAAAAGCGGGAGCTGATCGGCGACGAGATGTTCACCGAGTTCCAGCGCATGGTGCTGCTGCGCAATGTAGATGTGCTGTGGATGGACCACATTGACGCCATGGACGACCTGAAGCAGGGCATTCACCTGCGGGCTTACGCCCAGCGTGACCCGGTAGTGGAATTCCGTTTGCAGAGCTACGATATGTTTGACGAGATGACCGCCGCCATTCGGGAGAACACCGTGCGCATGCTGCTGACCCTGGTGCCCCGTCGCCGGGAAGATGTAGAGCGCAAGGCCGTGGCTAAGGTCACTGCCACCTCTGCCGGTGGGGACGATACCGCCACCCACACCACCGTGCGTAAGGGCAAGAAGGTAGGCCCCAACGATCCCTGCCCCTGCGGCAGCGGCAAGAAGTACAAAAAGTGCTGCGGCGCTCCGGGTAAAGAAAAGCCCACCCAGGAATAATACCTAAATCACAAACCGGCCGAGACCATCAGGTCCCGACCGGTTTTTTGTTGCTTTTATTGGTCTATAGAATCGTAGGGGCGGCAATTTTCGCCGGTTGATCTCTCTGCGGTTGCATTCATACACAGCCTATTACCTTATTCAAAGTTCTTTTTCGCAAAAATCAGCCGCAGCAAGCCCCGACTCACCGGTCCGGCTGCAAACAGATTCCAGAGCAACGCCATGGGAAAGTTTTTCAACACAGTACCTACCCACATAGCAGGCAACTGTAGCACCGGTTGATGGCCCAAAATCACTTGAAATAACACAGCCGCCACAAGGCTCATTGTAGGGCACATCACCAGTACCGTACAGCAGGAACGGGCCAGCATTTGCAAAAACGGGCTGTCTTGGGGGCTGACCAGTTTGGCAGCCAGCTTGGCACCCAGCCGATTACCCCACAGGTTAGAAAATAAAAACACAAAGAGCCACATAAAGGACGCTTCCTTCAGCGCACCTAAAAACACGGTATTGCGCATTTCGCTGAAGCCGCCCACATGCTGCAAAACGCCGCTTTTCAGCGCTACATTGTACACTTCCATTCCGTAGGCCATGGTTACGGACATCAAAATTCCAAACACCAAACCCTGCCCTTTTGTTTTTGGCATAAATCATTACCTCCTTTGCCAAAATCGGCAAACAAAAAAAGCGCAAGTCCTATCCGGACTTACGCTTTTTTGCTACTCGATGGTGCTTATTTTAGCAAATTCAATTGCCCTTGTCAAGAATGAACTTTGACAAAGAAAAAAGGAAACGCCTGCACCAAACGGAACAGGCGTTCTCTCTTATATGATATGTATAGACTTACTGCTTGGCACCGTTATCAAACATCTCCAGCGCCTTTACGCTGACGGCAAAGCAGCCGGCCAGACCCTCTTTGTTCATATTGTCGTAGGTGTCCCGGCGGGTGTGGTAATAGTCCTCCAGCTTGTGGTTCAAACCGGTAACGCCGGTGGCACGGAACCCGGCCTGGGCAAAGGCCGCAGAGTCGGTAGCGCCGCCCAGCGGGGGCACCCAGCCCTTCTTACAGGGCACATGAATGGCGGCGGCTGCCTCCATAAACAGGTCGGACACATCTTTATCTGCCTTCACGGTACCGTTCAGATCCCGATAATTGGTCATCAGGAACTTGGGATCGTGAATGGTGTCGTAAGAGAAAATGAAGGTGGGCACATCGTCAAACTCGCCCTTGTGCTGCTCGCACCATGCCTTAGCGCCCCGCAGACCGGCCTCCTCGGAGCCGGACAGGATCACGCCCACTTCCGTGTTCTCCAGGGTAATACCGGCATCCTGCAACGCCTTCATCACAGCAATGCCCATATAGCAGCCGGACAGGTTATCGTTGGCGCCGTCTACAATGCGGTTCTTGTTCCACATCCAGTACAGTCCCACTAAGAACGGCACAAACAGCAGCCCCCACATAGCCGCCTTAAACAGGCCGGTATGGGGATCAATGGCGGAGAAGGTCAGGCCTTTCTGTGCCATATACATAATGGACAGCACCAAATAGTACACAGCGCCTACGCCGCAGATGATGGCGTGACCCTCAAAGCCAACGCCGCCCAGCTTATAGTTCACCGGCCACTCCCAGGCCGCGTCCGGGTGACCGTTAAAGAAAATGCGGCGCTTCACTTCGCCGGTGCACTGCTTCACAGCCGTTACATTATGGCCGGTCTTTTCCGGGAAGCAGCGGTCAACCAGCTTTTTGTACAGACCAAACTGCATAAATACAATGAACAGACCCACAACAATCAGCACCGCAGACAACAGTGGGCAGAAGAAAAAGCAAACAATGGCCGCCAACACAAAGGTGATGGTAAAGTAAATCCAGCCAAAGAACGAGCCGGGGTTCTCCTTAAAGGACTCCACATCTGCCCGCTGGCAGCCGCAGTCTTTCTTCAGCACCTGGGCCATGTATTCACAGGCCTGCTGCTCACCCTTAGAGCCAGGCTCGCGCTTTTCAAAATCCCGGCAAATGTGGGTGATCTCATCCACCATGTAGTCCGCATAGTGGTCTTTTTGATCGATAATGTGTTTCAGATCCATAAAAATACCCCTTTCCTATAGCGCATCGGTCCACAGCGGCACGCCGCTACCCTCTCCCAAAGGCAGCCTATCCTGCACAGCAAAATTTATGCAGCAACAGACATGCAAAGACCAATTTGCCCTCGCATAATACGATACTTTAACTTTACCATAGGAACGATGTCTATTTTTGTCTAATTCGTTAACAATCTATGAATAAAATGTAAACACGCGATTTAAGGTTCCTTTTGTTCCGCCACGCCCTTGCGAATGACCCGATGAAGGGAGGTGAAATACAGCACCACCGCCAGCAGACAGGTGAGCACATCTGCCACCGGCTGGGTAACAATCACGCCATCATAGCCCCAAATGCTGCTCAGTGCCCAAATGACAAGACCGTAGATCACGCCCTGACCGCTAATGGACAGCACGAAGGCGCCCACCGCCTTGCCGGTGGCCTGGAAAACACAGGTGGTCACCAGGGTAAAGGCATAAAATGCGGTGCCCAGCAACAACCGCCGCAGCATGGCAACCCCCAGGTCGTACACGCTGCCGTCCTGCATAAACAGGCGGATCAGCAGCGGCGCAGCAGCAAAGACAATCACCGTTAGCACCAAACCCAGCCCAATCGTAAACTGATAAGAAAAGCGCAGCACCTGGCGCAGCCGCCGGTAATTCTGGGCGCCGTAATTGTAGCCGATCAGCGGCTGCACCCCAAAAGCAAAGCCGATGAGTATCAGCACGGCGATCATACTCACCTTCAGCGCAATGCCCATGGCCGCCACCTTATCCGTACCGTAAGGCACCAAAAACCGGTTGGTGATCAGCACACAAAAGCTCTGGGCAATGTTGGTAATGGAAGCCGGAATACCGATGGCAAACACCTGACCCACCTCCCGGCGGCTCACTCGCAGCAGCCGAATATTCACAGACAAATGGCGGCTGCGCCGTATCAGAAACCACACATAGTACAGATCCGTAAACACATAGCCGATTACCGTGGCAATGGCCGCGCCGGCAGCCCCCAGTTTGCAGCCAAAGATCAACACCGGATCCAGCACAATATTCACCACAGCGCCCAAAACAGAACCGATCATGGACGCGTTGGCAAATCCCTCGGTACGCAGCTGGTTACACGGGGTGAAGGACAAAATGATAAACGGCGCGCCGACGGCGATCCAGGTATAATAATCCCGGGCGTACTGCACCGTGTCTGCCTGGGCACCCAGCATCGTCAGCAGCGGCGTGCGCAAAAGCAACAGTAGCGCCGTAATGCCCACGCCGGTAAACAACGCACCGTAAAAGCAAAACACGCTCAGCCGCTTGCCGTCCTGGTCCCGCTTTTGGCCAAACAAGCGGGAGATAAAAGAACTGCCACCCAGGCCGAAAATATCGCCCACGGCGATCATCAGGGTAAACACCGGCGAACCCAGCGCCACACCGGCCACCAGGTGGGCATTGCCGGTTTTGGCGATAAAATAGGTGTCCACCATATTGTACACCAGTGACACCACCATACTCAGCACCACCGGCAGCGCCAGCTTAAAGAAAGCCTTACGCACCGGCATTTGCTCAAACAGGGCATTCTTTTGCTCCATATCCGCGTCTCCTTTATTTATTACTATATTATACACAACATCCGTTTGTCCGGGTATGGTAGCACACCGGGCGGCCAATGTCAACCCTGCGGCAACTGTACACGGAATTTTTCTGTATTTTGTATATTGAAAAGAGGACACCCCGGTCGTAAAATAGACACATCTTAAAAGAAAAGGAGACTTTGTATGCAACAGTCTAAAAAAGTCAATGTCCGTTACATCACCTTTACCGCCGTGATGGCCGCACTGGTGTTTGTATTCACATTCACCTTCAAGATCCCCCTGGGCACCGGCTACACCCACTTGGGCGATATGATGATCTTCCTGGCCGCCTGGCTGCTGGGCGGCAAAAAGGCAGCCCCGGCTGCCGGTTTGGGCGCCTGCCTGGCCGATCTGGCCCTGGGCTATGCCGCCTGGATGGCTCCCACCTTCATCATCAAATTCCTGGCCGTGGCCATCTGCTGCCTGATCGCAGAAAAAGCCATGCACCGCAGCCTGCTGGGCTACGGCGTAGGTGCCGTTGCAGGCGGTGCGTTCCAGATCGGCGCATACACCCTGGCAAAGGTGCTGATGTATGACAAGACCTACGCACTGACCACCCTGCCGGAGCTGGCAATCCAGACCGCCGTAGGCATTGCGGTTGCCGGTGTACTGGTCGTGATTTTAACCAAGAGCGGCGCAGGTGCCAAATTGCAGCGTATGGCCGGCGGCGCAGGTAAGGAGGCCAAAGCGGCATGAAGAAGATAGACGCACATTCTCATATCGGTTCCTTTGGCGGCTGGGCCGGCGTGGCCTTTACCGCAGAGAAGCTGCTGGAACAAATGGATGAGTACGAAATTGAAAAAACCTTTCTCACCGGCGCGTCCTTTCAGGACAACGACACGGTGGCCAAGGCGTTCCACAAATACCCGGACAAGATCGTGCCCTTTGTATGGGTCAATCCCCTGCTGGACAATGTACCGGAGAAGTTGCACCACTATGTGTGCGACGAGGGCTTTATGGGCATTAAAATGCAGCCCCTGTTTGACAGCTTTGTGGCTGACGATCCGGTGGTGTACCCGGTAATGGACTTTGCCCGGGAGCACAAGATCCCGGTGTTTATCCACTGCGGCCACCCGCCTTATTCTCTGCCTTGGAGCATTGCCCTGCTGGCCGAGCAATACCCGGATGTGCCGGTAACCATGATCCACATGGGCCACGGCCACGGGGTGTATATCGACGCCTCCATTAAGATGGCCAAACGCTATCCCAACCTGTATCTGGAAATGAGCGGTATGCCCATGGGCTGCAAGATTGCCGAGGCCTACAAGACCGTAGGTACCGATCGCATTATGTTCGGCATTGACTCCCCCTTCCACCACCCCTCGGTGGAGATCCAAAAGGTGCTGACCAGCGGCCTGACGGAGAAGGAGCAGGAGGATGTATTCTACAACAACGCCAAAAAACTGCTGAAGCTGTAAAAATCATAGAAAACAGCGGTGCTCATGGGAGCGCCGCTTTTCTTTTTCACCGCCTTTCCCTTGCATAAAACGGACTTTATGCTATAATATAAATGAGGTGTAATTTTATGGCAATGAAAGAAATTGATATTCGCGAAGTAAAAGAGAATCTGGTCCACCTGCTGGCTGACGAATGGGCGCTGGTCACCGCCGGGCGCGGCGATGCGCTGGGCACCATGACCGTCAGCTGGGGCGGTATCGGCGAGCTGTGGGGCAAGGATATGGCCACCATTTATATTCGACCCCAGCGCTATACAAAGAAGTTTTTGGACGAGAACAACTACTTTACCCTGAGTTTTTACCCGGAGCAGTACAAGGACGCCCTGCGTCTGTGCGGCAGCAAAAGCGGGCGGGAGATCAACAAGGTAGAGGCCACCGGCCTGACCCCCTGCTACTACGAAAAAGCCCCTTACTTTGAGGAGGCCAAGCTGGTACTGGTGTGCCGCAAGGTGGCGGTCAGCGCGTTTGAGCCGTCGCAGTTCCTGGACTCCGGCATTATGCAGAACTATGCGCAAAACGATTTTCACGCCATTTATTACGGCGCGATCGAAAAGGTATTGATTTCAGAGTAGATCTGTGCTATACTGTAATGCACAAAAGGCAGAGCACTGCCCATAGTTTATAATGTAGCGTATGGGCCCTGTGCGACGGGATGCTACGAACCTTGTCAGGCGGGGAACCGAGCAGCAATAAGTGGATGTTTCTGTGCGCCGCAGACCAGTCTGTACGTTACATTATACCCTATGGCGGCTCTGCCTTTTTCATTATTCAGGAGGTCCCTATGTACCAGGTTTTATATCGTAAATACCGCCCGCGGGTCTTTGCCGATGTGTACGGCCAGGACCATGTGACCTCCACGCTGAAAAACGAGATCAAAGAGGGTCGCATTTCCCACGCCTATCTGTTTACCGGCTCCCGCGGCACCGGCAAAACCACCTGCGCCAAAATCCTGGCCAAGGCGGTGAACTGCCCCAACGCTGTGGACGGCGAGCCTTGCAACGCATGCGAGATCTGTAAAGGGCTAGACAGCGGCACCATCTACGATGTGGTAGAGATCGACGCCGCCTCCAACAACGGCGTAGACAATATCCGCGACCTGCGGGAGGAGGTCAACTACACCCCCACCCGCGGCAAGTACCGGGTCTACATTATCGACGAGGTGCACATGCTCTCCACCGGGGCCTTCAATGCCCTGCTCAAGACGCTGGAGGAGCCGCCTGCTCATGTGATCTTTATTTTAGCCACCACAGAGGTGCACAAGCTGCCTGCCACCATTCTCAGCCGGTGCCAGCGCTTTGACTTTAAGCGTATTCAGCCGGAGACCATGGCGGTGCGCTTGCAACAGGTAGCCGGACTGGAGGGCATGGAACTGGCGCCGGATGCTGCCACCCTGATCGCCCGCATTGCAGACGGTGCCCTGCGAGACGGCCTGTCCATTTTGGATCAATGCGCCGGGCGCAGCAAGCAGATTACTGCCCAGCTGGTCAGCGAAGTGGCCGGTTTGGCCGGGCGCGAGGCACTTTATCGCCTGTCGGACGCCGTACTGGCCCGGGACAGCAGCGCCGCTGTGGAGGAGCTGGCTCAGCTCCATGAGAACAGCTATGATATGGAACGGCTGTGCGTGGAGATGATCAATCACTTCCGCAACTTTATGATGGTCAAAACGGTGAAGAAAAGCCGCGAGCTGATCATCTGTACCGATGACGAATACAAGCATATTGAGGCGAGCGCCGGGCAGTTTACCCTGGCCCAAATCCTCCGTGGGCTGGACCTGTTTCAGTCTACTTTGGTAAAGATCAAGGGCGGCGCCACCCCGCGGATTGAGATGGAAATGGCCTTTATTCGCCTGTGTGAGCCAAAGCTGGAGACGGACCCGGACGCCATCAACCAGCGCCTGTCCGCTCTGGAGCGAGCGGTG
>FR885354.1:0-7453 GCA_000436335.1 Clostridium sp. CAG:217
CTCACCGTAGGTAACTTTATTGCCGCGGCAGAACCAAAAGGCAGAATAAAAAAGAACCGCAGTGCGTGTGCATTGCGGTTCTTTTGTTTTTACGGTTTATTTTTTTGCCTTGGCGGCGGGCTTTTTGTTTCCTTTGGTGCGCAGCACGATCATAAAGATCATGCCTACAATGCCGCCCACGACGTTCATCATCATATCCGTCATAGTATCGACCAAGCCAATATAGCCATACTCGCCGTGGTACTTGGCCAGGTCAAACATGGCGGTTTCCGGCCCGGCTTTTGCCAGTTGCAGGTTGGTGCCGTGGAGGGTGTCCATCAGGAATTCGTAAAACTCCCACCCGGCGGCGATGGTCACGGCGAACATCAGACCGAATATTGCGGCCAGAGTCACGGCGCAGGGGCCTTTTTTGCGCTGAATGATCCGGGCAAAGTCAAAGCCAAAGGCGGCGCACACGAAGCCGGACAGCAGGTGCATAAAATCGTCAAAATGCGCCAGCTTGTCAAACAGCTCCAGGTAGGAGCCAAACACAATGCCGATAAAAATAATGATATTCAGCAGGGTTTGGGACAGGGGCGGCACTTCTTCAATAAAAGAGCCGTTGCCGAAGATCTGAAACAGATCCCACAAATGGGTGAAAATAAAGCAAAATATGCTCTCAAAACCCATCACCGTATCGCCGTGGATAAAGGAATATCCGGCGCAGATGAGCATAGCCAAGCGCACCAGCAGCCAAAAGGCCAGTTGCACCTTGGGAATCTTGGAGATCGGGTCTTTTTTGATTTGATAGGCCATAATCGTCGTCCTTTTTTGTAATATCGCTCTTTATCATACCATAGATGCGCCAAAAGTCAAACCCGGGTTTATAAATTAAGTATAAAATCTTGGGGCCTGTTGTTGAGCCGGGGCGAGGGGTCTGCTATAATAGATGAACAGTAAGATGAAAAAGGAGCATTTTCATGATCGAATATACCACCAAGTATGATGTGCGCAAGACCATGTATCAGAAGTTCGCGGAATCTGTGGCCAAGCGCGGCGATAAACCCTGTTTTTACTATTATAACAACACCCTGACCTGGAACCAGGTGGCGGATCTGGTAGACGCCTGCGCCGCCGGTATGCTGGCAAACGGTGTGCGCAAGGGCGACCGGGTGATCATCTGCGCCCCCAATATGCCCCAGTGCATTGCCGCCATTTATGCGGTGAATAAGATCGGCGCCGTGGCCTCCATGCTGCACCCGCTGTCTGTGGCCAGCGAGGCCAAGTATGCGGTAGATCTGGTCGATGCCAAGTTCGCTTTTTGCTTTGATGTGTCAGAGAAGGCCTTTGCCGGTATGAACCTGACTTTGGTGAAGTGCAAAACCGCTTCTTACTTCCCCAAGACCCCTTATGGCTGGATTGCTAACGCCATGTATAAGAAGAAGATCAAGGGCAAGACTGCACCGGCTGTGGGGGTGACCCGCTTCTATGAGTGGTCGGACTTCTTAAAGCAGGGCCGGGCGTATATTGCCAAGAACGGCAACCCGGAACCGGCCACCGATCCCCAGGCCACCGCTGCCATTATGATGACCGGCGGCACGACCGGCAATCCCAAGGGCGTAATGCTCTCCAGCGAGGCCATCAACAACCTGTCCTATGAGCTGGTGGATGTGGTGGAGGACACCATTAAGATCGACCTGGACCCGGACCACGATGCCATGCTGACTGCGCTGCCGGTGTTCCACGGCTTTGGCTTTGCCCTGTGCATGCATGTGTCCATGTGTGTGGGTATGCCCCAGTCTCTGTGGCCCCAGTTTGATGCTAAAATGTGCTCAGATGCCATTCGCAAGTACCATATCAATTATGTTTTCGGCGTGCCGGACTTCTTTGAGAAGGTGTACAAGGCCGGCTACCTGAAGGGCGTAGATATGAGCACCATGAAGCTCATCGGCTCCGGCGGCGATGTGGTACCTTACTCCTTAACGGAGAAGATGGACCGCCTGCTTCACGAGAACGGCTCCAAGTTCCACTTTGTGTCCGGCTACGGCCTGACCGAGTGCGTCACTGTGTGCAGCTTTACGGACCCTCGCCGCGAGGCGCCCCAGGGCTGTATCGGCGTGCCTACCTACAATATTGAAGTGATGACCGTAAAGCCCGGCACCACAGAGGAGGTAAAGGGCGAGGACGGCGAGCTGTGCGTTTACGGCCCCACCTTAATGCAGGGCTATTACCACGACCCGGAGGAGACCGCAAAAGTGCTGGTGGAGCACCCGGACGGCAAGGTTTGGCTGCACACCGGCGATATGTGCTTCATTGACGAAAAGGGCGATATTTACTACCGCCAGCGGCTGAAGCGGGTGTATAAGATCAGCGGCTACCTGGTGTATCCCTCCTTTATTGAGGAGAGCTACCGGGCCATGGCCGAGATCTATGACTGCTGCGTCATCGGCACCGGCGAGGAGGGCAAGACCCAGCTGAAGATGTTTGTGGTGCGCAACAAGAATTATGCCCACGACGATGAGGCCGCCCTGACAGAGAAGATCCACGAGTTCGGTGTGCAGAACCTGTCCAAATGGTCCGTGCCCCGGGAGATTGAGTACATTGACGCTCTGCCCCGTACCAAGATCGGCAAGGTAGACTTCAAAGTGCTGAAATAAAATCAAATCGATAAAAAGGACACCCGAGTGGGTGTCCTTTTTTGGTGCCTTGCGGCTTATTTGCTGAGTTTGACGGTGGTGGTCACCTTGGTGTCGTCAAAGGACAGGAGTTGGCCCACTTCTACGGTTAAATCCGTTTTGGAGTCGGACAGTTTGTAGGCTTTAGTCACATCCTTGGTCACGCCGGGCTTGATCTTAACATCCAGCAGGTCGGTTTCATCGTTGGAGAGAACGGTAGTCTCCAGCTGAATACCGTCCTGGTACACCTCGTCTGTGCAGGCTACATCAAAGCTGATGGCATCCTTGCTGTTGTTGGTAAAGCTGTACACGACCTTCACCGCGTCATTGCCTAGGTAGTCCTTGCACAGGGTGGCCTTTTTGACCTTTACCGTGTAGTCGCCAATGTTGTTGCCGTTGCTGTCTGCCTTGGCGGCCACGGCGGTGGTGGTCTCTGTGGGGGTGGTGGCACCGTTGTCACTGCTGTCGCTGCCACCGCCAATGGCGCTTGCCAGTATAATGACAAGGATAACGATGATCACCCAGAACCACCATTTTTTATACACCGGCTTTTTCGGCTTGCCCTGCTGCGGCGGATAGGGTTGCTGCGGGGGACAGGGCTGATAGTTGTTCTGCCCGGCGGGGTTGGTGTATTGGGGTTGCGGGGGTTGATTTTGGGGTTGATTTGGGTTGTATTGCTCCATTATGAGTCCTCCTTCTTTTACTTAGTACCTTCATAGTAACACATAAGTGTGCAAAATGTCAACATAAGTATTCAAAGTCGGAAAAAATTTCGCATACACTACTGGTAAAGGAGTGTATGCTATGTTTCATCCCACATTGGACCCGCAGCTGGTGGGCGAGGTGATCGCTGCCCGGCGTAAGAAGAAGGGCGTATCTCAGGAGGTGCTCAGCGGTCTGGCGGATATTGGGCGCACCCACCTGTCTGCCATTGAGCGGGGCGAGCGCAAGCCCACCTTGGAGACTCTCTACCGCATTGCCTGCGCGCTGGATGTGCCTATGAGTGCGCTGGTGCTGGATATGGAGGCGGAGATGGTCCGCCGCCAAGGGTAAATCGGCAAAACAAAAGCGCACACCGGTCGGCGTGCGCTTTCGCTGTGCCCTATGGCACGGAGGTATATGAGAAAGGGGAGGATGAATGCAAAGTGGAAGGCGGAAAACAGAAAACAATGAGATATTGTTAAGGGTTTGGTGGGAAAAGAAAAATGAAAAGAAAAGAAGGGGCGTTTCCCGCCTTTCGAGTATTAGTATAACGGCAAAAAGTGAGCGGAATATAGAAATAAAATGAAGAATTTGCGAATTCGGTTAACACTTTTCGGATAAAATGTGACCATTTTGTTTCTTTTGCAAGAAATTGTCAAAACCGGTCGAAAGGGCGTAAATGTCCGATAAATCCGCCCAATTGGTTGGTTACACGGCGGATTGCGCGGTTATTGTCCCGTGAAATGTAAACAAAATGTAAACAAACGCAAAACAGTATTTCCTTTTCGATAGTATAATGTTATTCTGTACTTGCTCGGAGCGATCCGGGTTTCGGCGGAAGACGGTGTATCCGGAGGCTAGGTACTCTTCTCTTTCTTTTTTCATTTCTTTTTAATTTTTTCTTTGATTTTTCACTTACTTAGGCCGTTTTTAAAAAGACTCCAATCCTCCGAATTTTTGAATGCAAAACCACAGGCAGTTACCTGTGGCTTTTCTTTTTTTCGGATAGCAGTATAAAGGAACAGGCGCACCCGTCGGGTGCGCCTGTTTCCCCCTTTTGCAAGGGGGGCGAAGAAGATGTAACCGATAAGCCTCCCTTGTAATGGGTGACTCCCCGCAGTGCGGGGAGATGTCGCGCAGCGACAGAGGGGACGGGCACCGGTTCGGTGGGGGACCACCGTAGGTGGTGGAGGGATTAAACGGTTAATCTTTTTTCTCCTGTTTCTTCTCCAGCTTGGTCTTTACCACTTGCAGTAGGACAATCAGCGCCAGACCGATCAAGAAGAAGACAATGCTGAAATTGTCTTTATTGAGGATCGCATTGGCTTTATCCACTGTTACCGGACCGCTGACAATGGCGTACAGAGAGCCAATGAGCATGCCTAAAATCAGCATCACCATTTGACCACGATACTTTTCCAAACTCTTTTGGATCCCCTTAACGGATACCAGCGCACCGCAGATAACGCCCACGCCAAAGACGATGATCATGGGCAGCACCCCAAAGTGCAGATGCAACAACTCTTTGACCCCACTGATCACCGGCAGATACACGCCGAAGATCAGCAGCACAGTGGAGCCGGAAATGCCGGGCAGGAACATTGCGGTAATGGCAACCGCGCCGGCCAGGAACAAATACAGCGCCGTGGGTACGGAGAAGTGCGTCAGATCCACATCCACCACCTGCACCTTAGAATTCATATAAGTCAGCGCCGCCACAATGGCAATGCCAAGAATAACAAAGGGCGTGTATTGCCACTTCTTTTGGATACAGGCGTACTCTTCCTTTGCAATGATAAAGATAGAGGGGAAAATGAAGCCCAGGAACAGGGACGACACGGCATAAATATTGGTCTCAAAGAATTTGGTAAGAACCAATACCGCCAAAATCATACCCAAAGCCCAGCCCAGCAGCAGTTTAATGAGATAGATCAGACCTTCTTTTTTCTCTTCCTTCTTGCCATAGAATACCTGGTTGATAGAGCCGATGAACTTGTCATAAAATCCCAGAATCAGCGCAATGGTGCCACCGGACACGCCGGGCACGCTATCCGCCAGCGCCATACAAAAGCCGTTGATCATTGTTCGGATCATAAATTGTCCTCCTGATTTGTAATATCCTCCATACTATATCACATTTTGGCGGCATTGTATGCACTTTTTTGCAAAATTTAACCGGGAATTAACAAAGAAACAAAAAGAACGGACCGACAAAGGATCGGTCCGTTGTGTATGCAGTGCATATTTTTATTCTTGCGTTTGGGCAGCGGCACGGGCGGCAGCTTCTTTTTCTGCTCGCCGCTGGGCGCGCTTCTTCTTGGCCTTGTAGCCCAGCAATTTATCCACCCACTCTTGCGGGGTGGTGCAGGTGCCCAAGGTTACGGTCTTGGCACCGTAAATGCCGTGAAAGTCTGAGCCGCCGGTCATCAGCAAGTCATGCGCCTTGCAAATTTCTGTCAACCGGTGCACATCGTCCTCCGTTGCAGAGGGGTGCCACACCTCAATGCCGTCCAGTCCCAGGTCAATGTATTTTTCAATCTCGTCAAAGTTGTCATAGAACGCCGGATGCGCCAGTACGGCAATACCGCCTGCACCGTGCACTTCCTCCAGCACTTCCTCAATGGAGGGGTACTTGGTGGGAGCCAGCACGTTGGTCTCGCTCTCCCGGCTGAACAGCGCATGGAACAGATCGCCGAAGATCTCATTGGTGTAACCGGCGTCCATCAAGGCGTGCATAATATGCTGCTTGTATAGGTTGGTGGAGCCGGAAGCGTGAGAAATAATAAAATCTGAGGTAATGGGGAAGCGCCCGGCCACCTTGAGCATCATAATCTGCCCGGCCCGTTTGCGGGCGATGGAGGTGCGCTTGCACAGCCCTTCCAGCCGATCCGGTGCATCTGCCAGATAGCAGAGAATGTGCACCTTTTTGCCGGCCTCATTATCAATGGCACTGATTTCCACGCCGGGGATCACATTCACCCCATAGCGTTTGCCGATCACTTTGCCGCGTACGGTACCTGCAAGGCAGTCATGGTCAGTAATGGCGATGGTGTCAATGCCGCTTTTTTGGGCAATGACGATTAGATCCTCGATCCCCACAGAACCGTCGCTGAGTTTTGTATGACAATGTAAATCTGCGGCCATAACCATACTCCTTCCAAAGGATAACCGTGAAAATTAGACAAAATTTGTCCTGTTCGTATATTTTACCATTCTAAAGCCGGTGTTGCAAGAGTTTTCTTGTATATTCTACCAAAAAACAGCGGCCTTTTTTTGTCACTTTTGCTCAAAATCATTCAACGCCCGGTACAATCGGCTTACAGGCAAGCCAACCACATTGAAGTAATCGCCCTGAATCTCTTGCACCAGTAGGCTGCCATAGCCCTGTATACCGTAGGCGCCGGCCTTGTCCATGCATTCGCCGGTGGCAATGTAGGCGTCGATCTCCGCCGCCGTCAACTCAAAGAAGCGCACCCGGGTCTCGCAGGAGAAAGTCAGATGCCGTTCTCCCTGTACCAGGCTCACGCCGGTAAACACGCTGTGCCACCGCCCGCTTAGGTGAGCGAGCATTTGCCGTGCCTCTGCTTCATCGGCAGGCTTGCCCAGAATCATACCGTCTACGGCAACCACTGTGTCGGCACCGATAACAATCTGCGCGCCATTGTTGAGAGGCAGCGCCTTGCGCAGGGACAGCTGCTCCACGGCCGCTGCCGGAGCGATACCGGCGGGTAGGCTCTCGTCCACATCTGTACCCTGTACGGTAAAATCCCGGGTAATATGCGCCAGCAGTTCACGCCGCCGGGGCGAATTGGAAGCTAAGATGATCATAACGCACCTCGCTGATACAGTCCTCGAGTATAGGGAAAATCGGGTTTTTGCCCGGCAGCGAACAGATCCAGCACCTGCTGTACCTGCTGCTGACTTTCAACAGAAAAATAAAAATGTGCATAGGCGGTGCGCATTTCTCGCATACGGTCGCCCATATAAAGCGGTACGCCGTTGAGCAGTTGGGTGCAGCCGTAGGAATTGCACACCACGGGGAAGGTGCAGCCCTTGCGGTCGGTCAGCCGGCCTTGCTTTTGGCAGGCGGCGCAGCC
>FR885354.1:7467-7949 GCA_000436335.1 Clostridium sp. CAG:217
GGCGCCGCAGCCGATGTGTGCTTGCACCGGACAGTTGCGGGTGAGCATTAAGGGCAGATGACCGTACACCAGTGCGCCCACATCGTTGCCGTTTGCCGCCAGGCGGTTTACATCCTCTTGTCGCAGCTCAAAGCTGGCCAGTGGGTGGGGCAGCAGATGCGCGGTGCGGCTGTTAAACACATTCAGTCCAAAGTCGCCGTAAGGCTCCAATCCCGCCGCCCGGGCGATCTGTACCGCGCCCAGGTCCGGGCACAGGGCGTTTTTTACGCCTGCCGCTTTCAGTATTGCCAATTCCTGGCAGATTTTATTCTCTATGCCAAAGACGCCCCGGGGCAGTTCCACGCCGGCGTTGTGTGCCAGCAGGGTGTTTGCCGGTGTGCCTAAGGGCAGAAAGATCCGCCGAAAGGAGTGGTTCTCCGGAATTTGCGCCGCGTTTGCAAAGCGGGCGGTGTAGTAGGGCTTGCCTGCCGTGCCGCCGGCGG
>FR885354.1:8047-8513 GCA_000436335.1 Clostridium sp. CAG:217
CCGCAGGGCATTCACGGCCGCTGCCGGTAAAAACAGGCCGTCGTCTATCTCTATGTCTATCTTTTTTACATAATAAGGGGTGCCGCCCCATTTGCCCAGCCGTTGCGCCAGGCTTTCCGCCGTTAGGGCAGCGTTGCGGGCAGGCTGGGGCACATCGCCGTCGGCCGTTACCGTGCGACCGTCTTCTAAAGTGGCACGCAGGGTCACCGGTTCCCCGGCGCGGCAGGTGGCTTGCAGGTTCAATCCCAGCAGGGGCTGCTCTTTTTCATAAGTGTGCGCTAAATCTCGCAGCACATCCTTGGCTGCCGTTACATCCGCCTTGCTGCGCACGCCGAACATGGCGCTGCCTCGCTGACCGGTAAAATAGCCGTCGGTAAACCCGCTGCGGGAGAATACGCTTTGCAGCTGCGCCTCGTCCGCCGGGTCCAGAACACCGGCAATAGCGTGCTTTACCGCCGTTACGGCG
>FR885354.1:8541-22952 GCA_000436335.1 Clostridium sp. CAG:217
CGGCAGCCACATATTCCGGCCGTTTCATACGGCCCTCAATTTTTAAGGACAGCACACCCAGATCACCGATTTTTTTCAAGTGGCGCACCAGGCTTAGATCCTTCAAGCTCAAATCGCAGCTGCCGCTGGCGTCTGCGGAGAAGGGCAGGCGGCAAGGTTGGGCGCAAAGGCCCCGGTTGCCGCTGCGGGCACCCAGTACAGAGGATAAATAGCACTGCCCGCTGACGCACATACAAAGCGCGCCGTGCACAAACAGTTCCAGCTCCATTTGGGTGCTGCGGCGAATCTCCTCGATCTCGGCGGCAGTCATCTCTCTGGGGATGACCGCTCGGCGAAAGCCCATTTTCTCCAGCGCTTGAAACCCGGCAGGCGTGGTAACGCTGCACTGGGTGGAGGCGTGCAGATGCACACCCGGGTACACAGCTGCCAGCGCGGCAGCCAGTCCCAGATCTTGCACGATAAAAGCGTCTACCCCGGCGTCCAGCGCGTTACCGGCAGCCGCAACGGCACCGGGCAGCTCGCTGTCGCTGACCAGGGTATTTAGAGTCATATAAACTTTTACGCCGCGGGTGTGGCAATACTGTACGGCCGCTTGCAGCTCCTGGGGCGAAAAATTGCCGGCGCCCCGCCGGGCGTTAAAGGTCTGCCCTCCCAGGTAGACCGCATGGGCGCCACAGCGAACACCGGCAATTAACGACTCCATGCTGCCTGCCGGAGCCAAAATCTCAAATTGCATATTTACTTATTCTCTGCAATGCGCTCACGCAGGGAGCTGATCTCCCGGTTGAGCCGCTCAATCTCACGGCGCGCCACATCCACTTCCATCCGGGCGCGGGCGCTGTCTTCCAAATAATCCTTGATCTGGGCACGCAGATTGTCGGAGGAAGCGGTGGATTTTTTGCAGGTGTCTGCCTTGTCCAGCGCAGTGAGCACCGCCGCTTGGGTCACGGAAAGACTGGGGTTCTCATTGATAATGCTGCGCATTTCCTTGTCCAGTTCCTCGGCCAACTCCTCCACATACTCCGGTGCGTCATCGGTGAGCACCGTGTAGGCGGAACCGCCGATCTTTAAGTGTACTCTGTTTTTTGCCATTGCCATCACCATTGCCCTTTCGGCTCTATCTAAAGTTACAGTCGCGGCGCCGCAGCCCCGCAAGGGAACTACGCACCTATCGACAAAATATCCTACTTTTAGTATAGCAAGGAAAGAAAGGCTTGTCAATCCAAATTCCCGCCCGCCGGGCGGAAAATCCTTACAGGTTTCAAAGTGTAACGATTTATTCACAAAAAGCCGTAAAATCGTTCAAAAATGATCTCTATACTGTAAATCGTAAGGCGAGAGCCTTATGGGAAAACTTTTTCCATCTTTTTCTATCATATATCCTCTATAACGGAAAGGGCCGCAGTGTTATGCTGCGGCTCTTTTCGTTTTTTATCGTGTTGTGTATCGTAAGCTGCGGGCTTATTTCTTTTGTCTCCCGGTCTTTGTCTTTGCTTTGGGCGCGGGGTCCTTCATGTCCGGCAACGCACCGCCGGCCACCGCCCAAAAGTACAGGCTGGCCACGCTGCAATAGGGACTGAGACTGCGACGGTACTTCTCAAACAATTTGCGGTCGATTTTGCGATGATGGTATACCATGCGCATGCCACGATGAATCGCCAGATCGCCGTAGCTAAGTATGTTGGGTCGCTGCATACAAAACAGCAGAATCATTTCCGCTGTCCACACCCCAATGCCGTTTAAGGACGAAAGCGCTTTTATAGCCTCATCGTCCGGCATGGACCAAACGGCCTCTATATCAAAGCTGCCGTCCAGCACCTTTTGGGCAAAATCGGTGATGTACTCCGCCTTTTTGCCGGATATGCCCAGCGCCTGTAATCCCTCCACGCCGGCGCCCAGCACCGTCTTCGCATGCACGGTGCCCAGTGCGTCGCACATACGCTGCCAAATGGTGGCCTGGGCCTTGGTGGAGATTTGCTGGCCGATGATGTGGTGCACCACTGCGGAGAACAGGTCCGTGTCCACTGTGCGGCGCACCGGTCCTATGCGGTCGATCACCTCTGCCAGGCGCTTGTCCTTTTGCCGCAGAAAATCAAGTTCTTTTTCGCCGTAAGTAAAATACATGGTTTTTCTCCGATTACGTTTGATTTTTTTCTGTGCTTGTATAAGTTCTTTCTTTTTTGCATCGCATCTTTTCCAATTTTTTACTTTTCCTTGCCTTGAACTGATTTTTAGCAAGATATACTGAGGGCAGAAAGGAAGTGACTCTATGCTCTGTTCTTTATGGACCCGGGGGTGTTCTGTGTTGCTGATCGGCGCTTTTTTATTGGGAAATGGGCTGCCTTGGCAGCGCGCGGCAGATGATCCGTATGCTTTTGTGCCGGAGCCGGAGAACACGGTACAGATTGCCTGCGTGGGCAACAGCGATTTGTATTCCGGCTTTGTGCCGCCTGTACTGTGGGGAAATCAAGGGTATAGCGCCACTGTGTACGCCTCTGCCCGTCAGTCGCTGACCAAATCTTACGCCCTGCTGGAGCGTGTGTTTGCCACCCAGTCTCCGGAGCTGGTGGTGCTGGAAACGGATATGCTCTATGACCACAATCCGCAGGAAAGAGAAACGCCCCGGGTGCTGGCCCGCCAAACGAGGGCGAAGCACCTGGGACAGGATATGCGCAATTTAGCCTCTGTGTTTCGGCAGACTGGTGCACAAGTGACGCCCGGCGATTTTCCCTCTATTCGTCGCACCCACGGCTACCGCTACAGTACCAAGGTTACCCGGCTGGCAATGCCGGACTATATGGCAGACACCGGGGAACGGGAGCAGATCCGTGCGGAAAACCGAAAAGCAGCGGATCGGATTTTGCAGCTTTGCCGGGAAAACGGCGCACAGCTGTTGCTGGTGGAGCTGCCCACCGTAACTTCCTGGAATGCAGCCCGCCATCGAGGTGTGGCGGAATTTGCAGCCGCTCGAGAATTGGAATTTCTGGATTTGAACCTGCTGTACGATCAAATGGGATTGGACGGCGCCGTCGCTTTTCGGGACGCAGGCAATCACCTGAATGTAATCGGTGCTACCGCCGTTACCGCCTATCTGGGGCGGTATATTGCCCGCCAGTACCGTCTGCCGGATCTGCGCGGCAATTCCCGCTATGCCAACCGTCAAGAGGAATGGGTATGCTACCGCCGGTTTGTAAACGGAAATGTATAAAACAGCGGAGCGATGGAGGTATGGAACCGTATAATTGCTTTTTTGCCAAAAAAAGGCGGGAGCAGTCCCTTGTGATCGACGGTACTTGGCTTTACAATCGAATGTTTGCGTAGACCCCGTAGTGGTCGGACACATAGCCGCCGCTCAGGTCGTTTAAGACGGTATAATCGCTGCCGGTGCCGCTGGTGAAGACAAAGTCGATGGGTTCATTGCCGGTATCGCAGTAGCCCCACTCCTGGTAGGTCGTGGTTTTCTTGGCAGGGTCGGTGCAGTCTTGCAGTCGGGCGGCGATTCGACGGTAGGCCTCGTCCTCTTGCGTTTCGTTAAAATCACCGGTGAGCACCACGCCGGCATCTTTGCCGTACTTGGCCTGCAAGGCGGTTAGGTGTTCGATGATTACCTCGGCGCCAAAGTCCGCTGCCTGCTGGGAGGCGTTATCCAGGTGGGTGTTGAGAAACAGCAGCCGCTTGCCGGTGGTGCGGTCTTGCAGCACCACATAGCTGCAAATGCGGTAGCAGCCGGCTTGGCCGGGCTGTCCGTTTTCGTCCGTGTAGGTGTAGCGGCTGGCTTTATTCGGCGTTTCACTGAGCCAAAAGGTGTTCTTCTCTAAAGCGGTGTACTTGGTTTTATTCCAAAAGACCGGGTTCATCTCGCTGTTCCAGTCCGTAGCATCGCCGCCCCGCTGCACGCCGTAGGCATCGTAGTCCGGCAGGGTGGTTTGCAGCGCTTTGTACCAGTAGATGTTCATTTCCTGGGTGCCAATCAGGTCCGGCTTGCATTGGTTCATATAGGCGGCAAAGCGCGCGCAGCGGGTCATACTGTCCGTATCGTCAAAGCGGTTGCCAAACACACTGGCCACATTAAAAGTGACCGTCCGCACATCATCGGTCTCACTGCCGGGCGCGGTGTATTGGGCCGGTTGCGCCTTATAAAGGAAACAAAGGGAAAGCACAATGGGCACCGCCAGCAGGGCTGTTACGCCTGCGGCAGCCGGGCGTATTTTTTTGCCGCTGACTTTGGTGTGCAGCAGAAATTGCAGCAGGTAAATGCCAAAGGTCACCGCCAATCCGACCTTGGCCCGGGCGCCGAACCCAATGGCTAAAAAAGCCGTCAGTGCAAAGACGGCAGCGTTTATCCCAAAGGCGGTCATATTCCGCCGATCGCCGCCCTTGGCCGCGGTGAACAGGGAACAGATCAGTTCCGCGATTCCCAGCACCAGCGCACAGAAAACGGCTGCTACCGCAAAGCCGTAGCCTTTATCGGTTATCATGGGTCGCAGGTCCGCACCGTGGTTGGACAGGCAGAGAATAATGGTGATCAGCGATACATTCTTGTGCCCGGCGTAGAACATAGGCAGGCACAGCGTGCCCAGGGGTGCCAGCAGCGCCAGCTGGCGCAGAATGTGCCAAGGGGTCTGCATGGTAGAATTTTTCAGTCGGTGCCAAAAGCCGGCTTGTTTGCCGGGTGTGGATGTGGTACGCATGATTTCACCTTCCATAATATATGTTTATATTTTGTGCAGCGGGTTTGTGGCAAGCCAATACGGATGCGTTGGCAGGCAGATGGTATCCGCCCCCGCTGTACAGGCGGAGAGAAATTTGCTCACCCCACCATAGCGCCGATTTGCCAAAATCGGGCACACCATCCTACCTTGATTATATAAGAAGTTCAGCCGGGTGTCAACGGATAGAAAAATAAAAGGCCACGCCGGTTCGTACGGCGTAGCCAAATATGGACTTCTTGTTTTTAGAATTCCAGGCGCAGCTGGGGGTCCAGCCAACTGATTTGGGTGGCTTGGTGGATGGTGTCACCGGGCAGGCTGCCGCCCGGCAAAAGGGTTGCTATTCGTTTGAGTAGTCACTGGCTGTAAAACGCAAAAGCGTTCTACGGCTTTTTGGTACGCTGGAAGGGATTCCTAAAATTGCGCAGTCGCTACGAAACAGCCCCCCGGACTGTTTCTTCCAAATTTGTTGCTCGCGGTGCTCGCCAAATTTGGAGCCTCCGCGTCGTCACAAGTTCCATATCGCTCCAAACCACTTTTGTTTGTACATAAGGCAAAAGTGATTTGTCACTCATTCCACTGCTCCTCCGCTCAAAAACGGTCGTACGGTAGTGCGTCCGTTTTTGTATACGGTGTGCTGCGCACACCCTCTCAGGGTTCGAATCCATTGTGTATGGCATAAAAATAACAGGTAGATATCAAAAGATATCTACCTGCTATTGGTACGCTGGAAGGGATTCGAACCCCCGACCTTCTGGTTCGTAGCCAGACACTCTATCCAACTGAGCTACCAGCGCATATGCAAAAGCACTACTGCGCTTTTGCTCAAATAATATAGCACATCGCATTGCAAAATGCAAGCCTTTTAGGTGATATTTTTTAAATAATCTTCTAAAAGGTCGGCGGCCAGGGCGCATAATTCGGCGCAGGGACGCTTTTTGTAGTAGCCATCCGTGCGGGGTTCCGCCTGGGGCGTGGGTTTCACATTCGGGTCCAGTCCCAGGAGCACCCGGCACACCAGGGAGCCGGTCTCCGCCTGAAAGCCCTTTGCCACCTGCTGCACCATGGCGTAGACCTCGCTTTTCGGCCGATCACCGTAGAGGGCAGACAGTACAAAAGTCACGCCGGAGATGGTGCCGCACACTTCACGCATACGACCCATACCGCCGCCAAAGCCTATGGTGAGCCGGGCGATGGTGTCCGGGTCCATACCTATCTTATCTTGGAACGCCAAAGCCACTGCTTGGCTGCAATTATAGCCGGACTTGAAGTTTTGCCGAGCCAGATCGCCTTTGGTCATCAGTCCGTACCTCCGGGCATGACCTCCGGCGCCGTTTCCACAAACTTGGCGGAGATGGTCATATCCTTGCTGCCTACGGTAAAGGAATAAGTGGAGTCGGTGGATTGCAGTTCGCCGTTCATATACCAGCCGTCAAAGTCATAGCCGTCTCTGGGGGTGGCGGTGAGGGTCACATTGTCGCCCTCCTCGTATTTGCCGCTTCCGGTGACGCTGCCGCCGCCCTGGGTGCGTACATTTACCCGCACGCTGCTGTCTTGGGTAGTGGTCGTCTGTTTTTTGGTGGTGGTCTCTTTCTTCGTGGTGGTCTCCGTGGGCTTCTCGGTGGTGGTTTCCGCCGGCTTCTCGGTGACATAATTGTTATTGGTATAGTCCCGGTCGTCGCTAACAGGGACAGAGACGGAGGTGTCCGGCGCCGTGGTGGTTTCCTTGTCGTGATGGCCGGAGGCCACGGCGATGATGATACCCACCACCACGGCAATGAGCACCACGCACAGCACGATAATGATGATCATGCTCTGCTTATTCTTTTGCTGCAACTTTTTATCTTCCTCCGGGTTCGGCCGGGGGGCAGGTGCAGGTGCGCCGCCGGGTGTTGTGCCGGCAGGCTGCTGATCTGCTTGCGCGCTCAGCTCATTTTCATCATATAGGGGGGAACCGCATACTTCGCAGATATAGCGGCTGTCGTCGTTTTCCGCTCCGCAATTTTTACATCTCATATCTGAAACCTCGCTTGTTGATTTTCGCTTGATGAACAGGGGCGAAAAATGCCCCCATCTACACAAAAGTATAGCACACTGCCGTGCAAATCGCAATAAATATGTTAAAAATACAGGCGATATGAAAAATTAAACACTAATTTTGTAAATGGGGCTTGACTTTTTGGTAAATTTAATATAAATTTTATATGTACGTTTTTGTAAAACGGATTTCGACTTTTGAAAGGGGAAACTATACGTATGAAGAAATACGCATTCAAGGGCCTCGGTTTGGTGCTTGCAGTTGCACTGATCGTTGGCTGCTTTGCCGGTTGTGCAAAGATCAACTATGTAACCGACGGCGCGATCCAGGCAATCAATGAGGTGAAGGACGGCAGTTGGAAGACCAAGGGTCAGAAAGACGCTGCTACCAGTGAAGCGGATTATGATAAGCCCGTTATTGAGGAATTCAAGGCCGGTACTTACGGCGGCGTTGAGTTTAAGGATGTGGCCGCTGTTGCCGATTATTACAAGCAGGCTTACGACTACACCAAGACCTTGACCGCCCAGTATAAGGACGATAAAGGCCAGACGCAGACCTACTACAAGATGCTTTGCGAAGAGGATCTGGATGTACATGACATTGCCATTGACGGCAGCGTGAATAAGACCATCAATAACATGGTTCCCGGTATCGTAAAGCCCATTTACAAGCCCGGTTTGAACGGTCTGGTTCCCTCCACCAACAGAGATCCTAAGCTGGATACGGACGAGTGGGACGGCAAGGGCGAGTCCCTGCAGACCAGCCGCCTGGTGGCTGATGATCTGGTGACTGCCAATGTGAAGGACAATGGCGACGGCACCATCACCCTGCAGATGCAGCCCAAGTATGTAAACATGAGTGCACCCGGTAAGGACGCACAGGGTCATATGTTCCAGTCTTTGGGCGCCATTGATTCCACCGTGGACAGCATCACCGTACTGTCTTGGTCCGAGGGCACTACTGCCGATAACTGCAAGGTGCATTACTACGGCGGTACCGCTACCGTGACCATCGACACCAAGACCAAGGAGATCACCAAGGCCGATTATGTGATGGAAGCTCACGTGGTTGTATCTCACGCTTGCATCGCTGTAATCCGTGATAAGAACGCCACCGTAGATTGTACCATGAAGTGGTCTGCACCTGCCAGCGAAAAGTACATGCAGGAAAAAAAGGGTGTTACCAGGGCGTAAACACCTGTTCCGATTTTACAAAAAGCAAAGGAATTCCGCACCTCCGGGTGCGGAATTTTTTGTTTTCGGGGCGGCATAAACATAGGCCGATCGTCACGGCGTGTGGGTTGGGATAAATTCACTGCGGATTTATGTTGCTTTGACGGCGGTTATCCTGTATAATGAAGTGGAACGCACCCTCAGGGGCGTATCCCTTATATTAAGGAGAATAGAATGAGCGAAAGAATACCAAATTATAATTATGATGCAGACGAGGTACTGAATGATTTTAAGTCCAAGTTTGCCTGGCCCAAGCGAGATGAAGTGCAGGCGGTGGTCAAACCGGGCAAAATGCCCTTGCGGCTGCTGCTGTGCGCCCTGATCACTGCGGTGGTGGGCGGCATTGCCTATTATATGATGCTGCCGGCACTGAATGTGCACGACACCCAGTTGTATCTGTTTTTGATCTTGTTGGTGGTGGTATTTGCCGGGTCCTTTTTCCTGGTGTGCCGGGCCAACAAGAAGGCGGAGCGTCTGGAATATGTGAAGAAAAAGACCCTGATACCGGTGGTCATTGTGGCGGTGATCGCTGTGGTGATGCTGGTGGGTTTCCTGGTAGGTGCCACCATCTTCCGTGCTTCCGCTTACAGCGATCTAATGACGGTGCAGAACAGCGACTTTGACCGGGATTTCTCCGACATTAGCTATGATGAGGTGCCCCGGATCGACGCCTCTCGGGCCAAGACCCTGGCGGACCAGCAGTTGGGCTCTCTGTCTCAGTACAAGAGCCAGTATGTGGTTGCGGACGCCACCACGCAGATCAACTACCGGGGCGTGCCCTGCCGTGTAGCAAGCCTGCAATATGCGGATGTATTCAAGTGGGTCAACAATACCAAAAACGGCTTGCCCGCGTATATTCTGATTGATGTGGTGAGCCAAAAGGTTACTGTGGTCAACTGCGTGGAAAAATTCGGCAGCGGTATCCAGTATTCCCCGGCGGAGTATTTTAACGAGAAGTTGATTCGTCACCTGCGGTTCCAGTACCCGACCAAGCTGCTGGATACCCCCAATTTTGAGATTGACGAGAGCGGTCACCCCTATTGGGTGACGGCGTCCCTGACCAAGAAAATTGGTCTGTTTGGCGGTACGGATGTGCAGGGCGCCATAGTAACGGACGCGCTCAGCGGCGAAAGCAAGTATTATCCCATTGACACCGTGCGCAAGGACAAGAGCCTGAACTGGATTGATGTGGTGTATAGTGACCAGCTGCTGATCGAGCAGTACAACTATTACGGCAAGCTGAAGAAGGGCTTTTGGAACTCGATTATTTTCCAGAACGATGTGAATGTGGCCTCCAGCGGCAACGGCTATATTGCCATGGACGATGATGTGTGGGTGTACACCGGCATCACATCTTCTAAGACGGACACCTCCAACTTCGGCTTTATCCTGTGCAACCAGCGCACCAAGGAGGTGCGGTATTACCAAAACGGCGGTGCCATTGAAACCTCTGCTATGGAGTCTGCTCAGGATGCGGTGCAGAACTTTGGTTATGCAGCCACATTCCCCATTTTGCTGGATATTGAGGGTCAGCCCTCCTACTTTATGAGTCTGTACGGCGACAGCAACACCGTCAAGGGCTATGCGTTAGTCAGCCTGGAGGATAAGACGGTGGTAGGCACCGGTCTGATTGATACCAACAGCGACGCCAAGGCGTTGAATACGGCGGTGGAGAACTATATCAACGCCATGAAGGACAAGGGCTGGATCGCCAAGACAGTGAACGCAGCGGATTATGTAAAGGACGAGGCGGAGATTGCCACTGCCGGCGGAGAACAGACCGGCGGTGCGGCGGAGCCGTCTGCTAAGCCGTCTGCGCCTACGGACAGCAAAACGATCACCGGCAAGATCACGGACATTAAGTCCTCGGTAAACGACGGCAACACCGTTTATTACTTGCAGGTGGACGGCGTGTATTACTATATCCGGGTCACCGATTGTATGCAGGTGCTGCTGCTGCAAAAGGGCGACACGGTAGAGATTACGCCACAGGGTGACGCTAAGGACGGCTTTGCCCAAGCTGCCGCAGTGAAAGCAAAATAACAAACAAAAATCCCCTGCGTGCCGCTTGGCATACAGGGGATTTGATTGCCTGACAGGCCACAGAACGGTCTGTCAGGCATTTTTATTTGATTTCCGTAAAGGGTGACGGCTTGGCTAAAAACGCCTTCAGCGCGTCCATTTGTTCCATGGCATTGCGGTAGCCGGTTTGATAAATTTGCTCCAGCTTGTCTGTGTTGCGCTCTAAGGTGGGGCAGTGCAGCGGATGGTCCGGTGCAATCACAAAGGCATCGCCTCGGCCTTGGGCGTCCCACACGGCTTCCAGTTGGCGGTTGTATATTTTATACCGGTTCAGTATCGCCCGGGTCATCAGCGGATATTTGCGGAATATACGGCGAATCAGGCGCGCATGACCCATAGGCTGCTTTTGATAATTTCGATCTTGCGTAAGCACCACTACTGCCTTTTGGCACCCGTCCTCGTAGGCGTGAGCCAGGGGAATGGAGTCGGTGACCCCGCCGTCAAAGTACCGGTCTTTGCCCAGCACAACCCCCTTGGTGGCGCCGGGCAGGGCGCAGCTGGCCCGCAGAATGGGGCAGCCCCGTTTGTGGAAGTCCTTGGGATACATATATTCCGCCTTGCCGGTAAGGGCGTTGGTGACCACCACGCACAAGGTGGTGTTCGCCCGGTCATAAGCCTCTTGGTCCAAGGGGGACAAATCGTAGCTTAATTCCCCAAACAACCACTCGCCGTTTAAGAATTCGCCGTTCTTTATCATGTTTTCCAGGCTCATAAAGCGTTTGTCGCCGCTGTACTGAATGGAAATATCATGTTGACGACCCCGGCATTTGCCGATGTAAGACACAGCATTGCAGCTGCCCGCCGACACGCCGATCACATAAGGGAAGGTGATCCCCTGATCCATAAAGGCGTCCAGCACGCCGCTGGTGTAAATGGCACGGTTGCCGCCGCCCTCCAGCACCAATCCGCAGGAATACATAGAATACCTCCAAAAAAAGTTAGGGGACGGCGAAAGCCATCCCCTCATTGCATTGTGTTTTGCTTATTTGGCAGCCTTTTTAGCAGGTGCCTTTTTCTTAGGTGCGCTCTTTTTGGCGGGCGCCTTTTTCTCAGCCGGCTCTGCCTTTTCCTGCACCTGGGTGTCTGCAGCGGCAGTCTCTACGATCTCCAGATCGTTATCGCACTCGAAGAAGTCGCTGTCGTCGAAATACTCTGCCTCTTTGGGAGCAGTCAGCTTCTGAATCGCAAGATATACGGCAACGGCCACGCCTGCAATGGCAACGATGGCACTAATGACTTTCAGGATCGTTTTGAAATTCATAATAATGAACCCCCTTATAAAATCTGTTTCTATTATAAATGGATTTGGCGGCAAAGTCAAGCGCCAAAACAGCAGAAAGATGTCTACTTTCGCAAAAGCCGCGGCCGGTGACAAAAAAAGAACGCTCCCTGCAAATGCAGGAAGCGAAAATTCGATAGAAACCGAGTGTCTGCGCTTATGCGCGGTTCAGTTTGCTGACCAAATTGCTCTTTTTGCGGGCTGCGGTGTTCTTGTGCAGCAGATTCTTGGCAGCGGCCTGGTCGATCTTCTTGCAGGCAAACTGCACAGCCTGGGTCTTGTCCTCAGCGTTGGCATCAATAGCGGCATTTGCCTTCTTGATGGCGGTCTTGAGGGCGGTGTTGCGGGCCTTGTTGTTGGCGGCCTTTACAGCGTTGACCTTGACTCTCTTTTTAGCAGACTTAATGTTGGGCATGGTTTTCACTCCTTTAGCGGTGGATTAGGTAGAAGGGCATAGCCCCGTTTTCTTTTTAATGCCTAAACATCATAGCACACGCAAATCTAAAATGCAAGTATTTTTTTCTTTTTGGACATACTTTTATTGAAAAACTATAAAAATCAGGTGAAAAATATGGAAAATCGCACAGATTTGGCACTGGAAAGCTATGAAAATCAGCAAAAAACTGTGCTGCCCGGCGTAAAAGTGCGGGAACAGGATGGCATTTCCGTGGTGGAAGTGCTGGACGCCCGAGGCGAAAAAGCCCTGGGAAAACCGGTGGGCAAGTATATCACCTACCGGGTGTCGCCCATGGCGCAGGAGACCCAACTGTTTGATGGGCGGCTGGAGCGGATCGCCGATCTGCTGCGGGGGCTGCTGCCGGATCACCCCACCGGGGTATTGGTTGCCGGGGTGGGAAACACCGCCATCACTGCGGATGCGTTGGGGCCGGAGACCAACCGCTATGTGTTGGCCACCCGTCACATTGCCGGAGAACTGCGCCGGGCGCTGGGACCACTGACGGATGTGTCTACCGTTACCACCGGGGTGGTGGGCAATACCGGTATGGAGAGCGCCGAGGTGGTGGCGGGTATGGTTCACACGGTGCACCCGGACTGCGTGCTTGTGGTGGACGCGCTGGCGGCATCGTCGGCGGATCGGCTGGGCACCACGGTGCAGCTGTCAAATGCAGGCATTGCCCCCGGCTCCGGGGTGGGCAATCATCGGCGGGAGATCAGTGCCCGGGTGCTGGGCGTGCCGGTGGTGGCACTGGGTATTCCCACGGTGGTCAGCAGTCGGGTGTTGGGCGGTACGGCGGAGGAGATGTATGTGACCCCCAGAGAGATCGACCAGCTGATCAACCGGGGTGCCAAGCTGCTTGGTATGTCCATCAATGTGTGCCTCCAGCGGCACTTGCAGCCCCGGGATCTGTACACGCTGGTGGGATAATCCGGCGCCGGCGTGCATATTCTTATATGAGAATAGAAGCAGGACGAAGCCAAAGGAGCTGGATATGAAAAAAGAACGGGCGGCCTTCTTTTGCAATATTGCGGCGGCGGTATTGGTCACGGCGGTGCTGGTGAGCGCGGCACCCCGGATCTCTGCCGTCGGCGCGGTGGGTCAGCGGGTGGCGGCGGTGTTTTCGCCCACCTATTTCAGCAACAAAATAAATACAGAATTTTCTACTATAAAATCGGCGCAAACGACGCATACTAAGACTACCGCGACCCGGGAGGCTCAGGCAATGCACCCCATTTCAGGGAAGGACAGCGACCCTTATGCGCACATTACCGAGACCCCGGCAGATGTGGCTAAGTTGATGCAGCAAGAGAAAAAAGTGATCGGCAGCCAAAAGCAAGTGGGCAAAACCAGCGAGGAGAGTTACCAGGGCGGGGGGACGATCTTGTCTTTCGGTTCGCTGGCAATTCAGAGCAAGATCCCCGCTTCGTTTTATCGTCCGGACATAGAGGCACTCCTTAAACAGAAGGCGGCCCTGTCCGTGCCCAACGCGGCCAAGCCGACGGTGCTGATCTATCACAGCCACACCACAGAGGGCTACACCCTCCTGGACGCGGGTTATTATACCAAGTCCACCGACCTGCGCAGCGACAGCAGTACCCAAAATATGGTGCGGGTCGGGGACGAACTTTGCGCGTATCTGGAAAGGTGCGGGATCGGCGTGGTGCACGACCGCACCACCCATGACAAGGACTACTCCGGCGCCTACGATCACTCCCGCAAGACGGTGGCGGGGTATTTGGAGAAGTACCCGTCCATAGAGATCACTATTGATGTGCACCGGGACGATATTACATACGATAATAAGACCAAGGTGAAGCCCACCGCCAAGATCAAGGGAAAAAAGGCCGCCCGGATGATGATCATTGCCGGGTGCGAATACAATCGGGTCAAGAACTTTCCGGATTGGGAATATAATCTGCGCTTTGACCTGGCAGTGCAGCAGCAAGTGGAGAAACAGTACCCGGGGCTGATGCGCCCCATTCTCTTTTCCGAGCGTAAGTATAATATGGATATGACCCGCAATTCCTTTTTGCTGGAGGTGGGCACGGACGGCAACACCCTGGACGAAGCCTGCTATTCCGCTCGGCTGTTTGCCACCGCCTTGGCTCAGGTCATCCAGGATTATGAAAAATAAGGAGCCGTTATGAAGAAACACCCAACCCCCATTTTGCTTCTGCTGTGCACGATACTGTTGATCGGCGGCACGGCAGTGGCCTACTGCAACACACGCAGCTTCGGTTTTGAGCCGGACGCCAAGTGGATCACTTATAATGACGGGGGCTTTACCGTGTATGACTTTCGGGTAGAATACCGGCAGTTGGCAGAAGGGTGGCAAAGTTTTTCAAATTTTTTTCCAAAGAAAAGTCAAACCTGTTTTTATGATAAAATGGAATTCTGATTGGCGCGCACGGCGAATACCGTGCGCTTTTCTCTGCTGTATATAATGTATATAAATAATAAAGGATTTGGAGAAACGCTCGGCAGAGTGTGAAAGAACTTGAAAAAACTTGAAAAAAAGTGTTGACTTTTGCCTTGCACTTTGGTATTATAGCTAAGCGCTCGAGAGAAGAGCGGCCGGCCGAAAGGCTGGTTAAGGACCTTGAAAATTAAA
>FR885355.1 GCA_000436335.1 Clostridium sp. CAG:217
GGTGGCGGGTGCTGCAACGGCAGCAGCTGCGGCTGCAATGGGTGTTTTGCGCCCTGTGTGCGGTGCTGGCAGCGGCGGGTATTTTGCTGTATTTTCTGCTGCAAGATGTGGCAGAGACGGCGATACTCCCGGCGCTGAGCGGTATTGTAGCAGCCATGGCTGTGCTGCTGCCCTTGGTGCGGCGCAGTTCCGTGCTGCGGGAGTTTGGCAACTCTCCCACACTGACCCAGCCCTTTACCCTTCGGCTGGAGGAGCAGGCGCTGCAGGTGTGGAGCAAATTTGAGCAGTACACCCTGCCTTGGCAGGGGATCACCTACGCGAAGGAGACCAAGGATTATATTATTCTCATCGGGTGCTACCGAATGGGGCTGTTTGTGATTGAAAAAGCAGACTGTGACCCGGCGGATCTGAACGCACTGCTCAGCGCCCTGCACGAGAAGGCACCGGCCTTTGGAGGTGCAAAATGATCGAAGTAAACTACTGCTTAGAAGCCATGGATTTTGCCGATATGGCAGCGCTGCGCCGGCGGCTGACCCGCATAACCCCCATTCTCTTTTTTGCAGCTGTTGGATTTGGCTGTGCGGTGGCGGGCTTTAGCGCCCGGTCCCACCGGCCTGCCGTTGCGCTGGCGGCCTGTTTGCCCCTGTTGGCCATGGGCGTTCTGCTGCTGTGCCGCGGACCTGTGTCCCGGCGGATGTATACCCGCCTGTGCAAAGCACATCCGTCCCTGACTGCGCCGGTGCAAATGCGCATTACCGGCACGGAGGTGGAGTGGACCATGCCCGGCGAAAAGCCGGATCAGTGCGAAATTCACGCGGTGTACCCTATGGCCATGTTCGGCGCCGTATTTGAGACCGGGCGGCTGTTTGCCTTTGCCATTCCCGGCACTGTTACACTGCTGCTGCCCAAGCGGGCACTGCCGGAGAGCGAACTGCCCCGGCTGCGGGAAATGCTGCAAAACACCGCTTATTATAAATTGACCAAGTAAAACCTGCCGGGCTGTGGCCCGTATTTAGGAGATGAATGCCAATGGATAACAATGAGATCCGGTATGACAATCAAAAGATCGTAGATGTAGAGATTAACAAAGAGGTGCGCAAGGCCTTTTTGGACTACTCTATGAGCGTGATCGTCAGCCGCGCCCTGCCGGATGTGCGGGACGGGCTGAAGCCGGTACACCGCCGTATTCTTTACACCATGTTTGAGAACAACCTGTACCCGGATCGGGCGTACAGAAAGTGTGCAGACACCGTAGGTGCCGTGCTGGGTCGTTACCACCCCCACGGCGACGCCTCTGTGTATGATGCCATGGTGCGACTGGCCCAAACCTTCTCCATGCGCTACACGCTGGTAGACGGTCACGGCAACTTTGGTACCGTAGACGGCGACCCGGCCGCTGCCTACCGATACACCGAGAGCCGAATGAGCAAGATCAGCATGAAAATGCTGCAAGATATTGACAAGGACACGGTGGATTTTGCCTCCAACTACGATGACCGACTGAAAGAGCCGGAGGTGCTGCCGGCCCGCTATCCCAATTTGCTGGTGAACGGCTCCAGTGGTATCGCCGTAGGTATGGCCACCAACATTCCGCCCCACAATCTGCGGGAAGTGATTGATGGTATGTGTTGCCTGATCGACAATCCGGATGTGGGATTGCCGGAGCTGATGCAGCACATTAAAGGTCCGGACTTCCCCACCGCCGGTATTATTATGGGCGCTCGGGGCATTCGCCAGGCCTATGAGACCGGCCGGGGCAAAATCTATCTGCGTGCCCGGGCAGAGATTGTAGAGAGCAAGGGCGACCGCTACAAGATCGTGGTTACCGAGCTGCCCTACCAGGTGCGCAAGGCGGCGCTGATTGCCAGCATTGCCGAGTTGGCCCGAGAGAAGAAGATCGAGGGCGTGGCGGACATTAAGGACTTCTCCTCCCGCAAAGGTATGCACATTGAGATCACCGTCAAGCGGGACGCCAACGCCCAGGTGGTGCTCAATAACCTGTACAAGATGACGCAAATGCAGGTAACCTTCGGTGTGATTATGTTGGCGCTGGTAGACGGCGTGCCCCGCATTCTTTCCCTGAAGGAAATGCTGCAAAATTACATTACCTTCCAGGAAGAGATCATCACCCGCCGCACCCGCTATGATTTGAAGAAAGCCCAGGATCGCGCCCATATCTTAGAGGGTCTGGCCCGTGCCATTGATATTGTGGACGAGATCATCGCCACCATTCGCGGCTGCAAGGGCGGCCAAGCCGAGGCCAAGCAGGAATTGATGGCCAAGTACGACTTTGACGAGCCACAGGCTGCGGCCATTGTGGCGTTCCGTTTGGGTCAGTTGGCCGGACTGGAAATTGAAAAGATCCGCAACGAGTTGGGCGAGCTGCACATCAAGATTGCCGATTATCAAGACATTCTCAGCAGTGAGACCCGGGTGTTGGAGATCGTAAAGGAAGAGGCTCGCGCCATCGGCGACAAATTCGGCGACGAACGGCGTACCGAGATTACCGCTGCCTCCGGCGATGTGGATGACGAGGACCTGATCCCGGTAGAGGACTGCATGCTCACCCTGACCACCATGGGGTATATGAAGCGCCAGACGGTAGATACTTATAAGGCACAGAACCGCGGCGGCAAAGGCATTATGGGCATGAGCCGCAGAGAGGAAGATGTGGCCAAAACCATGTTTACCTGCTCCACCCACGACTACATTATGCTCTTTACCAACAAGGGCAAGGTGTTTAAGATGAAGGGATACGAGATCCCCGCCGCCTCCCGTACCAGCAAGGGTATGAATGTGGTGAACCTGCTGCCTCTGGAGAATGAGGAGCAGATCAGCGCTATGGTGCGGGTGCCGGACAGCGAAGAGCGCCAGTACCTGTGCATGGTTACCAAGAACGGTGTGATCAAGCGCACGGAGATCAGCCAGTACGATCATATTCGCAAAACCGGCATTATCGCCATCAATTTGGACGAGGGCGACGAACTGAGCTGGGTGGAGATCACCGACGGCAACCGCAATCTGATTGTGGCTACCCACGATGGTATGAGCATTTGCTTTAAGGAGAGCGACGCCCGCCTGATCGGCCGTACCGCCCGCGGCGTGCGCGCCATTCAGCTGGCAGAAGGCGACTATGTGGTTGGCTTTGCCGTGGCGCTGGAGGACACCCGTCTGCTCACCGTCAGCGAGACCGGCTACGGCCGCAAGAGCAACTTTGACGACTACCGGGTGCAGTCCCGTGCCGGCAAGGGTCTGATCAACTACCATACCGAGACCTACGGCAAGGTGGCCATGATCGCCCCGGTGCGCGAGGACCAGGATATTATTATGATTTCCCAGGAAGGCATTGTCATTCGCACCCCTGTGGATCAGATTTCTGCCTTTAAGCGCCCGGCCAAGGGCGTAAGGGTGATGCGTACCACAGACGAGGACAAGGTGATTACCCTGTCCGTGGTGGAGCACATGGAGCCGGAGAAAACGGACGACACCCCGGAGGGTGACGGCACAGAAACCCCGGCATCTGCCCCGGAAACCGCAGAATAATAGACACTTAACCGTCTGTGTGTTCACAAAGCACAAGATTTTACAAATTTTTTATTGTAATGACATAAAAAATGAAGTATAATTGTGGCTATGCTTTGGGGCACACAGGCGCTTTTGTTTTTTGTGCCGACGGTCCCAACGGAACTACCTGCAAAAAGAGGAGATCTTTTTCATGGCAAAAGACTATAATATTGACGATATTTTGTCCGAGGTAAAGCAGCGCCGGGCAGAGCAGGAAAGCAACTTAAAGTCTGCGCCTGCGCCCAAGGCTGCGCCTGTACAGACGGATGCCAATCGAGAAGCCTACGCCGGTAAACTGGTGGAGGAGCTGCTAGGTCCGGAAAAGCTCGCTGTAAAGCCGGAACCGAAGGAGAAAAAAGCAGCAGCGCCGCAGCCGCCGAAAGCAGCGCCGCATCCCGCCCCGGCACCCCGGGAGAAAGCAGAGCCGCAGCAAAAAGCTGCCCCTGCGCCGGAAGCCAAACGGGCACCAAAACCCGCCGCACCCAAGGCAGACACTGCCGATGTGCCGGTGCAGCAGGTGCGCCGCAAGCTGCAACCCCCGCCCCCGGCATACGAAAATCGGGATCGCACCGTGACCCCGGACAAGCCGAGCCAAAAGCCGGAAAATCAACCTCCGCTGGAGCCGGCGAACCTGCGCCACCAAGCCACGGACGAGATGATTGATTTGTTCTCTCTCTCCGGCAAGGCTGAGAATGCACCGGCGGCAGCAGACAAAAAGCGCAAAAGCGGCAAAAAGCAAAAAGATGCGAACGCTATGCCCTGGCGCAAGACCAAAAAAGGCAAAATTTCCATTGCCATTATTGTTGTGCTGGCTGTGCTGATTGTGGCCGGCGGCGTTTTTGCCGTGTGCTATGTAAACGGTCTGTTGGGTAAGTTCACCGACGAAGCGGACGATTATCAAAAGACGGACACCTCCTATCATGGTATGGATTTCTTAAAAGAGAACTTTCCGGAGATCAAGGAGCCGTCTGCGGCAGACGCAACGACCTATAAAGAATATTTGAAAAACTGGTATAAAAACGGCGATCCGGTCAGCTCTACCCATGTAAAGAACATTTTGCTCATCGGGGAGGATACCCGGGAGGAGCAGATCAGCGACACCTCTCGTGCCGACTCTGCCATTATCGCCAGCGTCAATATCGACACCGGCAAGATCACTCTGACCTCCGTACTGCGCGATTTGTATGTGTACTTTGAGGCGAACGGTGAGGGCCAGTACGACAAGATCAACGGCGCTGCCTCCATGGGCGGCATGAAGGAATACATCAAAACCGTGGAGCGTTACTATAAGATCCAGATCGACAACTACGCGGTGGTGAACTTTGCCAGCTTCCCCAAGATCATTGACAGCCTGGGCGGCGTGACCATTACCATTACCGATCGGGAGATCAACGAGATCAACAACCACCCCAAGCGCTACGGCAATGTGTATATCGAGAAGAGCTACGAGGGCACTGAGGGTAAGCAGAAGCTGAACGGTAAGCAGGCGCTGGCCTACTGTCGTATTCGTAAGATTGACACGGATAACGCCCGCGCCGATCGGCAAAAGACCGTGCTGCTTCAGGTGTTTAAGAAGATGAAAGGCTCTTCCACCACCGAGCTGCTGAAAGTGGTCAACGACCTGGTGGGCTATGTGTACACCGGGTACAGCAAAAAGGAACTGTTGAGCCTGGCTACCTACGCGCTCTCTAACGGTTGGATGAATTATGAGACCCAGACTTTTTCTGTGCCTACGCCGGATCATGCCCGCGGCGGCACCTACCTGATCGGTCCAACTCAGCTGACCCCCAGCCGCTCCGGCGGGCTGTGGCTGTGGAAGTCAGATATTCCCCAGGACGCCTACGACCTGCAAATGAAGATCTACGGCAAGAGCAATATTAAGTTGGCGGAGAACCGCTGCGATTATTGCAACCTGCTGTAACGGCAGAATAAACAGAAGAAATGTAAAAAAAGCACCCCACCTGGGGTGCTTTTTTGATAATGATTTTATGTAAATGCGGGCGGCAGATTGCCGCCCCTACGAGTAAATAGATGTTAAAAAACATAAAAGACCGCAGGCGTTTTGGTAACCGGTGGACCGTAGGGGCGGATACCATCCGCCCGCTTGATCCCAACATTTTTTATTTATCAAATTCCATTTTGTAGGGTGCGCTGCCCGATCGCACTGTTAAATGCCGTCACAAAATTTTAATCCTCTACCTGCTCCAACTGCGCCATGGGAATGGGGGCGGTGTCCTCCACTTGCATTTTATTGGCGCGCATCCACAGGGCCGGGTCCAGGTGTAGCTTGTAGCCAAAGCCCGGGTCCGTCTGCCAGTTGGCCATGGCTGCCTCCGGCAGGCCGTAGCAAGTGAGCAGGGTCATCATGACCCCGGCGTGGCACACCAGGGCGATCCGTCGGGTGCCGGTTTGGACGCAACCGGAGATCACTTTTTCAAAAGCGGCGCACACCCGGTGCATAAACTGGGCGTTGGTCTCGCCGTACGGCGGGCTTGCCTGCATATCCCCTTGCAGCCAGTCCCGAAAGTCCAGGTTGTCCTGCAATTCCGCAGCGGTCTTGCCCTCAAACTCGCCGAAGTTATATTCCTTAAAATCCTCAATAGTAATCAAATTGTTACGCGGAAAGAGAATGGCGGCGCTGTCCTTGCACCGCTTTAAGGGGGAGGTAAACACCGCGTCCACCTCCGGGTACGGGTACTTGCCCCGCAGGGTATGCAGTTGGTTGATACTATCCATAGTGAGTGGCAAATCCGTCTGCCCAATATACTGTGCGTTTAGGTTGCCTTTGGTGAGCCCGTGTCGAAAAAGATAAACTGTGTATGACTTCAATGCAAAATCCTCCTGAACAACGGCGATAGCCGACGAAACATTACAAATTGTTGACAGAATAAAATAGCCCTTTACAAAGAGTATAAGCTGATATATAATACTCGTTGTAATATTTTTGGGAGTGAATGAACAAATGGAGATCCAAAGCGAGAACCTGGAACAGGTCAAAGAAGAGATCAAGGACCTGAAAGGGCGGGCCAAAGCCGCCAAGCGCGCCATGCGCCAAAGTAAAGCCGACAAGGCGGAGAAAAACAGCAAGTTCGCCGCCACTCTGAGCCAGCTGCGTCGGGAGCGGGGCATCAGCCAAAAAAAAGCCGCCGGCGATTTGGGCATCAGCCAGGCACTGCTGTCCCATTACGAAAAAGGCATTCGGGAGTGCGGGCTGGACTTTGTGGTCAAGTGCGCCGACTACTACGGCGTAACCACCGATTACCTGCTGGGGGTGTCTGCCAGCCGCAACGGACTGGATCCGTCCGTGTATGCCAGTTTGGGTGCAGAGGACGATGATATGCCCCTGAGCACCCTGAGCCAAGCCACCCGTATTTTGCTGGATANNNNCCCCCCGTATTTTGCTGGATACGGCAGCCGCTGCCTCTCGCGGGGGCGCTGCCCGGTATATTTATGATTACTATATGCTCAGCCTGTACCGAGGCGCGCTGACGATGGCAAAGGCCGGTATTTTGCCCAAAGAGATGTTCAAGCTGGACTACAATCTGGGTCGTGAGTTAGCCTCTGCTGCCTTGGCGGTGCAGGACGCCCGCTTTGTGTTTATTGAGGACAAAAGCCGCACCGGCTCCGATGTGCCGGAAAAGACGGCGCTGCATACCATCATTGCCGAGGCGGAAGAATATATCCTGAATAATTTTGTGATCGAGTGATCAGAACAGGCTTTCCTGGGTTTGTTCCTCCGCCACAAATCGCGTTAAGATCGTCGCAGACAGTTCTGCGGCGATTTTTTTGAATGTGGGGTAATCCATGGCTGCGTTTTCGTCGCCGCCGTCGCTGATGGCGCGCATTACCGCAAAGGGTACCCCGTTGGCAGCACAAACTTGACCCACGGCGCCGCCCTCCATCTCGCCGCACAGGGCGTCAAACTCCCCGGCGATGGCAGACTTCAGCGCTGCGGTGCCGATAAAGGTATCGCCGCTGGCTACCGTGCCCCGATGGATACGCTCGCCGCTGTTGATGGCGGTGCGCGCCAGCCGATCGGACAGGGTTGGGTCCGTTGCCACTTTAATGGTGCCCAGGCCGTTGATAAAGCCCTTTGGCTCGCCTAAAGCGGTAATGTCAATATCGTACTGGCACACATCGGTGGCAATGACGATATTTTTAATCACCACCCGCTCACTTAGGGAGCAAGCTACGCCGATATTGATGACCCGATCCACTTGGAAACGGTCAATGAGCAGCTGGGTGCACAGGGCGGCATTTACCTTGCCCGGTGCGCACTGCACCACGGTGATCATCACGCCCTCCAGCTCGCCGGTCACGAAGTCGCAGCCTGCCGCCCGGGTGGTGACGGTGCCGGTCATCTTGTCCTTAATGGTGCGGACCTCCACATCCATTGCGCCGATAATGCCTAACATATACGGGTCTCCTTTTGCAGTAAGGGCCGCAGCAGCAGCCGAAAAATCAGGACGCCGAGCACGGCACCCAAGGTGTTTAAGATAATATCGTCCACATCCGCGTCCCCGCTTTTGGTGAGAAGCTGAAAACTCTCTACAAACACGGACAGGGCCACAGGTACCAGAGTGCCCCACAGCACCGGACGCCGCCGCACCGTGCCGCAAAGGGCCAGGGACAGGGAGGTGAAGTACAGCACATTCCCCGCCGAGTGCAGGGCGGTGGAAAAAGACAGAGTGCCGGTCTTGGCATAATACCACAGGCAGTAGATCTCGCCCCGGAAGGGTACGCCGTTGGCGGTAACGAAAATATTGCCAAAGGTGCGCAGCAGAAAAAACTGCAGGATAAAAAGAAACGCGCACAAAGGCAGATAGCCCAGGGAGAACCGGCGGTAAAACAGGGCAAAGTCCACACACGCCTTGCTGCACCGAGCGCAAATCCAGCCTGCCGCCAGCAGGGTGAACACGCTGATGAGGGTGTAAAGAAAGTGGTAGATAATGCGGCTGTCGTCCAGCCGGGCAATTAAATTTACCGTATAGCGGTCGATAAAGAACAGCACCAGCGACACCTGCATTAAAACGGCGCAGGCGGTGCCCGCAAAGCGCAGGGAGCGCTCGGTCAAAAAGTTCCACACCGTGACCGCCGCCGGGATCACAAAAGAGAGGATCAGCTTTAACCACTGGTAGCGGAAGTTGAAAAAGAACGGTGCGTGCCAGCTGTCTAAAAAGCAGCAGCCTGTAAAAAACAGCCCCAAAACCAGGGCCACACGGCTGACAGCGCGCCACGGACTTGTAGTGTGCATAGGTTCTACCCCCAACATATAGTGACATTATAATATATTATGAGAATAAAAACAAGAAGTAACAGATTTTTATTGACAACAGGGCGCATTTTATAATATAATATCAACCGCTAATGTGGATCACTATCCCACAAGCCAAAAGTCAATTCGCCTGCACTATGCCGTGCAGAGCATAAGTAAAATCAAGACCAGTTTGATTTTCAGAAACGGAGTGAATGCAAGATGAAAAGAACTTTCCAGCCTAAGAAGCGGCACGCACAGATGGAGCACGGCTTCAGAAAGAGAATGTCCACCAAGAACGGCAGAAAGGTACTGGCCCGCCGCCGTGCTAAGGGTCGCAAGTCCCTGTCTTACTAATTGACCGAACGGAGCGTATTGTGAAAAGCAGCGCCATAAAGGAGAATAAGGTCTTTCGCCGCCTGTACCACCGTGGTAAGAGCAAGGCCGGAGCCAGCCTGGTGACCTATTGTATGAAGAATCGCCGAGGTGAGACCCGGGTGGGCATTACCACCTCCAAGAAAATCGGCACCGCCGTAGAGCGCAACCGCGCCCGCCGGGTGATTCGTGCCGCCTTTTCACAGCTGGAGGACGGTGTGACCGGATGGGATCTGGTGTTCGTGGCGCGCAGCCGCACCACCAGAGTGAAGATGCAGGTGGTCCTGGCGGATATGGAAAAACAGTTGACGGCCTTAGGGGTGTTATCGCATGAAGAACATCGTTAAGAAGCTGGCGATCTTCCTGATTCGTACCTACCAGCTGACCCTCAGTCCCCGATTTTCGCACGGCGCCTGCCGCTATACCCCTACTTGCAGCCAGTATGCACTGGAGGCCATTGAGATCCACGGCGTGTGGAAGGGGTGCTGGCTGGCGTTTTTGCGTATTTTGCGCTGCAATCCTTTCTTTAAGGGCGGGTATGACCCGGTGCCACCAAAGAAGGACAAGCCCTGCGCTCACCGCTCTACAACTGAATCTAACGAGGACAATGCATGAACAGTATTTTATTAGCTGCCACTTCTTCTTCCGCGGGCATGGGCCTTTTTAAGCCGCTTTATTGGCTGTTCGGTGTGTGCATGGGGTTCCTGATGGATCTGCTGAACAATCAGTATTTCGTGGCCATCGTCATCTTTACGGTGGTGACCCGAGTGATCCTGCTGCCCTTTAACATCCACCAGCAAAAGACCATGGCCAAGACCGCCCGCTTGCAGCCCAAGCTGGCGAAGCTGCAGAAGAAGTACCCGGACCCGAAGGACCGGATGAAGCTCCAGCAAGAGACCCAGGATCTGTACGCCCGCGAGGGCCACAATCCCATGCAGATGGGCTGCGGACCGATGCTTTTCCAGATGGTGTTCCTGATGGGCATCATCGGGATTATTTATTATCCCCTGTCTTATGTGCTGGGGATGAAGGGCTTTGCGGATCAGTCCGCCAACATTGCGCAGGTGGTGCAGGAGCTGGGCTACAAGGGCCAGTATTTGCAGCTGGGTATTTTGGAGAATTTCGGCGCCTATAAGGACACTTTGGTTGAGAAATTCCCCACCCTGTTTACTGCGGACAACTGCGCCGCCATTCAGGCGTACCGCGACGGTATGGTGATCGGTAATTTGGATATGACCGCCATTCCCCACTGGAAAGACGGGATCATTATTATCGTTCCCCTGCTTTGCCTGGTGACCTCCCTGGCCTCCACCCTGGTGTCTACCATGATCCAGAAGAAGAACAATCCGGCAGCCGCACAGCAGACCAGCCAGATGCTGATTATGATGCTGATGATGCCGTTCTTCTCCTTTTACATTTCGTTTAAGGTACCGGCAGCGGTCGGTTTTTACTGGATCATCTCCAACCTGGTGGCCATTGTGCAGCAGCTTTTCCTGGCCAAGTTCTTCCCGCCGAAGCGCAGCCAGGCCAGACTGATGCTGGAGAACACCATTTACCGGCGCTCCAGAGAAGCGAACATCAAAAAAATGAAATAACACGACCCCCCGGGTCACCGGGAGGATAAGTCGGAGGAAAGCATGTTAAAAGAATTTGAAGGCAGAGGCAAGACCCTGGAGGAGGCTCGCAACGCGGCCCTCATCGGTCTGAATGCGCCCGCCTCGGCAGATGTGCATGTGGAAGTGGTACAGATGCCGAAGAAAAAGGTGCTTGGCCTGTTTGGCGGCAGCGACGCTGTGGTCAAGGTCAGCTACGACGACGGCAAGCGGGAAAAGAAGCCCCAGCCCCGCCGCGAAGCACCGGCGCAGCCCAAAAAGCAGGCGCAGCGCAGCGACAAGCCCCAAAAGGCAGAGAAGCAGAGCGCGCCCCGTGCTGCCAAGGCAGACAAGCCTCGTGCACCTAAGGCGGACAAACCCGCCCGTGCACCTAAAGCAGATAAACCCCGAGAGAAGGCAACCGTGCAGCTTAGCGACGCAGATCTGAACAGCGCCTGCCTGTACTTAAAGCGCCTGATCGAGGGCCTGCAAGTGGAGGATCCCCAGGTGGCCGGCATTCTGAAGGACGGCCTGGTGGAGATCACCATTGACTGCGAGGATTACGGTATTATCATCGGCCACCGGGGCGAGACCCTGGACGCCCTGCAATATCTGACCTCTTTGCAGATCAAAAAGCAGACCGATAAGTATGTGCGCGTGGCCCTGAATGTGGGCAACTACCGGGAAAAGCGCCAGGAAACCTTGAAGAACCTGGCCAAGAAAAACGCGGCCTATGTGCTGCGCACCGGCAAGCGCTATACCTTTGAGCCTATGAATCCCTATGAGCGGCGCATTTTGCACACTGCCATTCAGGAGGTAGAGGGTGTGACCTCTCGCTCCATCGGTGTGGATCAGAACCGTCGCGTGGTGCTGGAGCCGGAAGGCGGCGTGACCAACACCGGCAGTGATCGGGAGCGCTACAACCGTGGCAGTCGCGGCGGTCGTCGCGGCGGCAATCGTTCTGCCGGCAGCAAGCCTGCGGCAGCCCCCAAGGCAGACCGGGCAGACTTGCCCAAGTTCGGCAAAATCGAAGTGCCGAAAAAAGAGACTCCCGCTGAGGAAGCAGCCCCTGCTGCACCTACGGCGGAATAAGTCCAAATACCAACGGCGGAACCGCAGGGCAACCACGGCTCCGCCGTTCTTGTATTTTGCCGGACGGTATATTATAATAGGTATAAATAATATTTTGGGGTTTGTAAAAACAGAGAATGTAGGGTCCGATGTCCACATCGGACCGTGGTAGGGCGGGGGCTTGCTCCCGAGTGAATTGCACGCAGTGCAAGAGACACGAGGCTCCAAATGCGTCAGCGTTTGGGAGAAACAGTCCGGGGGACTGTTTCGTAGCGAGTGCATAAATTCCTCCGAGTTCGCCTACGGCAAACCCACCACCTAACCGGTGCCCGTCCCCTCTGTCGCTGCGCGACATCTCCCCACACTGTGGGGAGTCACCCCTTGATAAAAACAAGGGGAGCCAAATTTCGTCGGCGGTGGCGGGATTGCACCGATTGCCGTATTTATTTCACAAACCGGTCGATGGCGTCGGATAGTTCGGTGAGCATTTCCGTATCGCCGTCCTCCACGGCGTGAACGATACAGTGCTCCAGGTGGTCCTTGAGGATCACCTTGCCGGTGCTGTTTAAGGCGGACTTGACCGCCGCCAGCTGCACCAGCACCTGGGAGCAATCCTCGCCGTCCTCTACCATTTGCTTCACCTTTTGCAGGTGGCCGATGGCCCGGGCCAGTCGATTGACCACCTCCCGGGTATGGGTGTGGTCGTGATTGTGATTATGCGCCGAGGTGGGTGCGTGTTTTTCGTCCATAGGCGTCAGATCTTTGCCAGGGCCTGTTCCAGGTCTGCCAAAATGTCTTCAATATCCTCAATGCCTACGCTCAGGCGCACCAGATCCGGGCGCACGCCGCAGGCCTCCAACTGTTCGTCCGTCAGCTGGCGATGAGTGGTAGATGCCGGGTGCAGGCAGCAGGTGCGAGCGTCTGCCACATGGGTGACGATGGCTGCCAGCTCCAGGCTGTCCATAAAGGTGGTGGCGGCTGCACGGCCGCCCTTGACCCCAAAGCTCACCACGCCGCAGGTGCCGTGGGGCATATACTTCTGCGCCAGATCGTACTGGCGATCGCCCTCCAGCATGGCGCACTCCACCCAGGTCACCGCCGGGTGCTGCTTTAAGTAGGCCGCCACTTTCTTGGCGTTTTCGCAATGGCGGGGGATCCGCAGGTGCAGGCTCTCCAGTCCCACATTCAGCAGGAATGCCTCGTTGGGGCTTTGCACCGCGCCCAGGTCCCGCATCAGCTGCACCACCGCCTTGGTGATGTAGGCGCCCTTGCCGAATGCCTCGGTGTAGGTAATGCCGTGATAGCTGTCGTCCGGGGTGGTCAAGCCGGGGAACTTGTCATTTTGGGTCCAGTCAAAGTTGCCGCTGTCCACAATGGCGCCGCCAACGGTGGAGGCGTGGCCCTCCAGATACTTGGTGGTGGAGTGGGTTACAATGTCGCACCCAAAGTCAAAGGGACGGCAGTTGATGGGGGTGGCAAAGGTGTTGTCCACGATCAGCGGCACACCGGCCTTGTGGGCCACCCGGGCAAACTTTTCAATATCCAAAATCTCCAAGCTGGGGTTGGAGATGGTCTCACCAAAAATAGCCTTGGTGTTGGGGCGGATGGCTGCCGCCAGCTCCTCCTCCGTGGCGCTGGGCGACACAAAGGTAAAGTCAATGCCCAGCTTGCGCAGGGTCACGTTAAACAGATTGTAGGTGCCGCCGTAAATAGCGGTAGAGCTGACAATGTGGTCACCGGCGCCGGCAATGTTAAAGACGGCGTAAAAGTTGGCCGCCTGGCCGCTGCCGGTGAGCATACCGGCCACGCCCCCCTCCAGCATAGCGATCTTGGCCGCCACCGTGTCGCAGGTGGGGTTTTGCAGTCTGGAGTAGAAGTAGCCGCTTTTCTTTAGGTCAAACAGGTCGCCCATCTCCACGCTGGAGTCGTATTTGTATGTGGTGCTTTGCACAATAGGCACCACCCGGGGCTCGCCGTTTTTGGGGCGGTAAGCCCCCTGTACACAAATCGTTGACAGTTTCATATCTTTTCCATCTCCGTTAAATTCATATTTTTTTGCCTTAGGCGTCCTGCCCCAGGAAGTGGGGCATCATCGCCGGGCCGTTCTCCATATAAATGCCGGTGGCCTTAGCGGTCTCCTCATTGATAGTGTCTACCCCCGTCTTGGGTGCGGACTTTTGGTACAGCAGGTAGGGCACCGGGTCGCTGGCGTGGGTGCGGGTCACAATGGGGGTGGGGTGGTCCGGCAGCAGCAGGATCTTGTAATCCTCGTACTGTTCCAGTCCCTCTTCCAGAATGGGCAGTACCCGGCTGTCGATCATCTCAATGGCTTTTACTTTGTTTTCCGGTTCGTTGCGGTGGCCGCACTCGTCCGGCGCCTCAAAGTGCACATACACCAGATCGTTGCGCGTCAGCAGATCCAGCGCCGCCTTGGCTTTGCCCTCAAAGTCGGTGTCAATATAACCGGTGGCGCCGGGCACTTCTGCCACTTCCATGCCGGCGCAGTTGGCAATGCCCTTGAGCAGGTCTACGGCAGAGACCATACCGCCCTTGATGCCGTACAGCGCCTCAAAGGGCTGGAGCGCCGGGCGCTTGCCCTCGCCCCACAGCCAAATGCAGTTGGCCGGGCGACGACCGGCAGCCACGCGGGCTTTGTTCACCGGGTGGTCCTTTAGCAGGTCAAAGGACTTTTCCATCATCTCCAGCAGAGGGCGCGCCGTCTCTGCGGTGGAGAGATGGGGGCCGATTACCTTGCCGGTAATGTCATGGGGTGGGGTCATATTGCCCAGCTCTGTGGTGCCGCCGTGCCAGATCAAACAGTGGCGGTAAGATACGCCGGTGTAAAAATCATATTCTCCGCCGCCAAAGGCTGCCTGCACCGCTTCTATCAGCTGGCGAGCCTCCTCAGTGGAAATATCGTCGGCGCAGTAGTCCTCGATCACCTTATCGGCAAAGGGCTCACCCTTGTCACTGAGGGTCACCAGGTTGGTGCGCAGGGACACGTCGCTGTCTTTCATATCAATGCCGATGGAGGCGGCCTCCAGCGGGCTGCGCCCGGTGTAAAATCGGTGGGGGTCAAAGCCCAGCACGCTCATATTGGCTACATCGGAGCCGGGCTTCAGTCCCGGCGCTACGGTGCGCACCAGCCCTACCTCTGCCTTGGCGGCCAGGGCGTCGATATGGGGCTTCTTTGCCACCATCATGGGGGTTTTGCCGCCCAGGGCGGGCACCGGGTAGTCTGCCATGCCGTCGCACAGCACTACAACATATTTCATACGGATCCTCCTGAAAAGCCTATGCCGCCTGCGAGAGCAGACGGCGGCTGAAATTGCACTTATTTGAAGTATTTAACGCCGGACTCAAAGATCTGCATATCCTTGTTAAAGGGTACGTTCTTGTATAGATTTTCGCCCTTGCGTTCGCAGTGACCCATTTTGCCCAGCACGCGGCCGTCCGGGGAAGTAATGCCTTCCACCGCCCATACGGAGCCGTTGGGGTTAAAGGGCATATCCGTGGCCACATGGCCGTCCGGGTCCACATACTGGGTAGCGATCTGGCCGTTCTCCGCCAACCGGCGCAGGGTGGCCTCATCTGCTACGAACCGGCCCTCACCGTGAGAGATGGGTACGGCAAACATATCGCCTGCCTGGGTGCCTGCCAGCCACGGGGATTTGGTGCTGGTAACCCGGGTGTAAGCCATTTGGCTGATATGGCGGCCAATGGTATTAAAGGTCAGGGTGGGGTCGCTCTCCTGAATGTTCACAATCTTGCCGTAGGGCACCAGACCCAGCTTGATCAGCGCCTGGAACCCGTTGCAGATACCCAGCATTAAGCCGTCGCGGCAGTTGAGCAGCTGGGTGACCGCCTCGGCCACCGCCGGGTTGCGGAAGGTGGTGGCAATGAATTTGCCGGAGCCTTCCGGCTCGTCACCGCCGGAGAAGCCGCCGGGCAGCATCACGATCTGCGCCTGCTTAATTTCCTCCACCATCTTCTCAATGGTCTCGTTAATGGCGGCAGGGGTCAGGTTGCCTACGACTAAAATATGGGGGTCCGCACCGGCCTGTTCAAAGGCGCGGGCGGTGTCTACCTCGCAATTGGTGCCGGGGAACGCGGGAATGAATACCCGGGGCCGCGCCACCTTGTTTTGGCTGACGAAAATGGAGCGCTCTTTATAGAGCGGCACATCCTCCACTGCCGCGCTCTTGCCGCTGTCTGTGGGGAACACGCTCTCCAGCTTTCTGCTCCAGGCGGCGATCAGTTCGTCCGCGGTCAACACATCGCCGTCCAAAATAAAGATTCCGTTGCCGTTGACGGTGCCCAGGGCGGTGGCATAGGGCGCCAGGCTGTCGGCCAGGACGCCATCCTCGGGGATTTCTACCACAAAGCTGCCCTCATAGGGTGCAAACAGGGTGGCAGCGTCCAACCCTTGGGCAAAGGTAAAGCCCAGTTTGCTGCCGAAGGCCATCTTGCACACGGCGGCAGCGGCGCCGCCCTCTTTCACCACAGCGGCAGAGAGAACGGACTTGTCCTGCACGCCGGCGCAAACCGCCTGCATCAGGGCCATAGCGTTTTTGTAATCCGGCAGACCGGTGGCCTCATTTACCGGAATTTGCAGCAGATACACTTTGCTGCCCGGGTGCTGCAGCAGGGCGGTGCCGGTGTGAGACGCCTTGCTCATACCCACGGCGAAGCTCACCAAGGTAGGCGGTACATCCAGTTCGTTAAAGGAGCCGCTCATAGAGTCTTTACCGCCAATGGAGGGGGTGCCGTACCCGGCCTGTGCGGTCAGGGCACCCAGTAGGGCGGCAGCGGGCTTGCCCCAGCGCTCCGGCTTGTTGCCCAGGCGCTCAAAATATTCCTGGAAGGTGAGCCGTGCTTCTGCCGGGTCGCAGCCCACGGCAGCCAGTTTCGCAAGGCTCTCCGTTACCGCAAAGGCGGCGGAATGGAAGGGGCTCCAGCGAGATACGCCGGGGATAAAGCCGTAAGCCATCACCGTAGCGTCGTCCGTTTGGCCGTGCTCCAGGGGCAGCTTGGCCACCATGGCCTCCTCCGGGGTCAGCTGGTACACGCCGGCGTAAGGCATATTTACCGTGGCGGCGCCGATGGAGGAATCGAACCGCTCCACCAGTCCCTTTTGGGAGCAGACTTCCAGTCGGCACAGATTGGCTTTCAGCGCAGCGGACAGAGACAACCCTTGCAGCTCTGCCGGTACGGTATGTAAATAGTTTTTGCTCTCATCAATGGGGGCGATGGACGCGGTGGCGTGCTGGGTCACACCGTTGGTGTTCAGGAAATCCCTGCTGATGTCCACGATCTTGTCGCCCCGCCAGGTCATTTCCAGTCGATTGTTGTCCGTGACCACGGCCACCGGGGTGGCCTCTAAGTTCTCTTTATAAGCTGCGGCAATAAAGGCGTCCACATCCTTAGGATCCAGCACCACAGCCATGCGCTCCTGGCTCTCGGAGATGGCCAGCTCTGTGCCGTCCAGCCCCTCGTACTTCTTGGGTACCTTGTCCAGATCCACGGTCAGGCCGTCTGCCAGCTCGCCGATGGCTACGCACACACCGCCGGCGCCAAAGTCGTTGCAGCGCTTAATGCGGGTGGACACATCCTTGTTGCGGAACAACCGCTGAATTTTGCGCTCGGTGGGAGGATTACCCTTTTGCACCTCGGCGCCGCAGGTCTCGATAGATTCGGAATTGTGGGCCTTGGAGGAGCCGGTGGCGCCGCCGCAGCCGTCACGGCCGGTGCGCCCGCCCAGCAGCACAATGATATCGCCGGGAGTAGGACACGCCCGCACCACATTCTCTTTGGGAGAGGCGCCGATCACTGCGCCGATCTCCATACGCTTGGCCACATACCCGGCGTCGTACAGCTCAGTGACCTGGCCGGTGGCCAGTCCGATCTGGTTGCCGTAGCTGCTGTAACCTTGGGCAGCGCCGGTCGTGATCTTCCGCTGGGGCAGCTTGGCCTCCAGGGTGTCTGCAAAGGCGGTGGTGGGATCGCCGGAGCCGGTCACCCGCATGGCCTGGTACACATAGGCGCGCCCGCTCAGTGGGTCACGAATGGCGCCGCCCAGGCAAGTGGCCGCGCCGCCGAAGGGCTCAATCTCCGTGGGATGGTTGTGGGTTTCGTTCTTAAACTGCACCAGCCACTGCTCGGTCTTGCCGTCCACCGTTACCGGTACTTCAATAGAGCAGGCGTTGATCTCCTCGCTCTCGTCCAGATTGTTCGCCTTGCCTTGTGACTTCAGATATTTGGTGCCGATGCAGGCCATATCCATCAGGCAAATGTCTTTGTTTTTGCCGGCATACAGGGCGCCGCGCATATCCAGGTACAGACGCAGGGCGTCCTCCACTGCGGCGGCGTACTTGCTTTCCTCCACGGTGATCTTGTCCAGCTTGGTAGAAAAGGTGGTGTGGCGGCAGTGGTCGGACCAGTAGGTGTCAATCACTTTCAGCTCCGTTAAGCTGGGATCCCGGTGTTCTTCGTTCTTAAAGTAGTCCCGCACCCACTTTAGGTCCTCCACACTCATGGCAAAGCCCATTTGGCTGTGGTAAGCGGCGATTTCGTCATCGCTCTTGGCGATAAAGCCGGCAATGCGCGCAATGTCCGCCGGTACATCGGCAGTCAGATCCAGGCTCTCCGGTTTGGCCATGGTGGCCTCCCGGCTCTCCACCGGGTTGATCAGGTAGGATTTAATCTTATCAAACTCCGCGTCCGTAATGTCGCCGGCAAGGGCGATTACCTTGGCGCTGGCTACCCGGGGGCATTCTCCTGCGGTGAGCAGCTGAATACACTGGGCGGCGCTGTCTGCCCGCTGGTCGTATTGGCCGGGCAGGAACTCCATGGCAAACACCCGCTCGCCGGGGGCGAAGGTTACTTCGTCTGCCGTATTGTCCAGATTGTCCTCGGCAAAGACCCCGTGCACGGCACGGCGGAACTCCGCCTCGCTGACGCCCTGCACATCGTAGCGGTTAATAAGCCGCAGGCCGGTGAGCGCTGTAATGCCCACATTTTGGCGCAGATCCGTTAAGATCTGCATGGCCTCAATGTCGTTGCCTTTCTTCTTTTCCACAAAAATCCGATAAACATTTGCCATGGGGGTTCTCCTAACTGATAGTATTCACTCCGGGTGTATAGAATAAAGATATAATAGCACAAATCCGGCCGATTGCCTACCGTTTTATGAAATTTTTACGGACTTTATGAAAATTTTACTAACTTGTAAAAAATCGTTCGCAAATGGGGAAGAAAGTGTGCTATAATGGCTATGGCGCGCAGGCAGGCGGTCTGCCGCCGTTTCAGAAAGAATTTTGCAGAGATACACAGCGCTGAGAAGCAGAGAAAGAGAGGTGGGAGCCACGCAGCGGGAAAATATGGACCCAGCCCCCTATGAAGTTGAATTTATGAATGTGGTGGTGGATAAGGCCAACGATTTGCAAGTGACAGACGCAGACAGTCACTTTGCCCAGTTTGCCGGTGTGCACCCGTCTAAGATCAAACAGGGCAAGCTGTTCCTGTACGACAAATTAAAACCGGCGGACCGGGAGCGGGTGATGCAAAACATCTGCAAAAAGGGCGCCCGATTTACATATATGACCATGGATCTGCTGGACAAAAAGGGCACGCCGCTCTTTGTCCATTGTGTGGGTCAGAATTACGAGGACTCCACCCTGTGCCGCATGACCTTTGCGGATGTGTCCGAGAGCCGGCGGCGCCAGGAGCAGCTGCGGGCCCAGGCGGTGGAGATGAATGAGCTTATCGACCTGGTGTGCGGCGGCGTGTGTCTGTTTAAGGTCACGCCGGAAATGCACATTGAGTGCCTGTATCTAAATAAAGGCTGCTGTCGGTTGTTCGGCACCTCCCAGGAGAGCAGCCGCCTGCGGGCCTATCGGCTGGACGAACTGCTTCACCCGGACGACCGCTCTGCGGTATTTCAGGCCATCGGTCGCGCCATGGCCGTAGGTGAGGAAGTGGATTGCGAGTGCCGGGTGCGGGTGCATGAGGGCGAATTTATTTGGTGCCAGCTGCGGGCGGGTATTCAGCGCTACGAGGGCGAGTGCCCGGTGTTTCACGCCGTATTTACGGATATTACCCGCATTAAGGCGGCGGAGGAAAAGGCGGACCGAGAGGCGCAGCGGATGGTGAGTCTGTTTAAGAACCTGCCCGGCGCCACTTTCTTTACAGGCACGGCTGATCCTTTGCAGCTGGACTTGGTCAGCGAGGATTTTATCCAGTTTATTGGCTATTCCAGAACGGAGCTGTTCCAGCTGTTCTCCGGCAATTTGGCGCGGCTGATGGATGAGAACGAGGCGGCGGCTGTGGCCGTGCAACTGCGCACCGGCGCAGCGGATCGGCGGCTCTTAACGGTGGAATATACCCTTTATATCGGTGACGCCTGTGCCCTGCGTGTGCGGGACAGCCGCAAAGTGATTGAACATCCGGACGGCTCTAAAGCCTTTTTGGGTGTACTCAATGTAATATGAACATATACAAAAAGTTAAAGGACGGATATTCGCATTCCGTCCTTTATTTATTTTTCGTTCATTTTTCTTTGTCGATAATCCACAAAAGCCGGTGCCAAAGTTTGGCATGTTTTCGGGGCAAAATCGCGGAAAGTGCGTTGCAATAGCTTTATTTATGTTTTATAATTATTATGTATAAATGTTGTCGCGGTGCGCCGAAATACAGGCGCTAAGCGGGCAGTGCAAGGGGTGCTGTCGTTGCGGCAAAGGGGAAGGATGGTTCTATGAAATTTATGTACAGCAAGAAGCGCGTGCTCAGTGTCTTTTTGTCCGTGCTCACGGTGATCACCGTGCTGACCCCGGCGTTTTCTGCCTGGGCGGGCGACGTGATCGGCGTGTACAACATTCAGCTGTTTTATGAAGACGGCAATGCGGTACAAGATACGGACGAGCAGGGCAACGCCTACCACGAGACGATGAAGGAGGGCGACACGCTGCAACTGAGCTACAAGCTCATTGACTGCGAGATCCCGGATAACGGCTATGTCAAGTGGTACAGCGAGGCGCCCACTTTGGTGGATGTGGACCAAAATGGCCTGGTCAAGGCCTTTGACTCCTCTAAGGGTGCTGTGATCCACAACTGGATTGACAATGAGGTAAAGCCGGTGCCGCTGGTGGGCAAGATTGCTGGCGCCGCGCTGGAAAAAGCCCTGTTCAACGATAAGGTGAATGTGGACACCATGGATACGGACGAGATCATTGCCCTGATTGAAAAAACCATGGGTGCGGATTCTGCCCTGGGCAAGATTTTTGAATCCTATTCCGCCAAATGGATCGAGTCCCTGCGCAAATACCTGGACAATATCAATTCCGTTGTTCATGTTACCCTGTATGACGCCAACGGCGAAGTAAAGGCAGACGACAAGCTGGCTGTGACGGTCACGAAGAACGACGCGTTTTATGCCAACTTCCTGCCCAACGGTACCCATATCACCAATAAGTCCCAGATTGAGACCACGGTAGCCAAGGGCACCACTTGCCAGCTGAGCGCCGTGACCACCCCGGTGCGGCTGCACATGGGCGTGGTGTACTCTGTAAAGAGCTCTTCCGTCTTTACCCAGGGCAAGGTGATTGCCACGGTGGATGACAGCGGTTTGGTAACCTTTAAGAACACCGGTACGGTGACCATG
>FR885356.1 GCA_000436335.1 Clostridium sp. CAG:217
ATTTGCCCACATTCTTCATGCCCTTGGGATAGCTGACGGTATAATCCGTGCCGTTCTTCAGGGCCTTGCCCTTGCTGTCTTTCACGGTCACAGACGGTTTTTGCACTTTGCCGTTGTAGGTGCAAGCAGTTTTGCTCAGCTTGATATTGCTGGCTTTATAGTATGTTTGCAAGGTCTTGGTGTATGTGGCCTTGCAGCCGGTACGGGTACAAGCATAAGTTGCCGTCCGTTTGCCGTCCTTAGAAGTCGTGGCCTTGGTCAAGGCACGGCTTTTTTCTTTGTAATTATGACCCAGCGCCGGGACAATATCCCGGTGCACCTCATCTGCGCAAATGGTGCAGAAGTAGGGCGTGTAGCCCGCAGTGGTGCAGGTGGGCAGTACAGAAGCTTTCGGTCGGTAGTCATGTTTTAAATTGAAATTCGCTGTAGCGGTATAACCCATATAGTGCACCACCACAGTATTCGTGCCGCAACTACCACAAGTGGACAAATCTATAATCACATCAACATCGTCTACTGTCAGACTGCCTAAAGCATCCTTATACTTCCACT
>FR885357.1:0-583 GCA_000436335.1 Clostridium sp. CAG:217
GAGACCACCAGTAAAGAGCTGACCACCATTGAGGCGTCCAAGGATAAGGTGCCCTCCACCAATGCCAGCGGCAAAAAGGTCATTTTCAACCAGCAGGATCTAGAGCGCATTGCAGCGATGCTGGAGGTGCCCGGCCTGTACAAGTTCAGCTATGAGAACAAGGACGGCGTCAGCGCCGAAATGGCTACCCATGTTGCCGTTTGGATGGCTGCCCGTGAGGATATTAAAGGCACCAGCTTTCCCTCCGGCACCGTTGTGCTGGATCTGTTCAAATACTACGGCCAGACGGTGGTCAACTTTAAGAGCAACTGCAACGCAGCGGCAAAAAAAGAGAACATCTACGACATTATCAGTTACAGCAATAAGGACAGCGTATTCACCATCACCAAGGGCGAGGCTAAGCAGCAGTCCGTAAAGATCAACCGGGTAGAGTCCCTGGGCAACAACAACTACTACAAGGTCACCGGCTCCGTCAGCGGCGAAAAGAGCTGCAAAAAGGTGGTCGCCGTGGTGCAAAAGAATCGCCTGGATACGGAACTGGGCTTCTCTATTAAGGCACTGAAGTGGTCCTAAATTCACAAAC
>FR885357.1:633-14416 GCA_000436335.1 Clostridium sp. CAG:217
CACAGGCGATTGCCTGTGCGCTTTTTTCTGTCTTAAACTCAGTAGAGCTTCTTCCCTGCCTCAATGTCCATAATTTGGTCAATACGGGTCTGGTGACGGCCACCCTCAAAGGGTGTGGTCAGGAACACCTGCACCAGCTCCAGTGCCAGCCCGGCGCCGACCACACGATCGCCCATGCACAGCACATTGGCATCATTATGGGCGCGGGTGTACTTGGCGCTAAAATAATCGGAGCAACAGGCAGCCCGAATGCCCTTGACCTTATTAGCAGCCATAGAGATGCCAATACCGGTGCCGCAGCACAAAATGGCTTTTTCGCAAGTACCGTCTACCACCAAATCGCAGGCCTTTTGGGCGCTGATGGCGTAATCGAAGCGTTCCGGGGAATAGCAGCCCACATCTTCTACTTCATAGCCCTGCTCCAGCAGCACTTTTTTGATCTCCTCTTTCAGCGGGAAGCCCGCATGATCGGAACCCATTGCAATCTTCATTATGATTCTCCTTTTTTTAATTTTAATTGCCGTTCCGCCTGGCTAAGCCGCAGATATACAGGCATCAGCGCAGCGGCGGGCATGGTTTTCTGTTTTTGGGCGGCCAGGGCCACGCCGTGCCCGGTCACATACTGGCGTTGTGGAGGGGCTACCTCCCCAGCCGGGAACAAGGGTGCAAATAACTGGGCGCCGTCACCGGCCACGATCACCCGATCATAGGCGGCCAATTCTTCAGCCAGTGCAGCGCCGTCCACAGCCCGGTCCGGGCAAAGGCGCTCCACCTCACCGTTTTCCACACGAAAAAGGGCGTTATAGAACTGCCCACGGCGGGCGTCCATCACCACGCAGATCACTGCGTTCTCCTCCGGGAACTGGTACGCCACCGCTTCCAAAGCAGACACGGCGATACAAGGAATATCCCTGTCAAAGGCAAGACCTTTAACGGTGGCCACGCCGATCCGCACCCCGGTAAAGGAACCGGGACCGGCAGTAACAGCAATGGCGTCCAGGTCTGCCACCGAGGTGTCCCCCAGTACCCGCCGAATCATAGGCAGCAGGGTTTCGCTGTGGGTCAGGCCGTTATGGAGAAAGTCGCTGCGCACCACCGCGCCGTCACCACTACATAGAGCCGCGGCTGCGGTAACAGATGATGCATCTACCGCAAGGATCATGCTTTCTCCTCCTCTTTTTTATAAATCTCAATGGTGCGATCCTGCTCCCCTGTCTTGGAGATTTCCACCATTAGGGTGTCCGGCGGCAGCGCACCGTACACATTCTCGCTCCATTCGATGGCCAGGTAAGCGCCGGTGTCCAAATAATCAAAGAACCCGGTGGAATACAGATCGTCCCAGCTGTCTACCCGGTACATATCAAAGTGGTGCAGGGTCACATCTCCCTGCCGATACGTATTGCAAATGGCAAAGGTAGGTGAAGTCACATCCACCGTCAACCCCAGCCCTTTTGCCAGTCCGGCGGTAAAGGCGGTTTTACCCGCCCCCAGGTCGCCCAAGTAGGCAATCACCGTGCCGGTTGGCAAGGTCTTTGCCAGATCGGCAGCAATACGAACCGTATCCGCATAACTATGAGAATGAAATACTTGCATCAGAACAGCCCCACGGTGTTGCCCTGATCGTCCACATCAATGCGGTAGGCCGCCGGTGATTTGGACAGGCCGGGCATAGTCATCACATTGCCGGTCTGGCACACCAGGAACCCGGCGCCGGCAGACAGACTGGCGCTGCTGACGGTAATGCGAAAGCCGCTGGGGCGCCCCAGCTTTGTGGGATCGTCAGACAAACTGTACTGGGTCTTTGCCATACACACTGGGAGTTTGTCTGCCCCGAGTGCAATAAAGCCGTCAATGGCCTTTTTTGCCGCCTTCGTGTAGTCCACACCGTCGGCACCGTAGACCTCTTGGGCAATTTTCTCGATCTTCTCATACACCGGCAGATCCAGGTCATATAGGGTATGAAAGTGATTTTCCTTTTCACAGGCGGCAGCCACTTTCTCTGCCAACTCCAAACTGCCGGCGCCGCCCTCCGCAAAGCACTTGGTCACGGCAAAATCCGCACCTGCCGCCTTGCAAATTTGCTCTACATAGTCGATCTCCGCCTGGGTGTCCGCATAGAAGTGGTTGATCGCCACCACCACCGGCACACCGAATTTCTTCAAGTTCTCAATATGCGCCAGCAAATTGACAGAGCCGGCGCGCAGCGCGTCTAAATTCTCCTCTTTCAGCTGATCCTTGGGCACGCCGCCGTTATATTTCATAGACCGCACGGTAGACACCAGCACCACGCAGGCGGGTGTCAGCCCCGCGTAGCGGCACTTAATGTCAAAGAACTTCTCTGCCCCCAGGTCAGAGCCAAAGCCCGCCTCGGTAATGGCGTAATCGCCCAGCTTCAACGCGGTTTTGGTAGCCCGCACAGAGTTGCAGCCATGGGCAATATTGGCAAAGGGACCGCCGTGCATAATGGCCGGCGTATTCTCCAAGGTCTGCACCAAATTGGGCTTAATCGCATCCTTCAGCAGCACGGTCATGGCGCCGTTTGCCTGAATATCCCGGGCATACACCGGTGCGCCGTCGTAGGTATAGGCTACCAAAATATCACCCAGCCGCTTTTTCAAATCTTGCAAATCTTCCGCAAGACACAGGATTGCCATCACCTCACTGGCAACGGTTATGCAAAAGTGATCCTCCCGGGGCACGCCGTTCAGGGTGCCGCCCAAAGAGCAAATAATATTGCGCAGGGCGCGATCGTTCATATCCATGCACCGCTTCACCTGCACACGGCGGGGATCAATTCCCAGCACATTCCCCTGCTGAATATGGTTATCCAGCAGCGCACACATCAGATTATTGGCACTGGTAATGGCATGCAGATCACCGGTAAAGTGCAGGTTAATGTCCTCCATAGGCACCACCTGGCTGTAACCGCCGCCGGCAGCGCCGCCCTTAATGCCGAACACCGGACCCAGGGACGGCTCTCGCAGAGCGATCACCGCATTTTTTCCCAGTTTGCACATAGCTTGACCCAAGCCGATACTCACGGTGGTCTTGCCCTCACCGGCAGGGGTAGGGTTGACCGCCGTTACCAGCACCAGCTTGCCGTCCGGACGATCTTGCAGCCGAATCAGCAAATCATCGGACAGCTTTGCTTTATAATGACCGTAAGGCTCCAGCTCCTCCGGACGAATACCCATAGCCGCAGCCACATCCGTAATCCTTTTCATTTTCGCCTGTGCGGCGATCTCAATATCTGTCAGCATATACATACTCCTGTACGCGCCACAGCGAGCGCAACGTTTCTCGCAAGTTATTATAACACAAGGGATAAAATAATCCAAGTAATAATTGCCCGCTTCTCTTGAATTCTGGCAAAATTCATAATATAATAAAGACTACCCTGTAATGAGAGGAGGCAGATCGTGCACAGTCGGCAAAAGCAATCGCCGCTGTTGGAATTATTTTCCGGTTTAGATTATGTAACTTTGCTAACCGCCATGGTTGGCTCTCTATACGGTTTGGCGCTGGTGTACAGCGCTACCCACTCTACCTTAAAGGACGGCAAGATCATCAGCAGCGATGTGCGCTCCATGTTCCTGTCCGTGGCGCTGGGGGTGGTGATCTGCCTACTGGTTTCTAATGTGAACTACGAGGCGGTAGCCAAGCTGTGGCCGGTGATCGCCGCCGGGTGCGTAGGTTTGATGATCTACACTTTTTTCTTTGGCATTGCGCCGGATGCCCGGCAGGACGCCCGCAGCTGGATCGACCTGAAGGTGCTGACCTTCCAGTCCTCTGAGCTGCTGAAAGTAGGCTTTATCATCTCCTTTTCCTACCACCTGGATATGGTACGGGACAAGATCAACAAAATACGCACCATCATTCCGCTGGTCATCCACGGCTTGATCCCCATTGGCCTGGTGCTGATGACCGGTGACGCCGGGTCTGCCCTGATCTTCCTGATTATGTTTATCGGCATGCTGTTCTTTGCCCGCATTAACATCGGCTACTTCTTAGCCGGGTTTTGCGCGATGATCGTGGGTTTTGTGGCCGCCTGGAAGTTGAAGCTGATCTCCGGCTTGCAGCGGGAGCGGATCATTGCCCTGTTTTACCCGGAGCAATACGAGAGCACCATGTATCAACAAAATAACGGCAAGATCGCCATGGGCAACGGCGGTTTTCTGGGTCAAGGCTTCTTAAAGGGCGATATGACCCAAAGCGGCGCCGTGCCGGAAAATCAGAACGATATGATTCTGTCCGTAGCCGGTGAGGAATTTGGGTTTATCGGCGCACTGGCAGTGATCTTGATTTTAACGATACTGATTTTGCGGGTAGGTCAAACCGGCCTGCGTGCCCGGGATAACGGCGGCTACCTAATGTGCAGCGGCATTGCCGTTATGCTCTTTGCCCAGACCTTTGTTAATATCGGCATGGAGCTGAGCCTACTGCCCTGCATCGGCATCACCCTGCCCCTGTTCTCCGCCGGCGGCTCCTCGTCACTCTGTATTTATCTGGCTTTGGGGATCGAGATGAGTGTGTACCGATACAGCAAATCGCAAACCGGCGCCATGTTCTATACCAAATAACCAACAGCAAAACGCAAAAAAGCGATCGGACAAAATTGTCCGGTCGCTCTTTTTTTATCTTTCTTAGCCTTTGATCAGGTCATCGTAAAAGTCAAAGCAATCAAAGGTGGCGAAGTAATCCTTGGGCGTCTCTGCCCGACGGATCATCTGGAAAGTGCCGTCGGTCTTTAACAAAATTTCCGCACTTTTCAGCTTGCCGTTATAGTTGTAGCCCATGGAGAAGCCGTGGGCGCCGGCGTCGTGGATAAACAGCAGATCGCCGCGTTCAATTTCCGGCAGCATACGGTCCACGGCAAATTTGTCGCAGTTCTCGCAAAGGGAGCCGGTCACATCGTACTTGTGGTCGCAGGGCTGATTTTCCTTGCCCAGCACCGTCACATGGTGATACGCACCGTAGATGGCCGGGCGCATCAGGTTCACAGCGCAAGCGTCTACGCCCACATACTCTTTATAAGTATGCTTTTCGTTAATGGCGCGGGTCACCAAGCCGCCGTAGGGGCCCATCATAAAGCGGCCAAGCTCGGTATAGATCGCCACATCGCCCATACCGTTGGCGGTGAGCACCTCATCATACACCTTATGTACACCGGCGCCGATCTTCAAAATATCATTCGGCTCCTGCTCCGGACGGTAAGGAATGCCAACGCCGCCGGACAGATTGATAAAGCTGATTTTTACGCCCAGCTCGTTCTTCAGCTGCACTGCTACATCAAACAGCACCTTGGCCAGCAGCGGATAATACTCGTTGGTCACCGTATTGGAGCACAGGAATGCGTGCAGACCGAACTCCTCTACGCCCTTGGACTTCATGATCCGGAAGGCCTCAAACAGCTGTTCGGTGGTCATACCGTACTTGGCGTCCCCCGGGTTGTCCATAATATCATTGGTGATCTTAAACATACCGCCGGGATTGTAGCGGCAGCTCATTTTGCGGGGCAGCTTGCCGCAGGCTTTTTCCACTGCTTCAATATGGGTAATGTCATCCAGGTTGATGATACCGCCCAGGTCGTTGCAGTATTTGAACTCCTCTAAGGGCGTGTCGTTGGAAGAAAACATAATATCTTCCCCCACGGCGCCAATGGCTTTGGAGAGCATCAGCTCCGTCTTGGACGAGCAGTCACAGCCGCAGCCGTACTCCCGCAGAATGTTAATCAGAAAGGGGTTGGGCGTTGCCTTGACGGCAAAGAACTCCTTGTAGCCCTTGTTCCATGCAAAAGCCTCTTTCAGCTTAGCCGCATTTTCCCGAATACCCCGCTCATCGTACAGATGAAAGGGGGTGGGAAACTGCGCTGCGATCTCCTCCGCCTTTTCCTTGGTAACAAAAGGTAATTTCTCCATCTTTTCTATCCTCCGCTTCTATCATTCCGACTGGCAGGCCTGTTCGATCACGGCCTTTAACTGTTCGCTCCCCTGCCCTTTCACAGAAGAGAACGGGATCACCTGCACGCCTGTGCCCAGGTTCGGCAGCTCCGTGCCCAGTTCTTCCAGTCTTTTTTTATACTGAGTGGGTTTTAATTTATCCGCCTTGGTGAGCACCACCACAAAGGGCAGTCCGATCTGCTGCAAAAAGTCGATCATTTGCAGATCATCCGCCGTGGGGGCATGGCGCATATCAATCAGCTGCACCACAAGGCGAATGGGTCGTCCGCTTTGAAAATAGCCCTCCATCAACTCACCAAACCGCTTTTTCTCTGCCTTAGAGATCTTGGCGTAGCCGTAACCGGGCAGATCCACAAAGTGCACGCCGTCCACATCATAGAAGTTGACGGTCACCGTCTTGCCGGGTACGGAACTGACCCGGGCCAGGGACTTGCGGTTAAACAGGCGGTTAAGCAGTGAGCTTTTGCCCACATTGGAGCGCCCGGCAAAGGCAATCTCAATCCCGTCTGCCGGAGGCAGTTGGGCGGAGATGCCAAAGGCGCGATCAAAGGTTGCTTTGTTATAATTCATAGGCACCTCACTGGGCCACCGGCCGATCGGCACGCTTGGACTTGGCCACCGGCACGGCGGCGGGCTTGTCCTCCCGGGCGGTAGGTGTGGGCATGTATTCCAGCGCAATAGGCAGCACCTGGTCAAAGGTGTCTACCGGCACAAAGCGCACGCCCGCTTTCACTTCTTCGCCGATCTCCTGCAAGTCCTTGCTGTTCTCCGCCGGAATGATCACCGTGGAGCAACCGGCCTTGTAGGCGGCCATACTCTTTTCTTTCAATCCACCGATGGGCAGCGCCCGCCCTTTTAGGCTGATCTCGCCGGTCATGGCCACATCACAGCGAATGGGAATGCCTGTCAGCTCGCTGACCAGCGCCGTGGTGATGGCCAGTCCGGCAGAGGGGCCGTCCTTGGGAATGGCCGCCTCCGGAGCGTGAATGTGCAAGTCTTTATTTTTATAGAACTGATCGTCAATACCATAGGTGTCTGCGCGGGAGCGGATAAAGCCCACGGCGGTCTTAACGCTCTCGGTCATCACATCGCCTAAATTACCGGTAATCTGCACCTTGCCGGTGCCCGGGAAGGCAGACACTTCAATGGGCAGCATGGTGCCGCCTACAGAAGTCCAAGCCAGACCGTTGACCACGCCCACTTGGTTTTCGCCTGGGATCAGATCATCCGTGTACTTGGGCACGCCCAGATAGTCCTGCAAGTTCTTTTCATTCACGCGAAAAGACTTGGCACCGCTTTCCAGCGCTACGGACGCCTTGCGGCACAGGGTGCCGATACATTTCTCCAGCCGCCGCACACCGGCCTCTCTGGTATAATGCGCGATGATCTCCTCCAGCGCGCCGTCCGTGACCTTAAACTCTCTGGCACACAGCGCGTGCTTGGTCATCTCTTTCTTCACCAAATGGTCCTTGGCAATACGGAACTTCTCCGTAGCGGTATAGGAACCAAGCTCAATAACCTCCATACGGTCAAACAGCGGCGGAGCAATGGTGGAAGTATCATTGGCCGTGGTGATAAACAGCACCTTGGACAGATCCACCGGAAACTCAATATAATGATCGGCAAAGGTATTGTTCTGCTCCGGGTCCAGCGCCTCCAACAGTGCGGAGGACGGGTCGCCTTTGATGTCGTTGCCGATCTTGTCGATCTCGTCCAGCAAGATAATGGGGTTCATACTGCCGCTTTTGATCACTGCATCAATAATGCGGCCGGGCATGGCGCCGATATAAGTCTTTCTGTGGCCGCGAATTTCTGCCTCATCGTGGACACCGCCCAGCGCCACTCGCACATACTTGCGGTTCATGGCCTTTGCCAGGGATTTGACGATAGAGGTTTTACCTACCCCAGGGGGGCCTGCCAAACAGAGAATTTGACCGGAGAAGTCCGGGTTGCGCCGCAGCACTGCCAAGGACTCCACAATGCGGTCTTTCACTTTATCCAATCCGTAATGATCCTTATCCAGCACCTTGCGGGCACGATCCAGGCGCATATTGTCTTTGGTATATGTACCGAACGGAATTTCCAGGCACTTGTCCAAATAATTGCGCACCACTGTGGCCTCGTGGGAACCTTGGGGCATTTTTGCCAGCTTGTCGCATTCCTTGAGCAAATGGGTTTTGGCTTCCTCGTCGCAGCGCAGCTTGCCGATCTTCTCCCGGTAGCCGTCCGCTTCCTCCTGGGGATTATCCTCCTCGCCCAAAGACTCGGAGATCACCCGCATTTCCTCCCGTAGGTAATACTCCCGTTGATTTTTGTCGATCTCAGCCTGCACGCGCTCATGCAGCTCCGTTTCAATCTCCAGCGTAGTGTTTTCCTTGCTCAGGAGCATTAAGAGCATACGCAGCCGCTCACCCGGGTCCAAGCACTCCAGCACATCCTGCTTGTCCGCATAATCCATAAAGGTATTGGAGCAAATATAATCCGCCAAAGAACCGTTTTCCTGATAAGCAAGCACCTTAGCAATCACATCATTGCTGATCTTGGGCACCATCTCTGCGTAATGCTCAAATTCTTTTTTCACCGCACGGCGATAGGCATTGGCCCGATCCGGATCCAACTGATCCTCCGGTTCCTCCAGCGGCTGTACCACCGCAGAAAGAAACGGCTTGGTGCGTACAAACGCCATTAAAGCGCCGCGCCCGTCACCTTCGGCTACCACGCGCATATTTTCGCTGCCGGGAATGCGCATCATCTGCCGCACAGAGCAAATCACGCCTACGCCGAACAGATCATCCAGCCCCGGTTCATCCACCGCTGCGTCCTTTTGGGACACTAAAAAGATCTTTTGATCCGCATTCATGGCTGCTTTCAGCGCAGCAACGCTCTTTTTGCGCCCCACATCAAAGTGCAGCACCATATCCGGGAACATCACCAGTCCCCGCAAAGGGATCACCGGGAAGCTGGGCGCCGTCTCAAAAATGTTCATCTCGTCCATCTATAAAACCTACTTCTACATTCAAAAAATCATAAGCAGAAAAAAATCGCTACGCAGTATTATATAATAAAATATATAAAAAGGCAACCTGTAAAGGAAAAAAGAGCGCAATACGCTGCTGCGCACTGCACTCCTTTGCTTATGCGTTCTTTAGAGCACCGGCCGTTAGGTCGTGGCTCTCCTTCTTGGGATTGCGCAAAATGATCGGTTCTGCACCGCTGCGCACCGTCTCCGGGGTAATGGTCACCTTCTCCACCGTGCTGTCGCTGGGGATCTGGAACATCAGTTCCTTTAAGGTCGTCTCAAACACACTGCGCAGACCGCGGGCACCGGTTTTGCGCTCCAGGGTCACATCCGCCATAGCCGCCAGCGCCTCCGGCTGGAACTCCAGCTGCACCCCGTCCATTTGGAACATACGGGTATACTGCTTCACGATGGAATTCTTCGGCTCCGTCATAATGCGGATCAATGCCGGTTTATCCAAATTCTCCAGCACGGCGATCACGGGAATACGCCCAATCAGTTCCGGAATCAGTCCATACTTCACCAGATCGTGCTGCTCTACCCGCTCCATCACGCGGTTTTCGTCCACATCTTCCGCTTGAATATCCGCGCCAAAGCCCATGGACTTGCCACCGATCCGCTTCTCAATGATTTTTTCGATGCCGTCAAAGGCACCGCCGCAGATAAAGAGAATGTTGGTCGTATCAATCTGAATAAACTCCTGCTGGGGGTGCTTGCGCCCGCCGCCGGGGGGGACATTGGACACTGTTCCCTCCAAAATCTTCAGCAGCGCCTGCTGCACACCTTCGCCGCTTACATCACGGGTAATGGAGCGGTTCTCGCTCTTGCGGCTGATTTTGTCAATCTCGTCCACATAGATAATGCCCCGTTCGGCGCGTTCCACATCAAAGTCCGCCGCCTGGATCAAGCGCAGCAAAATATTTTCCACGTCCTCGCCTACATACCCGGCCTCGGTCAGGGTGGTGGCGTCTGCAATGGCAAAGGGAACATTCAGGATCTTTGCCAGGGTCTGGGCCAGCATGGTTTTGCCCACGCCGGTGGGACCCATCAGCAAGATATTGCTCTTTTGCAGCTCCACATCGTCCTTTTGGGTACTGAAAATACGCTTATAGTGGTTATATACTGCAACGGACAGCGCTTTTTTTGCCTCGTCCTGACCAATCACATAGGCGTCCAGCTGGGCCTTGATCTCTGCCGGCTTGGGCAGCACCATATCGCCGTCCTCCCCCTGCTTACCGGGGGCGTCCGCCAATTCGGTGCTCTGGATCAAGTCGTTGCAAAGGCGAATACACTCGTCACAGATAAATACGCCCGGACCTTCAATCAGCTTATGAACCATTGCCTCTGACTTGCCGCAGAAGGAGCACCGGGTCATACGATTGTAATTGTCATCTCGTGCCATGTATGCACACTCCAAATCCAAAATAGAAAGACAGGACGGATGCTGCCATCCGTCCGTCTAACCGTGTTATCTCTTGTCGATCACCTTATCCACCAGACCGTACGCCAGTGCTTCCTGTGCAGTCATGCTGTTGTCTCGGTCTGTGTCCTGCACAATCTGCTCATAGCTCTTGCCGGTATTCTTGGCAAGAATTTCATTGAGCCGTTCCTTGGTGCGCACCAAGTTCTTGGCAGCCAATTCAATATCTGTCGCCTGACCGGTCAGGCCATTGCCGCCGATCAAAGGCTGGTGAATGAGTATTTCACTGTTGGGCAGTGCAATGCGCTTGCCCTTGGCGCCGCTGGAAAGCAAGAACGCACCCATGCTGGCGGCCATACCCACACAGATGGTGGACACATCGCACTTGATATAATTCATCGTGTCGTAAATCGCCAGGCCGGCAGTTACGGAGCCGCCGGGACTGTTGATATACAGGCTGATGTCTTTCTCACTGTCCTGGCTCTCCAAAAACAGCAGCTGGGCCACCACCAAAGAAGCGGTGGTGTCGTTCACCTGGTCAGAGAGCACGATAATACGGTCACTGAGCAGCCGGGAATAAATATCCATGGAGCGCTCGCCGGCGCCGGTCTGCTCTACAACATAAGGGACTAAAGCCATAAAATCACTTTCCTTAAACTCAGTCTATGCGGAAACACGGTCTGTTATAATATAGACCGTGTTTTGCTTATTCATTCAAAGGAATGCGCCGAATTACTCGGCGTCCTCCTCTTTCTTGGCGGTTTTCTTGGCGGCAGGCTTCTTAGCGGCAGTCTTTTTAGCAGCGGGCTTCTTCTCTGCCTTTTTGTCATCTGCCTTCTTGGCAGTGGACTTCTTGGCGGCCTTCTTTTCCGCTTTCTTCGCTACCAACTTGGCGCTGTCCACGATCAGATCCAGTGCCTTCTTGGTGGTTACATCGGCAGCGATCTGGTCAGCCGGTACAGCCTTCTTGATCTGCTCCGCTTCCATACCATACTGCTGGGCCAGCTTGTCGATCTCGGCGTTGATCTCGTCCTCTGTGGCTTCCAGCTTCTCGGCAGCCACGATGGCTTCCAGTACCAAAGAAGCCTTGACCTGCTTCTCGGCGCCGTCCTTAAAGGTAGCGCGGAATGCGTCCATATCCTGACCCATGTACTGCAAGTAGGTCTGCAAGTCAATGCCCTGGGCCTGCAAACGGTAAGCATAGTCGTTGATCATCTCGTCGGCGCGCTTGGTGAACATCACTTCCGGGATCTCGGCTTCCATACCGTCGATGGCCTGCTCCAGCAGCTGGTTCTCCAGATCGCGACGGGCGTCCTCCGCCTTTTTCTCGCTAAGCTGCTTCTTCAGGTCGGCCTTCAGTTCGTCCAGAGTGTCAAACTCGGACACGTCCTTGGCAAACTCGTCGTCCAGTGCCGGTACTTCCTTGGTCTTGATCTCGTGAATCTTCACCTTAAACACGGCGTCTTTACCGGCCAGATTCTCTGCCTGGTACTCCTCCGGGAAAGTTACATTCACATCAAATGCTTCCTCGGTCTTGTGACCGGCTACCTGCTCCTCAAAGCCGGGGATAAAGGAACCGGATCCCAGCTCCAGAGGATAATTCTCGCCTTTGCCGCCGTCAAATGCAACGCCGTCCACAAAGCCCTCAAAGTCGATCTCTGCAGTGTCGCCCATCTCGGCAGCACGGTCCTCAACGGTCACCAGTCGGCTGTTTCTGTCCAGCATGTTGGTCAGCTCGTTGGCCACATCCTCATCGTCTGCCTCTGTGGGCAGCTGCACAGCCTCCAGGCCCTTATACTGGCCCAGTTTGACCTCCGGGTACACAGTGACCTTCATGGTCATATCCACGCCCTCGGACTTGCTGATGGTCTTAACATCCAGCTCGGCGGGAGAATCCACCGTACGCAGACCGGCCTCCTCAATGGCAGCCGTAACAACTGCGGGATACACGATCTCCAGTGCGTCCTCATAGAAGAAGCCCTCACCGTAGAGCTTTTCGATCATACCCTGGGTAGCCTTGCCCTTTCTGAAGCCGGGCAGTTGGATAGATTTTCTGCGCTTCAAATATGCGTCCTTGCAAGCCTGAGTGAATTCCTCAGGGGCAACGGTAACCTCGATTTCATAAACATTGGTGTCCACTTTATTGGATGATTTCAGTGCCATTGCTTTGACCTCCTCAAAATTTATCTAATATCACCGATTTGGCATTATAACATATCTATTTCTTAATTTCAAGCAAGTATTTATATTATTTGGCTTTTCTGCTCATTTGCAGATAAATAAGGGGGTAAACGCCAGATGATCGGCAGAGATCAGGCGAAAATCAATACCTTGATACTCCCCCTCAAAAGCAAACCGGGCGGCTGCGCCGTGCAGATGGCCATAGTAGCACTTTTGCACGCCGTACTGCTTCAACAGTTCTACGATCGGGGCGCAGGCATTCCCGGTGGTCACAGGCGGATAATGAAGAAAAACGATCTTTTCTCTGTCCCCTGCCGCCTCCAACGACATACGAATACGCCCGACTTCCCTGGCCAGCACTTTCTCGTCTTGGGCCTCCGGTGTGTCCTCAAAGAACCAGCCCCGGCTGCCGCACAAAGCCACATCGCCGTAAGGGATCGCCTGATTATGCAAAATCTGTAAAGTGTCAAAATGATTTTCCTGCAAATACAGATCCATTTTGCGCTTGGTGTTCCACCAATAGTCATGATTGCCCTTGAGCAAGATTTTTTGCCCGGGCAAATCGTTCAAAAAGGCAAAATCTGCCGTACATTCCGAGAATTTCATGGCCCAGCTAATGTCCCCGGCGATCACCACCGTATCCTGCGGCTCCACCAAATGGCGCCAATTGGCCGCCAAGCGAGCGGTATAATCGCTCCAGCCGGGAAAGCTGTCCATGGGCTTGTCCGTGCCAAAGGACAAATGGGTATCTGCAATGGCATACAGCGCCATAAGGCACCTCTTTTCCGTATAAAATACCCGCACCTGCACAAACTATGCGGGAAGGGAGTGAAAAAAATGGACGAGATCAAAGGCATTTCCTGTGAAGTCAAGAACTGCAAGTACCACGATGGCTCCGACTGCTGCACCGCCGGTCATATTCAGGTGGGCACGCAAAACGCGAAGACCTCTACGGACACCGCGTGCGAGACCTTCCAGTGCTGCGACGGCTGTTCTTGTAAGTAAAAAGACGAAAAAGGCAGGATATCGCATGATATCCTGCCCCAGCGTGTAGAAGAAGCTAAGTATAAATTTCTACACGCTGGCAGACATCGAGAAAGTGAGATAAATTTCGTATTTTGCGAATGGGTGCTGTACAACAGTACCGCCCCTGAGCAAAAGACGAAAAGCGCCAAAAGTGGCTTGAACTCGATGTTCAAGCCA
>FR885357.1:14427-21289 GCA_000436335.1 Clostridium sp. CAG:217
GCTTGAACTCGATGTTCAAGCCACTTTTTCAAAACAGTAGACAATATAGAACACCTTCGGCAGGAGCAAGCCCCTGCCCTACAAATATTCTATTTGAATTTTACAGCATGGCGCGATTTAGCCACTTTATCGACAGTCTGAGGCAGGGTATCGCATGATATCCTGCTATCTTTTTGTTCTGTTACAGGTTCAGCAGCTGAAAAACCATCTGGCTCATATTCTCCCGGTCACACACCTGGGTAAAGCGCACGGCCTTATCCTTTAATGCGGCCAAGGGCGCCGGTACGGCAGCGCCGGTAACCCGGTGCAGTTCCTCTACCATATCGAACTCATCCAGCTGCGGGGTGTTGCCCTCCAGCACGGCAGTGAGCACGCTCTTGGAGAATTTGTAAGGAGAGGCGGTGGAATCAATCACCGTAGGCAGATCGTCGCCGGTTTGGGCTACATAGTCCCGGTACACCTTTACAGCCACGGCGGTGTGGGTGTCGCACAGGTAGTTCTGATCGGTATAAGTCTTGTGAATGGTATCTGCCACAGCGGCCTCATCACAGTAACCGGCGGCAAACTCATTTTGGATCTTTGCCATCACTTCCGGCTCTACCGTGTATTTGCCGTTCTCCGCCAGCTGGGTCATCCAGCCGCGCACGGCAGCGTCGCTCTCGCCGCTCATATGGTACAGCAGCCGCTCCAGGTTGGAGCTAATGAGAATATCCATAGAGGGAGAAGTGGTGGCGTAAAAGTCCCGGTTCCGGTCATAAGTGCCGGTTTTCAGGAAATCTGTCAGTACATTGTTGGTATTGGACGCGCAAACCATAGTCTGAATGGGCAGGCCCATGTGCTTGGCATAATACCCGGCCAAAATGTTGCCGAAGTTGCCGGTGGGCACCACCACATTCATAGGCTCGCCTACTTGCAACTGACCCATTTTGCACAGATCCGCATAAGCGGAGAAGTAATAGACAATCTGCGGCACCAGACGGCCCCAGTTAATCGAATTGGCAGAAGAGAACATCATATTCTTCTTTGCCAGCTCCGCCTTGATCTCATCATTGGTAAAGATAGACTTAACGGCGCTCTGGGCATCATCAAAATTGCCGTGAATGGCACAGACTGCCACATTCTCACCCTCCTGGGTGGTCATTTGCAGCTTCTGCATGGGAGACACGCCGTCCACCGGGTAAAACACCAGAATCTTGGTCTTGTCAACATCCTTAAAGCCCTCTAACGCCGCCTTGCCGGTATCGCCGGAGGTGGCCACCAGGATCACAATGGTCTTGCCCTCGGCGGTCTTTTTGGCAGATACGGTCATCAGGTACGGCAGCAGCTGAAGCGCCATATCCTTAAAGGCACAGGTGGGACCGTGCCACAGCTCCAAGATATTCTCCTTGCCGCCGATATTCACCGTGGGTGCCACAGCGGGGCTGGAAAACTTATCTGCCCGGTAAGCACCCTCTACGCAGTAATTCAGCTCCTCGTCGGAAAAGTCCGTCAGGAAGGTGCGCAGCACGGTCTTGGCCCGGTCAATGTAGGACATCTCCATCATTTCCCGTACCGTGTCCATGGAAAAATGCGGCAGTTCCACCGGCACAAACAGGCCGCCCTCCTCGCTGATTCCCTGGGCAATGGCCTGGGCTGCGGTTACACGGATCTTGTTGTTTCTTGTTGAAGTATATAGCATACACGCTCTCCTATTCGTTGGGGGTTGTGATTTCGTTTTTCTTGCAGAATATTTTATACCAATGTAAAGGCATTTTCAAGGTGTTTTACGGATTTTGTGCCGTCCATTTGTAAAAACACTTCAATTACATCAAATCTGGGCTGCTTTTTCGTTGGATTTTGGGCCAAAAACAGCTTGGCGGTTTGAATGATCCGCGCCTGCTTGTATTGGTCCACAAATTCCGCCGGGTCGGCAATGGCACCCTGACTGCGGGTTTTGACCTCCACAAACACCAAATACTGCCCCTTGGTACATATCAGGTCGATCTCGCCAAAACGGCATCGGTAGTTCACATCATACAGCTTATAGCCCTGCTTTTGCAAGTACCGGGCAGCCTCCAGCTCGCCGTACTTGCCGTAGTATTCCGGCCGGATCATCGGTTCATCCATTTCTTCAGGAACGACAGCCGGTGAATGGGGCTGATCCCGTACTGCTCCAGCCGTTCATAATGCAACTTGGTGCCGTAGCCCTTGTGCTTTTCAAAAGCGTATTGCGGGTATTTCTCCGCCATTTGCAGCATATAGCGATCCCGGCTGACCTTAGCCAAAATAGACGCTGCCGCAATGCTGGCGCTTTGGGCGTCGCCCTTAATGATCGTGCGCACCTCCAAGGGCAAGTCAGGGGCACGGTTGCCATCTACCAAAGCGCAGTCCGGCTGCACCGGCAGGGCGGCTACCGCCCGCTGCATGGCAAGGTAAGTGGCGTTGAGAATATTGATCTCATCAATTTCTTTTTCTGTGGCGGAGCCGATCCCATAGGCGGCGCACTGGCTGCAAATGGTGTCAAACAGGGCCTCCCGCTTTTTTTCGCTGAGCTTTTTGGAGTCGTTGACCCCCTCAATCACCTGCCCCGGGCGGAGCACCACCGCCGCCGCGTACACCGGACCTGCCAAGGGACCTCGCCCGGCTTCATCAATACCACAGATGCAAGTATAGCCCTCTGCGCGGGCCTGATCTTCAAATGCTGTCCATTCCATCATTCCGGCAGTTCCAGGGTCATTCGCCCCAGCTTTCCTCCTCTAAATTCATCCGCCACAATCACTGCGGACCGGTTATAGTCGATCTCGCCGCCCCGCATTAAGAAACCGCGCTTGCGGCCGATGGCTTCCAGTATTTCCCAGCCCTGCATATACTCGTCCACCTCAATGCCGTACCGCTGGATAATGGCCTGCGGTCTGGTGCGCCCCAGTACCTCCAGCAAGCGGCAGGTCAAGGTCTCCAGGTCTGTTACTTCATCTTTTACAGAGCCGATAAACGCCAGCCGATCCCCTACTTCCGGATCGTCAAACTTAGGCCACAGCACGCCGGGGGTGTCCAGCAGCTCAATGCCGCCGCCCACAGCGAACCACTGATTTTGCCGGGTAACACCGGCCTTGTCGGCCACCTTGGCGCGGTTTTTACCGGCCATACGGTTGATAAAGGAGCTTTTGCCGGTGTTGGGAATACCCACCACCATCAGCCGCAGTGGCTTGCCGGCCATACCTCGCTGGGTATTCTTCTCAATGGTCTTTTTCAGCACCTGCTGCACCGTGGGCAAAAAGGCGGACAATCCCTTGCCGCTGCGGCAATCCACTGCCAGGGCAGTTTTGCCCTGCGCCTCAAAGGCAGCAATCCAGCGCTTGGTGGCCGCCGGGTCTGCCACATCGCATTTATTCAGCAGCACGATCCGGGGCTTGCCCCGCACCAGGGTGTCTAACTCCGGGTTGGCGGAGCTATACGGCACGCGGGCGTCCAGCAGCTCCACCACCCCGTCCACCAGAGGCAGCATTTCCTTGATCTGGCGCCGCGTCTTTGCCATGTGGCCCGGGAACCACTGTACCTTTTGTTTTTGAAAATCAGCCATTGTCTTTACCTGTCCTTACTTACTGCCCCCAGTTTACCATACACCGCGGAAAAAGGCAAATAAAAAAGCTCCTGTCACCAAGGTAACAGAAGCATTTTTTATGTGTCTTACTCAGCGTCGGCAGCCTTTGCAGCGTTATCTCTCTGCAAGTTCTCCTTCACCTTAGCAGCCTTACCCACACGGTCACGCAGGTAATACAGCTTTGCGCGACGAACCTTACCGGAGCGGATCACCTGCACGCTCTCCACATTGGGAGAATGCAGCGGGAATACACGCTCAATACCTACGCCGTAAGAAAGGCGACGTACGGTAAAGGTCTTGCTGATACCGGAACCTTTAATAGCAATCACAGTACCCTCAAACATCTGGATACGCTCACGAGAACCCTCGCGGATCTTTACGGCAACCTTAACGGTATCACCAATCTGGAATTTAGGTGTTTCTTCTTTCATGCTGCCCTGAGCAATCAAATCAAGTGCGTTCATCAATAACAACCTCCTTCTTATTTATGAGGTGTTCTTAACAGAGATCTGCCAGAGGACCACCCTCGTTATGCCTGTAACGCAGAGCATTTCGCTCGTTGCAAGAAGCGCAACGGAATAAATGCGTTAGTATATTAGCACACTCGGTGCAAAAAAGCAAGTGTTTTTTACTGAAAGGGCTGATAATCTTTATCCAGCAAGTCCAGTCGGTAAATTCGCTTCCATTCCCAGGGCAGTTCCACCAAGCGCAGGAGCGTGTCGCACAGCAGCGTAGGATTCAGATTTTTCTCCTGCCCGGCTGCCAAACGCAGGTGCAGCACCACCCCCTGAGGGGTCAGCTCCACACTGTACCGGTCAATGAAGGTCTTAATATCCACTTCCTTCATCACCCGCTTGCGACCCACCTTGCCTTTCTTCAGCGCCAGAATCTGCGGCGCGTCCAATACGGCCTGCAGCTTCTCCGCCGCTGCGGCGTTGTCGTCAAAAGCCAAGGTAAAGTCATAATCGGAAAAGGCAATCTCCGTACAGTCCCGAAAATCGCAAAACACATCTTCAATTTGAATATCCGGCGGTAGGGCAGCGTTCATGCGCCGCTGCACCTCCAGAGGCTCCATGGGCTCTATCAACCGAATATCCATACTCTCGCAGGCACTCTCCACCCCTAAGGACAAAGGCAGCGAAAAGCGCATATAAGCGTGGGGGTTATACCCTTCGGTGAACCACAAGGGAATCCCCGCCCGGCGTAAGGCTCTGGATATGACCCGATTCACATCCAGGTGACCAATGTACTTGGCCCGCCCGGTTTTACTGAACCGCAGTCGTATCTCGTGCCACTTCTGGTCTTGCATCGCAATGTCCTCCGTTGAGTTTGTTGGCGCCGCACCCGGCACAGCGGATCCGGCAATGGGGCGTAGTCACATTTTGGTGTGCCCGCTTGTTCTCCAGTTCCAGGAACTTGCGAGACACGCCGTAATCCAAATGATCCCAGGGCAGCAGCTCCTCAAAGGGGCGCCGCCGCTTGGTATAGAAGTCCGGGTCCAGCCCGCATTCTTCAAAAGCCTGCATCCAGGCGTCAAAGTTAAAGTGATCGTCCCAAGAATCGAACTTGCAGCCCAGTTCAAAGGCCCGCAGCAGCACCTTGGACAGCCGCCGATCTCCCCGCGCCAGCACGCCCTCTAAAAGCGATGTAGGCGTTTCATGGTAGGACACGCGGATTTTGCGGCTGGGCACACTCTCCAACAAGTGGGCCTGCTTGGCCTTTAAGGAGGTCATGGTGTCCTCCGGCTCCCACTGGAAGGGTGTAAAGGGCTTGGGAATAAAGGATGCGCAAGACACGGACACGCTGACGGCGCAGCCTTTCTTGTGCTCCGGCGTGTTATAGTAGGCGTCTACCACCTTGCCCGCCAGCTGAGCGATACCGGCAATATCCTCCATGGTTTCCGTGGGCAGCCCCATCATAAAGTACAGCTTCACGGAAGTCCAGCCGCCGGCAAAGGCCTTGGTACAGGTGCGCAGCACTTCTTCTTCCGTCACATTCTTGTTGATCACATCCCGCATACGTTGGGTGCCTGCCTCCGGGGCAAAGGTCAGCCCGCTGCGGCGCACTTTGGACAGCTTGTCCACCAGCTCGTCGCTAAAGTTATCCACCCGCAGGCTGGGCAAGGACAAATTGATCTTGTCCCGCACGGTCCAGTCAATCAGGGAGGTGAGCATTTCGTTGACGCAGCTGTGGTCGGAGGTGGACAGAGAGCACAAGGACAGCTCATCATACCCGGTAGAGTCGATCAGCGCCTTGGACTGACGGTTGATGGTCTCTACACTCTTCTCCCGAATGGGGCGATAGATAAACCCGGCCTGGCAAAAGCGGCAGCCGCGAATACAGCCCCGAAAAATTTCTTCCACTGCCCGGTCGTGGACAATGTCAATAAACGGCACCACAAAGCTGTCCGGGTAATAGCACTTGTTCATATCGGACACAATGGACTTCTTCACCGTTGCCGGTGCTCCATGGGTGGGGGTCAGGGCGCACAGGGTGCCGTCCGGGTTGTAGCTGTCCTCATAAAAAGACGGCACATAAATGCCCTGAATGTGCATGGCTGCTTCCAAAAACTCTTGCTTACTCTTGCCGCTCTCTTTGCATTTTTTCAGCAGATCCAGCACCGTATTGGTGGTCTCTTCCCCCTCGCCCAGGAAGATGATGTCCGCAAACTCCGCCACCGGCTCCGGGTTGCAGGCGCAGGGGCCGCCAAAGGCCACAATGGGGGTCAGCGACTTTCGATCCACGGCACGCAAAGGCACCCCCGCCAGATCCAGCATATTCAGAATATTGGTATAAGACAGCTCGTACTGCATGGTAAAGCCGATCATATCAAAGTCCTTGATCGGATCGCCGCTTTCCAGGGCAAACAACGGTTCGCCGTTGGCGCGCATCAGCGCCTCCATATCGTCCGCCGGGGCAAACACCCGCTCGCACCAAGTGTCCTCCCGCGCGTTGGCCACGCCGTAAAGGATTTTCATTCCCAAGTGGCTCATACCGATCTCATAAGTATCCGGAAAACAAAAGGCATAGCGCAGCGCCACTTTACTTTTATCTTTCATTACGCTGTTCAGTTCGCCACCGGCATAGCGCGCCGGTTTTTGCACCGATTGCAGCAGTTTTTCAATCTCTTTTCTCATACAGACCTCAAATTTGATAGCATTAAATACAGGCTGATTCCCAGGAGCGACACCCCGCCGCCCCGGTACAGCACATAACCGCCTAGCCCGGTAAGCACCGCCAGCGTCAGCGTGCTGAGCACGGCCGCCAATCGTTGTGGCAGGC
>FR885357.1:21300-50404 GCA_000436335.1 Clostridium sp. CAG:217
GCCAATCGTTGTGGCAGCCAAAGCGCCGCCAGCCGTCCCCCATCCAGCGGAAAAATGGGCAGCATATTCAGAAGAAACAGCGCTCCGTTGGCCGGGTTCCGCAGCAGTACCCACAAGATCAGATTCACCACCGGGCCGCCAAAAAGCACCGCCGTCTCTCGCCGCCGATCCGGCACCCGGTCATACCGCAGCGCCATACCGTAAAAGGACAAGCGCAGCTGCCTGGGCTGCAATCCCAGGGCGCAAAGCGCCGTCAAGTGCCCGCACTCGTGGAGCACGGAAAATAGCAGCACCTGCCACAGCAATTCGTTCTGTGCCCAGGCGGCAAAAGTCAATATCCAAAAAAACGAATAATCCAGCCGCAACCGTGTGCGACCCACCATCCATTCCAAAAGCACCACCGCTACATCTATACGCAGCGCCGGTGCTCTCTATCCGCTAAGACGCGGTTTAGCGGTGACTGTCCAAATAAGACTGCAAGATCACGCTGGCAGACACAGCGTCCACCTGCTTCTTGCTTTTTTTGCCATGCACATTGCCCGCAGACAGCAGGTCATAGGCCAGCACCGTCGTCAGGCGCTCGTCCTGGTACACCACCGGAAGTCCGGTAAGCTCCGATAGCAAATCGCCCAAACGGCGGCAGGCGTCGCACCGGTAGCCATAGCTGCCGTCCATATTCCGGGGCAGCCCCACAACGATCTGCTCTGCTTTCTCTGCCTTGGCAAGAGCCGCCAGTTTTTCGGCCAGCTTCGGCGCGTAGCGCTCCTCCACCGTGTCATAGGCGGTGGCCAGCATCTCCCGCACATCGCAAAAGGCCACGCCAGTGCGCACATCGCCGTAGTCCACAGCCATCATTCGCATAGCGGTTCTCCTTCCTGTAAAAAAGAGCGAAAGGATCCATACCTTGTTGATCGCTTTCGCTCCGTTTGTGTTTATTATCTTCCAAAAGGGTCGTGCCGGTACTCCGGCCGCCACCAGTCCTGCTTGCCTAAGGTAGCGCAGTCCGCCGGTAAATGAGAAGCGTCATTCTCCAGCAGCAAGCGGGGTGTGCCGCTTTCATCTACTTCTAAAACGGACACACAGGTGTTTTCACCCCAGTTCACATCGTTCAGCCGCTCAATGGGCCAACCGTGTGCCCAGCACAGCAGATTGCGAATGGCGCAGCCGTGGGAGGCCAGCAATACGGTCTTGCCCGGATGGCGGGCGGCGAGCAGCAGCACCGCGTCTCGCATACGGTCAAACACCTGTTGCATAGACTCCCCTTTTTCTATGGCAAAGGCGTGGGGTTCGTCATTCCACAAGGCACTCTCCCTGGGATAGCATTTGGGAAAGTCCGCAAAGGGCAGACCCTCAAACGCCCCGCCGTTGATCTCGATCAGGCTGTTCAGTACGTGGATAGGTAGTCTATGCGCCCGGTTGCAGGCCTGGGCAGTCTTCACGCTGCGGCGCAAGGGGCTGGAATAAATCACATCAAAGCGCTCCCCTGCCATACGCGCAGCCAGCAGATCCAGCTGGCGGGCACCATTCTCGGTAATGTCGCCGTCCGTGATACCGTTAAACACCCGGCGGATATTCCCCTGTGCCTCACAGTGGCGCACAACGATAAAGCGGGTGGCGCTCATTCGTCGTCGCCCTCATTGGCCTTGGTGGGCTTTGGCTCTGCCGGTGCAGAGGTCTGCGGCTTCTGGGCTGCGGTGGTCTCGCCGCCGGCGGCTGTGGTATTCTCGCCGTCTGCCGCAGTGGTGGTCTTGCCGGAACTGCCGGAATTGCCGTAGCTGCCGGAGCCGCTGCTCCCGCCGGTGGAATAGCCGTGGCCGCCGGAGCAGTTGCCGGGCAGGTTGTTCACATCGTACCAGCCGTACACGCCGGTGCCGCTGCGCAACTTGCCACAGGAGGGGCAATAGGAACGCTTTACGATGCCTTCCGGCTCCTCAAACTTGGTTTTATACTGATCGCTGTCCAGCTTGTCATACACGGCGGACATCACCGTCTTCCACAAAGTACCGGAGGGGTTACCGGACAAGCCGTAGTAGATCTCCTTGGGCTGGTCATAGCCGTACCATACACCGGCCACAAAGTCCGGCGTGCCGCCCATAAACCAGCGGTCCTTATCGTCCGTAGTGGTACCGGTCTTGCCGAAGCACTGAATACCGGACAACTTGTAGGAAGTACCGGTGCCGGCGGTCATAACCGTTTGCAGCAACTTGTTCATCACCCAGGCGGTATTCTCAGACAGCGCGGACTCTTTGGTCTTTTCCGGCTGCTTTTGCAACACCACATTGCCCTGCACATCCTCGATCTTCGTGTAGCAGTACGGCTCGTAGTAGTAGCCGCCATTGCCAAAAGTGGCGTAGGCCGCGGTCATCTCCAGCACGGTTACACCGTTGGTCACACCGCCGGTAGCCATAGGTGCGTAGTCGCAGTCCTTCACGCTGTCCAGCGTGCTGATGTGGAACCGATTGCTGATAAAGTCCAGAGAGTAATCCACCGCGCCGGCGTCACTGATCATATCCAGTGTGCGGGCGGAGATGGTGTTTTTAGACTGGGCAAGACCGTATTGCAAGGTAACGGTGCTGCCGCTGTATCCGCCGCCCTGGTTGGTGGGCCAGGGTTTGCCGTCCACCACCTTTAGCGGGGCGTCTTTAATCATTGTAGACCAGTAAATATTAGTGTTCTCGTCCTGCAAGCTCTTTTCGAGCGCCGGTCCGTACACGGACAAAGGCTTAATGGTAGAACCGGGCTGTCGCTTGGACATGGTGGCGCGGTTCAGTCCCAAATTGACTTTCTTCTTTCCGGTGCCGCCCACCAAGCCTAAAACGCGGCCGTTATAGTCCATGACTACCATCGCACCCTGGACAGTCTCGTCCGGCATGCGCTTGTAGTTCTCGTACACATTTTCCAGTGCTTTCTGCACATCAAAATCAATGGCAGTGTAGATCTTCAGTCCGCCACCGTAGACCATATTCTTGGCTTTCTTGTAAGTGTAGCCGTTCTTTTGCAGGTCCTCAATCACGGAGGTAATCACATGATCCACATAATAGCTGTTGACGGTCTGGGCCTTTTTGGTGCTCTTGGCTTTGACCTTAGAGCCTTTATATTCTTTGCTGTTGGTAAATACCAGCTTATAACTCTTGGCGCTCTCGTACTCGTCTTTAGAAATGGAGCCCTCTTTATACATGGCCTCCAGGAAGTACTCCTGCCGTTTCTTATTGGCCTTAGGGTCATTCAAGGGATCATAGGTGGACGGCGCCTTGGTAATGGCTGCCAGACTGGCACACTCCGCCGCATTCAAATCCTTAATGTCCTTGCCAAAGTACTTCTCTGCGGCGGTCTTCACACCGTAGCAGCCATTGGACAGGTACACAGTGTTCAGGTACGCCTCAATGATCTCGTCCTTGCTGTAATTGCGCTCCAGGTTCAGCGCCTGCAAGATCTCGTTAAACTTACGGATAAAGGTCACCTGGTTTTCGTCCGTTAAGTTCTTGATCAACTGCTGGGTAATGGTTGAACCGCCCTGACCGAAGTTGGTGGGCTTGACAAACACGCCGATGGTACGCACCCAGTCCACACCATGGTGCTCATAAAAGCGCTTGTCCTCACCAGCCACAAATGCCTTGGGCATATAGGGGCTCATATCGTCCATGTCCACCCAAATGCGGTTTTCTTCCCCATGCAGGCGGGTGATCTCCACAGTCTTGCCGTTCTTGTCTGTGCCGTAGATGAAAGAGGTCATATTTTGGCTGTACTTCTGCTCGGTCAGGTCAAAGACCTTGTCGCCATGAACCACGCTGTAACCGTAAATAAACAGCACGGAGCAGCACACAATGCCCACCACGCAAATGACCATCAGGCAGCCCAGCAGCACCTTGCCTAACTTGCGGGCAGGGGTACTCTCTTTGGGTGGCTTGCTTGCCTTCTTGCGTTTTTTGGCAGCCAGGCGGTTCTCCATCTGCTGCTCTTTCTTATGCCGCGCCGCACGGTCCGCCGCCGCATTCCTCTGTACGGGCGCCTGCTGCGCCTGCTTTTCTACCGCGTGCCGGTCCTCGTCATAAGCCTTAGACGAGTTGTTCATAAACGAACGCAGCAGATCGTCATAATCTTTATTCGCCACGCACATACCTCCTAAGTCGTTCGTATGTATGGGTGATGGGGTCGGACAGACCCATTTTATATTTTAATAATTATACTACAAAGATTAAAATAAATAAAGCAAATTATGAATAAATTAAGAATTTTTTGCTTGCTTGCCGCTCTTGCTCGGTGCCTTCGTACGGCCGTTTTCCCGATCCATGGCCCGGGAACGCTTGCGGCTCATGGGCTGCACCTTCTTGCTGATCTGCACATGATCGTACATTTGCTTGGCACGCAGCTGCACCCAATATTTGGTGCCGCAATCCCGACACTCGCCCCAGTTCTTAAAGGCGTTGTTGGAAAATTCAAAGGGACGCAGCATTTGCAGTTCTTTATGGCAACGGGGGCACTGAAACTTTTGCTGTCTAAGATCGAACCCACGGCAAATGGCGTGGCGCAGGTAATAGGGCTTGTACAGCAGCCGCTCAAAATAATCCCCGGAGCAGTCACAAATATACGGCTCAAACAGTGCCGGATCATACACTTTCTTAAAACAGGCGGCGGCCACATAGCAGTCCTCCAGCGCCCGGTGCAGGTTCTCCTCCTCCACAGAAATTTGGAACTTCTCGGCACAATGGGCCAGGCTGATCTGGTTGTTGTTAGGATTATCGGTTAAGAAGCGCATACAGTACTTTTGCGCGTCCGCATACCGCTGCATAAACGGTACATGGGCACGCTGGCTAAAATACTTGTAGTTGCCGGCCAGCACATACAGATCGCTGTCCGACCAGCTCATAAACACACAGTTGTCCGCCCCACTCCAGCGGGCAAAGTCCCGAAAAGCCTCCTCAAAAGGAATGCCGTTTTGCTTCACCTCATCCGGGGTAATGTGGGTCAGATCCTTAAACCGACCGGTAAGCCGCTTAGATACCTTGGGCAGAATCAGCTGCTTAAAGGTATCTACAATTTGCAGCCGTTCATCCAGCATCACAGCGCCGATCTCTATGATCTCGTTCATACCGGTCTGCGCCTTATAGTTGTAGGCATTATTCCATTCTAAATCAAAAATTACAAAGTTCATGTTCGTTCTCGTTCATTCATTGGGGTGACTGCAAAAAAAATAACCTTGCACGCGGCAAGGTTATCTTTGCGTTTGCTTATCCGACAAACAGGAAGATGAGAAATGCAGCAAGCACAATCACAAAGAAAGCCACGATCAGCCATTTTGTGATTTTTTCTAACTTAGCCTCAATCGTTCTGCCCTTGGATTTGCCCAAAAAGGTCTCTGCACCGCCGGCGATAGCACCGGACAGGTTCTGGGAACGACCCTCCTGCATCAATACAACGATAGTTATAATAATCGACGCCAAAATCAGCACTGCGCCGAAAACATAATGATACCAAAGCATGAAAACTTCCTCCGCTCATAATTTACTCCAGCATTATAGCATAGCACTACGAGAAATGCAACCCCTTTTTACCAACAATTTACTGGCATACAAAGGCGCGACGACACGCACACTATAAACGGCAACAAAGAGAGTGCGTTTGCCTTTGCTGCCTCCGCTGCCTTGCAGCGGGTTTACATAGGGCGTTTGCCGCCGGTTTTTACAGGTCGATGGAAGATCGACCCGTTTTTTATGCAATCACGCCGAATCAAAAGGTCAACTGCTCGCCAATGTCCGCCGCCGAGGGCAGTGCGCCCGCTGCCGGCAGATTTTTGGCACGGTAGCGCCAGGGCTTTTCAAACTCGCCTTCTTTGTATAGGTACATACCGGTGACCTTTTTATTTTTCTTTAAGGTCATGGCAGAAATACCGATGGTGTCCTTCGTGGATTTGGCCAGCACGCCGCCGGTATTCAGCAGCAGCTTACGCCCGCTGTCAGAGCACAGCACCACTTCCGTATCCTCCGGAATATACATAGCCGCCGCCAAGGGTGACTTGGCGGAATAAGCATTCAAGAGCTTCTTGCGGTTGGTCTTGGTCTGGTAGGCAGCCACATCCACTTTGGCGAACTTGCCGTTCTCAAAGGCAAAGAGCATATAGCCCTTATATTCATGGAGCAGCGCCATGTAGACCGGCTGCTCGTCCTCTTCCATTTCCAATTTACCGGCCACATACTCGCCCAGCTGGGACGCTTTGCCGTCCTCAAAGTCAGATAAGCGGGACTTGTACACCTGGTGGTGGTTGGTAAAGAAAAGCAGTTCATCCCTGTTGGAGGCTTCCTCCTCCCGGAGCATGGTGTCACCCTCCTTGAGCTTTTGCTCGCCGCTCAAGCGCAGGTTGGCGGTCTTGATCTTCTTCAAATACCCCTCGGCAGAAAGGAACACAGTCACCGGGTAGTCCGGCACCTCCTGCTCCGTCTCCGGCGCGGCCTCCTGCACATCGTAAAGAATTTCCGAACGGCGGCCGGTGTCGTACTTCTGGGCTACCGCCTGCAACTCGCCCACGATTACTTTTTTCATCTTGTTTTGGCTGGAGAGCACTTCCTCCAGCTGGGCGATCTCATTCTCCAAATTCTCAATATCTTGAATGCGCTTAAGGATATACTCCCGGTTCAAGTGGCGCAGCTTGATCTCCGCCACATATTCCGCCTGGGTCTCGTCAATACCAAAGCCGATCATCAAATTGGGCACCACATCGACCTCTGCCTTGGTCTCCCGGACGATCTTAATCGCTTTATCAATATCCAACAGAATCTTGGACAGACCCTTGAGTAAATGCAGCTGGTCCCGCTTTTTGTTCAGCATAAAGGTCAGGCGGCGGCGCACACATTCCAGGCGGAAGTCGATCCACGCCATCAACAGCTCCCGTACGCCGTAGACCTTGGGCTTGCCGTCCACCAGCACATTGAAGTTGCAGCTGAAGCTGTCCTCTAAGGGCGTCATCTTATAAAGCCGCAGCATCAGGTCGTCTGCATGCACACCCCGCTTCAGGTCAATGGTGATCTTCAGACCGGTCAGATCCGTTTCGTCTCGAATATCGCTGATCTCCCGCACTTTGTTGGTCTTGACCAGCTCCACGATCTTGTCAATGATCGCCTCGGCGGTGGTGGTTGGCGGAATCTCCGTTACATCAATGCAGTTGTATTTTTTGTCATAGGTGTACTTGGCACGCACCCGCACAGAGCCGCGGCCGGTGTCGTAAATTTTGTCCAGCTCCGGCTTATTATAGAGAATATAGCCGCCGCCTACAAAATCCGGCGCCAGCAAGGTGTCTGCGATTACATGGGCCGGGTTTTTGATTAGGGCAATGGTGGTGTCGCACACTTCCTTTAAGTTAAAAGAAGCGATGGATGAGGCCATACCTACGGCGATGCCGGTGGTCACATTACAGAGAATGGACGGAAAGGTCACCGGCAGCAAAGTCGGCTCTTTCATGGTGTTGTCATAGTTGTCTACAAAGTCCACCGTGTCCTTGTTAATGTCGTCAAACAGTTCCCGGCAGATGGGCGCCAGCTTAGCCTCTGTGTAACGGGAGGCAGCGTACATCATATTTTTGCTGTAAGCTTTACCGAAGTTACCTTTAGACTCCACATAGGGATACAGCAGGCTCTCATTGCCCCGGGACAGGCGGATCATGGTGTCGTAAATGGCCGCGTCACCGTGGGGGTTCAGCTGCATGGTGCGCCCCACAATGTTGGCGCTCTTAATAAAGCCGCCGGTAAGCAGCTTCATATTGTACATAGTGTAAAGCAGCTTGCGGTGGGAGGGCTTAAAGCCGTCGATCTCCGGCAAGGCGCGGGAGAGGATCACGCTCATGGCGTAGGGCATATAGTTGCTCTTCAGGGTGTCCACAATGGGCTCCGTCTGCACGGTGCCGGCACCTTTGATATGCACATTTTCGTCCAGCTTCCCGGCAACCGGGCGCTGGTCCTTTTTCTTCTTTGGCAATGAACGCCCCTCCTTAGCTTACATCTGCGGCGTCCAGGTACAGGTAGCCGTAGTCTGCAATATATTCTTTACGACCCTCCAGGTTGTCTCCCAGCAGCAGGTCAAAGAACTTGGAGGTCTCCTCTGCATCCGACGGAGTCACCTGGATAATGCGGCGGGTGGCCGGGTTCATGGTGGTCAGAGCCATCATCTCTGCCTCGTTTTCACCAAGACCTTTGGACCGCTGCACGGTATAGGGCGCGTCGCCGATCTCTGCCTTGATCTGGTCCATCTCCACTTCATTGTAGGCAAAATAGGTCTGGCCCTTGCAGGTCACCTCGTACAGCGGAGACTCGGCAATATACACCTTGCCTGCCTGGATCAGCTTGGGCATCAGGCGATAGATCATCGTCAAAATCAAGGTACGGATCTGAAAACCGTCCACATCCGCATCGGTGCAGATAAGCACTTTGTTCCACCGTAGGTTGTCCATATCAAAGGCGGACAGATCCTTGGCAGCCTTGGAGCGCACTTCCACGCCGCAGCCCAGCACCTTGATCAGGTCGGTAATAATGTCGTTCTTAAAGATCTTGTCATACTCGGACTTTAAGCAGTTGAGGATCTTGCCGCGCACCGGGATCACCGCCTGGAACCGGGCGTCCCGGGCCTGCTTGCAGGCACCCAATGCAGAGTCGCCCTCTACAATAAACACCTCTCGCTCGCTTACATCCTTGGAGCGGCAGTCCACAAACTTTTGAATGCGGTTGGTCATATCCATCTTGGATTGCAAGGTGGTTTTTAAGGTTTTGCGGGTGTTCTCCGCCTTTACCCGGGCGCGCATATTGACCAGCACCTGGTTGGCGATCTTCTCCGCCTCCATCTTGTTCTCAATAAAGTACACTTCCAGGGATCTGCGGAAGAAGTCGGTCATAGCCTCCTGAATAAACTTATTGGTGATCGCCTTTTTGGTTTGGTTCTCGTAAGAAGTGTTGGTGGAGAAGGAGGACACCACAAAGATCACGCAGTCCTCCACATCCTGAATATTGATCTGACCATCAGATTTGGCGTACTTGTTATTGGCTTTCAGATAGGCATTGATCTGGCTCACAAAGGCACTGCGAAAGGCCTTTTCCGGCGAGCCGCCGTGCTCCAAAAAGCTGGAGTTGTGGTAATACTCTTTCAGCTGGGTTTTCAGCGAAAAGCACACCGCCGCCTTGATCTTCAGCTTATAGTCATTCAGATCCGCACGGTCGCGGCCCACCCGCTCGCACTCCCAGTATTGGGGTGTGGTAAAAGCGGTGTCCCCTGCCAGCTCCGCCACATAGTCCTGAATACCGTTTTGGTAACAAAATTCGGTGGTGTTGAACTTGCCACCGGCGGTCTCCTCCTTGAGCACAAAGTGCACGCCGTCATTAACAATGGCCTGGCGCTTCATGGTGGATACGAACCAATCTCTGGGAATGTTAATATCCGTAAACACCTGAATATCCGGCTTCCAGCGAATGCGGGAGCCGGTATCGCGCTTGTGGTACGGCGCCTTGTGCAGGCCGCCGATATTCTCGCCCTTTTCAAAATGCAGGGTGTAGCAATAGCCGTCCCGGTGAATTTCCGCGTCCATATATTCCGACGCATACTGGGTGGCGCAAAGCCCCAGGCCGTTGAGACCCAGGGAGAACTCATAACTGCCTGCGCCGCCGGCGTTATCATATTTGGACCCGGCGTACATCTCGCAAAACAGCAGCTCCCAGTTCTCTCGCTGCTCGTTCTTGTTGTAATCCACAGGAATACCGCTGCCAAAGTCCTGCACCTCATAGGAGCCGTCCAGGTAGCGGGTCACTACGATCCGATTGCCGCGCCCCTCTCTGGCCTCGTCTATGGAGTTGCTCATAATTTCAAAGATGGAATGCTCACAGCCCTCTAACCCGTCCGAGCCGAAAATCACAGCCGGGCGCTTTCGCACACGGTCTGCACCACGCAGGGACTTAATGCTTTCGTTGCCATAGGTGGCTTTTTTCGCCATGCTTTTCCCTCCGATAAATTGTCTTTAGTCGTTGATATTATACAATATCTTGTGGAAATGTCAAGAAATGAAAAAAGACAGCTACCGGTAAGTAACTGTCTTTTCTTGGGGTTATCGGTCGGATTTGGGCGCTTCCGGTGTAGGGTCTGCCGGGGCATTCGCCGCATCCGCTGCCGGTGCGTCTCCGCCCTCCGGCGCAGGCACCGGGGCTGTGTCCGCAGCAGTCTGTGTTTCTGCCGCAGGGGCTTCCGATTCTTCTGTGGGTTGGGCTTCCGATTCGTCCAGCTTGCCGTTTTCCATCAGCTGGGCAAACATCTCGCCGGTAAGCTTCTCTTTTTGCAGCAGGGTCTCCGCCACCAGTTCCAGCTTCTCGTAATGAGCCTTTAAGATCTCTTCCGTCTGGCTGTAAGCGTGGCGCATCATCCGCTCAATCTCTGCGTCAATCTTGGCAGAGGTCGCCTCGCTGTAATTGTTTACATGGCCAAAGTCCTTGCCAAGGAATACCTCGTCGTTCTCATCGCTGAATACAGCCGGGCCCAGCACCTCGCTCATGCCGTACTTGGCCACCATGTCCCGACAAATTTGGGTGGCGCGCTGCAAATCGTTAGATGCACCGGTAGAAATATCCCCCAGCGCCAACGCCTCGGCCACACGGCCGCCCAACATGGAGATCAGATCGTCCAGCATCTCCTTTTTGGAATTGTAATTTTCCTCTTGCGGGGTGTACCATGTGTAGCCGCCGGCACCCAGACCCCGGGGAATAATGGAAATTTCCTTCACCGGGTCGTGGCCCTCTACATAGTAGGCTGCCACAGCGTGACCCGCCTCGTGGTAAGCGGTCAGGCGCTTGGCCTTTTTGGAATATTTATGGCTCTTTTTCTCCGTGCCCATTTGCACACGGGAGGAGGCGTCGTTAATTTCCGCCATAGTCAGCGCTTTCTTCTTGCGGCGCACAGCCAGCAAAGCAGCCTCGTTGAGCAGGTTTTCCAAGTCTGCACCGGTAAAGCCGATGGTGTCCTTCGCCACTTCTTTCAAATCCACATCCGGACCCAGGGGCTTGTTGCGGGAATGAACTTTCAAAATGTCCTCACGGCCCTGTGCATCCGGTCGATTCACGGTAATTTGGCGGTCAAAACGACCGGGGCGCAGCAGCGCCGGATCCAGTACATCCGGCCGGTTGGTGGCAGCCATCACGATAATACCGCTGTTGGTGCCAAAGCCGTCCATCTCTACCAGCAACTGGTTCAAGGTCTGCTCCCGCTCATCATTACCGCCGCCGGTGCCGGCACCTCTGTGACGGCCCACAGCATCAATCTCATCAATAAACACAATGGCCGGTGCCTTCTTCTTGGCCTGCTCAAACAGGTCACGCACACGAGAAGCACCCACGCCCACATACATCTCTACAAAGTCAGAGCCGGAAATGGACAAAAACGGTGCGCCGGCCTCACCGGCCACAGCACGGGCCAGCAAAGTTTTACCGGTACCGGGAGGACCCACCAGCAGCACGCCTCGGGGAATACGGGCGCCCAGTGCGGTAAAGCTGTCCGGGTTCTTTAAGAACTCCACGATCTCCTCCAGCTCGCCCTTTTCCTCATCACAACCGGCCACATCCTGAAATGTGGTCTTGCGCTTTTCGTCCTCCACCAAGGTCTTGGCGCGGATCTTGCCAAAGCCCAGCGTCTTGTTGGTGTCGTTCATCATGGCGTTGTTCATCCGCCGGAACGCATAGAACCCAAGACCCACAATAGCAATGAGCATAATAAGCGACGGCAGCATACTGGTGAACCAGTTGCCGGAAGCGCCCTTTTTGTAGTTATAAGTAATGCGGTTCTTATTATCTTTCTGCTTGGCGTTATACGCGTCTACATTATCCTTCACATCGTCCAAAAAGAGCGACACATTGGGCACGGTGTAGCGCTGCTCCTTCTCCGGGTCCTTAAAGGTCTTGTAGGTCAGTGCGCCGCTGGACAGATCCAGGGAAAAGTCCTTTACCTGGTTCTCTTCAAACATCTGCACCACTTGGGAGTATTGCACCTCTGTGCCGGATTGGTTAGAAGACAAATACCATACTGCCCCGATCAAAAGCACCGGGATCAGGATATAAAACAGAATGGACTTCCAATTTTTTGCCATATTATTCATCTATCAGTCCTCCGTATGGGAAACTACATAAAGCACGCTCCGGGTGGTGGCGTCCACCCCGACGCGCTGATCGCAGCAGCAGCCTGCCACGGCGATGATCCCCAAATCGTCCTCCGCCACCAGGGGCAGAGCGCGCCGACTGTGGGGCACGCGGTATTCGCAATAGAGCTTCTTCAGCGATTTGCTGCACCCGCGACCGGCGGGAGAAATGCGATCCCCTGCCTGCCGCTGCCGAAAACGAACACTGCCTGTTATTTTATCATAGTCGCAATAAAAATCAATTTTTATTTGCGATAATTCACGAATCGTTAAAAATTCCGCAACAGATACCACGATTTGTTCATAAGCAATGGCCGCCGCCGGTGGCGCACCTGCCGCTTCCAGAGTCAGCACCCCACGCTGTACATGGGCAAATCCGCCGGGCAGCTGCAACCGTCCACCGGACGCAAGCAACTCGTCCAACTGCGTCAAGTGGAGGGCATCCACGCCAAACCGGTTTTGCTCTAAAAACGCCGTCAGTGCCCGGCGGCGCAAGGGCAGCGGTGCGGCAGTAAGTACCGCCGTTTGCAAACCGTTTAAAGTTCTTGCCGTCTGTAAAAGTTCGGCAGTCTGCGCCTGCAAATAGGCTTCATCCGCTTGCAAATTCTGCAAGGTACGGGCGGCATTTTGCATAAAGCCCGGGTGCACCCGGTCAAAATCCGGCACCAGCGTATGGCGAATGGCATTGCGGCTGTACCGCTCATCGGCGTTACTCTCATCAATCCGATAGTCGATATGCAGCGCCGTGCATGCCGCCCGCACTTCCTCTCCGGTGCAGTCCAGCAACGGACGAATAATCTTGCCCCGCACCGGCGCAATACCGGTGAGTCCTCGCAGCCCGGTGCCCCGAGCCAAGCGGAACAGCATGGTCTCCACCGAATCCGAAAGCGTATGCGCCGTGGCGATCCGATCACAGTCCAGCGACTGAAAAAAGGCGTACCGCGCTTGCCGGGCATACGCCTCAACGCCCATACCGGTAGCCTTGGCCTCTCCGGGTGCGTCGATTGCTTTTTCAAAATAAGACAAATGCTGCCGGGCGCAAAAATTCCGCACAAAGGCAGCGTCCGCCCGGGAGCTTTCGCCCCGAATGCCGTGCTCCACATGGGCAACGGTGATCTGCAGCTGCCATCGTTCCCTGCGGCTGAGCAGGTAGTGAAGCAATAACATGGAGTCCGCCCCACCGGACACTGCTGCCACCACCCGGTCCTCCGGGCACAGCATGTTGTGTTCCGTTACCGTCCGGTCAATCCGGTCAAACAAATCAGAATGCATTGGCTGTCTTGTCCACCGCACGGAAGCGGGTGAATTCCTTATCAAAGGTCATCTCAATGGTGCCGGTAGCGCCGTGGCGGTTCTTGGCCACGATCAACTCCGTATGGTTCTCGTCGATGTCGTCCTGCTTGTCCTCATCTACCTCGCTGCGATAGTAGTCCTCACGGTAGAGGAACATCACAATATCCGCGTCCTGCTCAATGGAGCCGGACTCTCGCAGGTCGGACAGCTGGGGCTTATGGCTCTTGCCTCGCCCCTCGGTACTACGGGCCAACTGGGCACAGCAGATCACCGGGATCATCAGATCCTTAGCCAACATTTTCAGTTGGCGGGTAATCTCGGACACCTCCTGCACACGGTTTTCCTTGCGGGTGGCGGATTTGATCAAGCCCAGATAGTCGATCATAATCACATCCACATCTTTCATGCGCCGCACCCGGGACTTGATCTCCGGCACGGTGATAGAAGAAGTATCGTCCAAATACAACTCTACATCATTAAACTGACCGGCAGCATTGCCCAGGCGCACCCACTCGTCGTTGTCCAGCTCGCCGGTGCGCAGCTTATGGCTGGGCACACCGGCCTGGGACGCCAGCAAACGCTCCGCCAGCTGCTCCTTGGTCATCTCCAAGCTAAAGAACACGCACTTTTTGCGCGCCATCATGGACACATTGGACGCCAGGTTCAGGGCAAAACTGGTCTTACCCATAGCCGGGCGGGCGCCGATCAGGATAAAGTCCGACTTATTTAGGCCGGTAATGTAAGTATCCAGCAGACCGAAGCCGGTGGGAATGCCCTTATATTTTTCTTTGTCCTCGCCGGTGAGCTTGCCCAGGCGGTCATACACGCCGTTGACGATCACCTCGCTGACCTTGGTGGGGCCGCCGGTGTCCTTACCCTGTCGAATATCATAGATCTTCTGCTCTGCCGCATCTAAGATAGAGGAGGCGTCACCCTCACCGCTGGCCGCATCGTCCATGATCTCCCGAGCCGTTTGGATCAGGGTTCGAAGATAAAACTGCTCCTTCACGATCTTGGCATAGCTGGCTACATTGGCCGTAGAGGGCACACTGTTTGCCAGCTGCACCAGGTATTCCCTGCCGCCTGCCACATCGTAATGTCCCTCTTTGGCCAGCACATCGGCAATCAGTACCGGGTCAATACTGGCCTGGGAAGAGGTGTACATGGACAGCATGGCGCCAAAGATGGCTCGGTGCTGAGGCAGATAAAAGCTCTCTGCCTTCAGGTGCATCAGCACCTCCTCCATACAGCCGGAATTCAGCAGAATACAGCCCAATACGCTTTGTTCCGCCTCTAAATTGTACGGCAGCGCCACGCCGCCGGTCGTTGTTGCTTCCGCCATTTTCATCACCGTTTATGTTGATTGGATTTCTCTTATGCCTCGGTCACCTGTACAAGGATCTTTGCCGTAATCCCGGCATAGACTTTCACTTCTGCCTGTACGGTACCAAAGGTCTTAATGTCCTCCATCACGATCTTGCGCTTGTCGATCTCCACGCCCAGATCCTTTTTGATCTGCGCCGCCACATCCTTAGAGGTGACGGAGCCGAACAGCTTGCCGTTGGCACCGGCCTTGGCTTTCAGATGAAAGGTCTTGCCCTCCAGCTTCTGTGCGTCGGCGGTGGCTGCTTTCACTTCCTCGGCTTTGTGGAACTTCTTGGCCGTTTCCTTAGAGTTAAACTCGTTCATAGCGGTGGCATTGGCCTCTACCGCCAACCCCTTGGGAAAGAGAAAGTTGCGGGCGTAGCCGTCCGAGGCATTTACTAAATCGCCTTTTTTGCCCAGCGCTTTTACATCTTGTTTCAAAATGACTTTCATACGCTTCTCCTTAAATCTCCATCAAAATGGGCAGCACCATGGGGCTGCGCTTGGTCTTTTCATACATCAGGTGGGAGATTTCATCCCGCAGCTTGGACTTAACGGTGTTCCAATCCCGACCCTTCACATCGTAGTAATCGTAGATCACATGGCAAGCCAGGTCGCGGGCCTTGTTCATCAGGTCTTCGTTCTCCTTCACATAGACAAACCCGCGGGACACTACATCCGGGCCGCTGACCACATCGCCGGTCTCCGCATCCAAAGTGGCCACCACAATGATAATGCCGTCCTGGGACAGATGCTTACGGTCGTTCAAAACAATATTGCCCACATCGCCCACGCCCAAGCCGTCTACATACACTTCGCCGGCAGGCACAGTCTCGATCTGCTTCATCTCCGTCTTGCTTAGAGAGATTTTTTCGCCGATATTACCCAGGTAAATGTGCTTCATATCGTAGCCCATGGACATAGCCAGCCCGGCGTGCTTTTGCAGGTGTTTTTGCTCACCGTGCACGGGAATGAAATACTGAGGCTTAACAATACCCATCATCAATTTCAGCTCTTCCTGACAGGCGTGGCCGCTGACATGCACCTCGTACATCTTTTCGTAGATCACCTCTACATTGTGCTTCATCAGCTCGTTGACCACATTGCCCACCATCTTCTCGTTGCCGGGTATGGGCGTGGCGGAAATGATCACATAGTCGTTGGGACCGATATTTACCTTGCGGTGCTCGCCAAAGGCAATCCGAGTCAAGGCGGACATAGGTTCGCCCTGGCTACCGGTGGTAATAATCACCAGTTTATCGTCCGGGTAACGCTTAATGGCGTCAATGGGAATGAGAATATTCTCCGGCACATTCAGGTAACCCAGATCCTGGCCCACCTGAACCAAATTTTCCAAGCTACGGCCGGTCACGGCCACCTTACGCCCTCTGGACTGGGCCACATCAATAATCTGCTGCACCCGGTGGATATTGGAAGCAAAAGTCGCCACCACAATGCGCTTATTGTGTGCCTTGCGGAACAGCTGCTCAAAGCTCTCGCCCACCTTGCGCTCGCTCATGGTATAGCCGGGGCGCTCTGCATTTGTGGAATCGGAAAGCAGTGCCAAAACGCCCTTTTTGCCATACTCGGCGAAGCGAGCCAGATCGATCATATCTCCGTCTACCGGGGTGGTGTCAATCTTAAAGTCGCCGGTTTGGATAATCACGCCTGCCGGGCAGCGGATGGCAAGACCTACCGCGTCCGGAATGGAGTGGTTCACATGGATAAATTCAATATTAAAGGCACCCAGAGTGATGTTGTCCCGGGGGCGGATTTCCACCAGCTTGGCCTTGTTCAGCAGGCCGTGCTCCTTGAGTTTGCCCTGGATCAGGCCGATGGTCAGCTTAGTGGCATAGATGGGCACATTGATCCGCTTAAGCAGGAATGCCAGGCCGCCGATATGGTCCTCGTGGCCGTGGGTCACCAATACGCCCTTGATTTTGTGTCTGTTTTTTTCTACATAGGTAAAATCCGGGATCACCAAGTCCACGCCCGGCAGATCCGATGTAGGGAATGCCAGACCGCAGTCCACAATGAACATATCGTCCTTGTATTCATAAAGCGTCATGTTCTTGCCGATCTCATTCATACCGCCTAAAAATGCAATATGAACAGACTCCTCCGGCTTTTTCTGCCGCGGAGCGCCTTTCTTTACCGGTCTGCGGTATGTGTAGCGCTTCTTGGAATTCCGTTTTCCGGAAGCAGCCTTACCGTCAGACTTATTCTGATTGATCATTCGATTTGATTCCTCCTGTTAAATATAGTTTTCCGAACATCACAAATTGCATATATCATAAAATAAATAACGCCAAATGTCAAGTGGCCCCGGACCGGTGTACGGATTTTGCCACGCTGTATTGATTATTGCCACAAAGCGTGCTAAAATATCCCGGCGAGGTAATATTTATGAAAAAAGTGAGCATTTATACCGACGGCGCCTGCTCCGGCAACCCGGGCAAAGGCGGCTGGGGCGCTGTACTGGTGTATAACGGTACGGAAAAAGAAATGAGCGGCTTTGAAGCGGAAACCACCAACAACCGTATGGAACTGACGGCGGTGATCCGTGCCCTGGCAGCCTTGCGAGAGCCTTGCCTGGTGACCCTGACCACCGACTCCAAATATGTGTGCGACGCGGTAACCAAGGGCTGGGTCTACGGCTGGCAGCGCAAGGGCTGGCGCAAGGCAGACGGCAAACCGGCGCTGAATGTTGACCTGTGGCAGCAGCTGCTGCCCCTGTTGCAGACCCACACCGTCACCTTTAACTGGGTCAAGGGTCACGCCGGCCACCCCTATAATGAGCGGTGCGATGCCTTGGCGGTGCAGGAATACACCAAACACAAATAATCGCACCCCTATTCTACTACGAACAGGCGGACGAAAAAACGGCTATACCGACGAAAAATCGGTATAGCCGCTTTTTATTTAGTATTTAGACTTGGCGGTGTAATTCACCTTGCCACCTACATACCGGCGCAAGGTAAAGTTTTTGCCGCGCTGGCTCACTTTCAGGCTCACCTTTTTGGGCTTTGCCTCCTTGCTGGTGTAGAACTTGCAGGAGATGGTACCGTCCTTTACGCTCATTTTGATCTTAATGGGCATACCGGTATTGTTCTTCCAGCGAAAGTCCTGAGAGCCCCACATAATGGCTGCGTCCCGACCCAGGGGCACATAGGTAACCCGCTGGCTGTGCTGGTGCCGCTCTACAATAGACACATTGGCAAGCAGTGCGGTATTAAACATGGTGGAAGCCACCTGGCAGATACCGCCGCCAACACCCATAACCGTGCCGCTGCCACTGAACACATAGGCCTCTTTATAACCACGGCTCTTGGTGCGCTTACCTACAACTTTATTAAAGGAAAAGGTCTGTCCCGGCTGGATCACGGTGCCGTCAATGGCCTTGCTGGCAATGCGCAGATTGGTGGTGCGGTCCTTATTGTTCACATACTTGGAAGAATAGCTGGCATACAGGTTGGAGTAGCTGGAACTGGTCACCTTGCTGTAACTGCCGTTGTATACCTTGTTGGGAAAGGACAGGTACGCCCGCACCTGGGCATAGTATGTACTGCCCTTTTTGATTTTCTTGATGGTCGTGGAAGTGGCGGAGGACTTGGTGATCTTCACCGTCTTAACGCCCTTTTTCATCTTCTTATCTGTGCTGTAACGCACTTCATAACCGGAGCAGGTTACCTTGTTCCACCGGATCTTCAAATTGGTGCCGGACTTGGTCACGCTCTTTATGGACACGGTGGAGGGACGGGTGCCGGTATTCAGTACCGCGCTGAGGGGACCGGCGTAGGAGCCGTCCTTTTTGCCGCAGGCAGCAATCTTGAAGTAGTATTTTTTACCGGCAGACAGCTTGCTGATTTTGGCCTTGTTGCCGCTGACGGTGGCAACCTTGCTGTAATTGCCGTTTGCAGAAGTAGACTGATACACCCGATACACGGCAGCGCCGGGTACATGCTTCCAGTTCATGGTAATGGTGGTGGTGGTCCGGCTGGTGGACATACCGGTCACCCGACCGGGCAGAATCTTAAAGCTGCGGCTCACCGCGCCGGTATAATCGCCGGTGCCGGTCAACTTCACCTGGGCGGTGCCGCAGGCGGTATTGGCACTGTACTGCACCTTGTAATCCTGCCCCTGGACCAGGGCAATATCGTTATACTGCACCTTCACCGTGGGGCGCAGAGCCTTACCGGTGTAGGTAGTAGAAGCATACTGCAAGGTCACTGTGCAGTCCCGCAGGTCCACGGGGGTCGGCTCCTCTCCCTCTGCCGCAAAGGCAGACACCGTACCCAGGGAGCAGGCAATGAGCATCAGTAGGCTCAAGGTCAGGCTAAACAGTTTTTTCATAAGAACTCTCCTCTTTTCTGTTATTTTTTCTGTCCGTAATAAGCATTGGCGCCGTGCTTGCGCAGATAATGCTTATCCAGCAGGTAAGATTCAATTCCAATGGGCCGCTCCCCGGCAATGCGCTCGGTGCGGCTGGCCATTTTGGCAATTTCTTCCAAGATCAGCGCGTTCTCCACAGAGGCGGCCGCGCTCTTGCCCCAGGTAAAGGGGCCGTGGCGCTGCACCAGCACACCGGGGAACGCCCCCGGGTCCAGGCCGCGACGGCGGAACTCCTCCACGATCACTCGACCGGTATTGGCCTCATACGCCGTGTTGACCTCATCCTCCGTCAGACCACGGGCACAGGGTATGTCGCCGTAGGCAAAATCCGCGTGGGTAGTGCCGTAAGCCGGTATGTCCCGCCCGGCTTGCGCCCACGCACAGGCCCAGGAAGAATGGGTGTGGGTAATGCCCCCGATCTCCGGGAACGCCTTATATAACGCCAAATGGGTGGGGGTGTCGGACGAGGGATTCAGCTCCCCCTCTACCCGGTTGCCGGCCAGATCCATAACCACCATATCCGCCGGGGTCAATTCACTATATGGCACGCCGGAGGGTTTTATGACAAACAACCCCCGTTCCCGGTCGATGGCCGACACATTGCCCCAGGTAAGCACCACCAAATTGTAGCGCACCAGATCCATATTGGCTTGGTAAACTTGTTCTTTTAATGCTTCTAACATCTGCTTTTATTCTCCCTCTGCCGCCCGGCGCTCTAAGTCCAGGGCTGCGTGGAATGCTTGCATATAGGCGTCAAAATCCGCCACATCCTGCGCCGTAGGCTCCACCGTCACCGTTTGACAGCAGGCAAATACCTGCCGCTCCAGGAAGGCAGCCAAACGCTCTCCGTTCTGCCGCTGCAGCATATAGGCCGCCAGCAGCGCCATACCCCAGGGGCCGCCGGAACCGGCTGTCTCCATCACAGTAACCGGCGCCGCCAAAGCGGAGGCCAGCAGCCGCTGCCCCACCTGCGGGGTGGTAAAGAACCCGCCGTGGCCGTAAATTCGCTGCAAGGGCACCTGCTCGTCCCGAGTCAGAATATCCATACCCACTTTCAGCGCCGCCAAGGCACCGCACAGGTTGCTGCGCATCAGATTGGGCCAATTCACCGTGCTGTCTGCCCGACGCACCGTCAACGGTCGCCCGGCGTCCAAATTCAAAATACTCTCGCCGGAGGTGTAGCCGTAGGTCACAATCCCGTCACAATCCGGCGCACCGTCCACAGCGCTGTTAAACAAAAAATCATAGATCTTGCCGTCCGGCACAGGCTGCCCCATAGCAGCGGCAAAATCCCGCAGCAAACCGGCAATCACATTCACCTGGGACGAACAGTTATTGGCGTGCACCATTGCCACCGGGTGACCGCAAGGGGTGGTAACCATATCAATTTCCCGGTGCACCCGGGCAAGAGGCCGATCCAAAACCACCATAGCAAAAACAGAAGTGCCGGCAGACACATTCCCGGTGCCGGGCGCAACGCTGTTGGTGGCCACCATACCGGTGCCCGCGTCCCCCTCCGGGGGACAAAAGACCGCGCCGGGCTGCAAGGTACCGCTGGGATCCAGCAGCGCCGCCCCTGCCGGGGTCAGGGTGCCTGCGGGCGTACCCACCGGCAGAATCTCCGGCAGCAAATCCGCCAAAGTCCAAGGGTAGTTCTTGTCCGCCACCAGCCGGTCAAAGGCTGCCAGCATTTTTGCGTCATACTGCCCGGTAGCCGGGTCTATGGGGAACATACCGGCGGCATCGCCCACACCCAATACCCGCCGACCGGTAAGCAAGTAGTGCACATACCCGGCCAAGGTATTCATGGATGAAAGCTGCTGCAAATGCGACTCTCTGTCCAGCACGCACTGGTACAAATGGGCCACACTCCACCGCAGGGGAATATTAAAGTTGAACAGTGCCGTCAGCTTTTCCGCCGCAGCACCGGTATTGGTGTTGCGCCAGGTGCGAAAGGGCACCAGCAGCCGATCGCTACTGTCAAAGGCCAAATAGCCGTGCATCATAGCGCTGATCCCCGCCCCTGCCAGATGGGTCAGTTCCGCGCCGCAAACCGCCTTTACATCTGCTGCTAAGGCGGCATAGCAGTCCTGCATACCGGCGATTATAGCCGCCTGGCTGTAAGACCACAAGCCGTCCACCATTTGATTCTCCCACACGTGATGGCCCTGGGCAATGATCCGATTATGCGCATCCAACAGCACAGCCTTAATGCGAGTGGAGCCGAACTCCATACCCAATACGGCCTTGCCTGCGGTCACAGTTTGTGCGATCTCCTTTTGTCTGGCGATATCCATAGGCAGCTCCTTCATCTTCTCTGTCTTAATTTTACAGTATTCCCCTATTATTTGCAATACGCACGCAGCAGAAAAATCAAAAAAAATACGGCAAACTGTTCGTACAGCTTGCCGCACTTTTTGTGCATTATTCCTGTGGCTGCGCCTCATCTTTTTCCTTAAGCGTCAAAATACAGGAAGCCACCGTGTGCTTACGCACATCCAGCACCTGAATTTCCAGGTCCTCCGTCTCCACATCAAACTTGCTGCCATCCTTGGGAATGGTGCAGTACAGGCCAAAAATGTAGCCGCTGAGGGTTTCGTAAGTATCCACCGGCAGCTCCAGCCCGGTCAACTCTGCCACATCGTCCAGGGACACGCCGCCCTTGATCTTCCAGGAGCGGTCGGTCAGAGGCACCACATCCGGCTGGGCGTTGGGCAGCTCCTGGTCGTTATCCAGGTCGCCTACCAGCTGTTCCAGCAGGTCGTTCATGGTGATAATGCCCACGGTACCGCCGTACTCGTCCAGCACCACGGCAAAGTGGTTGTGGCTCTTTTGCATCAATTCAAAGAGCACGTCGATCTTCATGGTCTCCGGCACATAAATAGGCTGCACAAAAGCGTCCTTTGTCACCGCAGCGCGGGTCTTGTCGGCAATACGGAAGAACTTTTTGGAATCCAGCACGGCCACCACATTATCGATAGAGCCCTTGAACACCGGGTACAGACTATGGGTACTGGCGGAGATCACTTTCTCCCAGGTGGTCACATCGTCGTCAATATCCAGCGCCTGAATATCCTTGCGATGGGTAGAAAACTCGCCGGCGTCCTTGTCGTCAAACTCAAAAACATTGACGATCATCTTCTGCTCGGTCTTGTCAAAAATGCCCTTTTGACCGCCCACATCTACCAGCATACGGATTTCTTCTTCCGACACCTCTTCATCGTCCCCATTCGGGTCAATGCGCAGAATGCGCAGCACCAGGTTGGTAGAGGCAGTGAGCAACCACACCAGCGGGGCAAAGAATTTAGAGGACACATAGATCAGCCCGGACACACCCAGGGAGATCTGCTGGGTCTTTTTCATTGCCACCCGCTTGGGCACCAGTTCGCCAAACACCAGAGTCACATAAGACAGGATGATGGTAATAACGATCACGGCAATGGTATTCAGCGTGCTTTCTTTGATCTGCACGCCCAAATCGTCCACCAACCAGCGCACAATCACATCGGAGAAGTTGTCCGCCGCAAAGGCGCTGCCCAAAAAGCCGGACAGGGTAATGGCGATCTGAATGGTGGCGAGAAAGCCCGCCGGTTTTTCCGTCAGCTTACGCAGTCGCTTCGCTCTGCGGTTGCCGTCCTCTGCCAGCTTTTCCAGCTTCAACTCGTTCATAGAAACGATGGCGATCTCCGCGCTGGCAAAAACGGCGTTGACCGCAATCAAAATAACCTGAATAAAAAGTTGCCACCCAAGGGGTATGTCCAAAAAGAATTCCTCCAGTTAATAAATAATCTAAAATTTATGGTTAAACGACCAAATTTACTTCACTATATCAAATCCGGCGCAGATTGTCAATGCAAATCGTACCGGCCGACCGACTGCACGGTAAGCCGCGCCTTTTGCGCATGATCCGGACTACGCAATAGCCACCGTTGCCGCATATACCGCCTTGGCGCCGTGCATACGCAGCATTTTGGCGCATTCGTTCAGCGTAGCGCCGGTGGTCTTTACATCGTCAATAAGCAGGACGGTCTTGTCCCATAGCGCGCTGTCGTCGATCACCACATACGCGCCGTACACATTCACCCGCCGACTGCGGGCGTTCTGCTTGCGTTGCGCCGGATTGTTGCGCACCTTCTCCAGCAGATCCGCATAGGGAATGTGCAACGCCCCTGCCACTCAGCGGGCCAGCAGTTCCGCTTGATTATAGCCGCGTTTTCTGCGGCGGCGCCTGCCCAAGGGCACAGCTGCCACATAGTCAAAGGCCACATCGGCGAAATCCACTCGCACAGCGGCAGCCATACAGTCTCCCATATAATCCGCCAGCATGGGAAAATCGTAAAACTTCAAGTTATGAATAGCCGCCACCAAGCTGTCCCGATACACAAAGGGCGCGGTGACCCCTGCGTATTCATGGTGCTTACCCTTGCAGGTACAGTCTTTCTTGGAACGACCGCACAGCAGGCACTTGGGCCGGGCAATGGGGCGCACCTTTTGGCACTCCGGGCAAAGGGGTTCATCCAGCGCCACCACTGTGCCGCACAGGGCGCAACGACGGGGAAAGAACCACCGCAGCACCCGCTCCAGTGCCGGGTTCATACGGTCAGGTACGGTGCGATCTTGGCATACAGCCCGTCACCGATACCGCGAATATCTTTGATCTGTTCCACGGAAGTATATTTGCCAATCTGCTCCCGATAGGCCAAAATTGCCGCCGCTCTTTGGTCACCGATACCTTGAATGGCGGTCAATTCCTCAAAAGTAGCCGTGTTCAGGTTCACCGGGTAGCTGACTGTGCCCGCGTTGCCGGAAGCGGCGGTTTGCGCAGCCGTTGCCGTGCTGCTTGCAGCGGATCGACCAACGGTGGCGGCAGCCGACTGCGTCGTGGTACCGGATTGCACCGCCGTCGTCGGTGTTTCAACCAACACGCCGGAGGAGATCTTCGGCTGGGATAAGCCAAGATACAGGCACAGCCCTGCCAATAAAAACAGCGCCACACCCACCATCACCAGGCTTTGGCCTTTCTCACTTTTCATATTGCTTCCTCTTCTCTCTTTTTACACGCCCGGTCAAGCAGTCACTTGCCGGGTTTTTCGTTTATTCCAAATGCCCTTAAGCCACAACCAGATTCCCGCAGCCAGCAGCGCCAGCGCCAAGGTCAGTACCGGCAACAGCCAATCTGCCGCCATGCCGCGCACACCCCACCAGGGCAGCAACTGCCGCTGGGCCAGGTTCCGCAGCGCCGGGTGCAAAATGTAGATCGCCAACGCAGACCCCTCGGCGTACAGCACAAAGGGATTTTCCCAGGTGCAAGTCACATTCTGGGCCAGCAAAAACAAGCTGACCGCAGCCACCAAAGGACCGAAATACAAATCGGCGCTATCGTTCAAATACCGATATTCCAAAACAGACAGTGCTAAGCCCACCAACACACCAAGCGCCGGCCACTTGCGACCCAGGCGTTTGATCTGCGTCTCTGCTTCCTTAAACAGCAGACCCAACGCAAAACAGGGCAAACCGGTAAACCAAGCATTTCGGCTGTACTGGGCAGCCACCTCTCGGTGGAGCATCCCCACCACCACTTCACCAAGCACCAGCGGCACCAACAGCAGCAGCGGCGCCCACCGCAACCAGTGGGTTCTGTGCATTTTCATCAAAAGCAGCACCACGCCGTAGCAGTAAATCAGCGCCGGAATAAACCACAGGTGCGGCTTGGATTGCGTGTTGTTCAGCAGGAAGAACGAAATCACATTTTCCATCGCATAATGGCTCTTAAAAAAGGCCGCCGGGGTTTTGTCACTAAGCAAAAAGCAACACCAAAGCGCGTAAAATCCGGCCGCCGGAACAAAAATGCGTAACAGTCGCCGTATGCGGCGCACCAGCCGACCGGCATCCTCTCGCTGCACCGCACCGTATGTAAAATAGCCGGATACCATAAAGAAAAACGGCACCGCCCACCGGGCAAACATACGCACCGTGCCACCCACATCGCCGGGAAACGGCACATGGAGCAGCAGCACAAACAGCGCCGCTGCCCATTTGAACAGGTCAAATGTTCTGTTCCGCAAAACGCATCGTCCTTTATCTGCAAATATGAAGAAACCGCCTTGCAGTGCAAGACGGTTATATGGTAGAGATAGAGGGATTCGAACCCACGACCTCTCGCATGTGAAGCGAGCGCTCTAACCAACTGAGCTATACCTCTATATTTTCCGTGGAGCAGGTGAAGGGAATCGAACCCTCGTGTTCAGCTTGGGAAGCTGACATTCTACCATTGAACTACACCTGCGCATGTGCCTGAACGGCTTTCTCATCGCGTGCAAATACTATAACACATCTGTTCGGAAATTTCAACACCCTTTTTCCATTTTTTGAAAAAACTTTTCTGCCCTGTCACAAACGGTGTTTTTTCACTTTTTTGCTTGACAAGGCCCGCCCGGGTATGCTATTATATCAAAGCACAAACGGAGAGGTACCGAAGTGGTCATAACGGAGCGGTCTTGAAAACCGTCGTGTCGCAAGGCACCGTGGGTTCGAATCCCACTCTCTCCGCCATTCGGTATCACACAAGGAGCATGGCTCTTTGATGATAAAACTTGACAGCGGTTTAGCACAAGTTACAACACAGTATGCAGAAGTACTCAAGTTGGTGACGAGGCGCCCCTGCTAAGGGCGTAGGTCGGGCAACCGGCGCGAGAGTTCGAGTCTCTCCTTCTGCGCCAAAAGGTATCAAGGATTTTCCTTGGTACCTTTTCTTTTTGTTTGCAACTTCTCACCCGGGAGAGACGAGAACGCTACCGTCCATCTTTTTGCGCAGCAAAAAGGGACATAAAATGGGATCGTTCGCGCAGCGAACAGACAGGGCAGCGCCCTGTCGAGTCTCTCCTTCTGCGCCAAAAGGCACTGAGGTTTTTTCCTTAGTGTCTTTTCTTTTTGTTTGCAATTTCCCACCCGGGAGAGACGAGAACGCTACCGTCCATCTTTTTGCGCAGCACTTCCCCGCTTTCCAAATAAAAGCAGAAAATCCCGGCACAGGTGTGCCGGGAAAGCAAAAATAAGCAGATAAAAATGGCAAAAGAAAAAGCGGCAGGTCTCATCGAATGCAGTAATAGTCCTATCATCATTTGTTTTTCTTTGCCGTATTGATAGAAGAGATCAACATCCGTTTAATTTCTGTGCATTGATCGAGCAATGCTGTTTCTTTGTAATACCCGCTCTCCATAAGCAATTCTATCCAATATTCGCTCTCGGAACATTCCTTGAGAGCAATTTGAAGCTTAGCGATAAAATCGGCTTTACTGTGGGCATAAAAGGCTTCTCTGATATTAGCGCCGATACTTGTTCCGCAACGCAAAAACTGATTAATAAGCGCACCTTCACATTTTACCGCTCTCAGTTCCTTGCAAACTCGTATTACATCAAGCGCAAATGCTTTAGATTTTATCAATAACGGACTATCGTTCATAGCAAACGCACCTCACATACGCATTATATATTCTGTTAATAAAAAAGCAAGGCAACGCCTTGCAGATCACTTTTCACTTTTCACTATTACTTATTACTTCCAATGGCACAAAGGCACTTTTTAGTGAAGAGTGAAGAGTGAAGAGATAAAAGTAAAAGTCCCAAAGACTTACGCCTTTGGGACATTGGAGGCACCACCCAGATTTGAACTGGGGCATAAAGGCTTTGCAGGCCTCTGCCTTACCACTTGGCTATGGTGCCGGGAAAAGAATGGGCACAATGTAGAATACAAAGTGCCCGATGGAGCGGATTACGAGACTCGAACTCGCTACCTCCACCTTGGCAAGGTGGCGCTCTACCAGATGAGCTAAATCCGCAAACGATAGTGTTATTATACCCAGCAGGGGCGGGTTTGTCAAGCCCTTTTTTTGCTGATGGGAATAAAAAGTGCCGCCCTCTTGTGGGCATAACGATCGGCACCACAACATATAGGTAAGAAGTGGGGTTTCTCTAAAGAATTTGCCGATATAGTTGCGTACCGGGGCGATCCGTGTTAAAATGAGGGAAGAACCGGGCAGCATTACCGAAGGGAGGTGGCGCCGTGAAGCCGTATAATTATTTTGACGACGAGGAAGAACAGCCGCAGCCGTCTGCGCAGGTGCGCTTGGCTCAACTGGTTGCTGCCTTGCAAGTGAACGGCGCCAAGCTGCGCCGCACGGTGCGCCGGGACGAAGAAATTGTAGAAGAACTGCGGGACTATCCCAACCTGCGCCGGGCTGCGCTGAAGTGGCTGGCGGTGGCGCTGTTTGTGCTGGCAGTGGTGATTGCCATTATCTCCTTTGCCGTGTCCCTGCACAACCAGAGCAAGTGGAACGAGCGCTTTTGCGATCAGGCGGGGCAGGTGTGCACCGATTATATCGCCAAGTACGGCGCTTGCCGCTGGGAGTCTATGGACGAGCGCTACGGCAAGAAAATGGCACGAATGACCGGCGTGTCTTATCTGCGGCGGATGGATTTTAACGGCGACGGTCGGGACGAACTGCTGATCTGCTATTTGGAAAAGGGCCTGTATTTTTTTGATATTTGGGGCTTTGACGGCAAGAACTTCAGCAAGTTCTACTCCGCGAACGCCTGCTATGCTACCGGCGATGGCAAGCTGGGCAGCTGGGTGGTACTGTACCACACCGGGCGTCGCTACCAGGTGGGGGTGTGCGACCCGCAAAAACCAACGGAAGTGACCCTGTATGCCATGCGGGGCAAGAAGTTCAAAAAGGCCGCCAGCTGCCAATATAATGTAGATACCGGCGTGTTTTCCCAAAACGACAAGCCCAATACCGAGGATTTTGAGCGGTTGCAGCTGTCCTGTATTCGGGAGACCCGGGCGGAGGTGCTGGTGGATACGGTGACCGCCGCCATGGAGGAATTCAACACCAAGACCACGGCGGAGATCGAGGCCAGCCTGCCGGACGCCACGCTGAAAAAGCAAGCCTACTATGATGTGGTAGACGATCTGAACCGTCAGTACGGCTCCGCCACCTACAAGACCGAGGGCGGTATCGGCTATGTGGACGGCCTGGCTGTGGTGGAAGAGATTGATTTTGACGGCGACGGCAACAAGGAGCTGCTCACCGTCTATCGCCGCCAGGTGAAAAAGACGGAGAAGAACGACTGGACCGGGGAGCAGACCTTGATCAATGTGCCGGTATACAGCCTGCGGGTGTACAACTGGAACGGCAGCATCGCCAAGTGCATTTTTACCCGGGATCAGATTTGCCAGCCCTTTACAGATGATGAGGAAACGGCCCAAAACACCCAATTTTATATTCTGCGCAAAAGCGGCAAAAAGACGGACTTGTGCTTCAATGCCTATCGGCGGGAGAGCCAGTCGGTGTATACGGCGGCCTCTCGGATCTTTCGGCTCAAGGGAGAGCAGTTCTCTGTGGTGTATGACGCGAAGATGGAGTACGAGTACGGCTACAAGACCTATTATCTGGACGGCGAAAGTGTGTACGAGTCCACCTTTAACACCAAGGGCTATACTGTGCCGTACTTTATGAACGACGCCGGGTACGATGCCGAGGTGTTTACCGTGGTGTACCTGTCCGGTGACAAGACCCACCAGGACGCCATCCGCAGCCGGGTGAGCACCGTGGAGCAGCATATCCAGTCGCTGAACGACGAGTATGTGCCGGAGCGGCTGCAAAATGTGAATTAACAGAGATTTTGTAGGGTGGGGGCTTGCTCCCACCCTGCGTTTTTATGGCACCTCCGGTGCAATCCCTCAGTCACTTCGTGACAGCTCCCTTTGCAAGGGAGCCTTGGAGTTTGTAACCGATAAGCCTCCCTTAACAAGGGAGGTGGCAATGCCGTAGGCATTGACGGAGGGATTATAAGGCAAAATTTAAGCAAAATAAAAAAGAAAGCACACGGCGAAAACCGTGTGCT
>FR885357.1:50430-52588 GCA_000436335.1 Clostridium sp. CAG:217
TGTGCTCTTTCTATATACAATGTATAAATCACACATTCAGGTGCAATTCTTCAATTTTATCCCGCACTTTCAGCCAGTCACCAAAGGCGGCTTCTTTGTTATTGGGGTTGCGGAGAATGGCCGCCGGGTGGTAAGTGCCCATAAACAGGGTGCCGTTTTTGTCGATAAATTCGCCGTGCTGGCGGGTGACTCGGAAGTCCTTGTCAATCAGCCGCTGGGCGGCAATGCGCCCTACGCAGATCACCAGCCGTGGGCGAATGATCTTAAATTGCTCCCGCAGCCAATGCAGGCAGGCCTCCTGCTCCTCCGGCTTGGGGTCCCGGTTTTTAGGCGGGCGGCACTTGACCATATTGGCAATGTACACATTCTTCTCCCGGCTCAGGTCAATGCTCTCCAGAAATTGATCCAGCAGTTTGCCGGAGCGCCCCACAAAGGGCTGGCCTTGCAGGTCCTCGTTCTCTCCCGGTCCTTCGCCGATTAGGAGAATGTCTGCCGCCGGGTTGCCTACGCCAAAGACCACCTGGGTGCGGGCCTTGCACAGTTCGCATTCGGTGCAGTTGAGGCAGCGGGTTTTCAGTTCGTCTAATGTCATTTTTATCACCTTGCTCATTGTACCAAAATAATGGTTGAAAAACAATAAAAAAAGGTATAAAATATGTGCGTAAGCGAGAATTACAACTTTTTGGAGGTATTATCATGGACAATCAAGTGACTGTTGAGATTTCTGCCCGCCATGTACATCTGAGCCAGGCAGATCTGGAGACCCTGTTCGGTAAGGGCTATGAGCTGACGGTGAAGAAAATGCTGTCCCAGCCCGGCCAGTATGCCAGCAACGAGCGCGTGCGCGTGGTGGGTACCAAGAGCGAGTTCCCGGCTGTGTCTATCCTGGGCCCGGTGCGTAAGGCCACCCAGGTGGAGTTGAGCCTGACGGACGCCCGCTCCATCGGCGTGACCGCCCCGGTGCGGGAGAGCGGCGATATTGCCGGTTCCGGCGCCTGCAAGCTGGTGGGCCCCGCCGGTGAGGTGGAGCTGACCGAGGGCGTGATCGCTGCCAAGCGCCATATCCACGCCACTACGGCAGACGCAGAGCGTATGGGTCTGGAGAATGGCCAGATCGTTAGCGTAGAGATTCCCTCTGCCAACGGCCGTAACCTGACCTTTGGCGATGTGGTGGTGCGTGTGTCTGACAGCTATGCCCTGGCTATGCACATTGACACGGACGAGGCCAACGCCGCCGGTATGGCACCCAATACCCCCGGCACGATTATCAAATAAGTATAGGTATTCGGTAGTAAAAAAGAGCACCTGTGAGGGTGCTCTTTTTTATATGGAAAATGCAGGCGGCGGATCGGCTGCCTTTGTGCCGCCCCTACGATCGGCGGGAGCAAGCCCCCGCCCTACGAAAATCTTGCAACCGCTATGCCTCCCTTGAAAAGGGAGGGGGACCGCCGTTAGGCGGTGGAGGGATTGTGCGCCGTTAGGCGATGCGGGAATTATCACAGCGGCTGCCCTGTGGTTTGATTTCATTTTTTGAGTATTTTATTGGAATTTTTATTTGCTTTTGGTGTGCAAGGCTCCGGGCGTGGTTCGTCCAATTCCCAGGGAAGTTTTATGTCCTTTACGGAAATTGTAAAGTATCTCCCGGTTTGCTCGTTTGGGGAGGCAAAACCGTTGGTGATCACAACGCTTAAAGGAAAATGGTCATTAATTTCAAAATTATGTCCTGTTGATGCGATGCTTCCACAAACGGTATAATCAATGCTGATATAATCTATGGCATTGTCTGTCTCCACAGAAAGCGTTTCATCCGGTTTGGCGATATCTACCCCAAATTCACTTAAAAAAGCAGATAATTTTGGGAATTTATCTTTTGCTTGTGCGTAAAAATTGCGGCAATATGCGCAGTTGCAAAGCGTATGGATCTCATAATATTCTTTGGTTTTTTCGGTGTCGACAGAAAAAACATAGTCAGCCTTTTGAATGGTTGTCATAGGCACATCTCATTTTTTGCTATGCGTGCAGTTGGAAATATCGTGAGTGGCAAATTTATATCGGTACATCGTATGGGCGGATATTATCCGCCCGCTTTTTTTGTGCGTTTATCCCCGCAGTCACTTCGTGACAGCACCTAACCGGTGCCCGTCCCCTCTGTCGCTGC
>FR885358.1:0-1708 GCA_000436335.1 Clostridium sp. CAG:217
GGTTTTGCCCTTTTTGTCCTTTTCATAGACCACATCTACTTCTTTGCCGTCTTTATTGATCTCTGTGCCAAACTCGGTGTCTGCATTGGCCAAACCGGCTTGGGTGGTGTCGGCGGCAGCGTTCTGTCCGTCTGTCTTTTTGGAAGAGCAGGCAGCAAAGACGCCGCAGACCAGTACGCTCAGCGCCATGATCAATGCAATACTCTTTTTCAAAGGGAACACGCTCCTTTTGGTGCTCTGCACCGTAATATCTCCTACATTATAGTCTTTTTATGCATAAAAGGCAAGGGTTACGGCTGTAAGTCGCCAAATGTTTACCACTTATTCATAATCTTTACAGATTTAGCCAAATGGATTATAATGAATACAAACGGAAAGGGAGGTGGGGCGTATGCGCCCTGCGGCTAAGGTCGCCATGAGCGGTATTTGTACGGCGCTGAGCGTGCTGCTGTTGTTTTTCGGCGGTGTGGTGCCGGTGCTGGCCTATGTATGCCCCATGCTCACCGGGGTGCTGATGGTGGTGTTGGTGCGCACCTTCGGCTACGGCACAGCTTGGATCACCTATGTGTCTACGGGGCTGCTTAGCTTCTTTTTGGTGCCGGACAAGGAGTGTATGTTGATGTATGTGCTCTTTTTCGGCTATTATACCATCGTGCGCCAGTGGATCGGGCGGCTGCGGCCTCGGTCGGTGGCGCTGGCTGCCGAGTGCCTGTTGTTTAATGCGGCACTGGCGGCAGTGAATCTGCTGCTGGTGTATGTGTTTGCCATTCCTATGGATGCGGTGAGCAGTAACAAGTGGTTTTTGGTGGGCTTTTGGTTGGCGATGAATTTGCTGTTCTTTCTTTACGAGCGGCTGCTGGGTGTGGCGGAACTGTTGTATGTCCGTAAGATTGAGAAGCGCCTGCGCAGCGTGTTTAAGAAGTAAAAAGCGACTTGTATTTGTAAGGTACAAGTCGCTTTTTGAATTATTCCGTATAAACGCGGGGTACGCGGGGATTCACCAGCAAGGGCGACAGGTCACAGGTGGCAATATCGCCGGGCTGTACGCTGCTGCCGGTCACATCCACCGCCGTGTGGGACAGCCCTACCTCGCCGATCACCGGGTAGGCTTTGCCATTAATGGTGACGGTCAAATGGGCTTTATTGAGAAATTGCTTGAGGGCAGAGAGTACACTGTGGAAGTTGTGATCCTCTTTCTCCTTGGTTAGGCCGAAGCCGTCATAATGCCCCATTGGCACAATGGCAATGGTGGTGGGGCGCTTGGTAACAAAGGTGCCGTTGTAGCCCACCGCATAACCGGCGGGCACTTCCTTCATGTCCACCACTTCCGCCTCCAGTCGACCTAAGCGGTGCAGAGGCGTCTCGCTATGGGTGATCACCCGTCCGGTAAAGGCGGAGCCGATGCGTACCGCGTCCAGCGCCACATGCTCCACATTCAACAATGCGGGGGAGTTGGCTGCATGGCGGGTACCTACGGTCTTGCCGGCCTTTTCAATCTGCGCCAGCGTGTCCTTGAACACTTCCAGCTGGGCAATGGTTTTGGCCTTGTCGTGAAAGGCGCTGCTAAAATGGGTGTATGCGCCGGTGAATTCCAAATTAGGCAGGTCGTAGCAGGCAATGGCCTCCGCTACCTGCGCAGGCAAAAAGCCGTAGCGACCCATGCCGGTGTCGATCTTCAAATGGCACGGAACCTTGACACCCAAATCGG
>FR885358.1:1727-15072 GCA_000436335.1 Clostridium sp. CAG:217
GGCAGCCGCCGCTTGCATCACCTGTGCTGCCCGGGTGCTGCCGATGGTGGCAATACAGCCGGTGTCCGCAATATGGCGCGCCTCGCTGTCCACGCAGGTGGAGCGCATCACTAAAATATCCGTGTTCGGTTGCAGCACCGCCCGCAGGGGGGCAATGTCCGTCACTTCCGTTACAGCCAAAGTGGTGATGCCGCAATGCTCCAGAATCAGCGCCAGTTCCGTTAGGCCAAAGCCGTAGCCGTTGCCTTTAACGACGCCGATAATGGGCACGCCCGCTTTCTTTTGCAGGTAATGCACATTCTCGATTAATGCGGTTTTATCAATTACATATCTGCTCATTTTCTTACTTTTTCCAATACCTTTGTTGCCAAGTTATACAGGTGGTACACCGGCTTGTTGATCACATAGTCAAATTCGCCGATAAATTCTTTCATATACCCGCCAAAGCCGTGCTTAAACCGCCACAGACCATAGTGGGGGTTGTCCGGGTTTTGGCAGTCGCCGCTGATGCCGCCAAAGTCATAGACCTTACAGCCGCACTCCATACCCCACTGCATCATGGCCCATTGCAGGGCATAGTTGGGGTACACATTGCGGTGGGCGTTGGAGGAGGCGCCGTACTGGTATTTCATCACATTCTGCCCCCACTTAATCGCCAAGGTGCCGGCAATGGCTTTGCCCTCATAGTAGGCCATATACAGGCGGCAGTCCTCGCCCATGCAGTTCATAATTTGCTCAAAATAGCTTTTCGGTCGGGTGGAGAAGTTGTCCCGCTCCCCGGTCTCCTGCATAATGCGTACAAAGTCGTCCAGCGCCTCGGTGCCCATCACTTTTACTTCCACGCCTTTCTTTGGCGCTTTGCGGATTCGGTTTCTGTAATCCGGCTTAAAGGTGAGCATCAGCTCCTGTTCGTTCAGGCCGTTGTAGTCAAAGCAGTAAACAAACCGGGGCTGCACATTCTCAAAATCCATACACCCCGGGTTCAGTTCTACAAAGCCCTTGCTCAGCAAATGCTGCTTGTAGGCCTTGTTCTCCACGGTGATCTCCGGGTCGATTTTAATACAGTAGCCGTGGTATTCCTTTGCAATATCCAAAAGTGCGGCAAAGAGCGCGTCAAAGGTGGCAAAATCATCTTCGTCCGCCACAAAGCCGCGGCAGCAGTAAAGCAGGGAGGCTTTGATCACCGGCACGGTACGAATCAGCACATCGGCGCTGCCCTTAATGTTGCCGTCCTCGTCCCTCAACATCACGGCTTCCCACTTCCAGGCGGACTTGACCTTAGCCCACTTGGAGGAGTGCTGGAACAGGCCCTTAGGGTGCTTTTTGATAAACGCTTCATATTGGTCTAAATTCTCTTTTGTTACACGCTCGATCATAACAGACTCCTTTATATTTCTGCCTTTTATTATACCAACATTCTGCCCGCTTGTCCACCCACTCCGGCGGTTTTCTGCATTTTGCCAGGTTGACAAGCGGCGGGCGTTCCTTTATTATTATCTATATAGTATGAATCGGGGGCAGACCTATGCAAAAACCAAGATATGCCGATCCCAGTGTGATCGCAGTGAATAAAGAAGACGGCCACGCTATTGCCATGCCGTATGATACGGCGGCGCAGGCGCTGGCAGGGGAGAACAGCCCATACAAACGGAGCCTGAACGGGCTTTGGAAGTTCAGCTGGTGCCGAGGCGTTAAAAACGAACTGGAGGGTTTTGAGGCACCGGATTATGATGATGGCACCTGGCGGGAAATTCCCGTGCCCTCCGTGTGGCAGACCCAGGGCTATTCCGTGCCTTACTATTACGCCAGCACATTTCCCAGAGCGCTCAGCCGCAGCAAGGGCAAGATTCCAAAAATTGACCCTGCTATGCAGGAGGTGGGCTACTATCGCCGCACCTTTACCATTGATCCGGAGTGGAAGGGGCGTCAGGTGTTCTTGCACTTTGGTGCAGCCAAGGCGGCGCTGGAGGTGTATGTGAACGGCCAATTTGTAGGCTTTTCTCAAGGCTCTATGACACCCCACGAATTCGATGTGACCCGGTATCTTTTGAATGGCGAAAATCTGGTGTGCGCCAAGGTGTACCGGTACAGTGACGGCAGCTATCTGGAAGATCAAGATATGTGGTGGCTGTGCGGCATTTACCGGGAGGTGTATTTGTTCGCCGAGCCAAAGGCTTGCCTGCGGGATTTTTATTTTCGTACGGAGCCGGACGCGGATTTTCGGGACTGGACGGTGCGCCTGGACGGTTATTTGCACCTGTACGCCCCCACAAAAGAAGACTTGACCTTGTGTGCCGCTTTGTATCGGGACGGCCAAAAGGTCTATGATCTGGGCAGTGCTGCCTGCAAGGGGGACCAGCCCCGTCAGACCTTGCAGTTGGAAACTGCGGCCAAGGCACCGCTGTTGTGGTCCGCAGAGCAGCCAAACACCTATACGCTGGTGATGGAGTTGCTGTGCGGAAAACGCGTGCTTTGCGCTAAGCGTTACACCGTGGGCTTTAAGAAAGTGGAAATTCGGGGCGAAAAAATCTATTTTAACGGCATGCCCCTGTTTGTGCGCGGGGTGAATCGCCACGATTTTGACCCGGACAATGGCTGGGCTGTGCCGGAGGAACGGTATCGGCAGGATATGGACCTGATGAAACAGGCTAACATTAACGCGGTGCGCACCTCCCATTACCCGGATGACCCCCGGTTTTATGACTACTGCAATCGCTACGGCTTTTATGTAATGGACGAGTGCGAGGTGGAGAGCCATGGCGTGCGCCGCAAAGGTGTGCCTGGGGACAGCCCGGTGTGGACGGCGGCCTGTGTGGATCGTATGGAGCGTATGGTACTGCGGGACCGGAATCATCCATGTGTGTTTATGTGGAGTCTGGGCAATGAAGCCGGGGACGGTACTGCCTTTACTGCAATGAAGCAGGCGGCACTGGCACTGGACGACACGCGCCAATTCCACTACGAGGGGGATTTTGATTTAACCAAAAGCGATGTGATCTCCCGTATGTATCCCACCGCCGATGTGATGGAAAAGTTGGGCAAGAAAGAGCCCATTACCATTTCTCTCTACGACAATATCGCCAATCAGCTGGCAGCGGACAGCAAGCCCATTACTGCCGAGATGTATGAAGGCAAGCCGGTGCTGCTATGCGAGTATGCCCATTCTATGGAGAATTCTCTGGGCAACTTTGCCGACTATATGGCGGATTTTGAAAAGTATGACAATATGTGCGGCGGCTTTATCTGGGACTTTGTGGACCAGGCGTTGCACCGCAAGGCTCAGGACGGCACGGACTTGTGGCTTTACGGCACGGATTTTGAAAAGGAAGAGCCGCGGCACTGGTATTCGCTGCCAAACACCACGGCCATTACCGGGTCCAATACCTATTTTTGCGCCAACGGGATTATCGGTGCGGACCGCACGGTGCATCCTCAGTATTACGAGGTGCAAAAGGTATATGCCCCGGTGCAGACCCTGGCTGTGAACCCGGACAGCGGCTCCTTTACCGTAAAGAACAAAATGCTCTTTACCAATATCAATGCGCTGGAGTGCCGCTGGCAGATCGAAGTGGGCGGCCGGCTGCTGATGCACGGCAAGCTGGAGCCGATCGATTGCCCGCCTTTGTCGGAAGTGACGGTATCTTTGCCTTACACGATGGATCAGGTCACCGGGGACGGTATGGCGGTGCTGACGGTGTCCTTTGCCACCACCCGGGCATTGCCGGGACTGGCATCGGGCTTTACCTTTGCTTGGGACCAATTTGTGCTGCGGCCTATGCCTCAGCCTGTGGCGGAGAAAGATGGCGGCGATTTGCACTACGACCACCGGGGCAACCGGGTAGAGGTGCAGGGCGCCGACTTTGACCTGACCATTCAAAACGGGCGCGTGGTCAGCTGGGTGATCGACGGCAGCCAGCGGTTGGTAGCGCCCTTGGAGCCTGCTTATTTCCGGGCGCTGACAGATAATGATATTGATTTTCTCAACTTTGTGCCGCCGCTGATCAAGTTCCACCCTCTGTACGGCTGGCGCCGTGCCCAGCGCCGCACCCACGCGCTGCGTACCGTGGTGCAGGCCGGGGCAGACAATACGGTGGAGGTGCACATTGCCATGTCCACGCCACGCTTGCGGGAGGACTTGATCACATATAAAATATATCCCAATGGGCGGCTGTATGTGTACCACAGTGCCGTGCCCAAGCAGGATATGCTGCGCTTCGGCTTCCAGATGACCTTGCCGGGCAGCTATGAGTATGTAAACTGGTACGGCAGAGGGCCGCACCCCAGCTATCGGGACCGAAAAACCGGGGCTGCGCTGGGTCGTTATCAATCTACGGTGACTGCGCTGGAGCACCGCTATATGCGTCCCCAGGAGAGCAGCAACCGCACGGATACTTACGACCTGTATTTGTGTGACAGTCACGGCGAGGGCTTCCGGGTACAGGCGTACTATGAAACACCCTTTGCCTTTAGCGCTTATCACTACACCACTATGGGGCTGGACAAGGCTGCGCATATCCACGAGATTCCCTATGATCCGTCCTTGACCACATTGAATATTGACGGCGCCCAGTGCGGCGTTGGCGGCGATTTGCCGGGCCAAGGCGCGGTGCGTGCACCATACCGGGTAACGGCAGGGGAGAAGTGCAGCTATGCCTTTATCTTGGAGCCGATGCATAAAAAGAAATGAAACGCGTATTTGCCCATTTGGGATTTTCGGCGGCGGTCATGCTGCTGATCTTAAACTTCTTTTCCGTCACCTTTGCGTACATTGCGTTGGGCGTGGTGTTGGCAGCGCTCTGTTTGGTACTTTCCGTACCGCGATTGCGCCAAGGGGTGAGCGTGTGGCTGTGCCTGGTTGGAGCGGTGGTGGCTTGTGTGACCTTTATTGTAGGGGTTCACGCTACCTATCTGCCACAGCAAAAGTTAATCGGCCAAACGGCGCAGGTGCAGTTCTATGTGACCGATGTGCGCCGGGGTGCGGAGAAAAACGATTATACGGTCAAGACCACGGCTATTGATTTGCCTGGTGTGCCCCAGAATATCCGCAGCACCTTTTCTGCCCATGCGGATCTTGGCGATGTGCCGGACGGTATCTATACCGGCAAGGTGACTTTTGCCTCTACCGGTGAGAACGGTTACGCCGCCTGGGGCAAGTTCAGCGACGGCGAATTCCTTAGCGGCAAGGCTTCCCGGGTGCGTAAGACCAACCAGTCTGCACCCGGCAGCGCAGTGGCGCTTATCCAAATGCGCCACGCCATCAGCAGCCGCTTTGCTGCCGTGCTGCCCGGGGATCGTGGTGCGTTGGCAACGGCGCTGATCACTGGTAGCAAGACAAATTTGTCCGTGGGTGCGGTCAGTCACTTTCGCACCTGCGGTGCTACCCATTTGATGGCGGTGTCCGGACTGCATTTATCTGTGATCGTGGGCTCTCTTTACTGGCTGCTCCGCAAGCTGCGGTTGCCTACTTGGTTGACTACGGTTTTGACAGGTGCGGTGCTTTTGGTGTATGATGGCGTAGCCGGATTTTCCGCCTCCGTGGTGCGTGCTTCTTTGATGATGGCTGTTTTGCTGGCGGCACGGCTGTTTGGCCGCAAGGCGGACGGACTGAATTCACTGGGTTTGGCGGTATTCCTGCTGTGTACCGATCCCTTTGCGGTAACGGATGTGAGCTTGCAGCTGTCGGTGACTTCCGTTCTGTCGCTGCTGACTTTATCCCCGGTGCTGAACAAGAGCCTTGCTCGGCTGCATATTCCCAAATTTTTGCGCCAAAGCTTTAGTGCCACCGTGAGCGTGCTGCTTTATACGCTGCCGTTTATGTGGCTGTCCTTTGGGCAGACGGCGTTGTTATCTCTGCTTAGTAATTTGGTGCTGATTCCGCTGGCACAAGTGGCCATGATCGCTGCACTGCTCATGCTGCTCTTTACGCCGCTGCCGTATCTGGTGTATGCCTGTGCGGTGGTGGTGTCCGGCACCACCGGCGGTATGCTGTGGCTGGTGGAAAAGTTTAGCGCACTGGGCGCACCGATTGTAGATTTGACCGGGCCGTTGACCTGTGTTGCCATTGCCGGTGTGCTGTTGCTTTTTGGCGTGCACTTTCTGTTGCAACGGCAGCGGTTGGGTGTCACGGCGGCAGTGGCCTGCGCTTTTTATTTGTTGACTTCCTTTGCCGGGTTGGCAGTGGAGCAGGGGAACGCTTACCTTTGTATCGGCAGCAGCTCGGCGCTGCTGTATGACACGCATTATGCTTTGCTGGTAGGCACGCCGGATCAAAGCGCCTACTACGCCTACACGCGCATTCTGCAAAATCGGCGGCTGCAGCTGGTGGCCGTGTACCTGCCCGATGATCGGGTGGGGTATTATACCCGCGCATTGACCGCTGCTGTGCACCCGGTGAATGTACTGCTGCCCGGCGGTAATACCGCTTTGGCTGTGCAGCCGGAGTGCGAGCATCTGCTCACCGCCACGGCAATGGATACCACGCCTTGGCAAGGGGTGCAGGTGCAATACAGATATAATAAAAAGCGCTACACCGTTTCTGTTACCTGCAAGGGCAAGCGGCTTGTGCTGGGCAACGGCACCGACCTGAACGGCGGCGATTTAACGGTAGCGTTTGGCAAGCAAAGCACCGCTGTCGGTACACTGGTATGCGCCAGGGCACTGGCGGAGGACGAACTGCTGACAGTTACGCTGCGGCAGGACAGAGCTTTGCAGATAAGGAGGAACGATCCATGGCTGTGATCGGCGAAAAGGAGCTGCGCGCCCAGTTGAAAAGCGGCACGCTGTCCCACGCCTATTTTATCTATGGCGACGAGGGGTACTTAAAGGACCACTATATTGGCCAAATTAAGAAAAAGGCGGTGGACCCGGCCTTTGCGGATTTTAATATACATATTTATGAAAAGGACGGCACGCAGCTGTCCGATGTGCTCCACGATGCAGATACTTTCCCTATGATGGGCGGCAGTAATCTGGTGCTGGTCTATGACTTTCCCTTTGACAAAAAGGCGGACGTGGAGGATATTAAGGCATATCTCAAGGATGTGCCGGACACCACGGTTCTGGTATTTACCTACCAGTCTTTGCCGGTGGACACAAAAAAGGAAAAGCGCTGGAACAGCATTATTAAAGCTTTTGCTAAGGCCGGGGACGCGGTGGAGCTGAACACCCGCACCCAGAGCGACCTGGTAAAAATGCTGGTCAGCGGCGCCAAAAAGCGGGGCGCTGCGCTGCAAACGGACCAGGCGCGATATTTGATCTCTGTGGTGGGTACGGATATGCAGACCCTGCTGCACGAACTGGACAAGCTGTCTGCCTTTTGCAAGGACGGCGAGATCACAGCGGCGGTTATTGACGATATGGCCACCAAGTGCCTGCAAGCGCGTGTATACGACCTGTCCAAATTCATTTTGAAAGGCGACACCGGCGGCGCCTGTAAGGTACTGCATACCCTGTTTGAACTGGGCGAGGAACCTATACCGATTGCGGCAGTGCTTATTAATCATTATGTGGATATGTACCGAGTGAAGTGCGCCAAGATCGACGGTCGCAGAGCGGACGATATAGCCCGGTATTATAACTACAAAGGGCGGGACTTTGTGCTGAACAACGCCATGCGGGACACAGCCAAGCTGTCCGTAGGCGCGCTGCGCCGCTCTATGCAGGTGCTGGACGATCTGGACCGAGCGCTGAAGAGCACCGCGGTGGACGCAAAAATCTTACTGGAGGAGGCGATCGTCAAATTGTCCGTGATCGCCGTCAGCGGCCAATGATTCATATTGAGGAAGCAGTGATCGTGGAGGGCAAGTATGACAAGATCAAATTGTCTAACTTCCTGGACGCCATGATCGTAGAAACCGGCGGGTTCGCTATATATAAGGATAAAAAGCGGTTGCAGTTTATTCGCCGCCTGGCAATGGAGCGGGGGATCATCATTCTCACCGACTCGGATCACAGCGGGTTCCAAATTCGCAATTACATTGCCAAGGGATTGCCCCCGCAGCAGGTGAAGCACCTGTATATCCCGGACGTGTACGGCAAAGAGCACCGCAAGCAAAAGCCCTCAAAGGAGGGCAAGCTGGGTGTGGAGGGGGTCGACGACAGCGTGCTGGCGGCGCTGTTTGATCGGCTGCAAGTGCGCTATACCACCCAGCTGCCCAAGGATCCCATCACCAGCTATGATCTATACGCCGCCGGACTGGCGGGCACCCCCGACAGCAAGCAAAAAAAGAAGAAACTCCTGGCAGCACTGGACTTGCCGGAGTTCCTCTCTACTTCCGCTTTATTGGCGTATCTCAACAGCCGTATGCAGCGGGACGAATTCTTAACTTATGTGGATACGATTTGAAGCCTTTGCTCGGCGCCGCCGGGCAGGGGCTTTTTTGCGCCCAGGGCGTACAGGTCCGTGCACCGGCTCTCCAGCCGGAACAACGCCTGCCCCTCCGGGGAAAGGGCTTTTACATCTGCCATACGGGTTACGGTGGGAAGCGTGGCGCTGTGCTGCATTTTCGCCAGCAGCGCCTTGCCGGCGGCGTTAAAGCCCAGCACCCGCAGGTACGGCGGCGTAGCCGGGTAGTCTCCTTTGCCAATGCTCAGGTAGGCACGCAGCACAATGCGGCGAATGCGGGCGTGGGTGTACCGCTTGGTCTTTATGGTCGTGTACAGTTCCTCCAGGCTGGTGGCGCTTTGAGCAGCCCGAGCCAGTCGGTTTTCCAGTCCGTCGGTCACATCGTCAATGGCGGCCCAGTCCGCTGCTTCCATACGGCGCAGTACCGCCAGCACCGCCCGCTGGCAGTGCTCTATACTGTAAATTGTCTCTGCCGGGAGAGTGGCGCGAATCGCTGAGGCACTGTACAGTGGGTCCGCTGTGTCGTGACCCAGCCCCAGCCGCTGCACACAGGTGCAGGGTAGTTGGGTGCATTCCATATATTCCAGTGCCAAAATGTTATTGGGCGTGTCCAGCAGCGGGCTGTCGATGACTTTGCGCCGCGCTGCCGGGTAGGAGCACCCGGTTTTCATCACTTGTGCGATCTCCCCTTGGTGGGCCTTGATTTCTCCGGCCAGTGCCGTCAACGCTTGCAAATCGGCGCATTCGGTGCCAAAGGCCAGTCGTTCCACCACACCGGTGGCCTCCAGCAGCTGCACCCCTGCCAGGGCAAAGCCTTCGGCAGAGCGGGTGGCGTAGGCGGTGGGCAGTTCCAGCACCAGGTCGGCGCCGCCCTTTAGCGCTGTTTCCGTGCGGGCGCGCTTGTCATACACCGCAAAGGTGCCCCGCTGCACAAAGTTGCCGCTCATGACGCACACCACAGCATCGCCGGGGTGGCACTTCACTTGGTCAATTAAGTGTTTATGCCCGGCGTGAAAGGGGTTAAATTCACAAATTATACCGCTGATCATAAAAAAATCCCGTTTTCCCTTGACAATATTATAATATATATATTATTATAATGGCTGTAGAATTCTATTGCAAGATTTGGAGGGATAAATTTTGAAAATTCTGGTTATTAACTGCGGTAGTTCTTCCTTAAAATATCAGCTGATGGATATGAGCGATCTGTCCGTGCTGTGTAAAGGCGTCATTGAGCGGATCGGTATGACCATCAACGGCGGCGAGAAGAATGTGTCTGTCAAGGTGAATGGACAGAAGTTTGAGTACGACAAGGAGTTGCCTACCCATACGGACGCTTTTAACGAAGTGAAGTACATTCTGTGCGAGAGCGAGCATAAGGTGATCGACTCTATGAAAGAGATTGACGCCGTAGGCCACCGCATCGTGCAGGGCGGCGATATTTACACCCATAGCGTGCTGGTGGATGACACGGTAGTGGAGAATCTGCGCAAGCTGTCTCCGCTGGCGCCGCTGCACAACCCCGGTCATATTCAGGGCTATGAGGCCTGCAAGGCCGTTGTGGGTCCGGATGTGCCCCAGGTGGTGGTGTTTGATACCGCATTCCACAGCACCATGCCGCCGAAGGCTTATATGTATGCTGTACCCTATGAGTGGTACGAGAAGTATGGCGTGCGCCGCTACGGTTTCCACGGCACTTCTCACTTTTATGTATCTCACCGCTGCGCAGACAAGATGGGCAAGCCCATTGAAGATCTGAAGCTGATCACCTGCCACCTGGGCAATGGCTCTTCCGTGGCTGCTGTGGATCACGGCAAAGTGGTAGACACCTCCATGGGCTTTACCCCGTTGGACGGCTTTATGATGGGCACCCGCTCCGGCGGTGTGGACCCCTCTGTGGTCACCTTTATGATGAAGAAGCTGGGTCTGACCCCGGATGAGATGGACACCATTCTCAACAAGCAGTCCGGTGTGAACGCCATCTCCGGCGTGTCCTCTGACGACCGTGACATTTGCGCCGCACAGAATGCCGGCAACAAGCGTGCCAGCCTGGCACATGAGATGCAGGCCTATGAGATCGCCAAGTTTATCGGCTCCTATATTGCCGCTATGAACGGCGTGGACGGCATTGTGTTTACCGGCGGTATCGGCGAAAACGGCCACTGGCTGCGCTCTCGGATCTGCTCTTACCTGGGTTATATGGGTGTGCAGATTGACGAGGAGCTGAACCAAGCCACCGTGAAGGGCGCCGAGGCGGAATTGACCGATCCCAGTGCCAAGGTGCGTGTGTTTATCCTGGCTACCGACGAGGAGCTGGTGATCGCGCAGGAGACCCAAAAGGTTGTAGAAAGCCTGCAAAAATAAGCGCTTGTAAATTCTGTTTTTACATACAATATTATCAGCAAAGGAGGAGCGAATATGCCGGAAATTAAGTATGAGATTACGGAGCACCTGGGTGTGATCTCTGAGACAGCACGGGGCTGGACCCGAGAGGTAAATATGATCTCTTGGAACGGCCGCGAGCCGAAGATCGATGTGAGAGACTGGTCACCCGACCACACCAAGATGAGCAAAGGTCTGACCTTTACCAAGGAAGAGATCGTTGAGCTGAAAAATCTGGTTGAAAAACTCTAAGCAAGGTGAGAGGGCACCCGGTGGGTGCCCTTTGCCCTTTTGTAACAAATCTATTCAAAGGTGAATTTTAGATATGGAATGGACATCATTAAACGACTTGAGAGAGAAGTACCTGTCTTTCTTTGAGAGCAAGGGCCACCTGCGGCTGCCCAGCTTTTCGCTGGTGCCCCAGGGGGATAACAGCCTGCTGCTGATCAACTCCGGTATGGCTCCTATGAAAAAGTACTTTACCGGCGAGGTCACACCCCCCAGAACCCGGGTGACCACTTGCCAAAAGTGCATTCGCACCCCGGATATTGAGCAGGTGGGTAAAACGGACCGTCACGGCACCTTCTTTGAAATGCTGGGCAACTTCTCCTTTGGCGATTATTTTAAGAAAGAGGCCACCGCTTGGGCCTGGGAGTTCTGCACCAAGGTGTTGGAAATGCCGGAGGACAAGCTGTATGTGACCATTTATCAGGACGACGACGAGGCTTTCGAGATTTGGACAAAGCAAAACGGTGTTGATCCCAGCCACATTGTGCGTCTGGGTAAGGAAGACAACTTTTGGGAGCACGGCTCCGGCCCCTGCGGCCCCTGCTCGGAGATTTATTTTGACCGTGGCGAAAAGTATGGCTGCGGCTCTCCGGATTGCGGCCCCGGCTGTGAGTGCGACCGGTATGTTGAGTTTTGGAACAACGTGTTTAGCCAGTTCAATAACGACGGCAACGGCAATTACACGGAGCTGAAGCAGAAGAATATTGATACCGGTATGGGTCTGGAGCGTCTGGCCTGTATTCTCCAGGGTGTGGACAATATTTTTGAAGTGGACACCGTGCAGAACATTATGAAGAAGATCAGCGAGATCTCCGGTGCCAAATATCATGAGGACGCGCAAAAGGATGTGTCCCTGCGCGTCATTACCGACCATGTGCGCTCCGCCACCTTTATGATTGGCGACGGCGTAATTCCGTCTAACAACGGCCGGGGCTATGTGCTGCGCCGCCTGATCCGCCGGGCTTGCCGCCACGGCAGATTGCTGGGCGTGAACGAACCGTTCCTGTATAAAGTGTGCGACACGGTGATCCATGAGAACCATGTGGCGTACCCGGAACTGGCCGACAAGGCAGAGCTGATCAAAAAGATCATTCTGTCTGAGGAGGAGTCCTTTGGCAAGACCATTGACGCCGGTTTGGCTATGCTGGACGAATATATCAGCAAGTTGGATGGCAATGTGTTCTCCGGCGAGGACGCCTTTAAGCTGAACGACACCTTCGGCTTCCCCCTGGACCTGACCAAGGATATTTTGGAGGAAAAGGGCATTACCGTGGATGAAGATAAGTTCAACGCCTTGCTGGCTGCCCAAAAAGCAACCGCCCGTGCCGCCCGTAAGGACGCCGGTGCAGACGCTTGGAAGGGCAATAGCGTGAAAATTAACGCATCGGCCACGGACTTTCTGGGCTATACAGACTTTGCCTGCGATGCCAAGGTGCTGGCTATTGTAAACGCAGACGGCGAACTGGTCGATATGCTGGGCGCCGGGGATAGCGGTACGCTGGTGCTGGATAAGACCCCGTTCTATGCCCAGTCCGGCGGCCAGGTAGGCGACAGCGGCGTGATCAAGAACGGTGCGGACAATGCCTTTATCGTGGCGGATACTGCCAAGAATGCAGACAAGATCTTTCTGCACCGCGGCGAAGTGACCCGCGGCATTGTCAGCGTGGGTGATACTGTACAGGCGGATATCAATGCCGAGCGCCGCCGCAGCATTATGCGCAACCACACGGCTGCGCACCTATTGCAGGCAGCCCTGCGCCAGGTGCTTGGCACCCATGTGGAGCAGGCCGGTCAGCTGGTGGATGAGCGAGAAGTGCGCTTTGACTTTACCCACTTTAACGCCATGACCCGGGATGAGCTGCTGAAAGTGGAGCACCTGGTTAACGCCTTTATTATGGGCGCCCACCCGGTAGAGAGCATGGAAATGCCCATTGATGAGGCCAAGAAGCTGGGGGCGATGATGCTCTTTGGCGAGAAGTACGGCAACATTGTGCGGGTGGTCAAGGCCGGCGATTTCTCCACCGAGTTCTGCGGTGGTACCCATGTAAGCAACAGTGGCCAGATCGGCCTGTTCCATATTGTCAGCGAGGCCTCTGTGGCCTCCGGCGTGCGCCGCATTACGGCACTCACCGGCAGCAATGTACTGGCGCATATTTATCAGGCGGACGGTATGCTGTCCGGCGCTGCGGCAATTCTCAAGAGCGCCGTTCACGACCTGCCGGAAAAGCTGGCCGCCTTGGCAGACAGCGATAAGGCCAAAGATAAGGAGATCAAGAGCCTGAAAGAGGAATTGGCGCACTTAAAGAGCGCAGACCTGTTTGCCGCACCTGT
>FR885358.1:15095-40680 GCA_000436335.1 Clostridium sp. CAG:217
CGCCCCTGTGGATTTGGATGGTCTGGCATTCTATACCGCCACTTTGACGGATGTGGCTCCGGACGCGCTGCGTTCTATGGGCGATGAATTAAAGAACAAAGGCGACAATGTGGTGGCCGTTGTGGCCGGTGTTAACGGCGAAAAAGCCAATATCGTTGCCGTTTGCGGCAAGGAAGCCATTGCTCGAGGCGTAAAGGCCGGCGATGTGGTGCGTGAGATTGCCAAGCTGGCCGGCGGTGGCGGCGGCGGTCGCCCGGACAGCGCCATGGCCGGTTGTAAGAATGTAGACAAATTGCCGGATGCAATGGCTCAGGCTGCTGCGCTGGTACGGGATATGATCCAGTAAGGAGCAATGCAAATGTGTGTGTTTTGTGAGATCGTCAACGGCAATATTCCCTCCACCAAGGTGTATGAGGATGATCAAATTCTGGCCTTTAAGGATCTGAACCCGGTGGCACCGGTGCACTTTCTTGTGGTGCCTAAAGCACATATTGAGAATGTGAACGCCATCACGGCAGACAACAGTGCCGTGGTTGCCCATATTTTTGAAACGATTCCGCAGATTGCAGCGTCCCAGGGGATTACCTCTTACCGGGTGATCTCCAACTGTGGGGCGGATGCAGGGCAGAGTGTGATGCACTTGCATTTTCATGTGATCGGCGGTACGGAACTGGGGGAGAAGATTTTATGAGTGACGCGTATTATACCTTACATATTGCCGGGCTGGAGCGGCAGTTAAAGCGCTTCCCCGTGTCTGACAATATGGACATTGCGGCCTTTATCTTTTTTGGTGATGTGGAGTTAACCAAGGCTTGCGCTGAAGAGTTGCTGAAAAAGGTACCGGAATTTGACTATATTGTGACGCCGGAGGCCAAGAGTATTCCGCTGGCTTACGAAATGAGCCGCCAAAGCGGCAAAAAGTACATTGTGGCGCGCAAGGGCGTTAAGGTGTATATGGACCGACCGGAGAAGGTAACCGTCCATTCCATCACCACCCAAAAGGAGCAGACCCTGTACCTGGGTCATGAGGACGGCGATCTGCTGGACGGCAAGCGCGTGTTACTGGTGGACGATGTGATCTCCACCGGAGACAGCTTAAAGGCTCTGCAGCAACTGGTGGCTCTGTTCGGTGCAAATATCGTGGCCAGCGCCGCGCCCTTGGCTGAGGGCGACGCTGCCGATCGGAAAGACATTATTTTCCTGGAAAAATTACCTTTGTTCTTCAAATAATAGAGCAGAGGTGGTCCTTTGGGAGGCATTCAAATGTTGTCAGATAAGAAAAAAGTGGCTATTGTAGGCGTTGGTATGGTAGGTATGAGCTTTGCTTATGCGCTGCTGAACCAGAATATTTGCGATGAGTTGGTACTCATCGACATCAACAAGGAACGTGCTTGGGGCGAGGCTGCGGATCTGTCTCACGGCCTGCCCTTTGCGCCCAGTTCCATGAAGATCAAGGCAGGGGAGTACAGCGACTGCAGCGACGCAGATCTGGTTGTGATCTGTGCCGGTGCACCCCAGCTGCCCGGTGAGAGTCGCCGGGATCTGCTGCAAAAGAACTACAAGGTTTTCAGCTCCATTGTGCAGCCCATTATTGCCAGCGGCTTTAACGGCGTTTTCCTGGTGGCCTCTAACCCGGTGGATATTATGACCCAGGTGGTCTATACCTTGTCCGGCTTTCCGGCCAATCGAGTGGTTGGCTCCGGCACTTCGTTGGACAGCGCCCGCCTGCGCCATATGATGAGCGATTATTTCCATGTGAACCCCCGCAATGTGCACGCCTATGTGATTGGCGAGCATGGGGACTCGGAGTTTGTGCCCTGGAGCCAGGCGCTGATCAGCGTAAAACCTTTGGACGACTTTAAGGCCACGCATCCTGCTCTGGATGAGGATATGAAGCAGATTGCTGTGGATGTAAAGGAGTCCGCTTATGCCATCATCAAGGCCAAAAAGGCCACTTATTACGGTATCGGTATGGTGCTGGCACGATTGACCCGTGCCATCCTTTTTGATGAGAATTCTATCTTTACCGTGTCTGCGTACCTGAAAGGGGAGTATGGTCAGCGGGGCATTTATATCGGCGTGCCTGCGGTGGTGAATCGCAACGGTGTGCGTGAGGTGCTCCAAATGGACTTGAATGAGGAAGAAAAAGCCAAGTTTGCCGCCTCTGCCGATGTGATCCACGAGATGATCGAGGAGATCGGTATGGACAGAGGGTAAAGCTGTAATGAAATAAGATAGCCGCAGGCATTGCCTGCGGCTTTTTTGCGCCCCAAATGGCATAAAAACAAGGCATACACCTGCGGGCATATGCCTTGTTCTTATGTAAGGGTCATTCTTTGGATTCGTCCACCAGGTAGGTGCCGCTTTCCAGCACCACCAGGGCGTACTGGCCGAATTTGTGATACCGTTTGACCTGCTGGGAAAAGGTGCGGTAGTCAGACACGGTATAGTCCATACCGTCGATCTTACGGATCTTGTTGCCGCCGCAGGCCACATACAGGTCGCCGTTGTACTGGCAGATATGCCGGGGGTTAACAAAGGTTTGGGCATCCTTGCCGCCGATGCGCAGGTCTACCTTCATATTTTGGCAGGCGTAGCGAATCACCGCATTCTCGCCGGGACAAACGCTCCAAAAATATTTCTCCTCCAGCGCCAGGTGCTTCACCGGGGCGTCGTGGTACTGGAACATACCGTTCCATTCCAGCGTGCCCTCTCGGTCAAAAATACCGGCCTCGCCGTTGGGGTAGATCACCAGTACCCGCCGGTCATAGAGCACCGCCGCGTCGCACTGAACAAAGTTTGGAATCTCGGTACTGATTTTTTGGAATGCAGAGCCAAATTTGCGCAGCAGGTAGGCGCTTTTGGTGATCACTTCCTGCTCGCCTGTGGCAAAGTTCACCACCGAGTAGTTCACCTTGTATTGGGCGTTGCCGGGCAGGGGGCGTTTCTCTACCAAAACCGCAGAGTCCTTGTTGTAGGCAAACAGATCTACGATCTCTTTTGTGCTAATCTGTTTCACTGTGTTACCTCGCTTCGTCCTCTGCCAAAGAGGTGTTGGTCAGGTAGCCCAGGGTCATCAGACTGTCGTTCAGGTGCACATTCTCCACCAGCACCTCCGGGTGGGCCATGGCAATGTCGTAATTGCTAAAGTTCCAAAAGGCCCGCACGCCCAGGCGCACCAGCATATCCGTGATCTTCTGCATATCGCTGCCGGGAATACAGATTACAGCGCACACCGGCTGGTTATCAATACAGAAGTTCTCCAAATAATTGATGTGGCGCACAGGAATGCCCTTGATCATGTTGCCGCAGATGGCTTCGTTCTTGTCAAAAATGCCAATGAGCTTAAAGCCGCTCTGCCGGATAAAGATCTTGTTGGATACCGCCTTACCCAGGTTGCCGGCACCGATCAAAATGGTTTTTAATTCCTTATCCACACACAGAATTTCACCAATGCGCTTTTGCAGCTCCGGCACATTGTAGCCGTAACCCTGCTGGCCAAATCCCCCAAAGCTGTTAAAGTCGTGGCGAATTTGGGAGGCAGTCAGGCCCATACGGTCCGCCAGCTCCTTGGAGCTGATGCGCACAATGCCATTGTCCTTCAAACTCTGCAAAAATCGATAGTATCGGGGCAGACGCTTGATGATGGACATGGATATATTTTCTCTTTTTTCCATAGGGTTCATCCCTCTCAAAAGAACGATTTTATTTGGTCATCCGGGTGATGGTGTCCATCACATAGTCGCCAAATTCGCTGCAGGTGCAGCCGTCCGCACGGCCGGTGATTACCAGCTTCTTTTCTTCAAACATGCACTTGTCCAGCGCAGCCTCCAGAGCGTCCGCCTGCTTTTGGTACCCAATGTGGGACAGTAGCATAACGGTGGCACGCAGCATGGAGCAGGGGTCAGCGTACTGGCCGCGGCCCTCTTTGATCATGCGGGGTGCGGAGCCGTGAATGGCCTCAAACATCGCATACTTCTTACCGATGTTTGCAGAACCGGCAGTGCCGACGCCGCCCTGGAACTCGGCAGCCTCGTCCGTGATAATGTCGCCGTACAGGTTGGGCAGCACAAAGACCTTAAAGTCCTTGCGGCGCATGGGGTCGATCAGCTTGGCGGTGGTAATATCTATATACCAGTCGTCGGTGACGATCTCCGGGTACTCCTGGCCGATCATCTGGGCAGTCTTTAAGAATTTGCCGTCGGTAGTCTTGATGATGTTGGCTTTGGTAATGATGGATACCTTACCCTTGTGGTTCTTTTGGGCGTAGTCGTAGGCCAAGCGGGCAATACGCTCGCAGCCTTCCCGCGTGGCCACAGTGAAGTCCACGGCCAGGTCGTCAGTGATGTTCACGCCGTAAGAGCCGATGGCATAGCCGCCCTCGGTGTTCTCACGGAAGAAGGTCCAGTCAATGCCCTGCTCCGGCACCTTAACCGGGCGCATATTGGCAAACAGGTCCAGCTCTTTACGCATTGCCACATTGGCAGACTCCACATTGGGCCACGGATCCCCGGCGCGGGGCGTGGTGGTGGGGCCTTTCAAAATTACATTGCAGGCTTTCAGCTGGGCCAGCACATCGTCCGGAATGGCCTTGTTGCAGGCTGCACGGTTCTCAATGGTCAGGCCGTCGATCTCCTTAAACCGGATCTTGCCGCTGGCCACTTCGTCCTTCAGCAGGAAAGACAGCACGCGCTCGCTCTCCTTGGTAATGACGGGGCCGATACCGTCGCCGCCGCAAATACCGATCACAATGGTGTCCAGCGCGTCAAAGTCGGTAAATTCCTTATCCTCACGAATTCTCTTGGCGCGGGCCAGCTGGCTCTCCATCAGGGAGCGGAACTGTTCTACTGCCGCGTCAATGGCTTGTTTCTCATCAGTCATAACGGTTCTCCAATCTGTAAAATTGCTTATTTATTGCTCTCTCTGGTGTAGTCCAGCAGACCGCCGCACAGCAGCATGGCGCGCTGACGGGCAGACAGGTGGCTGGCGTCCAGGGGGTATTCCTCATTCTTGGTCAGGTTCTTCAGTACCACCGGGGTGTTGTTCTCCATAGCGGTGCGAATGCCTGCCAGTTCCAGCTGATCCATCTGGTCAATGCGATCATAATCTGCCTCATTGGCAAAGGTGAAAGGCAGAATACCGGCGTTTACCAGGTTGGCCACATGGATACGGGCGAAGGACTTGGTGATGACCGCTTTTACACCCAGATAAAGGGGCACCAGTGCCGCGTGCTCACGAGAGGAGCCCTGGCCGTAGTTGGCGCCGCCGATGATGATGCCTTTGCCCTCGGCTTTAATGCGCTCCGGGAAGCTCTCATCGCACACGCCGAAGCAGAACTGACTCAGGTGCGGAATGTTGGAACGGTAGGGCAGGATCTTGGCGCCTGCGGGCATAATGTGGTCAGTGGTGATATTGTCGCCCACTTTCAGCACAGCCTTAGCGGTAATGCTCTCCGGCAGCGGTTCGGTTTTGGGGAAGGGCTTGATGTTGGGCCCACGCAGTACCTCTATGCTGGCGGCTTCCTCCGGACTGGCCGGGGGCTCAATCATATTATCGTTAATGGTAAAGTGCTCCGGCATTTCCACCGTGGGAGCCTCGCCCAGATCTCGGGGATCGGTCAGATAACCGGTGAGGGCGGAGGCTGCCGCCACTTCCGGAGATACCAGGTAGATACCGGCGTCTTTTGTGCCGCTGCGGCCCTCAAAGTTCCGGTTAAAGGTACGCAGGGAGATGCCACCGCTGTTGGGGGATTGACCCATACCAATGCACGGACCGCAGGCAGACTCCAGAATGCGGGCGCCGGCGCCGATCATATCGCCCAGTGCGCCGTTCATAGCCAGCATATTCAGAACCTGCTTGGAGCCGGGGGCAATGCAAAGGGAAACGGTGGGGCACACGGTTTTGCCTTTCAAGATCTTGGCAACTTTCATCATATCCACAAAAGAGGAGTTGGTGCAGGAGCCGATGGCTACCTGATCCACCTTGATCTTGCCGATCTCCTCGGTGGTCTTGACTTTATCGGGCATGTGCGGGCAGGCAGCCATGGGCTCCAGTGCGCACAGGTCAATATCGATCACTTCGTCATACTGCGCGTCCGGATCCGGCAGAATCTCCGTCCAGTCGTCTGCGCGGTCCTGGGCTTTCAGAAACGCCAGGGTGATCTCGTCAGAGGGAAAGATGGAGGTGGTAGCGCCCAGCTCCGCACCCATGTTGGTGATGGTGGCGCGCTCCGGTACGGACAGGGTCTTTACGCCCTCGCCGCCGTACTCAATGATCTTGCCAACGCCGCCTTTAACAGTCATACGGCGCAGCACTTCCAGGATCACATCCTTGGCAGAGACCCAGGGCTTTAAGTAGCCGGTCAGATTGATGCGGGTCATGGTGGGCATGGGGATATAGTAGGTGCCGCCGCCCATGGCTACGGCCACATCCATACCACCTGCGCCCATAGCCAGCATACCGATACCGCCGCCGGTGGGGGTGTGGCTGTCAGAGCCGATCAAGGTCTTGCCCGGAATGCCAAAGCGCTCCAGGTGCACCTGGTGGCAAATGCCGTTGCCCGGGCGGGAGAAGTAAATGCCATGCTTCTTCGTCACGGTCTGAATGTATCTGTGGTCGTCGGCGTTCTCAAAGCCGGTTTGCAGGGTGTTGTGGTCGATGTACGCCACGGAGCGCTCGGTTTTAACCCGATCGACCCCCATAGCCTCGAATTCCAGGTACGCCATGGTACCAGTTGCGTCCTGCGTAAGGGTTTGGTCAATTTTCAGCCCAATTTCCTGTCCGGGGATCATCTCACCCTCGACCAGGTGGGATTTGATCAATTTTTGTGCAAGTGTAAGACCCATTGTTCAAAAAACCTCCTGAGTTGTTCAAAGAATTGTCAAACCCCATTTTATAATAAATCGGCGGCAATGTCAATTAGAATAAAGATTTAATAATTAGATTTCATTATATTGTTGAATTTCTGCCCGCCTTATGCTAAAATTATCGTTGAATGTGGAGAAACGGGCATACTAATTCCGGGAGGAATGGTATGCCGCACACAAACGAGGATACAGAAAAGGAAATAGAGAACGAAGAAGCGCAGACGGAAGATCTGCAACCCAATTTGCAGACCGGCTCCATCACGGTACAGAAGGACGGCCATTTTATTCACTGCTTAACGGTGATCGGCCAGATCGAGGGCCACTATATTTTGCCCAGTCAAAATAAGACCACCAAGTACGAGCATGTAATCCCGCAGCTGGTGGCCATTGAGGAAAGCGACGATGTAGAGGGCCTGCTGATTATTCTCAACACCGTGGGCGGCGATGTGGAGGCAGGGCTGGCCATTGCAGAGCTGCTGTCCACCATGCAAACGCCCACCGCCTCTCTGGTGCTGGGTGGCGGCCACTCCATCGGCGTGCCCCTGGCGGTGTCCTGTCGGCGCAGTTTTATTGTGCCCAGCGCCACCATGACGGTGCACCCGGTGCGTATGAACGGCCTGGTACTGGGCGTGCCCCAGACCCTGTCTTATTTTGAGAAAATGCAGGATCGGATCGTGCGCTTTATTGCGCATAATGCCAAGATCAGCGCAGACGATTTCCGTGCCCTGATGATGAAGACCGGGGAACTGGTGATGGATGTAGGCACGGTGCTGGACGGTGCCGGTGCTGTGGACTGCGGGCTCATTGACCAAATGGGCGGTCTTAGTGACGCACTTGCGTTTCTCAACCGCACCATTGAGGAGGAGCACCATGCTGTGGACGGTCATTAGCCAGGCGGATGTGTTCTACCAGGCGGCGCAGGGCAGCCGGGCGCCCCGCTCCAGTAACCCTTTTGACTACCTGAACAACGGGTACAGTCTGGAGGGCGCTTCTTTGTTCGGAGGGCAGGATCATGTGGTTTTTAACTGCGATATTTCAAGCCGTCGCACAGGCAGTCACCTGGGTACTCCCGGTGTCTGAAAGTGGGCATTCGGCGATTTTTCACGATTTTTCCGGTCGGTTCAGCGGCAATGGCAGCGAGCTGACCGGGCTGGTACATATTGGTATTGCACTGGGTATCTTCTTGGTGTTCATTAAGCTGTTTGTGCGGCTGTTTGGCGAGTTTATCGCCTTTTTCAAAGATGCGTTTGCAAAGCAAAATCCCTTTGTAAACCCCGGCGGTGTACGCCGGTTTATGTTCGGCACGGTGCTGGGCTTTTTGCCGATGGTTTTGCTGTTGGTGCCGGCAGGCAAGTACGGCAATGTGTACGGCCTGTTTCGCAGCATGGGTTATAACGGCACACTGCTGGACGAGGGTGCGTTTTTTGCCCTCACAGGCGGGCTTATTCTGCTGGCGCTGCTGCAAATGAAAAAGCACGGTCCCCAAAAGAATGTGGACTGGTACGCCGCTTTAATCTTGGGGTTTGCCGCCGCCTTTTCTCTGCCCATTGCCGGGCTGTCCTATATGGGCGTGCTATTCTGCCTGGGTGTTATGATGGGCGTGGCGCGCAAAATCTCTTACCGCTTTGCGGCGGTGTCCAGCGTGCTGACCCTGTTGGTGCTGGGCGTGGTGGAAATTTGCACCTGCGTGACTTATGTAAATATCATTGCCGGTATTTTGGCGGTGGTGCTCAGCGCGGCGGTGACCTATTTTATGGTGAAGCTGATGCTGTGGATCCTGCACGGGGGCAAGCTTAAGGCGTTTGCCTATTACGATTTTGCCCTGGCCGGTGTGTGTGTCGTGGTGGGCATTTTTGAACTGATTTTACGATAATTTTAGCTTTTAAGGACAGATAAGATGGCGAATGTACAAAAGAAGAATGCCCGGGGTCATCGCCGGGAAGAAAAGAAAGCTGCGGCCCGCGGGACTGCTCCGGCGCCAAAAAAGCGCACCAAGGCGGAACAGGCTCGTTGGGAGCAAATGGAGCTGGAAGCCCAAGCGGCTGCCGCCAAGCGTCAGGAGAACANNNNGCCAAGCGTCAGGAGAACATCAGCCGTATTGTCGGCGTGGCAATTTTTGCCTTGTCGGTGATTTTTTTCTTCGTTGCGGTGATCGGCGGCGACGGCGCATGGAAAGTGGTACATAATGTGTACTTAGGGCTGTTTGGCATGTTGGCGGCCGTGTTGTTTCCCATACTGGCGGTGGCGATCATTCTCCTTTATTCCTACAAGGAGAACAAGGCCAAAAAACGCGCGATGGAAGAGGGGACAGCGGCACAAAAGTCCCCGGTGTCTCCTCGAGAGCTGATCGCCAAGGGTGTGGAGAGCGTGATTATCGTGCTGCTGATTGCAGCACTGATCCATATTATTGAGAACCCTACCGGGTTGAAATTTGCAGATAGCGTGAAGTTGGGCTACATCCAGGCGCCTTATGAATTTAACGGCGGCTTTTTCGGTGCGCTTATCGGTTGGGCACTGCTGACCTTTGGCAAGGCACCGGCCGTTATCGTGGATTTGGTGCTGCTGGTGGTGGACTTTATGCTGCTGGCACGGCTGACGGTGATGCAGTTCTTAAACGGCGCGGCACAACCCGCAAAGAAAGCCTATGAAAAGGCAGGGGATGCCATTGAAGTGTACCGGGAGCGCCGCCAGGCCAATATTGATGTGCCCCTGGACGCGCACGCCCCCGGCGAACAGGAGACGGAGGAGGAGCCGCCTGCACAAAAAGGCAAAAAGAAGAATACGGACGCTGTGGATACAGACAGTATTGTAAAAGAACTGAACCAGAAGCACAGCAAAAAAATAGCAGAGAAAAAACAGTCTGCCCCGGAAAAGGCCAAGTCCTTGGATGAGATTGTGGACAAGGCCACCGAGGAGGCCGATCCGAAGAAAACGGATCCGTCGGAAGTCTTTACCGTCACGGATGCCCAAATGGAAGCGGGTGTGGCAGATTATAAGCTGCCGCCGGTATCCCTGCTGACCCCTGCCCAGCATAAGTCTGTAAAAGATGTGAGCGGGGAGCTGAAATCCAATGCGGAGCGGCTGATTGACACCCTCCATTCCTTTAATGTGGACGCTACGATTACGGACATTAGCCGCGGTCCCACGGTGACCCGGTATGAGCTGAAACCGGCTGCCGGTGTGCGTATTTCTAAAATCACCAATTTGTCCGACGATATTGCTCTGAATTTGGCGGCCACCCATGTGCGTATTGAGGCCCCCATTCCCGGCAAAGCGGCAGTGGGTATCGAGGTGCCCAATTCCGTAAAAAGCGGCGTATCTATGCGTGAGCTGATCGACACGCCGGAGTTTGGCAAGCAGCGGTCGATGCTGTCTGTGGGCCTTGGACGGGATATTTCCGGCGATGCGGTGTACTGCGATGTGGCAAAGATGCCCCATCTGCTGATCGCCGGTACCACCGGTTCCGGTAAGTCCGTGTGTATGAACAGCATTATTGTGTCTATTTTGTATCGTGCCAAGCCGGATGAGGTGAAGTTGGTACTGATTGACCCTAAAAAAGTGGAGTTTAGCAAGTATTCCGGCATTCCCCATTTGTTGGTGCCGGTGGTGACCGATCCCCGCAAGGCGGCAGGTGCGCTGGGTTGGGCTGTGTCTGAGATGCTCAAGCGTTACCAGACCTTTAGTGACACCGGCGTACGGGATATTGAGGGCTATAACAAATATGTGAAGAAGCATGAGGATATGCAGCCCATGCCTAAGATCGTCATTTGCATTGATGAGTTATCCGACCTGATGATGGCGGCGCCTAAGGAGATCGAGGACTCTATCTGCCGTTTGGCACAGATGGCACGTGCAGCGGGTATGCACCTGGTGATCGCCACCCAGCGCCCCTCCGTAGATGTAATTACCGGTCTGATCAAGGCCAACATTTCGTCTCGAATTGCGCTGACCGTCAGCTCGCAGATTGACTCCCGTACCATTTTGGACGCCTCCGGCGCCGAGAAGCTGCTGGGCTACGGCGATATGCTGTATGCGCCCATCGGCTCCTCCAAGCCCATTCGTGTGCAGGGCTGCTATATCAGCGATGAAGAAGTGGAGTCTCTGTGCGATTTTGTAAAGAGCCAGGGCGAGAGTCAGTACAGCGACGAAATTCAAAAAGAGATTGAGGCCAAGGCCGTGCAGGATAAAAAAAGTCCCTTTGAGGGCGACGAGAGTTCGGAACAGCTGGATCCCCGCTTTGAGGAAGCGGTAGAGATCGTGCTGGAGACCGGTACCGCGTCCACCTCTTTTTTGCAGCGCAAGTTGTCCGTAGGGTATGCCCGCGGGGCAAAAATTATGGACCAGCTGGAAGAGAAGGGGATCATCGGTCCCCAGGACGGCGCTAAAAAGCGTGAAGTGCGGATCAACAAACAGCAGTGGCTGGAAATGCAGAACCAAGGCCCGGCGCCGAAAATGAATGCAGAGACCGCTGAGCAAATGCGCTTTGAGGAAGCGGAGCCAGACGAGGACCAAACCGATGCAGAATGATTTTTTACCCATTACTCCGGCAGAAATGCGCGAGCGAGGGTGGAAACAACCGGATTTTGTGTATGTGACGGGTGACGCCTATGTGGATCACCCGTCCTTTGGCGCTGCCATCATTACCCGCTTGCTGGAGAGCCAGGGGTTCAAGGTGGTGGTGCTCAGCCAGCCGGACTGGCACAGCGTGCGGGACTTTCAGAAATTCGGGCGGCCCAAGTATGCTTTTTTGATCACTGCCGGGAATATTGACTCTATGGTGGCCCACTATACCGCCGCTAAGAAGCTGCGCCACGACGACGCATATACTGCCGGTGGCAAGCACGGCAAGCGCCCGGATCGGGCGGTGAATGTGTATACCCGCCTGGCAAAAGAGGCCTACTCGGACTGTCCGGTGATTTTAGGCGGGCTGGAGGCGTCCCTGCGCCGCTTTGCCCATTACGATTACTGGGACGACGCCATTCGACCCTCTGCGCTGGTGGACTCCGGCGCTGATCTGCTGATCTACGGTATGGGAGAGAAGCAGATAACGGAGATTGCCCGCCGCCTGCGAGCGGGTGAGCCGGTGGGCAGTATGCATGACATTCGGGGCACCATGTATGCGGTGCCCACCAAAGACACACCCTTTGGCGGGGTAGAGTGTCCCTCCTTTGAGAATGTGTGTGCCTCTAAAAAGGAATATGCCCGCTCTTGCCGACTGGAGCAGGATGAGCAGGATCATGTGCGGGGCAAACTGCTCAAGCAGCGCCATGGCAAGGTGATGGTGGTGCAAAATCCGCCTATGGAGCCGCTGACCACCTCGGAGCTGGACCGGGTATACAGTCTGCCGTATATGCGGGCGTACCATCCCAGTTATGAGAAGTTGGGCGGTGTGCCGGGTATTGAAGAAGTGCGCTTTTCCATTACCCACAATCGGGGATGTTTCGGCGCTTGCAATTTCTGTTCCATTGCATTCCACCAAGGGCGTTATGTGACCTCTCGCAGCAAAAAAAGCTTGCTGATTGAAGCGCAAAAGATTACCCAAATGCCGGACTTCAAGGGCTATATTCATGATGTGGGCGGCCCCACCGCCAACTTCCGCCACCCCAGCTGCGCCTTGCAGGAGCAGCACGGCCTGTGCAAGGGCAAAAAATGCTTGGCGCCGAAACCATGCCCTAATTTGCAGGCGGATCACCGAGAATATTTGGACATTCTTCGGGCGCTGCGGCAGGTGGATGGAGTCAAGAAAGTGTTTATCCGCAGCGGTATTCGCTATGATTATCTGCTTTGCGACCCGGATGACAGCTTCTTTCGGGAGTTGGTGCAGCACCATGTGAGCGGCCAGCTGAAAGTGGCACCGGAGCACTGCTCCGCTGCGGTGCTGGACAAAATGGGCAAGCCCCATATTGAAGCGTATATTGAGTTTTCCCGCCGGTATTTTACTTACACCGGCCAAATCCAAAAGGAGCAGTACCTGGTGCCGTATCTGATGAGCTCGCACCCCGGCTCCCGGTTGGACGATGCCATTGAACTGGCGTGTTTCTTAAAGAAAAATCATATTCGCCCGGAGCAGGTGCAGGACTTTTATCCCACCCCGGGCACCATCTCCACCTGTATGTTCTATACGGAGCTGGATCCGTACACCATGGAACCGGTCTATGTGGCCAAGAGCTCCCATGACAAGGCACTTCAGCGGGCGCTGCTTCAGTATTATAATCCTAAGAACTACGCGTTGTGCGCGCAGGCTCTGCGTCGAGCCCATCGTACAGATCTGATCGGCAATGGCCCTAAGTGTCTGCTCCCGGCAGCACCGCCCGGCGGACGACCGGATGACCGTTCCGGTGGTAAAGCAAAGGGGAGTGTGCGCGGCTACGGAAAGCCGGTTGGCGGAAACAATCGCTTTAACGGAAAGTCCGCCAAGCGTAAACCCTATGGCAACCGATCCGGGAAAAAGAAATAGAAATGCAAAAAGCACGACAGCTGAAACTGTCGTGCTTTTTGGTGCGGGTAACAGGGGTCGAACCTGCACGGTTGCCCACAGGAACCTAAATCCTGCGTGTCTGCCAATTCCACCATACCCGCATAACGGCTCTTATTTTAGCATTTTGTGCCAAAAAAATCAAGTATAAAAAAAGCGAAGCCGCAAAGCTCCGCTCTTTATTCCGCCCAGCCGCCGTGTGACGAGAATAACCTGCATCTCAAGCAGGTGGGTGACCGCCGTTCGGTTTTGTGCTTCCATCGTCCCCGCAGGGGAGGCCTGCATACCTGCCGACCGAGCAGGAAACCCTTGTAAAAAATTGTTCGGGTTATTAAATCACACGGTTGTCGAGAAGGGCAGAACAGATGTTCTGTTCTTTATTCTTACTGCTCCGGCTCAAAATATTCTACATCATATTTCTTTTCTACCATAGCCATCAGAATATCGGAGACCTGCTCAAATTCCATCTCATCCTCGATCTCGGCCAGATATTCCTCGCCGTTTTCCTCCAGCACTTTCAGAATAATGACCTCGTTGTCTGCCTCTACGATTTCTTCCGCCTCATCGTGGTACTCGGTGATGGCCACATACACATCGTCGTCCGTCTCGTACCGCTCCAGCAGTTCAAATACAATCTCGTTGCCGTCGTCGTCGGTCACGGAGATCAGGTCCGGTTCGTACAGTTCATTATTATCGCTCATAGTTCTCACGCCTTTCTTTTTGCATTATACTCTATTTGCCCATTGCCGTCAATGGCTATTTTGTGGTTGGCAGGGAACAAACCCCATATTTTGCGTAATGTGGAAAATCATTATCAGTAATGCACAAAAAAATCAAAAAAATATGCAAAAACCTATTGACAACTGCCAACTTTGGTGCTACTATGTAGTTGAACACAGGAGATAAGCCTTAGGAAGTAGTTAAGGCGTGTTCAATCTAATAAGGAGGTCGGTCCAATGGAGAGTGAACCCTTTCAGCAGACCGCCTGTACCGCTCGTCAATAGAGTATAACGGATTTGTGTATGGACAGAGTGCAAATCGGAATTGCACGGCGCACACAAGCTCAAGTGAGCAAAGTAAGAGTTATCATGCAGGATTGATTGGAACGGCAGGCGCTGATTCAACTGAATAGTAAAGGTATATATCGGTCATCTACCTGCAAGTGACCTGGGAGTACCGCCAGGCGGTGCTTTCATAGATGATGTATTTTACGACCAGGTGAATTCCAATGGAGAAGTAAATTTCGTTTTTTCAACTTTAATATTTGTCAAAATCTAAAAAACGAGGTACGGTCCAATGGGCTAAACAGTGTGTACGTTATGTGCCGAAAATAAAAACTAAATAATAAGTGGACATACGCTCCGGGTGTTGCAAGGCATCCGGAGTTGTTTTTTGTTTGCGGCTGTTGTTGTTTTATCCGTGTTATGTGATTCCTTTAACCGATTTGCATACTTTTGTGGGTGCAAAATCCCGGCTGCCGCTTGACAAGGGGCGGCGGTTTTGGTACTATAATACCGATAGAAACGGCTAGGAACGGAAGGAGTACCCCATGACGGCGGCATAGAGAGCTTGTGGTCGGTGCAAACAGGCGCGCCCAGTGCGGGAAGGTAGTCCGGGAGCCGGTGCGGTGAAAGGCAGTAGTCGCACCCGTGTGCCGCGTTAAGGCAAGAGCGGCGCGCTTTGGCGCGCAATTTGAGTGGTACCGCGGAAGTTCAGTTCCGTCTCATTATGAGACGGGGCTTTTTTATTTTTGTAAGGAGCAAAAAAATATGGCAAAAGAGTTGGACAAACAGTACAGCCCCCAAAATGTGGAGGACCGCACCTATAAATTCTGGTGCGATCACAAGTATTTTCACGCTGAGGTGAACCCGGACAAGAAACCCTACACCATCGTGATTCCACCGCCGAACATTACCGGCCAGCTGCACATGGGTCACGCGTTGGACGAGACTTTGCAGGATATTCTCATCCGCTGGCGCCGTATGGAGGGTTACGAGACCCTGTGGCTGCCTGGCACGGACCACGCGTCCATTGCAACGGAGGCCAAGATCGTAGAGGCCATGCGCAAAGAGGGCATCACCAAAGAGGAGATCGGCCGGGAGAAGTTCTTGGAGCGTGCCTGGGAGTGGAAAGCCCAGTACGGCGGCCGCATTGTGGAGCAGCTAAAAAAGCTTGGCTCCTCCTGCGACTGGGATCGGGAGCGTTTTACTCTGGACGAAGGATGCAGCAAGGCCGTGCGCGAGGTCTTTTGCAAGCTGTACGATAAGGGCCTGATTTACCGGGGTGAGCGCATCATTAACTGGTGCCCCCACTGCCTGACCTCGATCTCTGACGCAGAGGTGGAGTACGAGGATCAGGCCGGTCACTTCTGGCACCTGCGCTATCCCTTTAAGGACGGCAGCGACTACCTGGAGCTGGCCACCACTCGACCGGAGACCCTGCTGGGCGATACAGCCGTGGCGGTGAACCCCAATGACGAGCGTTATAAAGATATGGTCGGCAAGACCCTGATCCTGCCCATCGTGCATAGAGAGATTCCCGTGATTGCCGATGATTATGTGGATATTGAGTTCGGTACAGGTGTTGTGAAGATCACCCCGGCCCATGACCCCAACGACTTTGAGGTGGGGCTGCGCCACAATTTAGAGGTCATCAATGTTCTGACCCCGGACGCCAAGATCGTGGATGACTATCCCAAGTACGCCGGTATGGATCGCTACGAGGCTCGTAAGGCCATTGTCGAGGACCTGCAAGCCGAGGGCGCTTTGGTGGAGATTGAGGATTACAGCCACAATGTAGGCACATGCTACCGCTGTGGCACCACCGTGGAGCCGCGGGTTAGCAAGCAGTGGTTCGTGAAGATGGAGCCGCTGGCCAAACCGGCTGTGGAGGTGGTCAGAAACGGGGAAGTGAAGTTTGTTCCCGAGCGGTTTGACAAGACCTACTTCCACTGGATGGAGAATATTAAGGACTGGTGTATCTCTCGCCAGCTGTGGTGGGGTCATCGTATTCCCGCCTATTACTGCGACGATTGCGGTGAGGTGATGGTGTCTGCCCAGGAAGTGCATGCTTGCTCTAAGTGCGGTGGCAACCATGTGCACCAGGATCCGGACACCCTGGATACCTGGTTCTCCTCCGCCTTGTGGCCGTTTTCTACCCTTGGTTATCCGGACGATACCAAGGAACTGGAGTATTTCTATCCCACGGATACGCTGGTCACCGGCTACGACATTATCTTCTTCTGGGTGGCCAGAATGATCTTCTCCGGCGTGGAGCACATGGGCCAGGTGCCCTTCCACACGGTGCTGATCCACGGCCTGGTGCGTGACGCACAGGGTCGCAAGATGAGTAAGTCCCTGGGCAACGGTATTGATCCGCTGCTGGTGATCGACCAGTACGGCGCCGATGCCTTGCGCTTTACGCTGGCTACCGGCAATGCGCCGGGCAACGATATGCGCTTCTCCGACGAGAAGGTAAAGGCCTCCCGCAACTTTGCAAACAAGCTGTGGAACGCCGCCCGCTTTGTGCTGATGTATCTGGGCAATGATTACAGCTATCCGGGCCTACCGAAGGATCTGGCGATTGAGGACAAGTGGATCCTCTCCAAAGTCAATACCCTGGCTAAGGAAGTGACGGACAACCTGGAGCGGTTTGAACTGGGTATCGCCGTTGCCAAGCTGTATGATTTTATTTGGGATGTGTTCTGCGACTGGTATATTGAGATCGCCAAGATCCGTTTGCAGTCCGGCGAGGGCGCCGATACCGCCAAGGCGGTGCTGGTGTATGTGTTGACGGATATTCTGAAGCTGCTGCACCCCTTTATGCCCTTTATTACAGAAGAAATTTATCAGGCTATTCCGCACGATACGGAGTCCATTATGATCTCCAAGTGGCCGGAATATGACCCGACGCTGTCCTTTGCGGATGAGGAAGCCCAGATGGAAAAGATTATGGACGCCATTCGGGCCATCCGTAACCGCCGGGCGGAGATGAATATTCCCCCCAGCAAAAAGTCCAAGGTCTATGTGGAGACCGTCTTTGCCGATGTGTTTGCCGTAGGCAGTGAGTTTATCAAGCGGTTGGCCTATGCTTCCGATGTGGAGATCGCAGACGCCTTTGGTGATCTGGGCAACACGGTGACCATTGTTACCAACGACGCCAAGATTTATATTCCCCTGGGTGACCTGGTGGACTTTGAGGCAGAGGCCAAGCGCCTGCAAAAGGAACTGGCTGCTGCCGAGGAAAAGCTGGCCTTTATCAACAAGAAGCTGGACAACCCGGGCTTTGTGAACAAAGCACCGGAGAAAGTGGTTCAGCAGAACCGGGACGAGGCTGCCAAGTTGACGGAAAAGATCGCTAACTTGCGCTCCTCCCTGGAAAATTTGGGCAAGTAAAATGACCTACGAAGCAGCAATTCAATTGATCAAACAAAAGCAAAGCCTCGGCGTGCAGCCGGGGCTTTCCCGCATGTTGGCGGCTATGGAAAAGACCGGCAGTGTGCAAAACAAATTGCAGGTGATCCATGTGGCGGGCACCAACGGCAAGGGCACCGTTTGCGCTGCCGTGGCCGACGGTCTGCGCCGTGCCGGGTACCGGGTGGGCGTGTTCAGCTCCCCCTGGGTCACGGACTTTCGCGAGCAGATCACCGTGGACGGCCGGATGATTCCCAAGCAGGACTTTGCGGACTGTGTAGAGGTCTTTGCGAAGGAACCGCTGACGGAGTTTGAACTGATTACGGCAGTGATGTATCTGTATTTCTACCGCAGCGGGGTAGATTACGCTGTGGTAGAGTGCGGTATGGGCGGTGCCGGGGATTGCACCAATGTGCTGGCTCACCCGGCAGTGTGTGCCTTTGCCAAGGTAGCGCTGGACCATACGGCGTTTTTGGGTGATACGGTAGAGGCCATTGCCCGGGAAAAGAGCGGCATTATCAAGCCCGGTTGCCCGGTGGTGCTGTACCCCCATATTGCCGCCAAAGATGTATTTTTAGAGCAGTGTCGTGCGCTGCATTGCCCGGTGACGGAAGCTGCCCAGCAGGGCGACCCGATTGCGGATGACTTGGCGGTGGCCGGGGAAGTGCTGTGCCTGCTGGGCGTGGATACCGCGCCGGGGCTGCCTATGTTGCCCGCCCGGCGGGAGCACTTTGGCGAAAATTTGTTACTGGACGGGGCGCACAATCCGGACGGTGCAGCGGCACTGCTGCTCCATTTGCCTACGGATCGTCCCATTGCTGCCGTACTGGCGATGATGGAGGATAAGGACATTGACGGTTATCTCTGTCAGGTGCTGCCCCGGTGTCGTCGAGTGATTGCCACCACCGTGCCCGGTATGGGGCGTGCATTGTCTGCGGAAGATTTGGCGGCGGCGGCGCGAAAGTATTGCCCCGATGTGACCGCAGAGCCGAATCCACACCGGGCGCTGGCGGCAGCCAAGGCGGACGGCGACTTTGTTTTGGTCTGCGGTTCTTTTTATTTAGCACGGGAGATCAGAAAAGATTTGATCTAAAACACAATACGGCAAATTCTGCAAAACCGGTCTGTTACAGTGTAAACAGACCGGTATTTTTTTGGAGTGATGGTATGAATGTAACTTTAGAGAGCAGTGGCAATTTGCTCATTGCCTATCTGTTTGGTGAGATCGACCACCATACCGCCGTTGCGGTGCGCAGCCAGATTGACAGCGCTATACAGGACAAGCTGCCCAGCCACCTGATCCTGGATTTTAAGAATGTCACATTTATGGATTCCAGCGGCATTGGGCTGGTGATGGGTCGCTATCGGCTGGTGCACAGCTATCAAGGCACGGTGGAGATCAAAAATGTGACCGCCCGCACCAAAAAGATTATGGAGCTGGCGGGGCTGGGGAGCATTGCACTGATAAAGGAGAACGAAGATGAAAAAGACCAATGAATTTCGCTTGACTTTGGACGCTCGTAGTGTCAATGAGGGCTTTGCACGGGTGGCGGTGTCTGCCTTTGCAGCACCGCTGGATCCCACCTTGGAGGAGCTGGCGGACTTGAAAACCGCCGTGTCAGAGGCGGTGACCAACTGCATTGTCCACGGCTATAAGGATTGCTGCGGCAAGATCTATATACATACGGTGCTGCTGGATCCGCCGGCGGTGCGGGTAACCGTGCGGGACAAGGGCTGTGGTATCGCCGATGTGCCGCAAGCCATGACCCCGCTTTATACCACCGGGGAGGGAGAGCGCGCCGGGCTGGGCTTTACGGTGATGGAGAGCTTTTGCGACAAGCTGCGAGTCACTTCTAAGCCGGGCAAGGGCACCACCGTGGTGCTGGAAAAACGCATTACCGGCAAGCAAAAATGGTAACTGCGGAGCGGGAGCGGCAAATCCGAGAGAACCTGGGGCTGGTGCATACCGTTGCCAATCGCTTTCGCGGGCGGGGCATTGAGTACGACGATCTGTTCCAGTCCGGCTGTGTGGGGCTGATCAAGGCGGTGGATCGGTTTGACCCGACCCTGGGGTATGCGTTCTCAACCTATGCAGTGCCGGTGATCATCGGCGAGATCAAGCGCCTGTTTCGGGACGGCGGCGCTGTGAAGGTCAGCCGGGTGCTTAAGGAAAAGGCGCTCCACGCCACGCGACTGCGGGAGGACTTTCTGCGCCGGGAGGGGCGGGAGCCGACCATTGGCGAACTGGCGGAGCTGCTGTCTTGCGACCCGGCAGAGGCGGCGGAGATCGTGGGTGTTATGCAGCCTACGGTGTCCATCAATAGTGCCGGTGAGGACGGCGATGCCACACTGGATATTCCGGTGGATGACAGCGAACAACTGTTCGATCGGCTGACCGTTTTGCAAGCCATGGACGGTCTGGAAAAAAGCGAGCAAATGCTAGTGGAGCTGCGCTATTATAAGGGCCTGACCCAGTGCAAAACGGCGGAAATTCTGGGCCTGTCCCAAGTACAAGTCTCCCGTAAAGAAAAAGCCGTCCTGCAAAAAATGCGTCGTGTCATGGACGGATAAAGCAAAAAGCCATAAAGAAAAAAGGCACAGCGTAATGCTGTGCCTTTTGGTGTATATCCATTAGTTTTTCAGGCTATGGAGCGGTGCAGGGATCTTGCCGCCGCGGTTGATGAACTTGGCGGGGGAGCCGGTGTTCACTTTCATTACAGGGCCGGCGCCCAGCAGGCCGCCGAACTCCAGCTCGTCGCCTACCTGCTTGCCGATGGCGGGGATCACGCGCACGGCGGTGGTCTTGCAGTTGACCATACCGATGGCGGCCTCGTCGGCGATAATGCCGCTGATCACCTCCGGCGTGGTGTCGCCGGGAATGACAATCATATCCAGACCCACGGAGCAAACAGCGGTCATGGCTTCCAGCTTCTCAATGGTCAGCGCGCCACAGCGGGCTGCGTCGATCATACCTGCGTCCTCAGATACCGGGATAAAGGCTCCGGACAGGCCGCCTACGCTGGAGGAGGCCATCACGCCGCCTTTCTTGACAGCATCGTTGAGCATAGCCAGGCAAGCTGTGGTGCCTGCGCCGCCGCACTTTTCCAGGCCAATCTCTTCCAAAATATGGGCCACGGAGTCGCCTACCGCTGGGGTGGGAGCCAGGGACAGGTCCACAATGCCAAAGGGCACGCCCAGTCGCCGAGAGGCCTCTACGCCTACCAGCTGACCCATACGAGTGACTTTAAAGGCGGTCTTTTTAATCAGCTCTGCAATATCGTTAATGGAGTAGTCCGGAAACTTTGCAACAGCCGCGCGCACCACACCGGGGCCGGACACACCCACATTGATCACGCAGTCCGGCTCGGACACACCGTGAAATGCACCGGCCATAAAGGGGTTATCCTCCGGGGCGTTGCAAAACACAACCAGCTTGCCGGCGCCGATGCAGTCGTTCTCTTTGGTCAGCTCTGCGGCTTCCTTGACCTTTTGGCCCATCAGCTTTACCGCGTCCATATTGATACCGGCTTTGGTGGAACCGATGTTTACGGAGGAGCAAATGTGCTCCGTCTCTGCCAACGCGCGGGGGATGGAATCAATCAGCTCCCGGTCGCCGGCGGCAAATCCCTTTTGTACCAGGGCACTGTAACCGCCGATAAAGTTCACCCCGATGGTGCGGGCTGCTTTTTCCAGCGCCAGGGCGTACTTTACCGGGTCACCGCCGCTGATGCCTGCCATAATGGCAATGGGGGTCACGCTGACTCGCTTGTTGATAATAGGAATACCGTATTCCCGCTCAATGTCCTCGCCGGTCTGGACCAGCTTCTCCGCCTTAGTGCAAATTTTGTCATATACCTTGGCGCAAGCCTTGTCAATATTCGTATCGGCACAGTCTAAAAGGGAAATGCCCATGGTGGTGGTACGAATGTCCAGGCACTCGTCCTGGATCATACGAATGGTTTCTAAAATATCGTAAGTATTGATCAATGGAGTGCCTCCTGTTAAATCTTGTGCATGGAGTTAAAAATATCCTCATGCATCACATGGATAGAAAGATTGCTTTCTTTGCCAAAGTCCTCCAATTCGCCGGATAGGGCGGAGAGGGAAGTGTTGCAACGGGTCAGGTCCGCCATCATAATCATGCAGAACATATCCTGCAAGATGGACTGGGTCACTTCTACAATATTCACCTGGTGTTCGGCACAGATGGCAGACACCTTGGCAAGAATGCCCACGGTATCTTTACCTACAACTGTGATGACTGCTCTCATTATCAAGACCTCCGTTTTGTCTTTTATTTTTTAATGATTATAACAAAGATGTAAAATTTTTTCAATAAAAGCGCAAAATATATTTTCAACTTCCGCCGATTGTGGTAAAATACTGTGCAACAAGCGGATTGGAGATGAAATTGTGCATTACGAAAATTTGGTAGACCTGCACACCCACTCAGATCATTCCTTTGACGGCAAACAGTCCTGTATGCTGCTGTGCGAGACGGCGGTGGCCAAGGGTGCGTCCTGTATTGCCATTACCGATCACTGCGAGATTGACTCAAAGACTGAGGACTTTCGCGCGCTGTGTACCAATCAGTATGTAGAGACCTTTGAGTGCAAGCGGTACTTTGAGGGTCAACTGCTGGTGCTCCAGGGGATTGAGCTGGGCCAGGCCATTTATAATATCCCGCTGGCAAATCATATTCTGGATAAGTTTAATTATGATTTTGTGCTTGGCTCCATCCATAATCTGCCGGAGATGGAAGACTTCTTTTTTATGGATTATAAGGATAAAGATGTTTATGACCTGCTGAGCCGGTATTTTCAAAAGGAACTGGAGTTGGCAAAATGGGACGGCTTTGATTCGCTGGCGCACCTGACCTACCCACTGCGGTATATGGTTGGGGAGCAGAAGATCCCGGTGGATATGACCCGGTTTGACGATGTGATCGGCGAGATCTTTGAAACGCTTATCAAGAACCATAAAGCCTTAGAAATCAACACCAGCGGCATTGCCATGCCTCTGGGCGACACCCTGCCCGGGGAAGCGTACATACAGCGCTTTCACGATATGGGCGGTCAGTATATTACCGTTGGGTCGGACGCCCATGTGCCGGAAAAGCTGTGCGGCAATGTGGACAAGGGTATGGCGCTGGCCAAGAAGTGTGGGTTTGACTATGTGACCATCTTCAACCGCCGGGAGCCTATGCTGGTGCCCATTGCGTAAACACAAGGAGAGAAAACGATATGATGGATGAACTGTTAAGTTTGATCAAAGAGAATCCTCGCCTGACCAATGCAGAGTTGGCGGCGGCGCTGGATCGGGACGAAGCGCAGGTGGCACAGCAGGTGCGCCAATATGAAGCGGACGGCGTGATCAAAGGCTATTGCGCCATTTTGGATAAAGAAAAAGCCGGGGACGAAACGGTGACTGCACTGATCGAAATCAAAGTGCAGCCCAAGTTTGGTCACGGCTTTGATGATATTGCCCGGCGCATTGCGGCGCTGGAAGAAGTGGAGAGCATTTTCCTGATGAGCGGTGGGTATGACCTGTGCTGCCTGGTGACGGACAAGTCCTTCCAGGAGGTGTCCATGTTCGTTGCCAGCCGCCTGTCGCCCATGGAAGATGTGGTGTCGACCGCCACCCACTTTATCCTAAAGAAGTATAAAGAGCAGGGCATGCTCTTTGCACAGAAGAATACGGACGATCGGGGGAATATTTCTCTGTGATCCAATATGAAAATGATATGAATCCCGCTCTTTGCAATGTAAAACCCAGCGGTATCCGCAAGTTCTTTTCCATTGCAGAGGAGATGGATAACGTGATTTCCCTTGGCGTGGGCGAGCCGGACTTTTTGACCCCCTGGCATATCCGCCGAGAGGGGATCGACTCCTTAGACCGGGGCGCTACCCGCTACACTGCCAACGCCGGGCTGCTGTCCCTGCGACAGGAGATCTGTGCCTTCTATGCCCGCCGGTATCATTTGCAATACAGGGCTGAAAATCAAGTGCTGGTTACAGTTGGCGGCTCCGAAGGCATTGATATGGCCATCCGCACATTGGTGTGCCCCGGGGATGAGGTGCTGGTGGTGGAACCGTCCTTTGTGTGCTACAAACCGCTGGTAGAGGTTAGCGGCGGCGTGGCTGTGCCGCTGGTAACGAAGGAAGAAGACCACTTCCGTCTGACGGCTGCCGCGCTGGAAGCTGCTATTACGCCTAAGACCAAGCTGCTGGTGTTCCCATACCCCAACAATCCCACCGGTGCGGTGATGCGCCGGGAGGACTTGGAGCCCATTTGTCGAGTGCTGCAAAAGCACAATATCTATGTGCTGTCTGATGAGATTTACAGCGAGCTGACCTACGGCGGTGCGGACCACACCTCCATTGCTGCCATGCCCGGCATGGCAGAGCGCACGGTGGTTATCAACGGTTTTTCCAAGACCTATTCCATGACCGGCTGGCGCCTGGGTTATGCACTGGGGCCTGCACCTATTATTCAGCAGATGACCAAGCTGCACCAGTTTGCCATTATGTCCGCCCCTACCACCAGTCAAACGGCTGCCATTGAGGCCCTGCGCCATGGGGACGGGGACATTGATAAAATGCGCCGGGATTATGATATGCGCCGCCGCTTTACCGTGCACGCATTTCGTGAGATCGGGCTGCCCTGTTTTGAGCCGGAGGGAGCGTTTTATTTGTTTCCTTGCATTCAATCCACCGGCCTTAGCTCCGAGGAATTTTGCGAGCGGCTCATTTATTCCAAGCGGGTGGCTGTGGTGCCCGGCAACGCCTTTGGCGACTGCGGCGAGGGCTTTATCCGCGTGTCTTACTGCTATTCTATTGAGAACATTAAAGAGGCTGTCACCCGTATCGGTGAATTTGTGAAAGAATTAGAGGACGAGCATGACCGTTAAACGCGTAGAAGTGCTGGCATATGCCAAGATCAACTTAATGCTGGATATTATCCGTCGCCGCACCGATGGCTACCATGATCTGTTTATGATTATGCAGAGCGTGGGCGTGGCCGATCGGGTGACCGTGGAGCGTGAGCCGGGGCGCAAGCTGCGGCTGACTGCCAGTATGGATGATATTCCGCTGGACGATAAAAATATTGCATGGAAAGCGGCCGCTTTGTTCTTTAAGACCACCGGGCTACGCCGTCCGGGACTGCATATTCACTTGGAGAAGCACATTCCCCACGCAGCGGGTCTGGCCGGCGGCAGTGCAGACGGTGCGGCGGTGCTGGTAGCCCTGAACCGGCTGATGGGCACTGGTTTATCTACGGACCAGCTGTGCGCCATGGGCGTGCAGATCGGTGCGGATGTGCCCTTCTGCATTGTAGGCGGTACTTGCCTTGCACAGGGGATTGGCGAGGTGCTCAGTCCCTTAAAGCCTATGCCGTCTTGTCATATTGTACTGGCAAAACCGGACTTTGGCGTGAATACCGGCAAGGCCTACGGCTTGTTTGACACCAATGGCAAGACCCATAATGCGGACCAGCTGGGTATGCTCACTGCGGTGCAAAATCGGGATTTGCCTGCCATTTGCGGCAAGCTGGAAAATGTGTTTGAGCAGTTTGTGGAGGTGCCCGGTCGTATTGAGATGAAAGAAGTGCTTCGTGCAGCCGGTGCAGCAGGTGTTTGTATGAGTGGCAGCGGGCCAACCCTTTTTGGTATTTTCACTGACAAAGCACAGGCCCTGGCAGCGGCACAAGATTTGGCACCTTTTGCCAAGGATATAGCCGTCACCAAGCCGGTGCGGCAAGGCTGCAAAATTGTAGAAGTCATAGAGGTTTGATAGAACGATAAAAAGGTCACCGTATATACGGTGACCTCA
>FR885359.1 GCA_000436335.1 Clostridium sp. CAG:217
CATCTCCCCGCACTGCGGGGAGTCACCCCTTACATTAAGGGGAGCCTTTGAACGGTGTATCTTAGATTGTATGGCGAATTCGACGAACCGCTTATTTCTTCACAATGGCGCGGCAGATTTTGGCGGTATACATATCCGCCTGGCCGTAGCACTCACCAACGATAGTGACCGTCTTGCCCTCGGTCACTTTCTTCAGGTCGTCCATATCCTCAAAGCAGATCTGCACATCGCAATCCCAGTCCCACACATCCGCATTGAACGGCTCCACCACGGCGTACTCATCTGCCACATGGGTCACCTTGGCGGTGAACTGCACGGTCTTGCCCTTGTACTTTTCGTCGGCTTTCACCTGGTTTTCCTTGTAGCGCTTTACAAAATCGTTGATTTTCACCTTTTGGGCGCCGTCATAGTCCGGCACGGTGGCAAACTGGTCGGCGATCACGCACTTTTTCACATCCACATCACCAAACAGGTCCGTATCGTCGCACACGCCCTCAATGGTCACCGTGTCGCCTACCTTAAACTTCTTCAGGTCCTGATTGTTCTCCATGTAGACATTCACATTATACAGCCACAGGTCGTCATCATAAGCCCGCAGGGTCACATATTCGTCCTGAATGGTGCCCACCTGACCGGTAACGGCGATCACCTTGTCCGAGTATTTTTCGCTGGCGTTGGCGGCGTCGTTTTTGAAGTCCGTCATTACCGTGTCTACCGTTACTCGTGCTGCCGGTTGGTCAAAGTTGTAGTCCTTTGGCCGATTGGCGACCACGATGATCACCACGATCACCGCCAGGATCACCCCAAAGATAATCAGCTTCTTCTTTCGTTTCTGTTTCTTTTGATCTTTCATTGCCTGGTCAACAGCCAGTTGCACCTCTGCATCGTTTGCCATTTCGCAAACCCCCTTTACTTTGATGGTCTCATTATACAACAGCAAAAAGGGGATTTGGTGTGCTGCCAGCACAACATTCAGGTGGCCGGCGATGCTATAATACAAAGCACAGACAGTACCTGAGCCAGGGCAGACAGGCTGATTTGGATCCAAATGCGTTGGGATTTGGTCTTATTTTGCAACCGGGCGATCCGATGGGTCCAGTCCAGGTAGTTGGTCAGGATCGGCACCGGCACGGCATAACCGAAGAAGAAAAAGCCAAAGGTGCACAGAGCGTCCAACAGAGAATGTGCAGTCGACATCGCAACAATCAGGAAAAACAGCAGGGCGAAATAATACAAGACGGCAATCAACTGGTGCCACCAGATCCCCTTGCGAAAGCCGGGAACGGTGCGCAAAAGCCGCTGAAGCTTGCTGCGCCGCTCCAAGTCCAGGATCAGATCGTCCATATTTCTGTACCGATTGGTTTCATCAATCTGGGTGCATTTCAAAACGATCTCAGACAGCCAGCCGTTCACCAACTTCACACCCGGCAGACAGCCGGTAGCCATCACATTGATCAGCACGCCCATGGAGTAAATATCCGCTTTTGGTCCGGTTTGGTGAAAGCCGAATTGCTCCGGTGCGGTAAAGCCCTGGGTGCCCAGGATCTCCGTATCGCAGCTCTGATTGCGCTTGACGGTGCGGCTAATGCCAAAGTCGATAATCTTCACCGTGCCGTCCGCCGCCAGCATAATATTGTTTGGGTTAATATCCCGGTGAACAATACCCAGCTTGTGTACCTGCTTCAGCCCATTACAGATCTGGAGCGCTATATTCTTGGTTTCCAAATCGCTTAGCGGACCCCGGCGCTCCATATACGCCCGCAGGGTACTGCCGCCGTTGATGAATTCCTCTACCGCATAAAAGCGTCCGTCCTGTGCCACTGTATCGTAAAAGCGCACAATGTTCTTGCAATCCAGGCGGATCAGCTTTTGATACATTTCCGTATCTTCCAGTCCGATTTCCTTCAGCACATACAAGCTGCCGTCGGCTATGGCCAGCTTCATGTGCGGGTTCATTTCTTTTAAAATTTCATAATACATAAAAATTACCTTGCTTTTAAAGTGTTACTATTATATCATAAATGCAAGGGTATTTGGCGATTTTTGCCAAAATAAGGAGAAGATGATGAAAAAAACCACCGAAGAGTTAATGGAGATACTAAAACAGAAAAAGTCCATACATGCGTATTTTACGGAAGAAATCGACGAACTGGAATTCGCGTCCTTAGCTGAATACCTGGAACTGCTGCTTAACGAAAAAGGACTGCGGAAAAGCGATGTCATCAAGCGCAGCAATATGGATAAGAACTATGCCTACCAGATTTTCAACGGCAACAAGACCCACCCGTCCCGAGACAAGATGATTGCCCTTGCCATCGGTATGGGACTGAATGTATTGGAAACCCGCAAGCTGTTGAAGATCGCCGGCGCTTGTGACCTGTATGCCCGCAACCCGCGGGACAGCATATTCATCTATTGCCTACATAAAGGAGCCGGCTTAATGGAAGTTAACGAACTCCTTAGCGATTATAACCTGGATATTTTGGAATAAATGTAACAGAAATAGCACAGTTGACAACCAACCGTCCGGATTATGGTACTGTTGGCAGAAGAATTATGTTTCTATAACTTTCGGGCGGCAGATTGCCGCCCCT
>FR885360.1 GCA_000436335.1 Clostridium sp. CAG:217
TGTCATTCACCCACGCGGTATTGATACCGCGACCGTCCGTACCATCTTTACCGGGCGCACCATCTGCGCCTGGCGCTCCGTCTTTGCCGTCCGTGCCAGGAACACCCTGTGGGCCCACTGCACCATCTTTTCCCGGTTCGCCCTGCGGTCCTCGCTCTCCATCTTTACCAGAAGCGCCCTGGGGACCCGTGTCACCCTTTGGGCCTTTAATGTTCACCGGTTCCGGGTTGTCCTTCCCGCCGTCATTGGTCCAGCTGATCTCGCCCGCTACGGACACGCTGGGCGTATAAGTGGTGCCATTCACACCCTTACCAATATCCTTGAGCAGTGCCTGCACCTTGGCGTAATAAGACTCCAACTCCGTTGGATCCGGTGCGTCCGTCTCCACAGCTGCCGGGTCATAAGAACCAGGGCGCACATAAAACACGCACGGCTCCGGGCTTATACGCTGCACCAACTGCTCGCCATCCACGGCATAGCCGTAAACGCCCAGGCGGCACATTCCCTCTTGCAGCGGCGGGGCGAAACACTGTCCATCCACCACAGTGGCAAACTGGCCATTCATGCACACCCGCACGACCAGATCGGCGTATGCCGGATCCAGCTCTACCACACAGCGGATCTGATTGACATTCTCAGCTGTCACCGGGTCTTTGTTTTGTAAGATCACCGCCTGCTGGGTGACCTTAATATTTAATGTCTGCATAAAATCCTCCTTTTTGACATAAAAAAACAGCGTGCCTAAGCCGCCGTTTGCAGTTGACTGCAATTTGTATTTTACATGGGAATCACCTCCTGTTTTCTTGCAATCTGCGGGGAAGTGTGGTATGGTGGGGAGTGAAAGGAGAGATGAAGATGAAGTCTAAGGCCAAAGTGTGGATCCTTGTTGTGACCGTTGTAGTGGCGGTGGGGGTCGGTATCGGTGTGTGGGTGCACTATGATCGAGTGCATGATCAGGAGACAGCCAGTCTGGTAGATCACGCTGTATCCAGTGCACTGGCTGGTGTTACTACACAGCCCACAGAGACCACTACAGAACCGGCAGCCACAGAGGCGACCGCAACCACAACAACTACAAAGCCCACAACCACTAAGAAGAAAAAGAAGAAGCATACTACCACGCAACCGCAAGTAGTGTATCGCACCGAAAGGAATGGCACAGTAGCCCCAGCCGCAATAAGAGAAACAACCGAATCAACGGTGCCGAAGCGTCCTGCTGACGCGCACTTTGATCCCATACCTTCTGACGATGGATATTACTGGGACACAGCTTCTTCTCGAGACGATCCGTTAGAAGAAATATATGTCGATGAAAGCGGCAGGCATTTCTATTTCAAAAAGGGCGATAAATCCACTCCAAGAATATATATTGACTAATAACTCTAAAGCGGCTGTTCCAGTGCGGAGCAGCCGCTTTGCTGTTTATTGCAATTTTGCTTTCAGCGCGTCCACTTCTGCCTGCAAAGCGTCCAGTTGCTTCTTTTGATCTTGGATCAACTTAAGCATTGCCGGTATCATGATACGATCTTGCCAGCTTTCAGGTCTCCCTTCACTGTCATAGATCACTGCGTTGGGGTAATGCTTGTCCAGATCCTCTGCAATAACGCCGATCTGCGTCCCGCTGACCAATTCGTTGTCCTTGTATTCTGGCTTGTAATTGTACTGGCACACCTGTACATCGTAAAGACCGTTTGGATCCAGCACAGCGTCTTCTACCGGTTTGATATTCTCTTTGTATCGTTTTGATGAGTTTGCGGTTGTAATAACGCCGCTTGTGTTTACAACCAGTGGAATGGTTCCGCTTGAAGATTTAAAACTCAGTCTAATATCGTCTTGTACCGTCAGTTTGCCTCTGATTGTCGTGGCGTTATCAATCCATATACTCTTCCCGACAAGGTATAAAACATTATCGCCACCATTCGCACTAAGCACAAACCCGCCTTTTGATTCAATCGTATCACGGTACGCAGTGCTTCCGCTAAGCGTCCAACTCACTTTAGACAGTACAAATCTGGTTTCAACCGAATCTTTCGATCCCGCTTGTATACACAAGTTGCCATTCTGCTGCATTCTTAAGCAAATATCTCCGCCTTCTAAATATGTTTTGGCTCCGTGCTCATACTGACCGTATCCAATTACAAGGCTGTTACCACCAGATGCAGCATTAATGATTTCATATCCGGCAAGATCATATATTTTTTTGTAGAATTGTACATCGGCATCAAATTTGGTTTTCCCTTCCACCGATAGGGCCCCGCTTACATCTACCGAACCATTGCATACCATATCGCCGCCCATCGTTACATACCATGTACCAGTATATGAACCGTTGCTGTTCTTTTTTTGTGCAGAAAACACCCAAGAGCCTTTGGTAGTTGGCTTTTGAATGTATGCACGATAACTACCCAAATCCGCATACAGTTCTCGGTCGGTGATGTTCCACCCGGCGATCGTGCCTTTATCCGCAAGGATCTCAATACCGGAGAGTCTACCGGCTGAAATGTCCGTAGCATTCAGGTAATACTGGTTGGTTTTTTTGTTGTAGTACACCGCAAAGTCCTTAAAGGGGCCTTGCAGTCCGGTGGTAGAAACAGCCATGCCGTTCTTATTCAGCAGCAGGCAGCGGCCTTTGGTCTTGCCCTCCGCTGCCGGGTACTCTCCGATATAAAGCGCGTCTGACACACCATCGCCGTCCCGGTCGATCAAAGCAGCGTAACCGCCCACTGCGTTCGTGATAGAATCCGTAGCATCCTGAATGCGCTGTGCCAACGGCGCTGTGACCTGCTGCATAGCCTTAGAGATCATGCGGGAAAGAATGCTTCCGGCAGAGCTGCCCTCCTGTTCTGAACGGGCATGGGCGGTCACTTCCATAGTGACGGAGCCATCATAATCATACTCCACACCCATCAAAGGGATATGGTGATCGCCGGTATCGTCCCGGTAAGTGATCACATCGAAACTATCCAACGCCGGATTGGCCGTGAGCAATGTCATACTTCCCGGTCGGTACTGTATGCCCAGGTCAAATACAGTCTCACCCTGGTCGCCATCATCTATGTAGATCATATCAGATACAGCGTTAAATACTTTTTCCGCTTGGGCCTGGGTGGTGATCAGTGGGTTGTCGAAATACAGCACCTCGCTGTTGACCGACAGACTATCTGGTGCAAGAATATTCTTATTCCCATTGTTGCAACTGATCCCCAGGTAGGTTTTGTCCGTCTCTGCCAGTGAAACCTCTGTGACCGTGTCATCTGTCACAGCGTATTCTGCCGTACCATCATATACCTGGGCGAAAGTATCTACTCGCAACTTGCCTTCTCGATCAAAGACGGCAGCACAGCCGCAGAACCCAGCCACATAACCGATGGCATCATTCACATTATAGGCAGTGACCTGCTGCTTGCCGTCCTCGTCTGTTTCCGTACCGCAGAGCAAAGAAACATCTACCGTGCCAAAGCCGGAGACCTTGCTCTCCACGCCGGCAGCCAACTCAAAGTTACCCTGGCGTGCCAGGTCTTTTAAGATTGCCAAAGGGGTCTGCTGACCGCTGATGGCGGCAGAATACGGCATAGAAAGATCATACATGTGGTCGTACATTTCTAAAGTGGTACATTCGCCGGACCGAGTGACCTTTTCCGGATAAAACACGCCCATTGGCACCCACTCCACTGCACCGTTGACCATACAGCCAAAGTACACCACGGTTTTCTGCCCGCGAAGCACGGCACCGGCGGGCACAGCCCACAAAACGCAGTTACACCCACAAGCGTAGGACTTTGCCAGCGCGTAATCGTCATGGCTGATACTGCGGTCAATATTCAGCTCCATAATGTTATTTTGCTCATTTGGGCTTGTAGGATCCGTCTCATCGTTGTAGCCAAAAATGAAATTGCCACATTTAACCTTCACATAGATCCGTTCCCCGTTTTTGATGGCCTGGTTAAAAGCTGTGCTTGTCTTGTACATAAAATACTCCTTTAGCGCTCGATGGCATCTACTTTGTAGTTGATGAAATACCGGCAATCCCTGGCACCGGAATAGGCTGTCCAACTGGGCGTACCAAAGTAGCAGTTGAACGAAAACACCGTATTCCCGGAAGTATCCTCCAGTTTAATAGAATGCCAGGGCTTACTCGCATTGTTGATCACGCCGTTTAGCTTGTCCAATTCCGCCCGGGTCAAGGGCGGAAAGGACAACTGCCTTGTTTTTTTGACCTGAACGATACTGCCGTTCATATAAGCCGACTTGGAGCGGCCCGTGTTAGAGGACCACACCTTTTCGTCTGAACAGGATATGGCATTGAATGATGGGTTTGGCATTTTTGTGCCGTCAATATATAGTGGCATACCGTCCCTCCTTACGCTGCGGCCGTAACCGGGTCACGGCCTTTCTTTTCTGTTTGGTTCACATCGTCCAGCACCACCGTGCTTAAATGCTTACCGCCCACATATACCGGGATTGTTACATTGACCGCCTGCCCGCTGCTACCCAGCATTTGTACCATCATTGCGGCTACCTTGCTGATCCACTGGGTGTTTCGCTCCAAAGGCACAACAGCCTCGGCGCCTTTACCTTCCAGCAGACCGACCTGGCCTTTTTTCAGCACGCCGCCCTTTTCCAGCTCTGGGATAGTGGGTATAGAAAACAACTGGTACTGGCCGTTGGTCACGCTCACGCCCAGGGCGCTAAGCACCTTAGACAGCGTGCTGCCAACGCTAATCAGCAGCTTGTCATTGATCTTGCCAACCATATTGTTGACCAGTTTGATCACACCGTTTAAGGGGCCTTTGAACGCATTGGTAAAGGTGGCTTTCAAATTCTTCAGGCCGTTCTTTAAGCCGGTCACGATCTTACCGCCAAGGCCGGTGACTTTTGATACAACGCCACTTTTCCCGGTAAAGAAATTAACAACGCCGTCCTTAAATCCTTTGAATTTTTGGCTGACCTTTTTCCACAGATCGCCGATACCGTCAAACAGACCTTGGGAAATAAAGCCGCCCTGTTCTTTCATAACCCTTGAAGGTGACTTAATCTTAAAGGCTTCCTGGAAGCCTTTGAGAAACGGCTGGAAGATATGTTCATTGATCCACTTTCCTGCGTCACCAATACCGTCAACAATGCCGTCCCAAATGCCCTGGGCCACATTGCCGCCGGCGTCTTTGATCTTTCCTCCAAAATAGGTCTGCACACTGGAGATGGCGTCCATAATCAGTTTGCCGAGGAATGCGGAAATACCACCCAGGGCGGCGCCCAGCGCCTCAAACAGAGAGCTAGCCATACCCCCAAAGTCAATACCGGCTATAAAATTCTCCAGCGCCGTAGCCAGCCCTCGCCAGTCCAGGTTTTCCAAGAAACCGGAAATGGTCTTGAACACACCACTGATGGCATCCGAAATAGTCTTGGCCACTTGGCCCCACTCAATAGTGCTCACCAAGCCGTTTATGTTGCTTGCAAGCCCGGCACCCAACTGGTCGAACTTAAAGGTGGTTAGGAATGTGTCCAGTGCGCTGAATATCGTATTCACGCCCTGTCCCACGATCTCACCCACACCTGCCCAGTCAAAGTCCTGTACAAAGCCGTTCAGGCTATTGGCAATGCCGCTGACTGCATCATTGACCTTTTTCCGTATGCCGTCCCAGTCCAGGTTCTTGATCTTGTCGATTACTTTATTGCAGGAAGCCGCAACCTGCTCGCCAATGCCCTCAAAGTCGCCGCTTTTCCACAGGTTCTTGATTTTCTCCAAATAAGCGGAGAACTGGTCGGACGCTGCCGGTGTCTTGGCCGCAGAAGAATTGGACGAGCTGCTGTCTTGCTGATCATCACTGACCTTAGTAATTTGGTCAAACCCATACAACTCTTTTTGTGCTTGAGACAGCTTTTTCGTCTCTTTTGTGGTCTTGCCCACAGCGGTGGCTGTGGCATTTACTTGCGAAGCGATCCCCACAGAGGAAAGCAAGCCGCTGATGGCATTGGCAACACTCATGGCGTAGGGCATGAGCTTTTCGAACAGCCCCACAACCACATTGATGGCCGGTGCCAAAGCATTCGCAAAAGCATTTTTCAAGGCTTCTACACGGTTATTCAGAGCCTCGTTCTGACTTAAATAACCGGTGATTACCGAGCGCAGCTCACCGAAAATGTTTTTACACACTTTCAACCCCAGCGATACCACGCCTATGCGGCGGATAGACTTGACCACATTCAGCAGAGACTTACTGGCCGTACCGGAAGAAGCACGCATATTTTTCAGGTGACTATGCACCTTGCCGAAAGCGGCGCCCGCTGCGGACCCGATTTTACCGAATACGGAACCTGTTGCCCTACCGATAGCCCCGAATACAGCACCCGTCTTGCTGCCGACGGTTGCAAACGCGCTTCCGAGACTTTTAACCTTGTTTTTGAACTTGGTCATTTTGCTTTCAACCGGTGGGAAGGCTTCCTCTTGCAGAGCGTTGTCAAGCTTATTGCCCATTTCAGTCAGCGCTTCGCCGTTCTGCTTTATGGTACTGCGTAGAGATTTATACCGCGTGGTCTCGATCGCCAGGCTGCCGTTGGCTTTATTGATTTGAGCCGTGGTCTGCGCCATAGCATTTTTTTGCTGGTTCATTTGTGCGGAAACACTTTGAATTTCTGCTTTGAGTTTATCGAGTGTATCCGTTTTCAAATTATCGGGATTCAGCCCTACATCCCGGAGTTCATCATTGAAAACCTCCAGGTCGTTTTTCATGCGTTGCAATCCGGCCCTGTGCTGTTCAATTTCCTCCAATGTCATATAACGGGTCGATATTCTACTTGTGGTGCGAATCAACCCAGCCAATTCCTCATGCTGTTTGTTGACACCGGCAATTCCATCTTTATAATCGTTCAAAAAAGCCTGCTGCTCTCGATATTTTGAGGTCACCGCCGTTAACTGGCCTGCCAGGGAGGCATATTCTTTGTTCTGCGATTTCAGCTTGCCCTGTAATTGCTCCACCTTGTTGGAGTAATCCATAATCTTGACGCTGCTCGCTGTAGCCGCTTGCACATTGCGCTCTTGTGTCTTTACCAGGCTTTCCACCTGTTTACCCAGCTTGCGGGTATCTTCATAAGCGGAATTCATCGCTTGGGCGGTCGCCGCACGCACTTGGCCGGTCACACCGGACAACTGTTTCAACTCGCCCTGGAGCGTTGTAATGCTCTTTTTATACTCGCTGATGTCTGCCGTAAATCGGGTTACCAATTCTTGGTCCATTTTTTCACCTCACTTTCTGATCTAATTACAACTGGTTGAAATAAGCCAGTGTCTTAGCCGCCTGAATGTCCAATATGTCCTCCTCAGTCCAATAGGGGAAGCGTTCATACACAGGGCCTATATCTTCCCCGGCAACAATAGAAGCGATCACACCGGCCTGGATATAAGCGATTTGTGACAGATTTTGATACTGTATGCGCTCCCGGTCACGATGGAACAGGATATACCGCTTTAATTCACCGTAAGTCATTGCAAGAATGATCGGAAAAGCCAGGCCACAAGCATTGGCTTCTAAAATCATATCATCCAAGGTGCAATACTTACCCTGGAAAGGAAGCGGGCTGTTCCTCACTTTCTGCCGTCTGCTCCATGCCATCAAAAGCAGCATTGAGCATTTTGCCAATACAGGAGGACAGCTTTTCCGCCTGGGTGTCACTCAACAGACCGGATACATGGGCCAGCTTGAAGAGAATGTCGGAGAATGCGTCCATACCGCTGACGCCACTGTCCACCAGCGCGTCATACAACGCCTCACCGGTTAGATCGCCGTTGGGATCATCGTTAAAATGCAGGGCCTCATCCAGTACAGCCAGGAGCCGCTCCGGATCACTGGAAGCGCTGAGGATCACATCCAGGGCGTCCTCGTTGAATTTATTTTTCAGTCGCAGCTGAGCAGCTACAGTCAAACGCAGGTGCACAGTCTTGCCGCCATTCAGCTGCAAATCGTATGTTCTGGTTACAATATGGGATTCGTTCATTGTCATTTCCTCCTAAAAAGTGGGGAGGCAGTCGCCCGCCTCCCGAATAGTCGATTTACGCGGCGGGGAACTCTCTGCTCCAGTCGCCGTCCAGCTTGTAAGAGACAGTAGCCTCCATCAGGCTGTTTACGCCCGGTCCCTTAATCTTCAGGCTGGGCACACCAGAGTTGTTAAACTTGGTGCCGTCCGGCAGCTTAACCATAATGGGTACGGACACACCGGCGTCCTCCAAAGCTGCCAGCACCCGATAATCCGATGTGGCGTCCTTTGCGTTGTACAGAAAAGTCACCTCAAAGGCGTCTGCTTTCTTGCGAATACCGGTAATGCTGTGTTCCACATCATCGTCATAGCAAGTGGCGTCCAGTTCTTCCCGTTCGCCCTTGGTCAGATCGCCGATTTGGGTGGCGTAGTTCAGGCACTTGGCTGTGGAGCCGGTATAGTTGGGATATACCTCAATGCCTTTGGACGCAAGACCGCGTTCCGGCTTTGTTTCGTTCATATAAAATCCTCCTTAATCTATCAGTCGATTGGTTCTTGTATCAACCCGACGGCCGTAACGCAATGATTTGCGCAAATAACCGCTGGGGTCATGTAACAGTGCGTCCGAGGACGCAAATTGCCGGATCAGGCCCAGCGAGGTCAAAGCCTCGTCTACCTTTTCCGTCAATTCCAACAGGTCCGGCAAGGTCATAAACCACAGATCCACCTGATAGGCGATCACATCTACGCACGCCAGTTCCGTGCCTGTATTGGTGATCTCATAAAATGTGATCAGGTTACCTGCCGGTTTGCTCTCCGGAAATGCCATCTTAATGTCATAGGGAATGTCCGACTGTACGGATTTTAAGGTATCCCGGATCACTGCACGGTAGTTTTTCACTTGATCGCCTCCTGTATAGCCGTGCCATAGTGCTCTGCTATCACCGGCTGCATTTCCTGCATGCCGTTATACATAAATAGCGCCGGCAAGCGGCCTTTCAACCTGCGAAATCCGTAGCCGGGTATATACGCAGTCCAAGGTTCATGCTTGCGCACTATACCCAGCTCACTGTCCAGCGGTGTACCCTTTTCGTCACCCACAGGTCCGGTTCCAAATTCCACATAGGCCGCATACTGCATATTGGTACGGCTGCCTGCGGTCACCCGATCACCGTCACGCTCGCAAAAGGCGGCGATAGACTCCCGCAGCAGTCCGGTGTCCTCCGGGCAGTTGCTGCGCTGACGGCCGGCCATATCCTCTGCGTCCTGCAACATCTGCCGCTCCAAGTTGTCCAGCAGATGATCTGCGGTGCGTTGCAGCGTCTTGGCATAGGCACCCAGCTTTTCGATCTCAATGTTCGTTTCCACCGGGTGCCCTCCTCTCTGTGGCATTCGCTGTCAACAACCGATAATGTAGGAACCGCTGCACGGTCTCCACCTCCAGCCAGCCAATACCCTCTACCTGTACCAGGTCGCCGGGCCGTACGCCCACAGGGTCATACAACACGGCTTGATACCCGGCAGACAGCACCCGCCCCCGCTCCTCAATAGGGGCAGAAGCAGATACCGGCTGCCAGCACAAATACAAAACGGCAGGTGTAGCACTGTATGTGTTCTGCTCAAAGTCGTAAGCACTGTCTCTGATCGTCTGTGCGGAGAAAATCCGTGATTTTACAGTCCACGACTTAGGCGTTTTTGCTTTCACAGGTGCGCACCTCCCTGTATCTGTTGTACGGCTGGAGCAGGTCGGCAATGGCTGTCTCCTGCTCCGCAGGGGTGGTATAGGTCTCGCTCATAGATACGCTGCCCTCCGTATAGGACGCACTCTTTACGCCATAATCCCGATCCTGTACAACGCCGTTCAAGTGCACAAAAGCAAGTTTTGCCAGCGTGGTGGCGGTAACCACCGGCGGCAGCTCTTGCGTGCCCAAATAGGTCAGGCAATCGTCCTCTGCCATATCCAAAAACAGCTGTAAATCCAGCTCTTCACCGGCGTGTGCGTACCAGGCCTCGCATATCTTGTCGTAACGCCCGGCAGCGGCCCGCAGCAGCCGCAGAGCCTTGTTTTTCATCTCATCAGTCAAACATATCACCCCATAACAAAAGACGCCTTATTTGGCGCCCTTTTTTGTATCCTCTTTTTCTTGCAGCTGCCAACCGGCATTCAAATAAGCCGGCAGACAACTCCGATCAATGACCACTTGGGTCTTGCCCTGTACAACGGTTACCTTTTCCATTTGTACCTCCCCGGGCTTAGCCCTGCACCTTGACGATCATATTCTTGTCCAGCGTGGTCACGCCGTACAGAATATCAAAGGACACGGTGTCGATCTTGTGGGTGCTGTCGTAGTCAAAGACCACACGCACACCCAGGCCGTCCGCAGACGCCACATAGGCGTTCTTGTTGCCCATCGGCAGATCCATAGGACGGGTCACCAGTGCCACGCCGTTGCGGTGGAACCCTACTGATGTAGGCGCAGAGATCACAGTGGCGTCCTTTCCAGACAGTGTAGCGTGCAAGGGCTGGTCAATAGCCACCTCGGCCACCGCGCCGCTGGCAGCCGTAGCGCCNNNCGCTGGCAGCCGTAGCGCCTGCGGCAAAATGGTACACATAGCCGTCCACAATAAAGCAGTCGCCCTTTTTCACCGTGGCAGTAGCAGCAGTCACAGAGGACAGCGCCACCTTGCTCTCACCGGCAGTACCACTGACCTTATAAGTCTTGGCAGTACCAACGGCATTGTCCAGATAACCGTAGGGATACGGTGCGTTCTGACTCATATAGGTGTCCATGGTGTACACCTTGCCCAGTTCTGCGTCCCGCAGGGCGTTGCCGTCACCGGCATAGGACACCTTGGACAGGTTGTCGTCCGTAGCATACAGCACCTTGTGCGAGGGGTTCAGCACCAGGCGGCGGTTCTGAACCGGCACACCGGCAAAGTCCAGATAGCTGCCCACTTTGGCAATATCCTTAATGGGCTTGGTTGCGCTCTCTCCGGAAGCGGTCACGGTGCGACCGGCGCCCTCTACGGCAGTCGCCAATACATCTGCGTCCACCGCGCTGGCGATGGCGGTCATGGCCGGTTCGATCACCTGAGCAGAGAAGTCGCGCAGATCCAAGGACATTTCCTTAGAAGTGATCTGCACAGTCACATCACGCAGCCGGTCCATCTTCACGGGTACACCGCCCTCGTTCAGATCCTGGGGATCCACAGCGCCGGTAAAGTTCTTGGCTACAAACTTGCTGGGGCGGCGGGCGGTAACCGTGTCGCCAACCTTCACAAATTCGTCCTCATAGTCCCGGTGCACCAGGTTGGCCATCACCAGGTTGTTTTTCAGTACCATCAGTGCCTCATTGGCAATGACATTGGGGGTTAAAATCGTATTCGGCATTTCTTATTCCTCCTATTAGCCGTTCTGTTTTCTCCACGCCTCATAGGCGCGGAAGTCTGTGGGCGGTACATTGTCGCCCGCTGCTTCCTTACCCGCCGGCGGCAAGTCCTTGCCCCGCAGGTTGGCGGTTGTGGCGGCCTGTACTGCCTCTTGAAATGCGGCGTCAAAAGTCTCCAGGTTCTTTTGCGAGGCGGTGGCGTCATTCCCGGTCAGGAATGCGGCAAACTGTGCAGGCAGCTTGCGCTGGAGCAGCTCAGCCGCAACAGCCGTTTCCAGCTGCTTCTTGGCAAAGGCTGCCTTTTCCTGTTCAAATGCCTGGCGATCCTTGGCCAGGTTATACCGCTCTCGCTCCTCTTTGTTCATACTGGATAGTTTTTTGGCTTCGTCCGCCTGCTCTTTGGCGCTTTCTTCCCACTTGGCTCTGGCCGTGGCAAGCGCCTTGCTGACCCTGCTGTCAAATTCACTTTGAAATTTTTTGTCTTTCAGCAGTTCGTCAAAGGTCGGAGTGGTGTTGCCCCCATCGGAGTTGGCGCCGGTGCTGCCCGCTGCCCCCTCTGTGTTGGTGTCTGCTCCTGCTTCGCCGGGTTCTTCGGCAAACAACTGGATTTGCAGCGGCAAGCGTGCGCACACTTGACTGCGCTCCTTATTGGTGCCGGTTTCGGCATACTGTTTTGTCATTACTGACTCCTTTCCCGAACCGTTCTCTGCCGGTCCGTTAAATGATATATCCCACAGGCATAGCCTGAAAATGGGTATAAAAAGAGCAGGGCTGCAATCTGCAACTCTGCTTTCTGTGGATTATTGATCTTGTTCTTGCTCTGCACGGAGCGCCTTGTACTTTTCCAGTATTTCACCATACCGGCGTTTAACCTCGGCCTCCAGCGCAAGCATTTCCGGTGTATTGCACCGTTCATAGCGATAACCTTTTTTCAATTCTTTCTTCCACTCTTTGAGGATTTTTTCGCTACGCATTGCGTAATCTTTACCAAGCTCCAATAGTTCAGCTTTTTCCTCTTCATCAAGGTCTATCTTTCCCATCGTCTGTACACTCCTTTTCCTAAAATGCGGCAAGTTTCCTCAATCAGTATGTGTTTAGCATACTCTTCATAATCCGATAAGTCCAGCCCACGCTCTTTCATGACATAAGGTACATTGCTCTTGGCTTCCTCTCTCGCCTGTTCCCACTGCTCTTTTGTCACACCGCTCATCTGCTCTAAGCGATAGCGGTATTTGTAGTCGAATGCCTCCATAATTTTCGTGCCATCATCAAGCATATATGGAACATCCATATCATCACTAAACGAGAATTGTGTTTCTGCTGCCGGGTGGTTATGTATATTATAGCTCCCTTCCATCGCAATATCAACATCCGTCATATCAATCATATCAGGGAGTTTGCTGGTTAGTAAGGACACATCTCCCTTGCTATCCACCACCAGCATGTATTCATATTCGGCATTTCCGTACTCATCAATGAAACGGTCCACATAAGCATTACGCTCTTCTTCTGAATTAGGATCGATATGCCCCAAGTGGACCGGTTTTCCGGGCCTTATTTGACCATCAGCCTTATCCTTTGGAGAATGAGCACCACGGATAACGCCACCCTTTTTCTCCACATATTTCTCATACCACTGGTTATAGGTCATATCTGCCGGTACGGTCATAGACCGTCCTGTCACCGGGTCCCTTGCCCAGCGGGTGCCGAGGCGATCACTCACCACCGGCACGGTAATACTGCGGCAAAAAGGGTGCATAGGCGGCAGGTTCTCGCCTGCTTTTGCCTCTTCCACCAAAAAGGTCTTGCCGTCCAGCTGGCGGCAGACGGCGGAGGTGCGCAAATCCAAAGTAGCCATAAACCGATACCGGGTAATGCCTGCTGCTTTATAGCCCTCTAAAAAGCCCTGATTGGAGAAGTGATTGACCTCTGTACGGATCAGGCGGCTGGCGCAATAGCGTTGCCCGCTGTCGCTATCTGCACCTATGCAGTCCTCCAGCAACCGCTCTTCCATATCGTGCAGGGTCATACCCGTCATACAACCCACCTCAATCGTGCGCTGCAAGCGCTTGCAAAAGGCGGCGTTATTCTTCCACACACGATCGGAATAGTTTTTGCCGCTCCACTTATGGGTAAGTGCGGCCTGTACACGGCGGTCACTTATCAAGCGAAAGTCATATAGACCATTACGCTTTTGGTCGTTAAATATAGTGCGGTAGTATGCTTGTTTGAGTGTATCTGTCAGTCGCGCTTTCGCCAGCCGTTCCTCCCGCGCGCCCATGGCTACGGCTTCCGCACGAATAGCGTTCTGTAAAGCCTGCAAACGGCTGATACGGTCCGCATACGCAGGAGCGTCCAGCATAGCGATCAATTCACGCCGTGCCTGTGGTTCCTTAGTCTGTTGTAGCTGTTCCAGCAGACGCTGGCGCTCCTCTGCGGTTTGGCCTGCGCTCAGCAGCTGCAAGGCATAAGCCTGGCTGATCTGACCGTTTTTAACATACCGGCGGAGAATACGCTCAATTTGCTCGTTGAGCTGCTCTACACCCTGGGCGTACATACGGTTGACCTCCACCATCGTAGCGGTGGTGCGCGCTTGCAGCAGGTGTTCCAGGTCAACCGTTCGCCTTTTCCAATACTCTGCTGCTTTCATAGGTTAAGCGTCCTTTTCTTTGTCTTGCTGTTTCTGATCTGCCGACTGTCCCTTTTCATCAGCTTTGTCCTCCGCCTTGGCGGCAAAGCTGTCCATATACTGCTGCTGGTTCTCCTGCTTTTGCTGTTTCATGTTCTCCACAGCTTCCGCCGGGTCCTTAACGAACCATAGCAGGGACAACAGCGTCTGATCGTCAACCAGTCCGGCATTCTTCAAGGTGCACACCATCTGCACGATCTGCGCCTCATCAATGGGCAGGGCCACAGTGAACACAATATCCACATCGTCCACGGATACCGGATCAATTCCGTTATGGGCCAACCAGTTGTTATATAATCTCCAGCGTTTCTTTAAGCCCGCCTCCATGGCACTCATTTTGCTTTTTACTAGCAGGTGCAAGGCCAGCAGCTTCAATTTCAGCGCCACGCCACTGGCGTTGCCTGCAAAGGCCTGGTCTGTCATATCCGGGGTTAAGGTCATCTTATGAATATCCGATACCAGCGTATCGTCCAGCACCTTTAATGCGTTCTCATCAAAGGTCTTTTGCACATATTCCAACCGGGCGTCCTGTGGAATACCATCTACAAAGTGATCTTGCTTTGCGGCTGCCATCGTCTCCGGCGGCAATACCGCACCATAAGCAGCTAAAATAGAATTGACAAACTTGCGCTTGTCCGTCAGACGATCGGACAGCAACTCATTGCGGGCGTCTATCAGGTTGGCCACCTGCTCAAAGTCGCCTTGTCTCTCCTCGTTGTTCTCATAACACACCACCGGCACCTCATCAAAGAAGTGTGGCACCGGTGCACCCACCGGGTTGTACACATAGTTTTCTTTATCCAGCGATGTGCTTTCGTACTGCTGATACTGGGTAGCCGTATAGACTGTTACCGCATAGTACCGGCTGCGATCTGTGCGTTCCCGCTGCTCAAACCACAGCGCAAACAGATCCTTGTGCTCCACGGTATCATCTTGCACCAGCACGATCTGATCCGGCGCATACACTGCGGATCGCGGGCGTGGTTGCTCATCTGTGCTGGCATATAGCAGTTCACAGCTTTCGCCGTATATACCCATAGCCTTTCCGTTTCGTTGATCTACGGTAGCAATATTCTGGCTGTGATAGGCCGCCATGACGGCGGAAATGTCAATCTTCTTTCCGCACAGATCGCAAAGGCCGTCTTTGTCCTCATCCACAGCGTTGTGACGGACAAGGTTGCCGTTTTGCCGGTCCAGCTTGGCCTCAACCGTAGACACCAGGGAAAGCTGTGCCTGACTGTCTTTCTTGTCCCGGTCGTTGCAATCGTACTTTACCGGCTCACTTAGGAAGTAGCCGCGAATAATATCTACGATATACTTGGCGTAGTTGGTCTCCGCCCGCACATCATCCTCTTCATCTCCACGGTGAAGCTGTGGAACACCGATATACCGACCATATAGGGCGCAACACCGTCTTTCATATTTATTTGCTTTACCGATCACATAATCGATCACCGCAGAAGGCAACTCGCCCCGGTCAAGGTTCGGCACATCCCGCCGGTTCATGTAAAGTATCATCCTATGTCCTCCTTGTTACGATCCGCCCCAGCGCCGTGCTTACAAAGTAACGCATAGCGTCCATAGCGTGGTCGTCCTGTTTGACCGGTTCGTCCCGGCCCGCCTCCGCCGCTTTGTCGTACCAACGGTAGGCGTAAAATTCTGCAATGGTACGGGTGCAGTCCTTACTGAACAGCAGATCTGCCCGCTGCAATAGCGTACATACGGTACGGATTCCATCCAGCACCGCGTTATCCGCCTTTAATACCTTGAGCCCCCGCCTTTGCAGTTCTGTAATGAAAGAAGCCGCCGAAGGGTCAACCACTACGCAGGTATACGGCGTATCGCCGATAAAGGCCATCATCTCGTCCGCATACTCTGCGTCCGTTCTTTGTTTATGGTTCTCTCGCCCGGAATAGTAATATTCCTTGGTGCACAGCCACTTGCCGTGATATTTGCGCCACATCAGGAACACCGTAGGGTTTAGCGTACCGTAGTCCACACTGATATAGGCAGAACCTTGCAGTTCGTTATCCGGCGGCAGCGGAATACAGTGCCGCCTTTCGTCAAACATATCGTAGATCAGGCCCTCTGCCACTTTCCATTCGCCCAGAATATACCGAGCATAAAAAACGCCCGCGTACATCGTTCTGTACCGGGCTTTGACCTCCTCTGTCAAGGACAAGTTATCGTCCATCGTAAAGTGAAGGTAGAGTATTCGCTTTTCTTGCCGCTTCTCCGGCAGGATCCATTCTTCATAAAACCAGTGGTGTGGGTTATCCGGATTACAGTTAAACCAAAATTTTGCGCCGCTGACAGAACACCGGGCGGTGGCCTGCTGTACAAAGGACTGGGGCATTAAAGCCACCTCGTCAAAGAACACACCGGCCAGGGTCATACCCTGGATCAGATCCTGGCTGCTTTCGTCCTTGCCCCCGAAGATATAAAACGCGTTTTCCGTACCACCCCGCGTCACCACAAGCACATTGTCGCTGCGGCTGTATTTCACCTGATACCCGCGACTTTGCAGCATTGCAGGCAGAAAAGAAAGCACATTCCGGCGAAAGGAGCTGATTGTCTTGCCGCACATGGCAAAGTTCATGCCGCTGTAGGTACTCATAGCCCACAGAATATAGCTAAGCGCCATACTCACCGTCTTACCGGATCGTATAGCGCCGTCTGCAATTATTCCGTTTTTGTCGCTCACAGGTGATGTTTTGCACCACCAGGTGAGCACCTGGAGCTGCTTGGCGGAGAATGGCTGAAAATGAAAGGTGCTTATTCTTCCCATGCCTGTTCACCCGCTTTCTGCTCCAAGGCCTCCAGAAAGCCATCGTCCGTCTGCTCATCTTCATGCCCTCGGGCCAATTCAAAGTGACGCAGAAGCTCTGCCAGGGCTTTCACCCGATCAGATGTATTCGGCGGCTTTGCCGTCTCTGCAAACCCGATGGAGCACAGTGCGTTCAGCACATCCGTTGCGGTAAAATCCAACTTGTCCAGCTTTCGCTTTTCCAGCTCAGCGATAAATTTTTTTACCTTATCATTTCTTAGCAATCGGCTTGCTTGGCTTTCTGCGCTCCCGGGCGCCTTACAATTCGGGTAAGCAGCCTGGTAAGACCGTTTCCCATTATGGTCGAGCACATATTCATAACAGAACAACCTTTGTTTAGGTGTTAAGGTCTCTTTACCCACACTGCTCACCTCCTTTGTAATAATTACGGATTATATGCTGTTATTTTTTCTGTTTGCTATTTGGAAAAAATTCATCCAGTATCTCAAGCGTTAGTACCGTTTTTTCAAGATGGATATTTTTCTTTATCCAAGTAAACAACAAAGCAACTGATGTAACGATAGCGGCCACGATCACTACGACAAGGACGATATAGCTTATCACTCCTTTACAGTCATTGTGAAGTGCAACGATCCAAGAAGTCATAGTCGCAATCAAAGAAAACTCTGCTGCCATAGACGCATTAAAGAATTTGGATGCGGATTTCACATCCGTCTCAGCCATAATGCGTTTGCGCCGGCGTTCTGCCGGAGAAATGTTGGTCAGTTCTGTCTTGATCTCTTCGTACTTCAGGACTTCACGATTTTTCTTCTGCTGCTTGCCTAAAGGTTTTTCAGAGCGTTTACGCATGTATTTGTTTTCCCCCTTTCGCTCACCATAATTATAGCACATCTGAAAATGGGCCTCGTAGTAACCGCATTTAAGAAAGGAAAAGCACAAAAGCAAAAGCCAAAGAGCGCACCGTTTGGAGCGCTCTTTCAATCTGTTTGGCAGTTTATACTATAACACAGACGGCAACCTGCATACTATAACATCAACATGCATTGCATAGTGGTTTTTTCATTTTTCACATTCCAGCATATCCAGGGACTGCGGGTGAATGCGAGAGACCAGGTGATTGTATGTAATATCTTCGTCCACCGCGATCTTCTCAAAAGTGTCACCGTTCAAATACCGCCGACGCAACACACGCCGGTGCAACGGACTGCGTACCTGCTCAATAGCAGCCTCAATTTCTGCCCGCTGCAACAGAGCAAGCCGGACTTGTTGGTCCAGCTTCTCTTTCAGTTCTATAATGCGATCTACCGTCAAGGTAAAATCTGCCCGCTGCCCGCCTCCCGGCGTGGGAGAGAGGGAAGCCGTGATCTTTTGCGCCCGGCTGTTCAGTTCTTCGATCTCCTGTTGTGTAATCTCAACCTCCGCCCAGCACTCCCGATAGCGTTGCAGCCATTCCTTCTTTTCATTGTTCGTCATTTTTCCTCCTACTTTTTATTCCGCTCATTTCTTAAAGTTCGGACCAAAGCCGATCACGCCGAAAAATGCAACAATGACCGCCCCGGCCACAAGAATGATTTGTGCTGCTATACACATCCTGCTCACCTCCCTGTACTCCCGAAGCCGCCGTTGCCGCGTTCGGTGCCTGCCACCTCCAAATTCTTTGCAGTTGACTGCAAAACGGAAATAACGGCGGCGGAGAGTTTGGTGCCGGTGGCCGGATCCTTGGCATTGATCTTGCCGATCAGCTCCTGTACCTTTGCGGCGGTTTGTTGCAGCTCGGTGAAGTACACCCGGCAGGCTGCCACATCCGTGTCTGCACCCGCTGCCTTGGCTTGCCGAACAGCGGCGTCCAACTTGGTGGCACTACTGTCCAACTGCCGTTCCAGGTCTGCCTTTTCCTGCTCCAGTTTTTCCACAGCGGCTTTGGTCCTTTTCTCGGCGTCTGCCTTTGCCGTTGCCAGTTTAGCTTTGTATTCCTTGGTGGCTTCCTTTTTCGCTTCCTTTCGGATCGCCTCCGGGTCCGGCGCTGCGTCGGCCCGCTGCTGCAATTCTTCCAGCTGGGCACTGTACTTGGCTTTAACTTCCTGCTCAATGGAAGAACGGAGTGTGTCCGTGTCCACCGGCTCCGGCACTTCGCTTAATTCGCTCTGTGCCTGGCCAAGATCGAAGGTCAGCTGTTCCGTCTGCTTCTTGTAGCGTTCCACCTCTGCCTTTAACTCCCTGACTGTGGCACTCTCCAAATCCACATCTGCGGTGAACTCTTCCCGCTCATAACTGCTGATTTGAGAGATCAGCTCCAGCTTGGTGATCCCCAGGTCGGCGTGGTCGGCCATATACTTCTGACCCAACTTTTCGTATGCTGATATGTAGGAATAGGCTTGCCGCTGCTTAATGCCGCAGGCTTGCTCGGCGTACTCCTCGAATGTGTCATAGCCCAGCTCCGTGTATAGGCCCTCATCCCGCATAGTCTTAAGATCGTGGCACACATCTACCAGTGCTCTGGCCATTACCTGGCCATTGGCCAGGATCCGGGCGTGGGTGTCGTAGGCTTTCTGTGTGGTGGGCGTTACTTCTTGCATTGTAGTGATTTGGTTATCCATAAGTCCTCCTTAACTGACTGCTTTCGTTTTTCTGTTCGACTTTAGGTAGGCAAGCCAGGCTTGCATAAACTCCTGCACATCCGGCGGTGCAGGTCGGTTGTGATCGGCTCTGCATTGAATAACGGCGCCGTTTTTGAACTCAACGGTCACATAGGATTGATCCGGGTTCGACTGCTTGCGGACGAAAAGTATATCCGTCTTTCTGTCCAGGTATTGTTCCGTGTAACAGGAGTACACACAGTTGTGCTGGGCACAACCCTCTTTCAGCAGATCTTCCGGTCCCTCGGCCGGCCGAATGAACAGCCCGCTGCTGGCGTATGCATATTTGCGTTTCAACTTTGGCAGATCCTTAGCTAACTTCTTTGACCGCTCGGCTTGCTCTTTTGCTTTCTTTTCGTTGGCTCGGCGTGTCAATTCTTCGGAATACTGCCGGTGCAGATCTCGCAGATTCTGCGGTACGGCTACCTCTTTACGGTTAACATCCAGGCCCAACCGCCTGCACTGATCCAGATAGTCGCTGTAATCTGAGAGCACATTTGTTGGCGTTCCATATCCCGCTGCCTGCCGGTTTACCCAGTTTATTGCCTTTTGCGGAGATAGGTTCTGCCGCAAAACATCAAGCGCCTTGTAGCATTTTTGCGGGCTCCATGTGTATTGGAAAGCAAGAAAAAAAAGAATATTTTTATCTGACATTTTACAGCCGTATTTTTTCAGCGCCGCTGTTGCTCTGAGTGTTGAACAGCAAATCTTGTATTTTGCTTTTATCATGCGGTACTCCGGCTTGGTCAGTCGCATTGCCTTGTAAGGCACCACTTGCTTGTAGTCCATACCGGTTGTGCAGTTCCACTCCACCTGTTCGGCTACCAAGTCGCTGTTGCCCTCTTTGATCAGGCGCTCTGTCAGCACCGGATGGCGGCTGTATTGATACAGTAACCCAAGCAGGTTGACCGGGTAGTTGGCTATAGCGCTACGGTGCAGTTGCTGCGCACATTCGTGGTATGTCTCCCATGGCAGATAGCGTAGGTTACTTTTTTCCAACGCCTCTTCAAAGCCCAGCAGCTTTGCTCCCTCTCCCTCTGTGCACTTCCAACTGTTGTGATCCAGTTTGGCTGGCTCCACCGTGCACGGCAGTTTGCGTGTTGGCTTTTGTTTTACGCTGATGAACATATCGTCACAATAGTAACTGCGTTCAGCCACGAAGTGCTGCCCAAGATTGAAGTATGCGGCGTACAGCAGTCCGCCCATTTCTGGCGCGGCCTTAAAGCCGTATCTATAGTCTTCGTACACCCGAACGAAAGAAAGTAATATCCCACCGTTCCTTGTCCGCTGCGTTACCGCTACCACTGCCGCGTTGACCAGCTGACTACGGCCACGCCCGGCGTCTTTGGCTTGGACTTCGTGCCCGCAGGCGGGGCAGCATACGGTGTCGTTATGCCGTGCAGAGCGGCAAGCTGCGTGTTTGTCCGTCCATAGTCGCATGTTCTCAATGTCGATCTGCACATCCTTGCCGCAAGCGGTACAATAGCCATACCTATGGCCGCATTCTTTGTGCTTAAAAAAATACTGCTCGTTGACGAACACTTGCTTGTGTGCAAATGTCAGTATCTTTTTCTCCGGCAGTTTCGGGCGGCCGTCCCAGATTTTCTCTGCCTGTTCCTGCGTAAGCGTGTTCAGTTTCTTTCCCATACCGACACCTCACAGCAGATCCAGCAGGTCGATGATCTCCGCCTTGTTCTCTTCGGCGGTAAAGCCGTAATAGCCCGCTGCCCATTCGTACACGATGTCGTCCGGCACGGCTGCGCAGTTGCCCGCGGCTTGTTTCCGGGCGTTACTGGTGATGTGATCCCAGCAGCCTTTCAGGCTCTTGCCCTCATCCAGCACCTTGTCCGCGTTTTCATCATTGACCAGGCAGTGGTCTATAATGTGTGAGCATAGCAGACGCACGGTGGCGCTACCCATCTTCTCCGCCTCCTGGTCGATCTTATCAATGGCTTTTTGGATTTTCTCGGTCATTTCAGCGTTACCTCCTTGATCTGCGCCAGCGCGCAACGCTGGCAGTGCTCGTCCAGTTCCGGCTTGTCCAGGCCGCACCGGTTATTGATTGAGCCGTAGATACACACATCTCTGCATATCGTCGCCAAGATCGCAACTGTAGTTTTTTCGTTCTCATTCTTCATTATTGCGCTCCTCAAAGGCCATACCGGCCACGGTGCCCAGGTTGATCAGATCCCGACATACAGCTTCTGATTTGGACAGATCCATTGTTCTGATCACGCCCTGCACGATCAGGCCGGACTTAACTACCACCAGGTCCCCGCGCCGGTACAGATCGTACCCCTCTTCTTCCTTTTCGATAGGTTGCAACGCTCTTTTGTTGATGAATGTCATGCCCGCACCTACAATCAGCGGTTGCCATACAGCGCCTGCGGCTACAATGCAGGTGTCCAGCGGGGCGGCATATTCTTCATCGGGGCATTGGTCTGCCAGCGGCAGATCCGCTTTTGGCATTCTTGTCATGATCACGCTGTCATCCTCTGCCAAGTCAGCGACCATACGCAGCGTCTCCGGCGTGTATTCCGGGTGGCCGTACAGAATGTACCCGCAGCTGCCATTACTGAGCATTTGCTCGCCGTCTGGCAGGTCGTATAGAAAATAGGCCTTGCTTCGCTTGCAAATTGATAACATTTTTTTAAAGTTCATCTGTCTGTCTCCTTTACGCTTATGCCGTGAATGTACAGCATAAGTTTTCGCTTGATGATGTATTCCTTTGTTTTTGTACCCTTGGTGTCCTCCACCACCCACTTCCAGGTGCCGTCCGGCTGGCAGACCTCATATACAAAGTCCGCTTTATAAATCACCGGGCGCTCTTTTCGGTATTCGCCGACCCCTGCCGGGATCAACTCATAAGGGACCTGCTCCCGCAGGTTGCGCACCAGGCCGTGCCGTTCCAACAGTTGCAGCTCCTTTGCCCGCTTGCACTCGCTCCGGCTGTCGTAGGTGCGACCATCTGTTTGTGCTTTTACCGCGTGATATTTGTTTTCGCCTTTTGCCCGCTGCCGGAGATACTCCTGGTACTGGGCAGCAGTCCAGTGTTCTTGGGTACCCATCAGCCCGCTGCCTGCTCCGCAGGAGCGTAAGCCATACGGATGAACTGGTGCTCCACTGCACCAATGCGCTGCTGCTCCTGCTCCAGGCACTTTTGCATATACTTGCTTGAAAGCACTGTCTCCTCAAACTCCCGACGCAGATCATCGGTCATACCGTATTGGCCCAGGCCTTTGGCGCTCTTAAAGGCGTCCCACTTTGGCCGGATCAGCGGATGGTTGATGTTCAGCTTGAACCCATAGGCGTTGTGCGGGGCCAAGATCAGCTGTGTTTGGCGTTCCCGCTCCAGATTGCGCACCTTGTCCCGCATTTGTTCCCATTGCTGTATGTATGTCACTTTGTCCTCCTAACACAGGTACCTCTGGTTCTTTACCCGAACAGGGCAGAGCACATAGGATTGATACTTGAAGCCTGTTACTTCGTCCTCCCAGTTGTTCAGCGTGTCCTTGACCACATAGTAGCCCTTTGGTGCTCTTGGTTCATCTGCCCAGTGGTCTCTATAGATGATCTGGTATTCCGGTTCCGGTACCACCAGGTTACGGCTGCGGCTAAAGCACACTCTGGATTTGGCTGTTGTGTACTTGCCCTCGTGTCCTTGCTTGATGTGGGTCTCCTCGCGTAGGTACCCGCCGTAGGTGTGGTGGTCTCGATCGTCCACCGGTACATACTCCACCCGGCCATAAGGCCACCTGGGCAGCTTGGTCAAGTCAATACCTGACAACGCCATGTGGATGTGTGGGTTCTTGTCCGGGGTCTCAATGGCTCTCATCCACTTAAATTCAACACCGGCCTTTTTGTAGGCATATCGCAGTTTGGCCATATAGGCGGTCCACAGTTTCTTGATCTCTTGCAGGTCATTGGGCCTGTCCGCCTTTCGGAATGTAAAAGTGGCGGTCAGGTCACCGGGTCCGAAGTTGGCGTTGAAGATCATCTCCTGTTGTAGGCATGCCTGGCGATTGTTGACCGCCGCCTGCGCCTCGCTTGTCTTGCCATAATTGCTACCCCTGGTACATTTATTCTTGCTGCCGTAGCGGGAGGAGTAATGCCGCTGAATATATATACACTTACCTGCGTGGGTGGTCTTTTGCACCCATGGCATTTGGTTTGCTCCTTTCTGGACGGACCGGCACTCTATGGAAATGTTGAAAAACGCTGATCGGCTCCCGGGTGGAAAAGCAAGTTTCCCACCGGTTCACCGGCGTGTTCCACATTCCCACAGAGCACAGCTCCTCATTATGCGGCGCGGGTGCACACCCTGTTGCCGCCGGTCTCCTGCCTGCGCCTGAACGCGCTGACGAATGCCAAGCGATATATATTTTTGCCGTTGGCGTTTTGCACCTAAAAATAATACTTTGAACAAGGAGCAAAAAAGGAGCGCAGGCCCCTTTTTTCGCCCTTGCCGCACGGCTTGTCCTTGACTTCTCTGCGGTCCTTATATATAATGTAATTAGCGCAGGCGTTTTACTTTCTTTTCGCCGCCTGTGTTCAAGTCGACTGGTCGCTCAGTCGGCTTTTTCTTTTTGCCCGCCGCTTTGTTCGTCGTCATACTCCAGCGGCAGCATAATGGCGGTCACTTTTGGCAATTCCATCAGGGCCTTGGTTTTCCGCTCTGCAATTACTTCCAGCGCCTTGTAATTGCCATCGCCACGCACATACACGGTGTCACCGGCTCTAACGGTGTTCCACGGCGCCCGCAGGACAATGTGGTCCTCGTCCAGCTTAGCAATTACCAAATCAATGTAATCTTCCATTTTCATCATCCTTTCCCAGTTTGACGGCGTGCAGATACGCCAATTCAAAGTCTGTCAGCGGCGCTACCAGCACCACCTTGTGGTTTTCGTCCTCGATCACCAGCTGCTTGTCCTGCCGGGGCTCGTCCTCGTCCTTGGGCAGCACGAACACCGCCAGGGCGATCAATGCGCAGCCGGTACCGCTGATCACTATGGACACCCACCAATAGGGGGTGTCCGCCACCAGGCAGCAGCCCAGCAGCACCAGCAGGAAGCCGGTAATCACCAGAACCAAGCCTGCCTTTTCTCTCTTGGTCATTGGAGTGCTCCTTTCTTGCAGTTGACTGCAATTTAGTACTTTCCGGCGTTATATGCGTGGAACGCCGGGGCGAACACAGCTAACTTGGTGCCGTTCTCGCCCAACTGAATGAGAGGGAAGCCCGGACGGTGCATATACTGCCTTGCTGTCGGTATGCTGCAATTCAGGTATGCCGCCACATCTTCCGGACCAAGATACAGTTTTGCACCCTTGGCCTTGACCTCTTCCTCTACAGCTTCGGCGGTGCGGATCAGGTCGATGTAGCTTTGCAGGCGCTCCATACGCTGCTGCACAGCGGCGTCAAAGTCGTCCATTGCCAAGGGGCTGTCCTTGTTGATGGGTACTTTCATTATTATTTCTCCTTTCGATTATTCGGCCAGCCCTTTGGGCAAGCGGCAGAGCCGCAAGCTGCCCGCTGCACGGCAAAAGTGCCGATTGCGATAAATGTGATGTTGGGTGGGGCGGGCACCGGAAGCAGGAACATAGGGGGTAAATTTGACAAAAAAGAAAAGAAGAAAGAGAAGAAATGAAAAAAGGTCCCGCTGCCTGCGTATCTCTGCCGCCGCCCAAAAGACTGGCATTGGTTGTGAATTGTTGCTATAATGATGTTATTATGACGAAAGGACGAAATCAGATGAAATTAAACAAAGACTGTGTAAGAGAGGTACTGATCTACCTTGAAGAACATCTCGGTTACAACGACCACTTAGACGCCTCTACAATTCAAATAGACCCATACACTTCTGAAGAAATCTTGTATACAATCAGCTTGCTGTCAGAGGCCGGATACATAAAGGCCGTCTCGGTTGCAGATCTATGCACCACACCAACATATTTTGTGGAATCCATCCTCATGCCAGGTCACGATCTGCTGGATAACATCCGAGATGACAATGTATGGAGAAAAACAAAGAAAATTGCTTCCAAATTTGCCTCTGCTTCTCTGAATGTTCTCTCATCCGTCGCAACCAGTGTCTTATCATCAATGTTGCTTAATCCACCTACCGTTTGAATTGGTGTTCCAGCACCTGGCGCAGGCACTTCTCCATATCCACTTCGGTGAATTGGATGTTCTTATCAGTCAAATAGTACAGAACCGCTCTTAGCCTCCAATGCGCCATCAGTGCACTGATCATCGCAACAGTGGAAATAAGAACCAATACAACAATCACTTTTATTCACCTCGCTTTAACTGCCTGCTTATCTAAGGGCTGGCTCTTATCAATTACTCGCATTTTTGCGAGTCTGACGGCAAAAAAATAGACTTCGCCTTATTTTTTGAAAGCTTTAACAATGCAGAAATCTGCTCTACCTCACCTATCTTGATACCCATAGGCCTTGCTTTCTTGCGGCTCCAGGTGCTTATATCAATATTAAGGGCCGCCGCAATATCGGCGTTAGACACATTCTTACGCTTCATTTCCTGTTCGAGTAGCTGAATGTTAACCATGTGATCACCTCCTTGATTTTGATTATACTCGCAAAAACGCGAGTTGTCAACACTTTTTTGCATTTTTGCAAAAATATTATTGCATTTTTGCAAAATGCTGATATAATGAATGTGAAAGGTATATGAAAGGTATGTATGAGGTGAATGAAATGGAAATTCACGACAGAATAAAGGCACGCAGAAAAGAGCTTGGCCTTTCTGCTGAAACTGTAGCTGAGAAACTGGGCGTATCGCCCGCTACCATATACAGGTATGAAAATAATGATATAAAGAAATTCCCTACTGAAATACTTGAACCACTCGCTAAGGTTCTTCATACCACACCGGCATATCTTATGGGCTGGGAAGAAAGCGCCACACCATTTCCTGACGATCAGGAGGAAATAGCCAAAGTGGCTCTATTCGGTGGTGACGGTGAAGTCACCGATGAAATGTGGAACGAAGTTAAAGGATTTGTAGAATTTATCAAAGATAAGAGAAAGAGAGAGAATGACAACAACTGAGTCCCTGTTCGATGAGATCGAGCGCAACAACATAGAGGTATATCTGGGCAGTATGCCCGCTGCCAAGTCTGCGTCTGCCAATATCGGCGATGATTATTACATAGCACTTGACGAGCAGAGCTTGGAAAGCACCGCAGAGGCCCGCTGCCGCCTGGCCCACGAAGCCGGGCACTGCATAACCGGGTCGTTCTATAATCTATATGCCCCGCTTGACCGGCGCAGTAAGCACGAACGCCAGGCAGATAAGTGGGCGGTGAAAAAGTTAATCCCCAAGGTCGAGTTGGAGGCGCAGCTGCGCCAGGGCTTGGAGCCTTACGAGCTGGCAGAATACTTCAATGTGACGGAAGAGTTCATCCATA
>FR885361.1 GCA_000436335.1 Clostridium sp. CAG:217
ACAAGCCTATTGTTTCGGACGGAACGGTTGTTACATATTATTACAAAAATAAAAACGAAGAACACACTCACACTTGGTCTGCTTGGAAATACAATAATGATGCTGTTTATAATTCATCAAGTGATTATAAAGACGGCACGCAGACTCGTACTTGCTCCGCTTGTGGTGAAAGTGAAACAAAAGAGGCACCGAATACAGCTCTTCTTCGTCGCAGAGGTAATGCATTGTCGCTTGAAAGCAGTATCACCCTTGCAACTTACATTACCAAAGATGTAGTCGATTATTATGACGAAGTGTATGCCGAGTTTACCCGAAACGGTAAAACCGAAAAAGTGTATCCGTCGGGTAAAACATTAACTTCAAATTCAATCGTTTATTGCATATTTGATTATACGGGTATTTCACCGCAGGCTTTAGGTGATGATGTAAGTATTACATTCTATGGTGTCAAAGACGGTGTAACATATAACGGTAATGCTTATAAATACAGTGCAACCGACTATATTAAGTCAACGCTGAATAAGCCTACATCTTCTGCAAAGCTTAAAACTTTGCTGGTTGATTTGGTCTATTATGGCGAGGCTTGTCAGGTATATCAAAACTATAAAACCGATAATTTACTTACCGATATACTTACCGATGAGCAAAAAGCACTTCGCAGCACGGCTGATTTAAGTTTAACGAATATCAAGAATGCAAGCTACGAAACCTGCGAAAACAGGCTTGTAAAGTTTGGTACGGCATTAAGGTTGAATAATTCGGTTGAAATTGCAATACCGCTGAATATGACCAATGTTACTCTTGATGACCTTTCATTCAAAGTAAAAATAGGTTCAAGAACATTGACATATACCTATGCCGAAAATCCGGATAATTTTGAAAAAGGCAAAGACGGCTATTGGTATTTCTATTTTGACGGTGTTTATGCAAATCAAATGAGTGATGAAGTATTTATCACTGCATACAAAGGCGATGAGCAAGTCAGCTATACACTTAAGTACAGTGTGGAATCCTATGCCGCAACTGTTACTGATACAAAGTTAAAAGCAGTTACAGACGCAATGATGCGTTACGGCAATTCCGCAAAAGCCTATGCAGGCAAATAATCGGCATATCAGTTTAATTTTAGATATGAAATAATTAAGGAGGTATTAAGATGAAGGAAAAGTATATCAAACCTGATTCAGACATTCAAAAGTTTGCTGCCGTTGATGTAATTACGACATCCGGTGGCGGCGATGAACCGATTGTCACTCCACCTGATTGGAACGACTAAAGAGTAAAGGAGTCAAGATTTTATGTCTTGACTCCTTTTGACTGCTTAGCAATTGATGAACCCCCCCGGTTCTACCGGTGGAATCTTTTCTGAAGAGATAAAAACAAACGACAGATGATTTCTCATCTGCCGTTTCAATGTTATCGGGATTCTTTTTTATCCTTGCTTTCTGCTTTTTTCTTTGGCCTTTTGCGGATTTTCTTTGCATACAACAGCGATTTGCATCTGGTGGTTTTTAACGCTTAAAACCTTTATCACAAGCCCTGCAGCAACACAATGCTTTTCAGCGTTGAATCAAAATCGAACAAGGAGAAATCAAATGGACGAACAAGAAAAAGAAATTGAAGAAATACTCAGAACATTTGACAAAGCACCTTCGCCTTCGTCAGAGAATAGTGTTCAAAATCAAGCACAGCAAAACAATAAGCAGCCTCGGCAAATTTCCCAAAAACCAACTGACACCGAACGGACTGCCCGCACATCAAATCAAACAGAATACAAAAGACAAGCTCAGTCAAGCAAAATGGATATTTGGTTTGAAAACAAATAGGAGTGTAATTAAAGGAGAGGCTTATTATGTTTAAGTTAGGTATTTATTTGCCGCCATATATGACACTTTGTTTGTGAAATTAAATGAAGAGCTTTTATATTCTTCGTCACCAAACGGTGCACTACCCTACTGTAAAAGATAATGTGGATTTAGAACTTCTTTCGACACCTCAGTGTAAGGTTCGCAATTCCTCATACGAATTTGCCGTGCTGAGCAAAAATAAAATCCTGAGAGATTTTTGAGAGACGCAAAGTC
>FR885362.1 GCA_000436335.1 Clostridium sp. CAG:217
CCCGATTACGCAGGACTACGGCACGGTAATTACCGCACCTGAAGCCCCGACAAGAGAAGGATATACCTTTATCGGCTGGGATAAGGAAATTCCCACGACTATGCCCACTGAAAATATGACTGTCACCGCGCAGTGGGAAATCAATCAATACACAATTACCTTTGATACCAACGGCGGCAGCGAGATTGCTCCGATTACGCAGGACTACGGCACGGCAATTACCGTCCCTGCCGACCCGACAAGAGAGGGCTACACCTTTATGGGTTGGGATCAGGAAATTCCCACAACCATGCCTGCCGAAAATATAACGCTCAAAGCACGGTGGAAAGATATCGAAAAGCCGACGGGCGAAATTGTCATAGGCACAAATAAATGGCGGGAATTCTTAAACACGCTCACCTTCGACCTGTTCTTTAAGGATACGCAGACGGTGACGATAAACGCCGCCGACAACAGCGAAACCGTGTTCGTCTCTTATCTGGTGACAGATCAGGATCTTTCAGAGGCGGAACTTCAATCTCTCGTATTTAGCGGATATGAGGAGCCGTTTCGCATAGACCGAAACGGGGAATACATTGTTTATGCAATGCTTGTTGACGCGAACCTGAATATAACATACCTTCGTTCCGACCGCGTAACAGTTGACAATGTTCAGCCGGTCATCGGCGGCATAGAAAACGGCAAGACCTATTGTGAAGCACAGACGGTCACCATTGACGAAAAGTATGTGGACACCGTCACCGTGAACGGCACAGAGGTCACGCTTGACGAAAACGGCAGCTTTGTTCTTTCTGCGGCAGACGGCGAGCAGAAGATTGTTGCTACCGACAAGGCCGGCAACACCGCCGAAATGACCGTAACGGTCAACGATGGGCATACCGGCGGCACAGCCACCTGCACCGAAAGGGCGGTTTGCGAGGTTTGCGGAAAGGCTTACGGAGAGCCTGACCCGAAGAACCACACCGACCTCCAGCATATCCCCGCAAAGGCGGCGACAAAGACTGCCGGGGGCAATATCGAGTATTGGTACTGTGAAGACTGCGGCAAATATTTTGCCGATGCCGCGGCTACCAAAGAGATCAAACAGGCAGATACCGTAACGGCCAAACTGTCGGGCAATCTGAAGTCTCCCCAAACCGGTGGGGACAGCGGCGTTGTGACCGTATTGCTGCTAAGCGGTGGTGCGTTCATCTGCTTGGTATCCCGCCGGAAAAAGCGCACCCACACCGTGTAAACCACACAAATCATTGCACAAAAAGAGCAGACATGATGTCTGCTCTTTTTAACACCCGGCAGGAAAGCCCTTTGCGCTCTTTACAGAGAACGATGGGTATGGTAAAATGCAGGGGAGGTGAGCAAAATGTATGAACCCTGCAAAACACGCTACGAGACAATGCCCTATAACCGGTGCGGCAAAAGCGGTCTGCGGCTGCCGGCGCTGTCTGTGGGACTGTGGCAGAACTTTGGCGTGAACAATGATTACGATACCATGAAAGAGATCATCCTAACGGCCTTTGACCATGGGGTGACCCATTTTGACCTGGCTAATAATTACGGGCCGGAGCCGGGGCGGGCAGAGATCAACTTTGGCCGCATATTCAAGGAAAATCTGCGCCCTTACCGGGATCAGCTGATCATCAGCACCAAAGCCGGGTATGAGATGTGGCCGGGCCCTTACGGTGGTCGGGGCGGCAGCCGCAAGTACCTGACTGCTTCCCTGGACCAGAGCTTACAGCGGATGGGGCTGGAGTATGTGGATATTTTTTACCACCACTGCATGACCCCGGACACGCCGCTGAAGGAGACGGCTCTGTGCCTGGCGGATCTGGTGCGCCGGGGCAAGACCCTGTATGTGGGTATGAGCAATTATGACGGCAAGACCATGCACCGTATGTACCACAAGTGCGACGATGTGCAAGCGCCCTTTGTCATCAACCAAAATCGCTATTCCATCTTTGACCGCACGGTGGAGAAAAACAAGCTGCTGAAAGAAGCCCGGGACAAGGGCAAGGGCGTGATCTGCTTTTCGCCGCTGGCCCAGGGGCAACTGTCGGATAAATACGCCAAAGGCATCCCGGAGGGCGCCCGCCTGTTTGGCAACGAAAAGCTGCAAGCCCATGTGGGTTATGACGGGCACCGTGCCCAGCAGATTGAAAAGCTCTATCAGCTGGCAAAGGACCGGGGCGAGACCCTTTCTCAGCTGGCAATCCAGTGGCTGTGGCAGCAAAAGGGGGTCACCTCCGTGCTGGTGGGCGTGCACTCCAAGGCGCAACTGCTGGAGAATTTGGCTGCGCTGGAACAGCCTCCCCTTAGCGAGGCGGACCTGATCCGTATTGACAGTTACAGCAAATAACAGCACTTTATACAGAATAAGTAAAACAAAAGGAACGCGGCTGGCAGTCGGGTTCCTTTTCGTTTGACAGTGCCGGCGGAATATGCTACCCTTTTACCAAGAACGGCGGGCGGCGGCCCGTGATTTGGAGAGAAAAGAATGCCCTATATGCAAATGACAGAGGAGCAGTTCAAGGTTCCTGTGCTGAAAAATGTGATCTATGCCCTGCGCCTGGTGTGGCAGACGGACAAGCGCCTGCTCATCGGCTATCTGCTGCAAGAGGGGCTGTATGCGGTGTTTTCCCGCTATTTGCAGAATATTTTGTTCTTAAAGATCCTGCTGGATGTGATCACCGGCAGCGGCGACTTTCGCACTTATGTGGGGGAGCTGGCGGCGTTTGCCCTTTTGGCGCTGGTGGTGAAGGTGGCCCAGTGGGAGGGTATGCGCATGGAGAAGTGCGCGACCAAGCGGGTGCTGAAGTTGCTGAACGACCGGATCTTTGAAAAGGCGCTGTCTGTGGATGTGGCCTGTTATGAGAACCCGGAATTCTACGACAAATATCAGCGGGCAACCATGGTGACCACCAATAGCTTTTTTGATCTGATCTGCTTTGATTTTTCTGCCTTTGTGGCGGATGTGGTGGCGCTGGTGTGCGTGATGGCCACCGTGGCGGCGGTGCACCCGCTGTATCTGCTGTTTTTGGTGCCGGTGTTCTTTGTGTTCGCCGTAGAGGTGTATAAGAGCAAGTGCGTCTATCGGCGGGATATGTCCATGACCGCCAACAAACGAATGCAAGCCTATGTGCAGCGCACGGTGTACCTGCGAGAGTACGCCAAGGATATGCGCACCTCCAATATCTTTGCCGTGATGGTTCGGCGTATGGAGGCGGCCACCAAGGCCAATGTGCGCATTTTGAGGGACTACGGCGTGCGGCTGTTTTTGTACAGCGTAGTCAGCAGCCTGCTTGGTGAGCTGCTGCCGGTGCTGGGCACTTATGCCTTTGCCTGCCACAGCTTTTTGCAGGGCGGCGGGCTGACCGTGTCCGGCTTTAGCGTGGTGGCCTCCGGCATTAACGCGGTGCGGGAGTCTACCCTGGACACCACCGAGTGCTTTGACGAAATGACCTTGATGGCGTTGTATTTTCAGAATTTGCGGGAGTTTTTGGACTATCAGCCCCAGGTGGTATCCGGTCCTCTGCCGGTGCCGCCGCTGGAGACGCTGGAATTTTGCCATGTGGACTTTACCTACCCGGGCACCGATCGACGGGTGCTCCACGATGTGAACTTTACCCTGCGGCAGGGCGAGACCCTGGCGGTGGTGGGCATTAACGGCGCCGGCAAATCCACGCTGGTCAAGCTGCTGCTGCGGTTTTACGACCCTACCGATGGCAAAATTCTCTATAACGGCAAGCCGTTGCCGGAATATGACCTGGAGCAGCTGCGGGCTGCCTTTGGCACCGTGTTCCAGGATTATAAAAACTTTGCCCTGTCCGTCAACGAGAATGTGATCGGCCACGCTTGTACCCCGGCGGAAAAAGCTCTGGCAGAGCAGGCACTGCGCCACAGCGGTGTGTGGGACAAAATTGCCTCACTGCCCCGGGGAGCGGACACGGTGCTGACCCGAGAGTTTGACGAGGCGGGCACCGGTCTGTCCGGCGGCGAAAATCAAAAGGTGTCTACCGCCCGGCTGTTTGCCCGGGACTTCCAGATCGCCGTGCTAGACGAGCCAAGCTCCGCCCTGGATCCGGTGGCAGTGTATAAAATGTATGAGAATTTGCTGCAAGTGACAGAGAACAAGACGGTGATCTTTATCTCGCACCGGCTGTCCAGCGCGGTGCTCAGCGACCGCATTTTGGTGCTGGCCGACGGCCGGGTGCAGGAGAGCGGCTCCCACCGGCAGCTGATGGAGCGAAACGGACTGTATGCGGATATGTTCCGCCTGCAAGCCTCCGGTTACAAGCAGGAAGGGGGTGCCGCCGGTGCGCAAGCCTAAGCATGCGGGAGAGCACTCCATGTTCTCCAATTTATTCTACTTTTTGCGGCTGCTGTTTGCAGCCTCCCCGGCGCTGGTGATCGGCGAACTGGCATGGGGCGTGCTGACGGTGCTGCCCGGCCAACTGGTCAGCGTGCTGGGGGTTAAGTATGTGATCGACATTGTCACCTCCGGTCGGGACTTAAAACGGCTGTACGCCGTGGTGGCCGGGGTGGTGGCGCTGCTTGCGCTGTGCCGGCTGGCGTCCTATTTGTATCGGGAGTTCTTTTGGAATGTGCAAAGGGAGAAAGCCTATTACCGGCTGAACCGGCGGCTGTATGCCAAGGCGGCGGAGCTGGACCTGGCGTCTTATGATGACCCGGAATTTTACAACCGCTTTATTCTGACCATTGAGTCCTCCGGCGACAACATCCAAAACCTGCTGGGCCTGGTGCGCCGGTACTTTGGCAACTTGATCTCGCTGCTTGCCATTTCCTCTGTGCTGCTGACCATTGACCCGCTGTGTTTGGTGATTATTTTGGCGTCTATTTTGCTGTTTTTGCCACTAAGCAAGGCCATTAGCAACTTGCAGGTGCAGCGCCAGGTGGAGAACACCCGCTATCATCGGCGATCAGACTACTTCCAGCGGCTGTTTTACTTGCAGGATTACGCCAAAGAGGTGCGTATGAACGGCATTGCGCCTCTGCTGATGGAGCGCTACGACCAAGCGGCGGACGATGTGATCGCCTGTCAAAAGAAATATTTCGGCAAGATCACTCGCCGCTATCTGCTCCAGGAGACCGGAGTGCAGGTGCTGGGCTTTATGTTTGTACTGCCCATGTATCTGGGCTACCTGGTGCTGGTGCGCCACCAGATCAGCCCCGGGGATTTTGTGGCCAGCTTTAACGGCGCCTATGCCATCGCCATGAGCCTGAATTTCCTCACCGTGTGGGGCGTTGCCCAGTTTGACGAGCGGGCCAAGCTGATCGAAAAGTACCGGGCCTTTCTCCACGCCGAACCCACCATTCGGGACGGGGCGCAGGCGGCGCCCAAGCGTCGGTCCGGCGAGATCAAGCTGGAACACCTGACCTTTACTTATCCCGGTGGGGCGGCGCCTGTTTTGCAGGATATTAACCTGACGATTCACCCGGGGGAGAAGATCGCCCTGGTAGGCTACAACGGCGCCGGTAAGACCACCTTGACCAATTTGCTGCTGCGGCTGTATGAGCCCTCCGGTGGGCGGATCCTGATTGGTGGGCAAGACATTCGGGACTGCACCCTGCAAAGCCATCGGGATCGGTTTGCGGCGGTGTTCCAGGACTTCCAGCTGTTTGCCTGTCGGGTAGGGGAGAATGTGGCGCTCAGTCCGCAGTTTGACCCGGAGCGGGTGCGCCGTGCGCTGGACCACAGCGGCTTTCAGCGACCTTTGCCCCGGGGCGTGGACACCCAGCTGCTGCGGGAGTTTGACGATGACGGACTGATGCTTTCCGGCGGCGAGAGCCAAAAGGTGGCGGTGGCGCGGGCATTCTACAAGGACTGCCCCTTTGTGATCCTGGATGAGCCCTCTGCCAACTTGGACCCGGTGGCGGAATACCAGCTGAACCGGGCTATGCTGGAAGCTGCCCGGGACAAGACGGTGATCTTTATTTCGCACCGGTTGTCCACCACGGTGCAAGCGGATAAAATTTATGTGATGGAGCAGGGTCGGATCATAGAGAGCGGCTCGCACAGTGAACTGATGGCGGCAGACGGCATCTATGCTTATATGTTCCGCCTGCAAGCGGAGAAGTATAAGAACGCCAAAAGTGAATAACGATAAAAAAGCGAACGATTTTTATATCGTTCGCTTTTGTGTTGTTAAAAGATATTACCCACCGTTACCTTGCTGTTGTCGTAGATCTCTGCCAGTTCCGTTTGGCACTGGCGAATGGTAGGGCGCAGATCGTCGCTTTCGTCCCCCGCCAAGGGTTGCAGGGTGCCCAGGGTTACCCCCGCCTCTTGTAAAGCGCGGTGCTCCATGAGCACGCACAGGGTGGGGTAGCGGGCGGTCCAAATGTTTTGCAGTTGGCGGGCCTTGCGTTCTGCCTCCGGGTAATTCTCTTCTGCGGCGGCTGCGTCCATGCTTTGCAGTAGGGTCTCCATATTCTCAAAGGTGGTCTTGACCGTGTGCTGTTCAAAGATACACAGCCCTGCCACCAGCAGCAAAAACAAAATGGCAAACCAAGTGCGCTTCACTTTTTTCTCTCCTTTTTTACGGCAAAGACGGTGCCGCTGTCATCTATGGTCACCACCAGCTGTTCACCGGGGCGCAGGCTCTCCTTTTGCAGCGCCTTGGCAATGGCTGCTGTGTCCTGCACTTGGTCACCGAAATATTCCGGCACAATGTGGCCGTCGGTGACTACGGGTATGGGAAAGCCGTTGTCCGGCGCCGGTACGCCCAACTGTTTGGGTGTCACCGGGCTTTCCTCCGTACGCAGCCGCACGGACAGGCTGCCGTTGGTCTCTACCACCGCTTCCTCCACGGTGGACAGATCAAATACATCCTTTTGGCGCAGGGCGTCTATCAAGTCGTCTACGGTAAAGCGCAGGCGACGCATTTGCTTTTGATCCGGTTTGCCGTGGCGTATGAGAAAGATGGGTCGCCCTTGCAGCAGATTTCGCAGCCGCAGACTTTTCATGGACGCCACGGAGGCGAGAATTTCCAAACTTACCAGTAGCAGCATGGGCAAAAAGGCGTTGGCCAGGGGCATGGTGTTGTCTTGTAGAGGAATGGAGGCAATCTGGCTCACCAATATGGTAATGACCAGCTCGTGGGGGTTCAGCTCGCCGATCTGGCGCTTGCCCATGATCCGCATAGCCAGAATGACGGTAAAGTAGATCAGCAGTGCGCGAATAAGAGTTACTGTCATTTCAATCACCGGTTGTATTTTGTGAATAAATCCCCCGGTTATGCCAAAATTAGTACGGGTGATAGAAATTGGAAAACCTTAGGCGCCAATATAACGATAATGTACAGAAATTTAAGGCGGACTTTGCGGACTGCTCGGATTTTTTGCTCAAGGAGGCGGAAACCGGCGGGCGCAAGTGCTTTTTCGCTGTGATGGACGGATTGGTGGATTCTTTGCAGCTGGGGCAGATGATTATGGGACCGGTGCTGGGCGCACAGGTGGAGGCCCGCACGCCGGACGAGCAGTTTCGCCAGCTGATGCGCACCTGCGTGCAGTCGGTAGAGCTGAAAGAGGCAGAGACCTTCGAGGATGCTTACTATTATTTGATGAGCGGCTTTTGCGTGTTTGTGTTGGACGGCTGTCCCCGGGCTATGGTCATGGGTATTCAGGGTTGGACCAAACGCAGTACCGACGAGCCGGAGAGCGAAAGCAATGTGCGCGGCGCCAAAGAGTGCTTTGTGGAGTCTGTGAACGACAACAAGGCGCTGCTGCGCAAGCGCATGAAAACCCATCACTTAAAGCTGCGCCAAATCCAGCTGGGCACCGCCGCCCCAACCCCGGTGGTACTGGCTTTTTTGGATGATCGTGCCGCGGCGGAATTGGTGCATGCGGTGGAGCAGCGGCTAAAGGACGCGCATTTGAACACGGTGGCGGATTACGGTGAACTGGTGCCCTTTTTAGACACAAATATGCGTTCCTTTTTCTCTGCCGTAGGCACCACGGAGCGCCCGGATGTGTTGGCGTCCAAGCTTTATGAGGGCCGGGTGGCGGTACTGGTGGAGGGCACGCCCTTTGTGCTTTATGTGCCGTATCTTTTCAGCGATAATTTTCAGTCTTTGGATGATTATGATTATCCGCCGTTTTTCGGCGGATTTGTGCGGCTGCTGAAGTATTTCAGCTTTGGTATTTCCGTGTTTTTGCCCGGGGTGTATGTGGCGCTGGGCACTTTTCATCAAGAACTGATTCCCACCAACTTGCTGTTTACCATTGCGTCGGCAGAGTTTCGCACCCCGCTGTCCCTGATGAATGAGGCCATTATGACCCTGATCTTTTATGAAATCATGCGGGAGGCGGGGCTGCGGTTGCCCAAGGTCGTCGGCCACGCGGTGTCTATCATCGGCGCCATTGTCATCGGTGAGGCCACCGTGTCTGCCGGGCTGATCGGTGCGCCTATGTTGGTGATTATCGCCATTACCGCCATTGCCTCTTATGTGGCGTTTCCGCTGTATGACAGCGTGTCGGTGCTGCGGCTCTTGTTTATCCTGGCCGGGGGACTCACCGGACTTTACGGTCTGATGCTGGGCATGGCGGCGCTGTTTGTGAATATTTGCAGTCTCAGCCCCTACGGCGTGCCGTACGCCGCCCCCATCGCGCCGCTAAATGTGCGCTCTCTGGGCGATGTGTTTTATCGGGAAAGTTGGACCAAGCTGGCCCGCCGGCGGGTGCGGGTACAGGATCTGCGGGGTGCGCATATTGACCAGTGTGAATAACAGCAAAATTTCTCCGTTCAGTCTGTTTGCCATGCTGTATATCAGCCGCCTGGTGGTGAGCCTGACCCATGTGCAGTCTATTATGGCAGGTAAGCTGTCTACCCAAATGCTGATGAGCGTGGGGGTAGCGCTGGTGCTTTCCCTGTTGTTTGCGGTGCCTGCGCTTCTTTGTGTGCAGCGGGACTGCTCACCGTTGGCGCACAGAACGCTGGGCACTCTTTATGCCTGTAATTTTATCTTCTTGGCGGGGATCAATGTGAGCCGCTTTGCCTACTTCGCCTCTGCCCGGTTGAATCCGGAGACCAAAAGTTGGGGATTTGCCTTGCTGATTCTTCTATTTGCGGTGTATGGGGCGTTGGTTGGGCTGCAAGGACTGTCTCGTTTTTCCGGCTTCGCCTTTTGCCTGATTGTGCTTGTGGTAGCGGTGGTGCTTGGCTTTAATGTGCAGCACTTCCAATGGTTCAGCCTGTTTCCGCCAGGCAGCAACACCGTGGGTGAAGTGGTACAAAACGGCGTGGTGCTGTCTGCCAATACGGCAGAGATTACGATCTTTTTGGTGCTGGCAGACCGGGTAGTCATCGGCGGACGTCGTTTTGGTGCCTTTTATGGCGCTATGGGGTGTTCGTACCTGACTACGAGCCTGCTGTTTCTCTTTGCCATCGGCGTGATGGGGGACGCGGCCGGGTTACAGGCGTTTCCGGTTTATACCCTCTCTCAGCTGGCAGGCAGCGGCTCAATGGTGCGTATGGACGCGCTGTACACCGGCTTTTGGATCTTTGCCATCTTTATTAAGGCGGCACTGCTGATTTATTGTGCGGCAGTGACCCTGCCGGGCAGTGGTGGGCACAAGGGCAAGTGCCTGGGCGCCGGTTTGGCGGCCTTTGCCGTTAGTTGTGCGCTGGAACGGTTGATGACTGTGGGTCAGCACTCGCCGTTGATCACAGTGGTGCCCTTCGTAGTGTTTTCCTCTCTCATTCCCCTGGTTTGGCTACTGGGGCACAGAAAGGCGCGTGGTACAAATGAGACGAACCATTAAGCTGTTTCTTTGCTTTTTGCTGGTGGCGGCTACGCTGTGCGGCTGCTCCGGGCGGCACACCTTGAGCAATTTGGCGGTGGTGGAGGGCATGAGCATTGACCGGGCGGCAAACGGGGTGTCCGTCTCGGTACAGACCCTGAATATGACCAAGAGCGGCAACGGCTCGGAGGCCCTGTCCGGCAATATTACCATTAATACCGCAGAGAGCGGCACCGGTATTTCCCAGGCGCTGTCTAAGCTGTCTAAGGACTTGTCCCGCAATTTGTTTTTGGGACAAAACAAGATTACGGTGTTCAGCAGCAGCGTGGCACGGCACGGGGTGGGCGACAATATGGATTACTTTGTGCGCAGTGCCGCAAGTCGGCCGGATGTGCTGCTGTGTGTGGCAGACGGTAATGCCAAGGCGCTGCTGCAGAGTAAGGAAGATGACGCTTTGGTGCCCAGCGCAAATATGGTGCACCTGCTGCAGAATGGGCAGGATAGCGGTATGGGCGCGGTGGTGTCCGTTAATGACGCGCTGCGCCGCTTTGCCAGTCCTACCTCGGATATTTATTTGCCGCTGTTAAAGAGAGTGGGCACACATACGGCTTTTGTAGGGTTGGCGCTGTTTGATGGGGGCAAGATGACCGCCACGGCGAACATGACAGATACTTTTGGAATTCTTCTGATGAATGGCAAGATCAAAAGCGGGCTGCTAACCCTGCAAAATGACAAGTTGGGGCATATCGGGGTGGAACTGGTATCCTGCAAGGTGAGGACGAAGAGCGCCATAGAGAACGGCCGCTCGGTGTTCCGGGTAACGGTGCAGGCACAGCTGATGCTGGACGAAGTGCAAAAGGGCTATATCAGTACCATAGATAATCGCTCCATTGCCGTCATAGAGCGCCTGGCGGAGCAAAAGCTGGTGGACCTGTGCACCGGAGCTTACGCCTGCTTGCAGGCCGCCGGATGCGACGGCGTGCAGGTTGGGGCGCAGCTGGCCATGTCAGACCCGGCGGGGTATGCAGCGGTTAAAGCGGACTGGAACCGTGCGTTCTCCGCTTCTGTGATCCAGGCTGTCTGCCACTGCCGGATTACGAAAATTAACGATAATTCCATCAGAGAATAGGCGCCGTCAGCACCGCAGAGTGGAGCAGGCTTACCAGATCACTGCTGCCTTGGGTGTGAAATGCGGCGAACATGGGCACCCCGAATGTGAGCAAAAACAGCAGAGCAAACAGGATCAATACTTTTTTCAAAGTGGATCTCTCCTTTCAGATAACTTGACATTTGTCTATTATAATTGTATAATGATTGTTCTAAATGTATGTTTGAAAGGAGCGATTTTGTGGCTTCCAATTATATTTCGCCTATCTCCATGGACGCACTGTCCAACTTGTGCCAGGAGCTGGGGAAGAATAACTATATCAATGCCCACGATTTTGAACGCTATCAGGTAAAGCGGGGCCTGCGCAACAGCGACGGCACCGGCGTGATGGCCGGATTGACCCGTATTTGCTCGGTAGAGGGCTATTATATTTTGGACGGCGAGCGGATTCCTACGGACGGCAAGTTGTCTTACCGTGGTTATGACATTCGTGATTTGGTGGACAACTGCATTGCCGAGGACCGCTTTGGCTATGAGGAAGTGGTGTGGCTGCTGCTGTTTGGCAATCTGCCCACTGCCAATCAGCTGTATTCTCTCCGCGAGGTGCTGTCTGAGTGCCGGGCACTGCCGGACGAATTTGTGGAAGATGTGATTATGAAGCATGCTTCCAAGGATATTATGAACAAGATGGCGCGCTGCATTTTGTCCCTTTACTCTTTTGATGAGAACCCGGACGATACCTCCATTCCCAACGTGCTGCGTCAGTCCTTGCAGCTGATCGCGCAGACTCCCACCATTATGAACAGCGCCTATCAGATCAAGCGCCGTACATTCTACAACAAGACCATGTTCCTGCACCCGATCAACAAGGAGCAGACCATGGCGGAGTATATCTTAAATCAGCTGCGGGTGGACAAGACATTTACCCGCGAAGAGGCCAAGCTGCTGGATATTTGCTTAATGCTCCATGCGGACCACGGCGGCGGTAACAACTCTACCTTCTCTACCCGTGTGCTTACCTCCAGCGGTACAGATACGTATTCGGCCATTACGGCCGGTTTCGGCTCCCTGAAAGGTCCTCGCCACGGCGGCGCCAACATTCGGGTGACGCACATGATGGAGGACATTATTGCCCATGTGGCAGACCCCACCAAGCCGGAGCAGGTGAAAGATTACCTGGTTAAAATCCTGAATAAAGAAGCCGGTGACGGCTCCGGTTTGATCTACGGTATGGGTCACGCAGTCTATACCAAATCAGATCCTCGCGCGGTGATCTTAAAATCCAATGCCCGCAAGCTGGCTTATGAGGCCGGATTTGAAAAAGAGTTTAAAACCTTGGAGAATGTGGAGAAGCTGACCCCGGAGGTGTTTGCCGAGGTAAAGGGCGACGACAAGGAGATGTGCGCCAACGTAGATCTGTACTCCGGTTTGGTTTACAAGGTGCTGAAGATCCCGGAGGATCTGTTTACCCCGCTGTTTGCCACCGCCCGTATTGCCGGTTGGTGCGCCCATCGGCTGGAGGAACTGATTTCCGGCGGCCGAATTATGCGTCCGGCATACAAGAGCGTGTCCCACGCCAGAACGTACATTGCCCCGGCGGACCGAGAGGTTCAGGGCTGATTTTGAACGAAAGAGGAGCGAAAAAGTGCGTACCAGACCCCAACTGATCCCTTGGATTCTGACTTTTGCGATCACCGGGGCGGCGGTGGTATTGCGCTTTGTTCAGCTCCTCCTTTTTACGGACAGCAGTACCGGGCGGGTCACGGCTGCCGGTGCGCCGTTGTCTTACGGGCTGTATGCTTTGCTGCTGTGTGCCGGTGTGTGTTGCACTGTGTGTGCCCTGCACCAAAGCCATACGGCAGTGGCGGTGGCTGCAAACGGCGGCAGCCGCAGGCTGACCGTTNNGGCAGCCGCAGGCTGACCGTTGTGTCCTATCTGGTGTCTGTGGCGTTCTTTTTTGATTTTATTTACCGCTGCTTTTTGTGCTACGACTTGGCGGACGGTGCGGTTTATTTACAGTGGAATGACCTGGTCAGCGAAGGGCTGACGGCGCTGTTTGCTTTGCTCAGCTGCTCTTACTATTTTGTTGTAGGGCGCAGCTATGGGGGCGGACGGTATGATTTTCGCGCGTTCCGCTTCTTTCACTTTGTGCCGGCGCTGTGGGGGCTTTGCCGTTTGCTAACCATTTTAGCTAAGATGGTCAGTGTGCTGGTAGATACCCAGACGGTGTGCGAGGTGCTGTTTTTGGTGGCGCTGCTGCTGTTTCTCTTATCCTTTGCAACGGCGGTGGTTACCTCCCGCCATGCAGGGCGTGCGGTGGTGTTCTTTGGCCTGCTGGTGTTTGTGTGCGGCTGTGTGCTGGCATTGCCCGGACTGTCCGTACTGTTTACCGGGCACCGGGGTCTGTTGAACGGCAGCCTGTATTTCGGCCCGGCGGATTTATTGCTGGGTGTATTCGCCTTGGCTTTTGTGCAGGATCTGCGCCGTCGCAGCGCAGCGGATTAGGAGCGTGCCTTTGTTTTTTGCAACCTTAAAGACCGTGGCCGGTCAGGTACTAATGCTGTACCTGATCTCTCTGATCGGCTTTGTGACGGATAAATTGGGCGTGTTTCGCCAGGCGGACGCCAAGCGGGTGATCGACCTGCTGTTTAATATCGTGCTGCCCATTGCCATTATTTATACATTTATGACCATGGCGTACACCCCGGACCATGTGCGGGGTATTCTTTTGGCGTTTGTGTGCGCCTTTGCCACCCACCTGGTGGGCGGCGTGCTGGGACAGCTGTGCTTTCGCCACCGCAGTCCCATGGAGCGGGGCGTGTACCGCTATGGTATGCTGTTCTCCAACGCCAGCTTTTTGGCGCTGCCTTTGGCTCTGGCGGTGATTGGCGCGGAGGGCGTGTTCTACTGCTCCGTTTATGTGGCTGTTTTTAATGTGGTGGCCTTTACCTACGGCATTTATGAGATCAGCGGCCATACCGCCAAGATCGACCTGCGCCGGTTGGTGCTGAACCCCGGCTCCATGGCGGTGCTTATTGGGCTGCCGCTGTTCTTTTTGCAGCCCAGGCTGCCCCAGGTGATCCTGCGGCCCATGGAGATGGTGGGCAACTGTAATTCGCCCTTGGCCATGATGATTTTCGGCACCTTTCTTGCCAATGCGGACTGGAAGCGTATGTTTGCCAAAAAAGAGCTGTACTTTTGCTCCCTGATGCGTTTGGCAGTGATCCCCCTGTGTATGGTGGGGCTGTTTTACCTGTGCGGTGTGCGGGGTGATCTGCTGATCGCTATGGTCATCTCCGCCTCTGCCCCCACGGCGACCAATACGGCGATGTATGCGGCCAAGTACGACAATGACGCCGCCTTGGGCAGCGAGTTGGCCGCCCAGTCCTCACTGTTTTCCATTGTTACCATGCCGGTGGTGGTGGCGCTGGCAGCGGTGATTTAACCCCTAAAAAGGTGAAATTTGTCTAAATAAGTACAAATTGTAAATTTTATTTGAAGTAATAATACAGATAGTTGTAAAGTTACGAATCAAGGCGTATAATAGGAAGCATTAACGGAAAGGATGGATGTTTATATGAAGCTGGTTATGGCTGTAATTTCCAATAAAGATGTTTCCAAAGTTTTGGATGCGATTACGAAGGAGGGCTTTGCCTCCACCCGTATCTCCACCACCGGTCAGTTCTTGGCCGATGGGCACACCACGCTGTTTATCGGCACGGAGGATCACAAGGTGGAGCAGCTGTTCGATGTGCTGAAGAAGCATGTGACCAAGCGGGTGGTGCGCCAAGCGGGCGTGGCCAGCACGCTGGAAGGCTCGTTGCTGCGCCAGCCGGTGGACGTGGAGGAATACGGCGCTGTGGCGTTTGTGATCAATGTGGACGAGTTCCGCAAATTGTAAAGGCAAGTATGGAATTTAAGCACTTTCTCGGGAATGAAAAAATCAAGGCGCAGCTGTCTGCATTGGTAGACGGCGGCCGGTCTGCATTGGTAGACGGCGGCCGCCTGCCCCACGCCGTAGTGCTGGAGGGGGAGAGCGGTCTGGGTAAGCGCACGCTGGCCGGTGAACTGGCTGCGGCATTGGTGTGCCGGGGCGAGCACCGCCCTTGCGACAGCTGCCCCCAGTGCCACAAGGCCCGTGCCGGGGTGCACCCGGATATTTTGGTCTATGCCCCGGAGGGGGGCGCCCGTTCGTTTCACAAAAAGACGGTGGATCAAATTGTGGGCGATGTGTATATGACCCCCAACGAGGCGGATTATAAGATCTACATATTGGTTAACGCCCATTTGATGAGCGTGCAGGCCCAGAATGCCATTTTGAAAGTGCTGGAGGAACCGCCGGCTTATGTGCGGTTCATTTTAACGGTGGAGAACAAGAGCGCTCTGCTGCCCACGGTGCTGTCCCGCAGTGTGGTGTTTCGGTTGGAGGGCGTGCCGGTAGAGATCGGTGCGGATTATATTTTGCAGCGGCAGCCGGAGGCGGACCCGGATCGGGTGCGCCAGGCGTTGCAGCTGTGGAACGGCAACATCGGAAAGGCCATGGAGAGCCTGGAGGACGGCGAGGCCGCCAAGTACAGCGCCTTGTCCGCAGAACTGTGCCGCGCGCTGGTGGCGGAGAATGAGTATGCGCTCATTTGCGCCTGTGCACCCCTGCAAAAGGACAGGCAGGCGGTACTGAATATCTGCGGGGTGCTGCGGGATCTGTTTCGGGACGCATTGGTGCTGGACAGCGGCGCCGATTTGCTTTCCGGCAGCGATGAAATCCCCCGGCTACTTGGCTCCAAATGTACAAGAAAACAACTGCTGCAACTGGTATCTGTGGCAGAGGACACTTATCAGCGGGCGCTGCAAAATGCCAATAACGCCCTGCTGATCACAAAATTTTGCGCCGATTTGCGCCAGGCGATCGGCCGTTAGGAGGATAGATTATGACAAAAGTGGTAGGCGTTCGGTTTAAGGACACCGGCAAAACATATTATTTTGACCCTAAGGGGTTGGAGATTAAGAAAGGCGACTTGGTGGTAGTAGAGACCGCCCGAGGTATGGAATGCGGCGTGGCCCAGTATGCGCCCAAAGAGGTGGCGGAGAATGAGGTCACTGCACCCCTCAAGCCGGTGCTGCGTATTGCCACCGCCAGAGACAAGCAAATTCTGGAAGAAAATAAAGAAAAAGAGAAGCGCGCCTACGAGGTGTGCCTGCAAAAGATCGAGAAACACAAGCTTGATATGAACCTGACCGAGGTGGAATACGCCTTTGACGGTTCCAAGATTCTGTTTTATTTTACCGCGGACGGCCGTGTGGACTTTAGAGAGCTGGTCAAGGATCTGGCCTCCACTTTCCATACCCGTATTGAGCTGCGCCAGATTGGCGTGCGAGACGAGGCCAAGATGCTGGGCGGTCTGGGCGTGTGTGGGCGGCCGTTTTGCTGCTCCACCTTCCTGAATGACTTCCACTCCGTGTCTATCAAAATGGCCAAGGAGCAGGGACTGAGCCTGTCCCCCTCTAAGATCAGCGGCACTTGCGGGCGGCTGATGTGCTGCCTGAAATATGAGCAGAACTCTTATGAATACCTGGCAAAGATCACTCCCCGCCGAGGCACCGTGGTGGACTGCAGAGAGGGTCGAGGCACGGTGGTAGACGCTGCGCTGCTCACCGGCAAGCTGAAAGTGCAGCTGGATAATGCGCCGGAGGGCGCACCGGTGATCGTCAATCGGGAAGAAGTGCGCGTGGTGCGTACGCCCCGTCGCGGCGGCAAAAATGAGAAAAAAGCGGACAAGCCCGCCCAGGCGGAGAAGTAAGGCAAGACTAATTTTTTCGAATTCACTTGCATTTTCAAATCAATGCTGTTATATTTAGGTTGAGAAACATACAGGAGGTGTTTATCATGGCATATCAGATTTCTGATGATTGTATTTCCTGCGGTGCTTGCGCAGCAGAGTGTCCGGTTTCCGCCATCTCCGAGGGTGACGGCAAATTTGTAATTGACGCTGACGTTTGCATTGAGTGCGGTGCGTGCGAGGCAACCTGCCCCGTGGGTGCGCCTGCCCAGGCATAAGCGGATTTTGTAGATTTTTCTGCTTTTGTACAAACAAAAAGGAACACGCCGAGAGCTTTGGCTTTGGGCGTGTCTTTTTTTGTCCGCTTGCCAAAGCGGGGCGGTAGGTATATAATAAGCGCAAAGACCCGGGCACGGCCCGGTAGTGGGAGAGCCTATGAACGAGACGGTTATGCCTTTGGCAGAGCACATGCAAATCGTGGTCAGTGACCGCCACACCTTTGGTACGGACGCCGTGGTGCTGGCGGATTTTGCCCGTATTCGCCGCCGGGATCGGGCGCTGGATTTGGGTACAGGTTGCGGAATTATTACTCTGCTTTGGCTGCGAGATGCCCGGCAAAGTCCGGTGGCGTGCCTGGATATTCAGGACCGGGCGGTACGGCAGGTGCAGCAATCCATTGCGCTGAATCATTTGGAAGAGCGGCTAACCGTGCAGCAGGCAGATCTGCGAGATCATCGGCAGCTGTACCCGGCGGGCAGCTTTACTCTGGTGAGTATGAACCCGCCGTACAAGCCGGTGGACACGGGCATTTTGTCTCCGGAGCCGTGGGATCAAATTGCCCGGCACGAGGTGTGCTGCACCTTGGAGGACGCCTGCGCGGCAGCGGGCTATCTGTTGCAGTTCGGCGGGCGGTTTTGCATTTGCCATCGACCGGAACGGCTGGCGGATATTGTAACGGCTATGCGTGCCCATGATTTGGAGCCTAAGCGGCTGCGGCTGGTGCAGCACCGGGAGGGAGAGGCACCCTTTTTGCTGCTGATGGAGGGGCGTAAGGGCGCCAAGCCGTACTTAACGGCAGAGCCTACGCTGATTTTGGAAAGTCCGGCGGGCCAGGCGGAAATGGGAAGAATATACGGCGCATATTTTGAAGGAGGCGCAAAGTGAGCGGTACTTTATATGTGGTGGGCACGCCCATCGGGAATTTAAGCGACTGGTCGCCCCGGGCGGTTGACACCCTGGGGGCTGTGGATTTTATTGCAGCAGAGGACACCCGGGTGACCTTAAAGCTGCTGAATCATTTTGGCATCAAAAAAGAGATGGTCAGCTATTATGAGCACAACCGTCGAGAGCGGGGCGAGATCATCACTGCCCGCATTGCGGCGGGGGAGGACTGCGCCATTGTAACGGACGCGGGTATGCCTGCCATTTCGGACCCGGGGCAGGATCTGGTGCACCTGTGCCACTTGCAGGGGATCCCGGTGGTGTCCGTGCCCGGACCGGTGGCTTTTGCCACAGCACTGGCGGTGTCCGGTATGGAGAGCGGGCGCTTTACCTTTGAGGGCTTTTTGTCTGTCAATAAAAAATCCCGCCGGGACCACCTGGAGGAGCTTAAGGACGAGAAGCGCACTATGATTTTTTATGAGGCGCCCCATAAGTTTATCAACACCATTGGGGATCTGCACCGGGTGCTGGGTGACCGGGAGATCGCCATTGTGCGGGAACTGACCAAGGTGCATGAGCAGGTGGTGCGTACCACCTTGGCGCAGGCGGAAAAAGACTATACGGAAAATAAGATCAAAGGGGAGATCGTGCTGATCGTGGCCGGCAAAAAGGCCGAGCCAACGGACGCCATCACCTTTGACCAGGCGGTGGAACAGGCCCGTGCGCTGGTGGAGAAAGGCGCTTCCGTCAACGCTGCCGCCAAGGAGATTGCCGCGGTAACCCCGTACAAAAAAGGCGATCTCTATAAGGCGTTGCTGTGAGTGGGTGTAATGCCTGCCCCCGCCGGTGCGGTGTTGACCGTACCACGGCCGTGGGCGCCTGTGGTGTGGGCGCTGCCTTTCGGGTGGCGCGTATGGCGCTGCACGCCTGGGAAGAGTCGTGTATCAGCGGCAAATCCGGCAGCGGAGCCATCTTCTTTTCCGGCTGTCCGCTAAAGTGCGTGTTTTGCCAGAATATGGAAATCAGCCGGGGCTGCAAGGGCGTGGACCTAACCGAGGACCAGCTGATCGCCGGTATGCAGCGGCTGATTGACGCCGGGGCGCAGAATATCAATTTGGTCAGCCCCACCCAGTACGCACCGGCCTTGGCGCGGCTGCTACGCCGATGGAAGCCCCCGGTGCCGGTGGTGTACAATACCGGCGGCTATGAGCGATTAGAGACCCTGCGGCAGCTGGAGGGACTGATAGACATTTATTTGCCGGATTTTAAGTACACCCGCCCGGCCAAGGCGGCGGCTTACAGCGTTGCGCCGGACTATGTGGAGCGGGTGGGCCCGGCGCTGCTGGAAATGCGCCGCCAGGTGCAGGACCGGTGGGACGGGGATAAAATGCTGTCCGGTATGATCGTGCGCCATTTGATTTTGCCGGGCAATACCAATTCGGCCATTGAGGCGCTGAACTGGCTGCACAGCCATTTGCCGGGTACCTATGTGTCCCTGATGGCCCAGTACACCCCTATGCCGGGGCTGGAGCGCTACCCGGAGCTGACGCGCGCCATCACCCGCCGGGAGTACGACAAGGTGGTGGATCATGCTCTGGCGCTGGGTATGGACAATGTGTTTTTGCAGCAGCGCAGCGCGGTAGGTAAAGATTTTATTCCGGCATTTGATTTTACCGGCATTGTGTGATAGAATACAGTTAGGCGCTGTGCGCCGAAAAGTGTAAAAACGAGGGAATGTACAAGTGAAGAAATTTTTCCAGGAGTTTAAGGAATTTATTTCCCGCGGCAATGTGATGGACCTGGCCGTTGGCGTGATCATCGGTTCTGCTTTTACCGGCGTGGTTACCGCTTTGACGGACTCGATCATCAAACCGCTGCTCAACTGTATCGGCGGCGCGGAGATCCAGGGCAAGATTCATCTGCTGGGAGATAATTATTTGGACTACGGCGCGTTTTTGTCCGCTGTGGTGAATTTCCTGATTATGGCACTGATCATCTTTTGTATGGTCAAGGGGCTGAATAAGCTGTCAGACGCAGTGAAGCATGCCACCCATGAGAAAGAGGCCCAGGCAGCGCCTACCACCAAGGTCTGCCCCTACTGCAAGAGCGAGATCAACATTGCTGCCACCCGCTGTCCCCACTGCACCTCGGTGCTGGAGGACGAAAAGGCAGAGTAACGACAGCTAAAACTGAATATGTAGCGATAATAATTTTACATAGAATCAGCAGGCATTGCCTGCGTTAAGGGGGATTTTTCTATGAAAACGAAAGCGTACACTTATCCCAGCGCCAGCGCGCTGGCCACCATCCATGCCTGGCAGTGGTATCCGGAGGACGGCAATGTGAAGGCCGTGCTGCTGCTCCACCACGGTATGGCCGAGCACTGCGGCCGCTACGGCGACTTTTTGCAGGCCTTTGCGGATATGGGTTATGCGGTCTTTATGCACGATATGCTGGGCCACGGTCAGTCCTGCGAAACGCCGGAGGACAGGGGGTTCTTTGGCGATAAGGACGGGTACAATGCTCTGCTGCAAGATGTGCGGCGGCTGTATGACATTGCCCGGGGCGAGTATCCGGACAAGAAGCTGGTTATTGCCGGACATTCTATGGGCAGCTTTATTATGCGGTGCTTTACCGCCCGCTACCCGGATCTGGACTATGCGGCGGCCATTTATGTGGGCACCGGCGGGCCGAATCCGCTGGCAAATATTAGCGTGGCGGTGACCAATATACTGGGCGCCGTTAAGGGTAAGCGCTACCGCTCCAAGTGGCTGGAGAATACCGGCTTTAAGGGCTATAACGATCATTTTGAGGGTCGCACTTCTGTGGACTGGCTCAGTCGAGATACCGCGTCGGTGGATGATTATGTTGCAGACGACGCCTGCGGTTTTACCTTTACTGTGGCCGCCTACGGCGATCTGGGACGGCTGATGTTGGAGTGCGGCAGTAAGGACTGGTACGCCCGTGTACCAAAGGATCTGCCGATTCTCTTTGTGTCCGGCCAGGAGGATCCGGTGAGCAATTACGGCGCCGGTATTCGGGCGGTCAGCGACCGGCTGAAGGCCACCGGCCACACCCGGGTGCAGGTGCTTTTGTATCCCGGTGCCCGGCACGAGATCCTGCGAGAGACCAACAGCCCGGAGGTGTACCGGGATATAGACGCCTTTATTACCAAAGCGGTTTTGCAGGCGAAATAAACACTGATAAAACAGCCGAGGACTTGTATTTTGCAGGTCCTCGGCTTTCTCTTGCCTTTTTTGCCACGATCGGGTATAATCAAATTGGAATAGAGGCTTTTGTTTTATCAGGAGGTATGGGTATGAAAAGAATGCGTTTGCTATCTCTTTTGCTGGCGCTGGTGCTGGTGTGTACCGCTATGCCGGTTACGGCTGCGG
>FR885363.1 GCA_000436335.1 Clostridium sp. CAG:217
CTGGCGGCCATGACCGCCGCCTGCCGGGCAGACGCCTTCCTCTCCGTACAGGATTATACAGACAAGTTACTGTCTGACTATAACGCATAAAAATCGAACTGAAGAAAGAAGATCAGTATGGCTAAACGAACTCTATACGGCACTGTGATTGTTACCTATCGGTGCAACGCCCATTGCAATATGTGCGACTGCTTTAAGGACCCCACCCGCCCGGAGGAAGAGATCACCCTGGATGATATTCGCCTGCTGCCGGAAATGGCCTTTACCAACATCACTGGCGGCGAGCCCTTTATTCGCAAGGACATTGGCGATATTGTGGAGGCGCTGTACAAAAAGAGCAACCGCATTGTGATCTCCACCAATGGGTATTTTACGGACCGTATCTTAGAGCTTTGCCGCCGATTTCCAAAAGTGGGCATTCGCATTTCCATTGAGGGGCTGCAACAGACCAACGATACCATTCGCGGCATTCCGGACGGCTTTAATCGGGGCTACTCCACCTTAAAGAAACTGGTGGAAATGGGGCACCCGGATGTAGGGTTCGGCATGACGGTGCAGGACCTGAACTGTGAGGACCTGGTGCCACTTTACAAGATCTCCGATGAACTGGGCATGGAATTTGCCACCGCCACCCTGCACAATTCTTTCTACTTCCGCAAAACGGACAATAAAATTGACGACAAATACAAAGTGGCCCAAAATTTTGAAGCGCTCATTAACGAGCTGCTGCACAGCCACAGCCCAAAAAAGTGGTTTCGTGCCTACTTTAACCATGGGCTGATCAACTACATATACGGCAACAAACGACTGCTGCCCTGCGATATGAGCAAGGACGCATTCTTTATCGATCCATTTTGCGATGTGATCCCCTGCAACGGCATGGCAAAGAAGGCCGTCATGGGCAATCTGCATGATATTGGCGACTGGGACACCTTGTGGAACAGCGACCAAGCCAAGGCCGTGCGAGCCGCCACCAAGCAGTGCGACCGCAACTGCTGGATGATCGGCTCCGTCTCTCCCGCCATGCACAAGTACATTTGGGTGCCCGCCTGGTGGGTGGTCAAGCACAAGTTCCTAAAAGGCGGCAAATACGCCCTCAGCGAAAACGCCTTTATCCCGGAAGCGCAAAAGGAGTGACCGTCATGCAAGTGGTACTCATTCTCGGCGGCGGTATTGGCAAGCGCTTTGGCACCGTCCTGCCCAAACAATATAATCTTATCGACGGCAAGCCGGTGATAGACTATGTGATCGAGGCCGCCCTGCAAGCCCGCCAAACGGATCGAATCGTGGTGGTCTGTGATCCACAATACAGTAACCATTCTCGCTATATGAACCAAGGACAAGTAGAGATCGTACCCGGCGGTGCCGAGCGTTACGATTCTCTGCAAAATGGGCTGAACTACATTGAACGGCACTACGACTGCCAAAAGCTGTGTATTTTGGACGCAGTAGCGCCCTTTGTATACCCGGAACTGATTGACGATTATTTTGAACGACTGGATGCAGCAGACGCCGTGATCACCTGCCAAAAAATCACCGGCTCCTTGGGGAATTATACCTTTGATCCGCTGGATCGGGAGGACTACTATATTACGCAGTCTCCGGAGGCCTTTCGCTTTCCGCTGCTGCTGGCGCATTTTGACCCGCATTTTCCCTCAACGGAACTGGCCTGGCAACTACCGAAGGACAGCAAAAAATATTTAAACTTCAACTTTCCACAAAACACAAAAATCACATACGATTTTGATTTGGAATACGCTGCTCGTATGCTGCCCCATTACCAAAAGCAACGCAACTCCGATGACCAATTGCCGCCGGGTGAACGGGTACTACAAGCGGTGCAAGCCCATATTGTGGATAATAGTGCTGCACCGAACGCGGACTGGCTGCAACAACTGTCTCACCTGTATGACAAGTTAGCCAAACAATGGGGGCTGCAGTCCTTTGATGTCTATCACATCAGCACCTATGGGCTGGTGCTGGAGACGCAAAGCACAATCTATGGTGATGTGGTGCTGAAAATGATACCGCCTTACACTGCGCGCTACCCGCGCGAAAAAGCAGCCTATCAACAACTGGCCGGGGACTATATGTGCCCGTTGTTAGCCACCGATGATGCCTGTTGTGCTCTGTTGCTGCGCCGCATTGCGCCGGGCAAATACGCAGACTTTGACGACAATATCTGCCTGACCGACTTTTTCAATCGCGTGGTATGCACGGCCAAAGAAACGGTACGCCATCCGGTGTTTCCCGCTTACCGCGTAGACTTGGAAGCAGCACTGCAACGCAGCCGGACCGCGCCGTTTTTGACCGGATCACTGGAACAGGAGGTGCGAAGCGCCCTGGCACTTTATGACACGCAGTTCAAAAACAGCAAAACTTATTTGCTCCATGGTGATCTGCACCATTATAATTTGCTGCGCACCGCGGAAGGCTATCGTGCCATTGACCCCATCGGCTGCCTAGCGCCTATTGAATTTGAATTCACCCGCTTTATACGCAACGATATTTTACAACACCCGGGATTTGATCCAAGGGAAAGACTACAACTTTTGCTGCGGTACTTCTCTCGCTGGGCAGAACCGGAACGGATACAGGCAGCCCTGCAAATTGATCTAAGTCTAACCGCCGTAAACGCCACTTATGAGAGCACAGAGCCGGCTGCCGCAGAAACACAGCTGGCACTGTTGCAAATTGCAAAGGCAGGAACAAAATGAAGCCCATTCCAAAAGAAGATATACAGTCCTTAGAGCGTGACATTCTCTTTCAGGTACTGGACTTTTTTGAACAATACCACATTACTTACTTTACCAGCGGCGGCACTACCCTGGGCGCAGTGCGCCACGAGGGGTTTATCCCCTGGGATGATGATATTGACCTGTATATTCCCAGAGCGGATTACAACAGAATGCTGCAACTGGCAACCAATCGCACCATCGGTAAAAACATCCGTATCTACAAGCCGGGAGACAAAAACTATATTTATCCATTTGCCAAGGCGTGCAATATCCATACGCGCTTAAACGAGCAAAATGTGCGCCACAGAGAGCAGGACATCGGCGTATTTATTGATCTGTTTCCACTGGACAAATTTTATGACGATCCGGTGCGCCGCAATCTGCTGATCTTGCATAGCAAGTGGCTGAACAGTCTGCTGGCCTCCGCCTCTGACCAAGTGAATTTAAGCCGCAAGGGCAGCTTACGCCGCCTGGCAAAAGATACGCTGCGTACGCTACAAAAGCCCCTTGCAAAAGCCATCGGCATTTCCAGACTGACCCGCCGCATTGACGCCCTGGGGCGGCACACTGCTAAAGCGGACTGCCACCTGGTAGGCGACCTGGTCTGGTGCAACGGCGGACGCGACTTTTACCCGGCAGAACATTTTGCCGCCGGCGTGCCCGGCACCTTTGAGGGGCGCACCATTCAAAACCCGATCGGCTACCACTCTTATTTACAAAAACTCTACGGCGACTATATGCAGCTGCCGCCGGAGGATCAGCGGGTCATGCATGGCTTTACCGGCTGGTATCTGGATGAAACAGGAGAAACCGAATGACCAAAATTGCTATTATCCTTTGCTATTTTGGCAAGCTGCCGGAGAACTTTTCCCTGTTTGCGGAAAGCTGTCGGCGCAATGCTACCATAGATTTTTTGCTGTTTACGGACGACACACCGACCCACCTGCCGGAGAATATGCACCTGCACCCCACCACCTTTGCGGCGCTGCAACGCCGTGTGGCCGGGTGCTTTGACTTTGCCATTACCCTGCACACCCCCTATAAGCTGTGTGACTACAAACCCGCCTACGGCGAAATTTTTGCGCCGGAGCTTTCCGGCTACGACTTTTGGGGCTACGGGGATATGGATCTGGTATTCGGCGATCTGCGCGCGTATTTTACAGAGGATAAACTGCGAAAGTATGACAAGTTCTACGCCTTTGGCCACCTGTCCCTCTACCGCAACACGCCGGAGAATAATGCCGTTTACCGCCAACCGGTAGGTATGGATTACCACAAGGCATTCACCACAAGAGAAATTGCCGTTTTTGACGAAATCAACGGCATCAGCGCCAAGTATAAGGCACTGGGGCTGCCCTTTTACGACCGGCAGGAATATGCGGACATCACCAAGGCCAGCGACCGACTGGCAATCACCGATGTGGGGATTACGGCAGATAATCAGCTGCACCCCAACTATTCGGAGCAGATTTTTTACTGCGACCACGGTCGGGTCTTTCGAGACGCTTACTGCAACGGCCAGTGGCTGACGGACGAATTTGTTTATATTCATATCAGCTCTCGCCGTCTGCCGCTGCATATTGACCCGGCGGCAGACACCTATTTTATCGGCAAAACCGGCTATGAACCGAAAACCGGGGTCACCACCCGGGCAGATATTGCCCGCTACAACGCTTTGGACCCGGCGGCGGACAAAAAGCAGCGCCGCCATCGGCAGCGGCTGGATCTGCGCCGCAAAATCAAAAAAGGTTTTATCCGTATAAAGGAACGCATTTGCAAATGAACATCTTACACCTGCAACTCAGCGGCGGTCCGGGCGGCATTGTGAGCCTGTGCCGGGATATCAACAAACACTCTGCCCATCACAATTTTTTTTACTTTCTTTTTGAAGGCGGTTCTATTGCCGATGAAATTGCCGCCCAGGGGGGCACAGTGCAAGTGGCCACCGGCGCCAAGAACCACCCGCTGAAGGCGGCGACCGACCTGGTGCGCTACTGCAAAAAACAGCAAATGGATGTGATCGTGGATCATTCCGGCTCGCCCTACACCCGCTTTGTGCATATTTACGCCGCGCGGCGGCTGAAAAAAGTGCGTTTTTTGCTATATTTGCATTCTAACGCCGCAGACAGTATCGGTAAGGGTTTCAAAAACCGATTGTATAAATTGCTTATGCACAGCGCCGCCAGGCACTCTGCGCATATTGTTGCCATCTCTAACTCAGTGGCAGAAAGCTATGTACGGCTGTTCCGACTGCCGAAAGAGAAAATCACCGTCGTCTATAACGGCACGGATTTGGCTCGATTCACCCCTCATTCGGCACATACAAATGACATTCTTCGACTGATTTATGTGGGACGCATTTTTAGCAGCAAGGGCATTGACCTGCTGCTGGAGGCGCTGGCTGCCTGTCCGACAGACACACCCATCACCCTTACGCTGGTAGGCTCCGATCACGGCGGCTATACAGAGCAAATGCAAGCCCTGAGCGCCCGGCTGCACCTGGAAGATAAAGTGCAGTTCCTGGGCAGACGCACCGATGTACCCCAACTGCTGCAACAAGCGGATTTATTTGTCCACCCGGCGGTGTGGGAGGAGGGCTTTGGCATTACACTGATCGAGGCTATGGCCAGCGGTGTACCCTGCCTGGCCTTTCCCAAAGGTGCCATACCGGAAATCATCGGGCCGGAGATCGACGGCTTTTTGACCGAAGAAGTCAGTGCCGCCGCCCTGACTGCGGGGATCAACCGGGCGCTGGAACTCTTTACCAAAGCGCCGCATCACTGGCACACCCTGTGCAAAAACGCCCGGCAAAAGGCGGAACTTTTTTCCATCGAACGAACGGTAGCGCAGTTGGAAGCGCTGTACCAAGAACAGTAAAATTATGGACAAAATCGGAATTTTAACCTTTCATCGAAGTGAAAATTACGGCTCCGTGCTCCAAGCCTGGGCACTATGTCAACAGATCAATACCCTGCCCGGCTGCCAAGCGGAACTGATCGACTATTCCAACCGCGCGCAGCAGGACCTGTACGCCCTGTTTCTGCCGCCTAAATCCGTTAAAAATATCGCCAAAAACCTGCGGGCCTGTTTGCTGCTGCCCTATCTGCTACGACGCAAGGCGGCCTTTCGGGACTTTATCGGTGCTCTGCCCAAGAGCGCGCCCATGCAAACCGAGGCGAATTTTGCCGCCCATCAGGCGGACTACCGGGCGGTGGTCTGCGGCTCCGACCAGATTTGGAACCCCGGTTCTCTGGATTTTTCCACCCACTTTTTTGCCCCGGACTTTGCGGCACAAAAAATCAGCTACGCCCCCAGCCTGCGCAGCGCCACTGCTGCCGCATTTGCCGATATAGACTTAAAAGGTCTGCTGGCGGACTTTACCGCTGTGTCTGTGCGGGAGCAGGAAAGCGTGGCGGTAATTGAACAGTTGACCGGCCGCACCCCAAAGGTGGTGCTGGACCCTACCCTGCTGCCTGCGACGCAGGACTTTGCCCCCATTCTGGGCACGGCGCCCCAGGGTGATTACCTGTTCTTCTATTCCATTGATTACCCGCCGGAGGTGTGCCGCACCGTGCAGCAGACTGCCCGACGGCTGCACCTGCCGGTGTACATCCTCTTTACCGGCAACAAAACCTACCGTGCCCTGCCCTACGGCTTTCGCCTGGCGCGGCACCAAACCCCCGGCGACTTTTTGGCGCTGGTCAAAGGGGCCAAGCTGGTGCTAAGCACCTCGTTCCACGGCACCGTATTTGCCCTGCGCTTTGGCACCCCCTTTTATGCCCTGAAGGCCAAGCGGGGCGCCGCCTACTACACAGATCCCCGCATTGCCACCTTACTGCAAACGGCAGGTGTGGCAGAGCGTTACCTGCCCTGCGATCGGGCGGGAGAGATCAACACCGCGCCCCTGCACCGGGACCCGGCCCTCCTGGACCGTGCCGTGGCAGAGAGCCGCGCATTCTTACAGGAAGGACTGACTGCCCGATGACCATCTGCCCGGAAGAGCGCTGCACCGGCTGCGGCGCCTGCCAAAGTGCCTGCCCGGCAGACTGCATTACCCTGGCGCTGAACCGTGCCGGTGACCGGGTGGCAGTAATCGACGAGAGCCGCTGCACCCGCTGCGGCAAGTGCAGCCGCATTTGCCCGGTGCTTCACCCGCCCGTGCTACACGAAAGCCGCACGGCGCTGGCTGCCTACGCAGTAGAAGCGCAGGTGCGCCAAAGCTCCGCCTCCGGCGGTGCGGCAGCTGTACTGGCGCGGCAAGTGGTGGAAAGCGGCGGCTGTGCCTACGGTGCGGCCTTTACCGCCCCCACCACGGTAAAACTGGTGCGGGTAGATGCACCGGCACAGCTGTCCCGACTACAAGGCAGCAAATATGTGCACGCTGCCACCGGCAGCGCCTACCGCAAGGTGCAATCGGACCTGAAAGCCGGGCGGCAAGTGCTCTTTACCGGCACCCCCTGCCAGGTGGCAGGGCTGTACGCCTACCTGGGCAGCGACCCACCGGGGCTGACCACCTGTGATCTGGTGTGCCACGGCGTACCGGAGGCAGATACCTTAAATACCTACCTGCAAACAGAGCTGAACCCGGCAGCCATCGCCCGCCTGACTTTCCGTGACGGAGACGGCTGGGTAATGAAAGCCTATGACCGGGACGGCGGCGTGCTGCGCCGCATGGATTTGAAAAACAGCCTGTACTATAACGGCTTTATGGAGGGCTATCTGTACCGCAGCGGCTGCTACACCTGCCCCTACGCCACGGAAAAGCGGGTGGCCGACCTGACTCTGGGCGACTTTTGGGGCATTGGGGAGGAAACGCCCTATCCAAATGCCGCCGCAGAGCTGAAAAAGGGTCTGTCCCTGATCTTAGTCCATACTGATAAAGGACAAGCACTGCTGAACGCCTGCGCCCCGGCGCTGGTAACGACCGTGCGCACCCCGGCGGAAGCAGTCAAAAAAAATCATCAGTTGCGCCACCCCACCCCAGACAGTCCCGCGGCCCGACGGTTCCACAACTTGTACGGCAAAAAGGGCGCAGCCTATGCCATTGCCCACTGCAATGAGAAAAAGCGGCGCACCCTGCGCCTGCGGCGTGCCATCCGGCATTGTCCGCCACTGCTGGCCCTGTGCCGCAAAATTCCCAAACTGCGAGATAAGCTATGATCGGTATTCTCATTCTCAATTACAAAAAATACCAGGTTACCGCCGACTGTATTCGCTCTGTGCTGGATACCGGAGACGGTCTGGACTACCATATCTACGTGCTGGATAACGGCTCCGGCAATGACTCTATTGCCTGCCTACAAGCCCAATTTCCAAACAATCCCCGCATCACCTGGATGGAAAGCGCGGAGAACACCGGCTACGCCCGGGGCAACAACCAAATGCTTTCCCGCGCCCGCAAAGACGGCTGCACCGCTGCGGTGATCACCAACAGCGATATTGTCTTTTTGCCCGGCACCTTGCAGCAGCTGGCTGCGGACATTGCCGAAGGGCACCCCATTGTAGGTCCTCAGCTGCAATACCCCAACGGACAGCGGCAAAACAGCGTCAAACTACGCCCCTACACCTACCGGGAATACCTGTGGACGGAAACTTATTTGCGCAATCTGGTGCCCAAGGCCAAATTGCAGGCGCTGCGCCGCCAGCCCGCTGCCCCGGGAGAGGTCTACTGGCTCTCCGGCGCGGTCTTTGCCGTAGACACAGCGGTCTTTCACCGGCTGGGTGATTTTGACCCTTATACCTTTTTATATTATGAGGAGTACATACTCTCTGCGCGGTGCAAGGCACAGAACATTGCCCTGTGGTTTGATCCTACGGTCACGGCGCTCCACTGCCACGGCGCCTCTGCCGGTGGTGCTGCAAACCTATTTACCCGATTGGAGAACCTGCGCTCCGAGTTATACTTTCTCCACCGCTACCGGCACTGGAGCCGACACCGACTGGCCACCGTACGCCGGGTGCGCTGTTTGGAAGTGCTGTTTACCTTTGGCAAGGCGCACAAATGGGCGGATGCCCGCACCTACCTGCGCAAAAGCAAAATCCTGCTGAAAAAGGAACGAACGAATGAAACTTAAAGTCTCCACCAGTCCTTATACTTACTTTCTGTTGCTGATGACCATCATGGACACCGGCTACTTTGTGTTGCTGAATATTCCCGGCCTGCGAGACACCGGCTATATGCGTATCGGTTTTTTGCTCATCGCTACGTTGCTGGCCATGAACTGCTATATCAACAAAAACATCTACCGTACCCTACAACCCTACTACAACTACCTAAATGTCTTTATCCTGTATTTGGTCGTATTTTATTTAGCCCATTTTATCTACGGTATGGTGCATTATACCCAACAGATCACATCCATTATCAATGTGTCCAACTACCTGGGTATGTTCCTGCTGATCTATCTGTTCCTCTATGTGTTCCAAATGGACGGCGGATATGATCGGCTGATAAAATCCCTGAGCTGGATCACCTACCCCTATATGCTGGTCATCACCCTGCGTGCGGCAATCTATAACTTTACCGGTCAGGATCTGATGCCCTACCTGGGTCACATCACGCGCTCCGGACGCCTGCGTTACGGCATTCCTGCCCTGTGCGGTGTGCTATTTCTCTATTATTTTTACAAACTGCTGCAAAAAGACACCCTGATGAAACACAAGATGATCTATACAGGGCTGTTGCTTTTTACCGCTTTTTACCTTTACTATATCTGTATGACCCGTATGTATGTGATTGCCTTTTTTCTGTCGGCACTGGTGATCTTCCTGTGCAAAAAGCGACCAAAAAACAAGCAGATCGTGATGGTCTGCGTGGCGATCATCTTGCTGGCAGTGCTGTACTTCTCCGGTTTGATTCCTCGGTTCCTGGCCACATTTACAGAGACTTCCGGAGAATATGGCGGCTCCACTCTGGCACGGCAATATTCTGCCCGGTACTTCTCCGGCGTGGCAAAGGACCAGCCCATCTTCGGTCTGGGCTTTCTCTCACCCAAGCGGTATGAAAACTTCTTGATCTACTTTGGACCCTCCGGCACCGCCTATCTGGACGATCTGGGTATTCGCAATATGTTCTACCACTACGGGGTACTGGGCATCGGGCTGGTGGCGCTGTCTCTGGGGCGTATGGTATACCTGGTTATGCGACTGCTCACCTGCCGAAACTATCCTCGCAAGGCGCTGATGCTGGGACTGACGGCGTTTTTTGGCTGTCTGTGCGTGTCCCTGTGTCCTTTTGATACGGTGCGCCTGCTGGGACTGATCTTCACCTGGTCCATGGCGGAGTACGACGCCCGCCTTTACTGCTACCGACCCCGCAAAGCGGCGACAGAGACGGGGGGCGATACGCGGTGAAGGCCCTGTCCGACAATAAACAAACCACCATCAACCTGATTACCAGCCTGGCAGCCTTTGTGATCAATGCCGGGATCAGCTTTGTACTGACTCCGTATATACTGGAGAAGCTGGGCAACGAAGCTTACGGCTTTATCGGTCTTGCCTACGACTTTGTCAATTATGCCGGCATCCTTACTCTGGCGCTGAACAGTATGTCCTGCCGGTTCGTCAGCTACGAGTACCACCGGGGCAATAAAGAAAAGGCAGATATTTATGTAAACTCCATTTTGGGTGCCAATCTGATCCTGGCCGGTGCCATCACGCTTTGCGCCGTGTTTATGGTTTGGAAGCTGGAGTACATACTCACCATTCCCAAAGCGTTGATGTTCGATGTAAAGCTGACCTTTGCCATCGTCTTTATCAACTACATTTTTGGCATCTGCTTCTCTGTCTTTAACAGCGGCACCTTTGTAAAGAACCGGATGGATCTGTACTACCTGCGCAACCTGTTCTCCTATGTGCTCAAGCTGGTGCTGACCATTCTGATCTTCACCTTGTTTGATGTGCGCATCTTCTTCATTGCGCTGACCACCCTCATTTGCAACGCTTATATGAATGTGGCCACTTATATTTTAATGCGCAAGCTGCTGCCGGACTTAAAGCTGAATCTGCGCAAATTCAAGTGGAAAACCCTGTCCGAAGTGCTGCGCTCCGGGGTATGGAATTCCGTACAGAGCCTGTCTGATCTGATGATCTCCGGGCTGAATTCCCTGCTGACCAACCGATTTATCGGCACCGCTGCCGGCGGGTATCTGCAATCCTCCAAGACCATTCCCAATTACATATTACAACTGGGGCAGCAACTGGCCCAAGTGTTCTCGCCGAAATTCACCATTCTGTACGCCCAGGGCGACTATGATCGACTGGTCAAGGAGGCCAAGCGCTCCATGCGACTGGTGGGCTTTATCATCTCCACCCCGGTGGCCGGGTTTATCGTCTTTGGCTACCAGTTCTATGCCCTGTGGCTGCAAAACTATTCCCCGGCGGAATTGCAGATCGTACAGACTGTGTCCGTGATTACCACCATACCGTACCTGTTTAGCTGCGTGGCGTTCCCGCTGATTCAGATCAACACCGCCTGCAACAAGGTGCGCACCCCGGTTCTGGTGGCGCTGGCCGCCGGTATTGCCAATATCTTAGTGGTGTTCCCCCTAGGCAAAGCCGACGCCCTGACCTTGAATGTGCTGGCCTGCTGCACCGCCGCCTTTACCATTCTGCGCTACGGCGTATTCCAGCCCTACTATGCGGCCAAAATACTGGCCCGCAACCGTCTGTTCTTCTACGGCACGCTGCTGCGCAATGTGCTGGCCACCGTCGTCATCGGCGTGGTGCTGTATGCTGCCAAGGGGCTGTTCACCTACGGCAGCTGGGGTCACTTCTTCATCGCCATTGCTCTGTGCGGAGCAGTGGGATATGTGCTGGCTTTCTTCCTGTTGTTCAACCCCAGCGAGTACAAAGAGATCGTCCACATGTTTCTGTCAAAAATGAAGAAAAAAACCGCATAAATGCAAACAATGCCTGAGCAAAAGCTCAGGCACTCAGACTGTCGATAAAGCGGCTAAACC
>FR885364.1:0-2314 GCA_000436335.1 Clostridium sp. CAG:217
GGCCACCGCCGGGTCGTTGGTGCGGTTGATGACAAAATCCGCCGGGCCGTCGTAATCCGGGGAGTGCAGCGCCGCGCCCAGCAGCGTGTGGAATTTGGTTACAGAAAATGTGTTGCGCCGTGCCTCCTCCGGCGAATACAGAACCACGCCGCTCATTGCAGCGCCTCCTGAATGGCTCGGAACAGCAGGGGCGCTGTGTCAATGCCGGTGCACTTTTTCAAATTTACCAAATGGGCGTTGGAATTGACCTCACACACGGTGCCGTCCTCCAGCAGATCCACCCCGCCGAATAGCAGCCCCAGCTTTTCCGTTGCGGCCAGCGCCAGCGCTTCCTCCTCCCGGGTGGGGGTGTAGGGACGCATTTGGCCGCCGTTGGTAATATTGGCCCGGAAGTCCGCCGGGTTGTACCGCTCCATGGCGGCCACGCACCGGCCGCCGATCACCTCGATCCGCTTGTCGTGTCCGGCGCTCTCTTTGCAGAATTTTTGCAGCAGGAAGGGGCGGGCGGTAATATGACGCTCGATCTCTTCCTTGCTATGGCACAGAAACACCTGGGCACCAAAGGAGCCGTAGCATTCCTTAAACACCAGCGGCAGCCCCAGGTGCTCTATGGCCCCGTCAATAAACGGCGAAAAATGGCTGTCCTCAAAATAAGTGATGGGTGCCACCATGGTCTCCGGCTGGGGCACGGTGCAAAGCAGGGTTTGGTAAGTCAGCGCCTTGTTGTCGCACAAGGCAATGGCCTTGGCGCTGTTAAACACCGGCAGTCCCTGCTGTTCCAAGGCGTGGGCCAACGACACATCCTTGTCCCAAAACAGTACAAAGTCTGCTTTGGGCACAGCCAGGCGCAGCTCCAAATTGGAGTAGATTTTTAGATTGATCCCGCAGGCTTTGGCGCCGGCAAGCAGCAGTTTGTCCTGCTGGGTATATTTTTCGCTGTGCAAAAAGGCGTTGATGGCTAAAATTCCCGTCATTTTGTTACATCTCCATAGGTAAATTGGCAGTATTATTGTAGCATTGAGCATTGCTTTTTGCAATGCAAGGGTGTAAAATATTGCTATCATCTCGGCACGACCGGGTATAAAGGAGAATGGCTATGACGGAGTACAAACTGAAATACGGTTGCAACCCGAACCAAAACCCTGCGCGCATTCACATGGACGGGCAGGCGCTGCCCTTTCAGATCCTGAACGGTGCAGCGGGCTACATCAATCTTTTAGACGCATTCAATTCCTGGCAGCTGGTGCGGGAATTAAAGGCGGCCACCGGGCTGCCCAGCGCCGCTTCCTTTAAGCATGTTTCTCCCGCCGGTGCGGCGGTGGCGAAGCCCTTGACGGCAGCGGACCGCCAGGTGTGCTTTGTGCCGGAGGGGCTGGAGCTGAGCCCCATTGCCCAGGCGTATGTGCGCGCCCGCGGCTGCGATCGGGTGTCCTCCTTTGGCGACTTCGCCGCCCTTAGCGACGAGTGCGATGCCTCTGTGGCCCAGTTTCTGGTAAAGGAAGTGTCTGACGGCATTATCGCACCCTCTTACAGCGACGAGGCGCTGGAGATTTTGAAGAAAAAGCGCCGTGGCAACTATCTGATCATCCAGATGGATCCGGACTATGTGCCCCAGGAGACGGAGACCAAGCAGGTGTTTGGTATTAAATTTGAGCAAAAGCGCAACGACGCCAAGATCTCCATGGATCTGTTCAACGAACTGCCCACGAAGGTGAACACCTTGCCGGAGAGCGCCAAGATCGACCTGCTCATCAGCATGATTACCCTAAAATATACCCAGTCCAACAGTGTGTGCTATGCCAAGGACGGCCAGACCATCGGCGTTGGCGCCGGGCAGCAGAGCCGAATCCACTGCACCCGCCTGGCCGGCAACAAGGCAGACAACTGGTGGCTGCGAAATAGTGAAAAAGTGCGCACTTTGCCCTTCATCAACGGCATTCGCAAGTGCGAGGCAGACAACGCCATTGACCTGTATATCAGCCCGGAGAGCGATAAGCTGCTGGCAGACGGCGTATGGCAGCGGTACTTTACAGAGAAGCCGGCGCCCTTTACTGCGGAGGAAAAGGCAGCTTGGCACAAAGAACTCACCGGCGTGAGCCTGGGCTCTGACGCGTTCTTCCCCTTTGAGGATAACATTGAGCGTGCGGCAGAGAGCGGCGTGCAGTACATTGCCCAGCCCGGCGGCTCTGTGCGGGACGGCGATGTGATCGCCTGCTGTGACGACTTCGGTATGGCCATGGCCATGACCGGTATTCGTCTGTTCCATCACTAATGAAAGAGCAAGTGCTTGTGTGCCCCGTCTGCGGCGGGGCAC
>FR885364.1:2331-16553 GCA_000436335.1 Clostridium sp. CAG:217
CGGGGCACTTTTGCGTACAGAGCGGCAGTACACTTGCCCGGCGGGCCACAGCTTCGATGTGGCCAAAGAGGGGTATGTGAACCTGCTTTGCACCTCTAAATCTGCGGATAAAATGGGCGACAGTAAAGAGAGCGCCGCTGCTCGTCATGCCTTTTTGGAGCGTGGGTACTACGGCTGCCTGAAGGAGGCACTGACGCCGCTGTTGCATGGCAATGTGCTGGATATTTGCTGCGGTGAGGGGTACTATGACAGCGTGCCTGCCGACGGTGCGCTTTACGGCTTTGATTTGTCTAAGACGATGGTGCGCCTGGCGGCTAAGCGAAAGAACGGCGGCCAATACTTTGTGGCGAATTTGGCTCGTATGCCGGTGGCAGAGGGTAGCATTGATACGGCACTGCATTTGTTTGCGCCCTTTCACGATCGCGCGTTTGCTCGGGTGTTGGCGCCCGGCGGGCGGCTGTACAGCGTGACCCCCGGTGCTCACCATTTGTGGCAGATCAAAGAGACGGTGTACGATCGGCCTTATCCCAATGACGAGATCGTGCCGAAAAGTCCGCTCCTGGAAATGGAACGGCAATTCCGAGTGGCGCAGGAAGTGCAGATCCCCGCGCCGGATTTGCAAACCCTGTTTGCCATGACCCCTTATTATTATCGTACCGCACCGACGCTGCGCCAGCGGTTGGACGCAATAGAACAGCTGCCGGTGACCTTGGACTTTTTGGTGACGGTGTACAAAAAAAGATGACCCGTCTTGCAAAGGGGTAGCATTTTTGGTAAAATAAACAGAACAACACAGTGAAGGAGTACGGCCTCATGGATCTGAAAACAGCAAATCGCCTGCAACAACTGCGCAAGGAGAGCGGCTACAGCCAGGACGCCTTGGCGGAGAAATTGGGGCTGAGCCGCCAGGCAATCTCCAAGTGGGAGCGTGGCGAGTCCTCACCGGATACAGACAATTTAATTGCATTGGCCGAACTGTATCACATGACGCTGGACCAGTTGCTAGGTGGCGAGCCGTCTTTGCTGACGCCGCCCCAGCCTGCTCCCCGCCAGGCCGCTGCTGTGGCGCAGCCGGCAGAGCAGCCGAAAACAAAAGAGAAGCGCCACGCCCTTCACGGTAAACTGGGCAAGAGCCTGTTTAAGTTCCCGTTCCCGGCAGTGGTGGCTATTGTGTATGTGGCTTTGGGGCTGACCGTTGGCTGGCACCCCACCTGGCTGGTCTTCCTGCTGATCCCCATTTACTATCATTTTGCCGGCGCTTGTATGACCAAGAGCCAAAAGGCCTTTATGATGGCACAGCCGATTCCGGAAGTCATCATCACCGTGTTTCTGGTACTGGGTGTTTGTGCAAAGTTGTGGCACCCGGCCTGGGTGCTGTTCCTAATCATTCCGGTGTACTACTGGCTGGTGGCCGTGTATGTGAAAAAGCCCAAGAAAAAATAAGATAGGCAATACAAAAACCGCCCCTGCGGTCCGTTTCGGATCACGGGGGCGGTTTTGTTTATTGATTTGGCGGCGAAAGCCGTAGGGCGAGAATGATCCCTTTTGGGGATTATGCAGGCGGTAGATTGCCTCTCATACAGAATTGAATACCAATCGCTTTATTCCAAATACAGCACCGGCTCGCCGGTCGTAAGGGTAGCGGATAGGTTCAGCACACGCTGATTTTTGGACCCGCGAAAGGCCAGGGTAATATCGGCCAGTTCTTCCTCATACCGGCCGTCCACCAATATGTCGATCAGTCCCAGCAACTCCCGGGTATAGGGGGTGCAGGCGCGGCATTCGCCGCTTTTGCCCAGCAGTTCTTCTAAGGTAAAGCCGGTGTAGCACCACACGGTCTTGCCCGGTAAGGCGGTGCGGAACCGACGAAGAAATGCCAGCAGCGGCGCTTGATTTTCCGGCTCAAAGGGCTCGCCCCCCAGCAGGGACAGGCCGCTGATCCAGCGGGGACGGGTGGACGCAATGATATCGTCCTCCACCGCTTGGTCAAAGGGCTTGCCGTACAGAAAGTCCCAGGTGACGGCGTTAAAGCAGTTTTTGCACCGATTGCGACAGCCGGAAACAAACAGAGAGGTGCGCACGCCCTCTCCGTTTGCAATGTCATTTTTTTTAATCTCTGCGTAATTCATCTTATAAGTGCAGGACCCGGTCCTTGATCTCCTGGGTACGGCCCTGGTTCCAATACTGGGTGCCGATGTAACCGCAGGTGCGGCGGGCCACATTCATCTTGTCCTGATCGGTGTTGCCGCAGTTGGGGCACTGCCAGATCAGCTTGCCGTCCGCATTTTCTACGATCTTGATTTCACCGTCGTAGCCGCAGCACTGGCAGTAGTCGCTCTTGGTGTTCAGCTCGGCGTACATAATATTGTCATAGATATACTGCATCACCTGGAGCACCGCTGGAATGTTCTGCTGCATATTGGGCACCTCCACATAGCTGATGGCGCCGCCGGGGGACAGCCGCTGGAATTCGCTTTCAAATTTCAGCTTGGTAAAGGCGTCGATGGGCTCGGACACATGCACATGGTAGCTGTTGGTGATGTAATTCTTGTCTGTTACGCCCTTGATGATACCAAAGCGCTTTTGCAGGCACTTGGCAAATTTGTAAGTGGTGGACTCCAGCGGGGTGCCGTAGATGGAGAAGTCAATGTTCTCCTGCTTTTTCCACTTGTCGCAGGCGTCGTTCAAGTGCTGCATCACGGACAGGGCAAAGGCCTTGCCGCCGCCCTCATCGTCCGTATGACTCTTGCCGGTCATATAGCGGGTGCACTCATACAGCCCTGCATAGCCCAGGCTGATGGTGGAGTAGCCGCCGTACAGCAGCTTGTCGATCTTCTCGCCCTTTTCCAGGCGAGCCAGTGCGCCGTACTGCCACAGAATGGGCGCCGCGTCGGACAGGGTGCCCTTCAGTCGATTGTGGCGGCACATCAGCGCCCGGTAGCACAGCTCCAGTCGCTCGTCAAAGATCTTCCAAAACTTGTCCATATCCCCGCCGGAGGAGCAGGCAATGTCTACCAGGTTCAGGGTCACAACGCCCTGGTTGAACCGGCCGTAATATTTGGGCTTGTTGGTCTTGGGGTCTATATATGGGGTCAGGAAGCTGCGGCAGCCCATGCAGGTGTAGCAGTGGCCCTCTCCGTTTTTATCCACCTTATATTCCAGCATTTTCTTTTCGCTGATATAGTCCGGTACCATGCGCTTGGCGGTGCACTTGGCGGCCAGCTCGGTCAGGTACCAGTAGGGGGCGCCCTCATGGATATTGTCCTCCTCCAGCACATAGATCAGCTTGGGGAAGGCAGGGGTGATCCACACGCCCTTTTCGTTCTTCACGCCCTGGATCCGCTGGCGCAGCGTCTCCTCAATGATCATGGCCAGGTCGGCCTTTTCCTGGGCATTCTTGGCCTCGCCCAGGTACATAAACACGGTCACAAAGGGTGCTTGGCCGTTGGTGGTCAACAGGGTGACCACCTGGTACTGAATGGTCTGCACACCACGACGGATTTCATCCCGCAGGCGCTCCTCGGCGATCTTGTTGATCTGTTCTTGATCGGCAGTGGCGCCGAAGGCCTCAGCCTCTTTTTGTACAGAAGCGCGGATCTTTTCCCGACTGATCTGCACAAAGGGCGCCAGGTGGGCCAGGCTGATGGACTGGCCGCCGTACTGGGAGGAGGCTACCTGGGCTATAATCTGGGTGGCGATGTTGCAGGCAGTGGAGAAGCTGTGGGGCTTCTCAATCATGGTGCCGCTGATCACGGTACCGTTTTGCAGCATATCCTCCAGGTTCACCAGGTCGCAGTTGTGCATGTGCTGGGCAAAGTAATCGCTGTCATGGAAGTGAATAATGCCCGCCTCGTGAGCCTCCACAATATCCTGGGGCAACAAAATGCGCTTGGTGATGTCCTTAGACACCTCGCCGGCCATATAGTCCCGCTGCACGCTGTTAACGGTGGGGTTCTTGTTGGAGTTTTCCTGCTTGACCTCCTCGTTGTTGCACTCAATGAGGGAGAGGATCTGGTTGTCTGTGGTGTTGGCCTTGCGGATCAGGGAGCGGGTGTAGCGGTAGCGCACATAGCGCCGGGCCACTTCAAAGGCACCCTGTGCCATGATCTGGTCCTCCACAATGTCCTGAATTTCCTCTACGGACAAGGCCCGGTTGGCCTTTACCGTCTTGAATTCCACATACTCGGCGATCTCCTGAATTTGCGATGCGGTCAGCTCCTGCTTCTCACAGGCGGCATTGGCCTTGGTGACGGCGACTACGATTTTGTTCAGGTCAAAATCCACTTCGCTGCCGTTTCTCTTGATGATCTTCATACCATATCCCCTTTTCTCAAACTTATTACAAAAAGATTACAAATCTCGTTCGCAAGCGTGGTTCTATTGTAGCACGCACAGGTGCGCTTGTCAATATGCAAAACCACAATATATTGGGTTTTATTTTGACAATATGGCACAAAATACGGATATATAGATATTGGACGATTGGCGCAAAATGGGTCCAAAAAACGGCGAAAACGCCCGCCGTTATGCGAAAAAAGGTTACAAACCGGTACCCGTGGGCATAAAAAATGCCCCAAGATCTTGGGGCGGGGGGTGATAATCCCTCAGTCAGCTGCGCTGACAGCTCCCCTTACAAGGGAGCCTAAAAAGACAGCTCCCTTTACAAGGGAGCCTAAAAAGATGAAACCGATATGCCTCCCTTGTAAAGGGAGGTGGCGACGCCGTTAGGCGTTGACGGAGGGATTGTTGTGTTTGCCATGAGAATAAAAAATGCGGGCGGATGCTATCCGCCCCTACGGTATTGTGGGGTCCCAAAAAGGTTTATCGTAGGGGCGGCAATCTGCCGCCCGCGGCGTTTTGTTATGAAAAATGTACGGTATTTGGCTTATCCCACCTGGGCGCTTTGCAGCAGGGCGGCGTCGGCGGGGGAAAGGGCGGCCTGTTTTTCGGTTTTATACAGGGTCAGCAGCAACAGGTTGTCCCCGGCGGGCAGGGCGTAGCAATAGGCATACCAGCTGCCGGTCTCCGTGGGCAGGTCGCTCATAATATAGGTATAGCGGGTGCCGCTCGGCAGCGTGCCGGTGCCTTTTTCTTTATATTCCACGCCGTTGTAGTCTTTGTTCAGCTCCAGGTTGTCAAAGGCGGTCTGGTCTTTGGCGGGCACGATTACGCCTACCAGCTCCGCGTATTTGTTGCCGTCTTGGTACAGGATGGTGTCTTGGGCGGTCAGGTCCGCCGTTAGATTCAGGGTTACCGACAGGTGTTCTTTGTCTTGGTATTTGGTGGGGGTGTAGGCGTCCCAGTCCTCGGTCTCCATCACCGGTGCTTGCAGGATGACCGGCGTGGTGGGTGCAGCGGTGGATTCTGCCGTGGCAGCCTCTGTGGTGGGGTTTGTGGGTGTTTCGTTCTTGTCGGCACAGCCGGTAAACCCGAAAAGCAGGGCGGCCGTCAGCAGCAAGGGCAGAATGAATTTTGCGGATTTTTGCATAGATGCACACCTCATTTCCTCTTTGCCCTCATTGTAGCGGATTTTGCCGGGAATTGCAAGCAAAAAGGACGGCCGCGCACCGGCGGTCGTCCTTTTCTGTGTTGCGTATGGGTTTTGTTATTTCGCAAGGGCGGCTTTCATCTCTGCCACATAGGCGCCCACTTTTGCCGGGGCGTCCTTGCCGTACTTGGCCACCAGCTCCACAATGCCGGAGCCGACGATCACCCCGTCGGCAAATTGGCCCATTTGGGCGGCCTGCTCCGGGGTGTGAATGCCAAAGCCCACGGCCACCGGCACATCGCTTACCCGGTGGGCCAGCTCTGTTACGGCGGCCACATCGGTCTCAATCTTGCTGCGGGTGCCGGTTACACCCATGGAGGATACCTGGTACAGGAAACCCTCTGCCTCCTTGGCGATCATCATCACCCGCTCGTGGCTGGTGGGCGCTACCAAAGAGATCACAGCAATGCCGTACTTTTTGGCAACATCGGACAGCTCGTGCTTTTCTTCATACGGCAGGTCCGGAACGATCACGCCGGAGATTCCGCTGTCTGCTGCCCGCCGGCAAAACCGATCGTAGCCATACCGGAACAGCACATTCAAGTAGGTCATAAACACCAATGGAATGTCCATTTGGGCAGATACCTCTGCCACCAGGTCAAACACCTTGTCCGTGGTGACCCCCTGTGTCAGAGCGCGAATGTTGGCCTCCTGGATCACCGGTCCCTCGGCAATGGGATCAGAGAAGGGAATGCCCACCTCGATCAGATCGCAGCCGTTCTTTGCCATTTCTAAGAGAATTTGGCGGCTGGTGTCCAGGTCCGGGTCACCGGCGGTGACAAAACCGATAAATGCCTTTTTGTTTTCAAATGCAGACGCAATATTCTTATTCATGTAAATCGACCCCCCTGTATCTTGCAATGGCAGCCACATCCTTATCGCCGCGGCCGGACAAATTCACGATCATAATCTGGTCCTTATCCATCTTAGGCGCCAGCTCCATGGCGTAGGCCACCGCGTGGGCGGACTCAATGGCGCAGATAATGCCCTCAGTGCGGGCAATGTACTCAAAGGCATCTACCGCTTGGTCGTCGGTGACAGGCACATATTGGGCACGGCCAATGTCGTGCAGGTAGGCGTGCTCCGGCCCAACACCCGGGTAGTCCAGCCCGGCGCTGATGGAGTACACCGGCGCAATCTGGCCAAACTCGTTTTGGCAGAAGTAGGACTTCATACCGTGGAACACACCCTCGCTGCCGCAGGTCATGGTGGCGGCGTTCATGGCAGTGTCCACCCCCTTACCGGCAGCCTCGCAGCCGATCAGCTGCACACCCTCGTCCGGGATAAACTCGTGGAAGATACCCATGGCATTGGAGCCGCCGCCTACGCAGGCCAGCACCGCGTCCGGCAGACGCCCCTCTTTTTCCAAAATTTGCTGGCGTGCTTCTCTGCCGATGACGCTTTGAAAGTCACGAACGATCATGGGATAGGGGTGGGGACCCATCACAGAGCCCAGCACATACAGCGTATCGTCTATCCGGCTGACCCACTCCCGCATGGCCTCGTTTACTGCGTCCTTTAAGGTGCGGGTGCCGCTCTTTACCGGGTGCACCTTAGCCCCCAGCAGCTCCATACGGTAGCAGTTTAGCGCCTGACGAATCGTGTCCTCCTCGCCCATAAAGACCTCGCACTCCAGCCCCATCAGCGCAGCGGCGGTGGCGGTGGCTACGCCGTGCTGCCCGGCGCCGGTCTCGGCGATCACTCGGGTTTTGCCCAAGCGCTTGGCCAGCAGGCACTGACCCAGTACATTGTTGATTTTGTGGGAGCCGGTGTGGTTCAGGTCCTCGCGTTTTAAGTAGATCTTGGCACCGCCCAGGTCTTTTGTCATTTTCTCTGCATAGTACAGCAGGCTGGGACGACCGGCGTATTCCCGGTTCAGGGTGTCCAGCTCGGTGCAAAAGTCCGGGTCATTTTTGTAATGCTCGTATGCTTTTTCTAAATTTTCGATTTCGTGCATCAGGGTCTCGGGAATGTATTGCCCGCCGTGAATGCCGTATCTGCCTTTACTCATGGTGTACGCTCCTTACCAGTTTTTGCATTTTGTTTTTATCCTTCACGCCGTTTGTCTCTGCGGCGGAGCTAAGATCTACGCCGTAGGGAGAAAAGGCGGCAATGGTTTCTGCCATATTTTCTGTGTTTAGCCCCCCGGCCAGGAAAAACGGTCGGTCACAAGGGGGGATCTGTCGGTCTTTGGGGGCAATGCCATCGCCCCGCCCGCTGTCAAACAGCAGGTAGTCCACCGGATAGCTGCCCGGTGGCGCCGGTGAGTCCTCGCCGGTGACAAAGACCTTGATTTTTTTCGCCCCGTGGATGGCGGCGCAGTCTGCCGGACTTTCCTGGCCGTGAAACTGGACTGCATCGATGGCCCCGCAGTCTACGCAGGCTTGAATGTATGCCGGCGTTGCGTTGACAAACACCCCCACCGGCACAATGCCCGGGTCCAGCTGCTCCCGCAGGGCCAGCGCCTGTTCTTTGGTTATGCTGCGGCGATAGCCGGGAGAGAGGATAAAGCCGATATAGTCCGGACGGCTCTCGTTGGCGGCGGCAATGTCTGCCGGGGTGCGCAGGCCGCAAATTTTGATCCTGGTCATCTCAGCAGGGCCTCCACCGCTGCCCGTCGGTTCGGGGCGCGCATCAGCGCCTCGCCGATCAGAGCGGCGTCCGTGCCGTTTTGGCGCAGCACTTCTATGTCTGCCGGGGTGGTAATGCCGCTTTCGGACACAAAGCGAATCCCCGCCGGTACCAGTGCACGGTAGCGGCTGCTGTTGTGCACATCTACGGTAAAGTCCTTTAAGTTTCGATTGTTGACCCCGATCACCCGGGCGCCGGCAGCCAGCGCACCGGCGATTTCTCGGTGGTCGTGGGCCTCTACCAGGGCGGACAGCCCCAGGGTGTCGCAAATTTCAATATAGCGGCGCAGGGTGTCCGTGTCCAGCAGGGCACAGATCAGCAGCACTGCCCCGGCGCCCAGCACCTTGGCCTCGTAGATCTGGTAATCATAAAGGGTAAAGTCCTTACGCAGCACGGGAATGGGCACTGCCGCTGCAATCTCTTGCAGGTAGCGGTCGTCTCCCAGAAAGTAGTCCGGCTCCGTCAGGCAACTGATGGCAGCAGCTCCGGCGGCTGCGTAGTCCCGGGCAATGTCCAGGTAGGGGAAGTCCGGGCTGATGAGGCCTTTGGAGGGGCTGGCCTTTTTCACTTCACAGATCAAGCTGACCCCCGGTGCCTCCAGCGCCCGCTCAAAGGCAAAGTTGCCTTTGGGCAGCGCCAGGGCACGGCTTTTTACAATGTCTAACGGCGTATCGGTCATCCGCTGGGCGTAGCGTGCCCGGGTGGCGTCTGCCAGTCGGTCTAAGATCATTGGTCGTCCTCTTCATTGGTTATGCGGATAAAGGCTTGCAGCTTTTTGTAAGCGCTGCCGTCGTCGATCACATCCTGTGCCTTTTGCATAGCGTCTTTCAGGCTCAGGCCGTCAATGGCCACATAGATGGCCGCACCGGCGTTTAGCACGGCGGCGGTGCGCTGCGCAGGGGTGGACTTGCCCAGCAAAATATTCTTGGTGATTTCTGCGTTCTCCAGTGCGGTGCCGCCTACCAGGTCGGCCTTGGTGCAGCGGGTCAGGCCAAAGTCCTCCGGCTTTACGGTGTAGCGCTCCACCTTGCCGTGGCGCAGCTCCGCCACCTCGGTCTCGCCGCAGGCGGAGATCTCGTCCAGTCCGTCCTCGCCAAAGACCACCAGGGCGTCGGTGACCCCCAGCTGGTTCAAAGCGGCGGCAATTTTGTCTACATAATCGGCGTTGAACACGCCCAGCACCATGCGGGTGGCGTGGGCCGGGTTGGTCAGCGGACCCAGCACATTAAAAATGGTGCGAATGCCCAGTTCTCGGCGTACCGGCGCCACATATTTCATGGCGCTGTGGTACTTTTGGGCGAACATGAAGCAGATGTTCTCCTCCCGCAGGGCACGCTCCATCGTCTCTTTGCTGGCGTTGATGTTGACGCCCAGCGCCTCCAGACAGTCGGCAGCGCCGCTCCTCGAGGAGGCGGCCCGGTTGCCGTGCTTAGCAATGCGTACCCCGGCGGCTGCGGCAATAATACCGGCGGTGGTGGAGATGTTGAAGCTGCCGGATTTGTCGCCGCCGGTGCCTACAATGTCCAGAATATCACCGTCGCTGTCCAGGGGCAGCGCCTTGGAGCGCATGGACTCGGCGGCTCCGGCGATTTCCTCGTCCGTTTCACCCTTGATGGACAAGGCGGTGAGGAAGGAGGCGATCAGCGCCGGGCTGGCCTGACCGGTCATAATTTCGTCTACGCTTTCTTTTACCTGGTCGTAGGTTAGGTTTTCTGCCTGCATCAGCTTTTCAATGGCTTCTTTGATCATGTTTATCCCTCCAAAAAATTGCGGATCAGTTGCAGGCCGTCCGGGGTCATCACCGACTCCGGGTGGAATTGCACACCGTAAATTTCATATTCTTTATGCTGCACCGCCATAATTTCGCCGTCCGGCGCCGTAGCGGTCACTTCCAGACAGTCCGGCAGGTCCGTGGCTGCCAGGCTGTGGTAGCGGGCCACGGTCATGGGACTGCTGAGTCCGGCAAACAGGCCGCCGGGGCAGGTGATCGTCATGTTGCATTCCCGGCCGTGCATCAGTTCCTTGGCGTAGGTAATGCGCCCACCAAAGGCCTCGCAAATGGCCTGGTGCCCCAGGCATACCCCCAGCATTTTGCACTTGCCTGTCAGGGCCAGGATCAATGCCTCGCACACCCCGGCGTCTGCCGGTCGGCCCGGCCCGGGGGAGAGGATCACCGCTGTGGGGTGCAGCGCCTCAATTTCCGCTACTGTCAAGTCGTCGTTGCGGATCACCTGCACCTGCGGGTCCAGGCTGCCTACATATTGATACAGATTGTAGGCAAAGGAGTCGTAATTATCAATCAGTAGGGTCATTGGGCGTCACCTGCGCTTTCTCGTACCGCCTGTACCACAGCCATGGCCTTGTTGATACACTCGGTGTGTTCTTTCTCCGGCACGGAGTCGGCCACGATCCCGGCACCGGAGCGAATGTACACGGTCCCGTTCTTCTTATAGGCAATGCGAATGGAGATACAGGTGTCCATATTACCGGTCAGGTCAATGTAGCCGATGGCGCCGCCGTAAATGCCCCGCTTGCTGCCCTCCAGCTCATCAATAATCTGCATGGCGCGGAACTTGGGCGCCCCGCTAAGGGTCCCGGCAGGGAGCACCGCCTCAATGGCATCCAGCGCGGTCTTGCCCGGTGCCAGCTGCCCCTCTACCTCAGATCCGATGTGCATCACATGGCTGAATTTCAGTATTCTGTGGTAAGCGCTGACTTTGACGGAGCCAAAGGCGCTGACCCTGCCCAGGTCGTTGCGCCCCAGGTCCACCAGCATATTGTGCTCGCTTAGTTCCTTTTTGTCTTGCAGCAGTCCGGCTTCTAACGCCGCGTCCTCTGCGGGGGTCTTGCCCCGGGGGCGGGTGCCGGCCAGTGGGTAGGTAAACAGTTTGCCGTCGGTGAGCTTGACCAGTGTTTCCGGCGAGGCACCGGCGATCTCAATATCGTCGGACGAAAAGTAGAACATATAGGGAGAGGGATTTTGCCGCCGCAGAATTTGGTAGGCGTCAAACAGGCTGCCCTCCATTTTGGCGCTCAGGCTGTTAGACAGCACCACCTGGAAAATATCGCCCTCCCGGATATAGCCCTTGGCTTTCTCCACCATTGCGGTGTAAGCGGCCTGGTCAAACTGGGGGGCAAAGTCCGCTTGCAGCCGTGCTTTCGGCGGGCAGGGGGCTGACGGACTGTCTGTGACCAGGCGGCACATGATTTCCAGCTCCTTTTGCCCTCTGCGATACCCGGCCTCCGGGTCGCGGGTATTCATATTGAAAATGAGAATGATTTCCTCTTTCACATGGTCAAAGGCAATGACCTTGTCAAAGAGCATCAGGTCCACATCGTTAAAGTTGCCGTCCTCTGCGGCGGTCAGCTCCAGCCGCGGCTCGCTGTATTTGGCGTAGTCGTAGGCAAAGTAGCCCACCAGCCCGCCGGTAAAGGTGGGCAGCTCCCGCAGTCGGGGGCTTTTGTGCCGCTCCAGCAGGGCAGCAATATGGGGCTTTGGACTGCCGGTAAAGGTGCGCGAGCCGTTCTCGTCCATGACGGTGCCTTTGCCGTCCTTGCAGTGGATCTCCGCCTGGGGATCAAAGCCCAGGAAGGTGTACCGCCCGGAGCTTTCCTTGTCTTCGCAGGACTCCAGCATATAGCAGTGGCGGCTGACGGTCTTTAGCTTTTGCAGCACCTGCGTGGGGGTCACTGTGGCCGGCAGGGTGGTGCTCAAGGGCACGGTGTTGTACTTCTCGGCCAACCACAAAATCTGCGCTTTCGTGGGTTTCAATTCCATTCTACTGCTCCTTTCGGTGTTCACAGAGCCGGTAGAAAATAAAAAAACCTTGGCAGTCAAAAAGACTGCCAAGGACGAATAACTTGATTCGCGGTGCCACCTTGGTTTACGGTGCAAAAGCACGCATACGCTCTGCGAGATACCATCATATCTCCGGCCACTGACGCAGGCCATCTCGTCACGGAATACTGGGCAAATTGCCGTTCAGCGTGCCCTCAGCGGTCCATTTAATGCGCTGCATTTCCACCCCATTCCCAGCAACAGGGGCTCTCTGTGGGCGCACGGTGCATTTTTATCTCCGCCTCATCGGTTTTCATTCACTTGTAGAGTCATTGTATCAAAGTCCTGCTCGTTTGTCAATAACAATTTTGCAAAGGCGCTCTCCGGGGTGGTGCTTGTCCAGATGCCCGGCAGATGAGCGGCGGTTACATAGGCGGCAGCGGGCTTTGGGGTCACAAAGAGACAGGGTACGCCGGCTTCTTTGCAGCGATGGGCAAATGCGGTCGCCGGCTCCGGTACGGTGGCACTGTGATACATGCGGTGGAGCACCGCATCCACGCCGGTCAGATCAAAGGCACCGTAGTCTATGCCCGGGTGGGGCGTGATTTGCAAAATGCGGCGCCGGTGGAACGCCGGGGCCTGGACCGGCACAAAGGGCACCGATGCGTGGTGAAACCGATCGTTGCAGTCCGCCTCGGTGGTGGCCCAGGCCGGATGCAGTCCGTCGTAGGCAATTTGCACACCGTCTTTGGCGCCGCTTAGTAAATATTGCACCGCCAGGTCCAGGTTGGGCAGGGCGTTGCTGCCCGGTGCCTCCGGCGGTGTGCCCGCAGCCACCAGCACCAGCGGCTTGTCCGGCAGCAGGTGGGCCAGCAGCGCGGCTGTGTAGGTGAGGGTGTCGCTGCCGTGGAGCAGCACCACGCCCCGGTAGGCGCTGTAATCAATTCCCTGCATATAGGCGCAAAGCTGCTCCAGGTACGCCAGGTCGGCATGCTCGGAAAAGCGGTCAAAGGCCGCTCGGCCGATCAGATCTACCCCCGCCGGGGGCGTATATAGGCTTAGAATCTTCAGCGGTGCGTCCGCCGTAATGGTGGAACCGGCCTTGGCACCGATGGTGCCGCCGGTGCCGATCACCAGGATTTTTTGTTTTGTCATAGGATCACCGCTTTTATTATGACACAAATACCGCCCGGTTACAAGCGGGCTTTACAAATGACCGGGCGGGGAGTACAATAGATATAGAATTTGTTCGAGGTGAGCGTTATGAATAAGCGAAAAGTTGTGATCATCGGCGCCGGGCATGTAGGCTCCCACTGCGCCATGGCTTTGGCCTTTGGCGGCGTGTGCGAGGAGATCGTGCTGCTGGATACGGATTTGGAGAAAGCCCGCGCCAACGCCATGGATGTGGCAGACGCCTGCCTGTTCACGCCCGGCAGTTGCACCGTGCATGTGGGAAATTATGATGACTGCAAAACGGCGGATATTATTGTTATTTCCGTGGGTCAGCCCCGCAAGCCCGGGCAAACGCGGCTGGACATGCTGGACGACTCGGTGCGTATGCTCCGGGATGTGTGCAGCCACTTAAAGCCGCTGGATTATCAGGGCATTGTGATTACCATTACGAACCCGGCGGATATCATTGCAGATTTTACCCGCAAATCCCTGGGGCTGCCCCGGGAGCGGTGCTTCTCTACCGGCACGCTTTTGGATACCGCCCGACTGAAGCGCACCATCAGCGAGCTAGCCGGTGTGGATCGCCGCAGCCTGACTACCTGCTCCTTGGGCGAGCACGGCAATTCTTCACTGATTCCCTTCTCTTCCACCACCATCGGCGGTCGGGATTATACCGCCCTGCGCCGGCAGGATCCGGTGCGTTACGGCAAGCTGGATGAGGATCTGATTTTGGAGCGCACCCGCCAGATCGGCAACGAGATCATTGAGGGCAAAGGCTCCACGGAGTTCGGCATCGGCGCAGCGCTGGCGGATATGGTCAAGTGCATTCTTCGGGACGAGCACCGGGTGCTGCCCGCTTCCGTGCTGTTGCAAGGGGAGTACGGTCAGCAAGATCTGCACGCCGGTGTGCCCTGCGTCATCGGTAGGGACGGCATTGAGGATATTATCCAGCTTCCCTTGAACGCTGCGGAACAGCAGGCGTTTGAGGAGACCTGCACCGTAATTCGCACCCACATTGCCCGCGCCGCCAAGGTGGCTGCCGAGGCGTGATGTTTGCGGCGGGGAATGGCGCTCCACCCTACGATTAACCGA
>FR885365.1:0-9283 GCA_000436335.1 Clostridium sp. CAG:217
GGCAGCTGCCATCACCACCGCCATCAACAATGTGGCATAATCAGGTCAAATAAACAAAGACGAATCCGCACCTCACCCCCGCACGGGGGTGGGGCATTTTTTGACAAGAAGCCGCCTTGGCGGCAGGGACGCAACTTATGGATAATTTTAGCAACAAAGTTCAGGTTTTCCTTGACTACTTTATTCATCACGACGGCTACAAGACGGTACTGCTTGGCCTGCGCAATACGGCGGAGATCGCCATGCTGGGCTTGCTGATCGGTATCGTTTTCGGCACCGTGATCGCCACCACCCGGGTTATTCCACGCACCAATCCGGTGGCAAAGTTCTTTAACGGTCTGTCCGGGCTGTATGTGGGCCTATTCCGAGGCACCCCCATTGTGGTACAGCTGCTGGTATTCTACTATGTGCTGATGCCACTGATGAATCTGCACATGAACTCCGTGGCCGTAGCCGTGGTGGTCTTCGGTATGAACTCCGCCGCCTACATCTCCGAAATCATGCGCGCCGGTATTCTGTCCGTAGACAGTGGGCAGATGGAGGGCGGCCGGGCCATTGGTCTGAGCTACGCCACCACCATGATGAAGATTGTGATTCCCCAAGCGGTCAAGAATATTCTGCCCACGCTGGGCAACGAGTTTATCTCGCTGATCAAAGAGACCTCGGTGGTCAGCTTCGTAGGCGCTATGGACCTGTATGTTGCGTTTAACCGCATTGGCTCCAACAGCTACGAATTTATGATCCCCTACTTGGTGATGGCTCTGATCTACATTGTGATCGTACTGGTAATCACCCTGGGCATTAAGTTGATGGAAAGGAGCCTGAGAAAAAGTGATAAAAGTATCTGACCTGCACAAAAGCTTTGGTAAGCTGGAAGTGCTGAAAGGCATAGACGAAAACATCGAAAAGGGCGAAAAGATCGTTGTGATCGGCCCCTCCGGCTCTGGCAAGAGCACCTTTTTGCGGTGCCTGAATTTGCTGGAAACCCCCACCTCCGGTCAAATCTGGTTTGACGGCCAGTGCATTACGGATAAAAAGACGGACATCAACCGGGTGCGCCGCAGTATGGGCATGGTGTTTCAGCACTTTAACCTGTTTAACAACAAGACCGTGCTGGGCAACATTACCCTGGCCCCCATTCAGCTGAAGCTGATGAACAAGGAGGAGGCCAACGAGAACGCCCTGCGCCTGCTGGATCGAATCGGCCTGCGGGATAAGGCAGACGCCTATCCCTCCATGCTTTCCGGCGGCCAAAAGCAGCGAATCGCCATCGTGCGCTCTCTGGCCATGAACCCTAAGGTGATGCTCTTTGATGAGCCCACTTCCGCCCTGGACCCGGAAATGGTGGGTGAGGTGCTGGATCTGATGAAAGAACTGGCTAACGACGGTATGACCATGGTGGTGGTCACCCACGAGATGGGCTTTGCCAAGGAGGTTGCCAGCCGGGTGCTGTTTATGGACGACGGCAAGGTGCTGGAAGAAGGCACCCCCACGAATATATTCGACCACCCCAAGGCCGAGCGCCTGACCACCTTCCTGGATAAGGTACTGTAAATCTATCATGTATAGCAAAAAGGAACGGCAATGCCGTTCCTTTTCTTTTTCACTTTGTTTTAAACTATTAAGTGTACTCTATTGGCATATAGAAAATTCACCAAAAAAAGCATATACTGCTGTAAATGGAAAAACCATAACAAAAGGAGAATCTGTATGCAACCAAATCCGGCCAACAATAACCAAACACCACAAAAAAAGGACAAGAAGAAATACGTAATTATCAGCCTGCTCATTCTTCTTGCCGCGTGCGTATTGGCAACCACCATATCTATACCATTGATCTATTCTCAAAAGAGCAAAGAAACCACAGCCAATGTAGCAACGGATTTTGATATTGTAACTGAACAGTTTACGCAAATTGAAAACAGCTATTGGAATTCACATGATAAAAATGAGAAAGCGTTACCCGCTTTGTTGCAAAAAGAATTCGCATACGCCAACAAAATGAAAAGCCTAGGCGTTTTTTCAGATGTTTCCTATGAACCAGATACCCTATGTGTTGTCTGCACATTGGCTAACGGCGGTGATGTTATCGTCTATACTCCAACAATTGATGGTATGAAAGCCGGGGGAAAAGGCAGTCGCATCGTTACCACCCAACCCTTTTATAACAGTGATATTAAGAATGACGCATACGATACGACCGCCAAAAAAATAGCCAAAAAGGACAGCTTTCGCTTTAATACCGGTGATAATCTTGATGACGAGCAGGTGAATCTGTCCACCCTAAAAAATCTCAGCGGTGCCAAAATCATCCTGTGGGACGGTCACGGTTGTTGGACAAAACAGCAGCACGCCTGTCTTTCATTAAATATCACTTATAAAAGCCTGAAGAAAAGCAAGGAATTCCGAAAATACTGTGATGGACAACGAATTATCGCCAGTTCTTCCGGCAGAGCCATGCTTACCGGCGACTTTTTCAAAGATTATTATGCAGACGGAAGCTTTAACGGCACCTTCTTTTATCTTGCCACTTGCCTATCCGGTTATGATGCTTACCTCTCCGACATACTGATTCAAAAAGGGGCAGCTGTTGTCTACTCCAATTATTTTATCACCACCGTTAACTATGACGGCAATATGGTAACATCTGTGTTTGATTCGCTTGCAAGTGGAAAAACCGCCATACAGGCACTAAAAAAAGCGCAGAACGAGAACGGAAAGTATGGAAAAAAGGAAAAATATGAAGGAATCTGTGCGCGCAACGAGGTGCTTTGCCGCGGAACAAAAAACAAGAAGTTAATTGAAGATAGAGGAAAAGCCACAACTAAGGACGCCACTTCTACGACCAAATCAACTGCAACACAATCAACAGCCCCCATCGTGCAGAAACTCTCCGGTTGCTCTTGGTCACTTTACTTACCCGACTCACTCGGACTGGTTTCCACATACAAATTCAGCAAAAATAATCAGGTTCAGATCACAAGTTCTGCTGATGCGCCGGGGGACTCGGAGATAGAGAAAGCAAAATACAAAGTTCTCGACAAAAACACAGTAGAATTCTACAACAAACATAACTGCAAATTCACGGTCAAAAACGCCTATCCCGATACTGATATTCTGCTGATTCGACTGGATTTGAATGGTTCAAGCACAGGCATTTTAGTAAAATCCGACCAAATGAATCCGACCAAAAAGCCGTCATCCATTTCTCGCAATCTGCTCAATACGCAATGGAATTCGCCCTATCTGGCCAAAAACATGGATATCTATCAACTGGTCTCTTTTTATGAAATGAGTGAATCAAGCAAAACGGTTCAAGGCGGTATCATGGTAAATCACGGAGAAGAAGGATTCACCACCGCCGATGTCACCGATCATTGCCTGTATGCCTATGGTGAAACATACGACAACTTCCTTGCCATCCAGTCCTCCAGAAATGACCGTCTTTATGTCATTTTGTACCCAGAAGATGCAAAGCAGCCGGTTCTTGAGACCTGGACAAAGCTGTCATAACCTTTAAAATTTAGCGTTAAGAATAGAGGCATCCTCTCCTAAGAGAAGATGCCTCTATCAGTTGTGCCAAACTATAATTTATCAACTTGTTCTCAACAATATTGAATACGCAGTATCACGCCTTATCCTGCATGGTATCATAAAGCTTATCCGGGTAATCGGACATAATGCAATCGGCGCCCAAATCCACCAGGTAGGCCATGTCCTCCGGGTCGTTCACTGTCCAATACTGCACGGCCATATCATGGGCGTGGGCATAATTGATTACCGTGGCTGTGCCCAGGTTGAAGCCCAGGTTCTTGTACGGCGCGCAATAGGGAATTTGCAGCACCTTGCAGGGCGGCGTGTAATTCTCGTCATTGCGCAGGGCTGCAGCCCAGAATTCCGCCACCTCGGCAATGGAAGTGCTGCGGGTCATATCCTTATAAGTGGCGTCCACATAGGCGCTCACTTCCTTGTGGAAGGTGCCGAAGATCACCCGGTCGATAATTCCGCGCTCTTTCATAATATTATAGAGCAGGTCCACACCGTGGGTGCCCAAATCGCCGCTGTTTTTAATCTCGATAATATACTTATATTCGCCCTTGCCCTGTGCGATCAGGTAGTCCAGCGCATCCTCCACCCGCAAAATGCGCAGATCGTCCGGCACCTGATCCCCGTGCAGGTTCGCATAGGGCTTTTCGCCGCTTTCCGTCTCAAACTGCGCGCCCATATTCAGCTGCCGCAGTTCGTCATAAGTCTTGTTCTCCGGGCGCACATCCTTCTCGCCAAACACCTGCTGGCTGTCCGAGGTGCGGTCCACCGTGTCGTCATGAAGCAGCACCAGCACATCGTCCTTGGTGACATGCAGATCAAACTCAAACACATCAATGGAGAAGTCCGGGTTCTCGGCGCAATTCTTAAAGGCACGTAGAGTCTCCTCCGGTTCGATCCCGCCGCCGCTGCGGTGGCCGGAAATGTCTGTCTGTTCCAAAACATACGGGTTTTGGGTGTCGTACGTTTGAATTTGGCTCGGGTCCGACCGATGGTGGCACACCACCACATCCGTAATCACAATGGCCAGGATCAGTACCCCCAGTACCGCCAGCACAATGCGCCCGGCACGGTGTTTTTTCCGCCCGGCTTTCTTCTTGGTTTTTTGCAGCGTCTCCGCCATAATTAAAATCCCCCTTCTGCAAGATAGTATCTCTGAATTTTGTATTTTTAGGTACTACTTGCTAATTGTAAGTGTACTGAATTCCCTGTAAAAAGTCAACCGAAAACGGAATTTTCTACTTTTTTTGGACGGATTTGAAAAAAGCAGTTGAAAATTATGTTCCTATCGGTTATTATACTGTAGAAAGGGGATTTTTTATTATGAATGTGAAACGCAAATCCAAACTGGATGTTGTCATCCGCATCCTTCTGATTGCGCTGGTCGCAGTTTTGGTTGTCTTTGCCGTTAAGGTGGTATTTTCTGCCGCCAAGACCGCACCCGTAGCTGCCGACGCTACCGCTAATGAGGACAAGTCCGTAATCGGCGAGTTTCAGGCCGGCACTTACGGCGGTATTAAGATGGACACCGCTGAGGACGCAGTCAAGTACTATGTAGAGGCCTACAACAAGACCAAGGCTGAGACCGCCGAGTTCAATACCCCGGACGGCAAGCAGACTTGGAGCGCCTTTATCGGCGATGAGGACTTAAAGATTAACAGTGTCATCATCGACGGTAACGAGAACAAAACCATCAATAGCATGGTACCCGGTATCGTAGGCGGCATTTTTCACTCAGGCACCTCTGCCCTGCCTCCCACCGCCGGCAAAGTGCAGAAGGACGATGTGGACGAGAAGGGCAACAGCTTAGTCACCTCTTCTCTGACTGCCGATGATGTGCTGGCTGTTGTAGTTGAGGACAACGGCGACGGCACCATCACTATGAAGATCCAGCCTAAGATGGCTGAAATGAGCCACAAGGGTCAGGACTCTCAGGGTCGGTTCTTCAATACACTGGGCGGCATCGACTCCGTTGTAGACAGCATTAAGCCGCTGTCCTGGTCTGAGGGCACCACTGCCGATAACTGCAAGGTATATTATAAGGGTGGCACCGGCGTTGTGAAAATCGACACCAAGACCGGCATGATCGTAGAGGCCGACTATGATATGGAAGTTACCGTAGATGTGTCCCACGCGAATGTAACCGTTCTGCGCGACAAGAGCGCCGTGGTAAGCATCACTTACAAGAACCACTTCCCGGCCAGCGACGAGTATCTGGCAAAGCATGGCGAGATCAGCCGCGTAAAATAAGTGAAAATCGCTTGCAACCCTGCCATGCGGCAGGGTTGTTTTTTGCCTATTTTTGGATTTTATCGGGGCATTTTGTGCCTTTTGCTACCGCTGCACAGCTGAATTTATACCCGCTGTAATGATACACCATAAATAAATTCGTTAAATATCTGCAATTCGCTTGCCTTTTTGGCCGGAATATAGTATTATATTTTCGTGCTTAAGCACAGGTTAAGGTTATCATCGGCAGATGATGGGAGAGCAGTGGGTTTTCAGTGGCCCGCTGCTTTTTCATTGCCCAGGCCGCCCTGGATTTTTCCTTTGCCAAAATTTAGGTGTTGACAAAATGAAAATATCTGCTATAATGATATAGCACTAAGAAAGTGCACCGACCATATCGCGGAGTAGAGCAGTTGGAAGCTCGTCGGGCTCATAACCCGGAGGTCGTAGGTTCGAGTCCTACCTCCGCAACCACCAAAACAGACACCAAACGGTGTCTGTTTTTTTATTATTTATTTGGACTCGAAATTTGGACTCGAACCTACATCGGGGTCCCCGGAAAGGCGAAAGCCTTTTTGGGGAGAGGAGGAACAGTGGAATAAGCGACAAATCACTTTTGCCTTACGCATAAACAAAAGTGGTTTGGAGCGATATGGAACTTGTGACGACGAGGAGGCTCCAAATTTGTCGAGTGTAACGAGCAGCAAATTTGGGAGGAACAGTCCGGGGGACTGTTTCGTAGCGAGTGCGCAATCTCGGTCCTACCTCCGCAACCACCAAGACGGCGTTTGTTTACGCCGTCTTTTTTCTTTTACAGGACTCAAGCCCACATTCATACTGCACATAAACAGGCACCGGAAATTCCGGTGTCTGTTTTTTGTTTGTCAACGCTAAAAGCGCATTGACTTGACAATAGAAAATATGGTATGATTCGGGTAGAAATTACGCCATTTTTTGGCGCGAAAGGGTGCAAAAAAATGAACAAGATCAAGCGGGGTTTGGCGCTGCTGCTGACCATGATTCTGCTATGCACGGCACTACCCATCAGTGCCCAGGCCAAGACCACCGGCAACAAAACGGTCAACAAGGCCAACATTGTGCTGTTCGGCTACTTTGCAGACGACACGCAGACGGCGGCAAACGCCTATTTTGACCAATACGCCGGGGAACTGGTAGGCTATATCGACGGCAGCTTTGGCCGCTCGCTGAAGAACTATCTGAACAGCATTTCCTACGGTCAGCTGCAAATGAAAAACACCATTCCCCAGTACGACGGCACCACGGTGCACGCCCTGCAAGTACCGGTGAAGGAAAGCGACGCCCTGGTTCAAAATTTGGACACCCAAATCATAGAGAGTCTGATCCGTCAAATGCCATCTATTGCAGACAAAGCCGTGGATCTGGACGGGGACGGCTATGTAGACAATGTGATGGTGATTCTAAAGGCCAGCCAGTCCAGCAAGGCCTCCTCCTCTGCCACACTGGTAGCCCACAAAAGCGACTACTCCGGCTCTGCCAAGATCAATAACAAGCCGGTGGTCGGCTACAATGTGTTTGGCACCGACCGACTGCGCTCCGAGGGCAGCAGTCTGCTGGCTCACGAGTACCTGCACACCTTTGGCTACCCGGACCTGTACCGCAATTCCGGCAACGACCGGCCGGTGTACAGCTGGTCCGTAATGGGCGGAGTAATCCCCGGCTCGCCCCAGTACCCCTTGGCCTACGAGCGGATGTATTTTACCCACTGGATCCACATAGATACGGTAACCCAAAACAGCACCCTAACCCTGGATGACCAGGCCAACGCTGACGGAAACCAGGCCTTTATCCTGAAATCGCCCTTAAACGACCACGAAATCTTTGTGGTAGAATACCGCAAAAAGCCCCCCATTAACTACACGGAGAAGGACTCCCTGGACTGCCGCATCGGCGGCACCGGGGTGATCGTTTACCGGGTGAACCTGAATGTGGACGGGCTGACCAACCTGCGGGGCTACACGGGCATTTATGTGTTCCGGCCCCAGTCCGGCCAACCGGGCTACACCGGCAACGAGATACTGGATGTGAGCCACGCCTACCTGCCCTACAAGGACGACAGCACCGGCGAAACCCGCAGCACCATCGGCTCTGCGAATATGAGCGCCACCCTGGCAGACGGGGCCCTGACCTTCAGCGACGGCAGCAACTCCGGCATTGTGCTGAAGAACATTGCCGTATCCGCAAACAAACAGCAGGCCACCCTGGAAGTGGAAATTCCGCAAAAAAGCGACTATGACCTGTGGCAGGATCTGAACTATGCCGCCACCGGAAACATGACCTACGGCGTAACCATGACAGAGGTAGACGGCGCCCTGTACACCGTAGCGGCAGAGAACAAAAAGATCCGCTCCCGCAAGTATGAAAACGGTGCCTGGACGGACTTTTCGCCGGAGATCAGCGAGAGCTTTGCCAGCGAATTCCAACTGGCACGGCAGGGCAACAACCTGTATATGGCCTTTAACGACACCAACGGTGCCGCCCGACTGATGCGCTACGACCTAACCGCCGGGGGCAGCTGGCAAGCGGTACGCACGGTGGATAACGCCGGCACCGGGGTTAGCCTGCGGGTAATCGGCGGCAAGCTTTATATGGCCTGCATCACCAACCGGCAGGTGGGCTATATGTACTACAACGACCTGCTGCTGATGCAGGTGGACGGCACCACCGCCACTGACCTTGGCACCTATGTAACCGGCACTTTTATCGGCCAGCCCAAGCTGGTGGACTACGGCGGTCCCTGCCTGCTGTATCGCTCCGGTAACAGCGTGATCACCGCACTTAAATGGAACGGCACCGCTTTTGAAAAATTCTCTGACGATACGGTAAAGGGCAACTTTTACGATGTGATCAGCAGCGGCGGCAAGCTGTACCTGTCTTTGGGTGGCTCCACCCTGCAAACCGCCATCTATGACGGTAGCAACTGGACACTCGGCCCGGACAGCGGCATCACCTGCGGCGAAACCGCATGGACCACCCTGGGCGGCGCCCTGTACCTGGTGGCCAGCCCCAACACGGAGAGCGGCAACCTGCTGCTGTACCGCTACGACAACGGCACCTTTACCCAGGAGGGCGAACGCATTGACAGCCCGGTGTCTACCCTCACCGCCTGCCCGGTGAGCAATACCGTGTATCTAAGCTATGTGCGGGGCGCGGACCAAAAGATCACCTTTAAGAGCAAAACAGTGAGTCCGCCCAAAGCAGAGGTGGACCGCAGTGCGCTGGAAGCGGCGTTGTCCCTGGCTGCCGCCTGCAAAGAGGCGCAATATTCGGCCGAGAGCCTGGCTGCCCTGCAAAAGGAAGTGGACACCTACACCCCCTACCTGACTGGCGATGTGACCCAGGCGCAGATCGACGCAGGCACCACGGCGGTGCTTACTGCCATTTACAACCTGGCGCCGTACTTTGACCTGACCGTCACTGCCCTGAACGGCACCTGCGCCGCCACAGTAGGCGATCAAACCGGCGGCTG
>FR885365.1:9316-27821 GCA_000436335.1 Clostridium sp. CAG:217
ACAAGCCATTAAAGGGTGCCGACGTAACCCTGGTGGCACTGCCCTATGACGGCTACACCTTTGTGGGTTGGTACGACAAGATCAATCACCGCTATATGAGCCGCAACACCACCTACCACTTTACCGCCACCACCAATGCACAGCTGCAAGCGGTGTGCGTAAAGACCGGCAGCGCTACCCTGACCTTTGCCACCGAAAGCGGCTGGATCAGCGCCACCGTTACCCGCACCACGGCGGAATGGGCAGCAACGGACAGTCTGGCAGATCTGCTGCCGGAGGTGCCCTATCGCTACGGCTACACCGCCACCGGCTGGGATTGTGACGAGCGCACCGTGTTGGAAAAGCTGCGCAGCGGCCAAAATGTGACCCTGCTGCCTACCTACACGGCGGACGACACCTCTCTGCCCACCCCCTCCCCGGCTAAAGACGGGGTACCGGTGCTGGATCTGTACTACAAACTGGACGAAAAGAACAATGTTGGCTCCTTTGTGATGGCCGCCGGATGGCCGGATTACCTGGATATTCAGTCCGTGGGCGTAGCGTTCTACTACAAAGACGCCGCCGACTTTGACCCCACCGACTTTACCCTGCTGCTAAACAACAAAATGCTGGCCAGCAACTTCAATACAGACAGCCTGGAGGAGACCTATGTGGTGAATATAAAGAAACTCTCCAACCGCTACAACTGGGCGGCCAGAGGGTATGTAAATTACTACGACCAAAACGGCAAGCTGCAAACCGTCTACTCCAACCAGATCAATTTGGTTGCCCGCGAGCAGGTATAAAAACAAGTGAAAAAGCCGTCGCCTCGGCACGCCGGAGCGGCGGTCTTTTTTTGCCAAAAATGCGGCAGCACCCACCGACACCGACCCGAAAAATGACCAAGTTATGAATTTTCGATTTTTTGGCATTTGGGTGTTGTGTTCCCTTTATATTTAATATATAATATTATCGCTGAAAGTTTATACAGCGGGCGGCGGCACTGCCCCCTGTTTTTGAAAGTGAGAGAATACATATGATTTTGTCAAGAGATATCGGTATCGACTTGGGTACTGCCACCACCATGATCTGCGACCGCAAGGGCCGCATTATTGTGCGGGAGCCCAGCGTGGTAGCCGTAGATGTAAAGACCAAGCGGGTGGTTGCCACCGGCACCCAGGCCAAGCAGATGATCGGCCGCACCCCCGGCTCCATTGTGGCCGTGCGACCGCTGAAAAACGGCGTCATCGCCGACTTTGATATGACCGCGGATATGCTTCACAGCTTTATTTTCCGCTCGGACAAGCGCTCCATGTTTTCCAAGACCCGGGTGGTCATCAGCGTGCCCTCCGGAGTCACCGAGGTAGAGCGCCGTGCCGTGGAGGACGCGGTACGCAGCGCCGGCGCGCAGGATGTGGAGCTGATCGACGAGCCCATGGCTGCGGCGCTGGGCGCCGGTCTGCCGGTATATGAGCCTACCGGCTCCATGATCGTAGACATCGGCGGCGGTACCACCGATGTGGCGGTGCTGAGCCTGGGTGGCATTGCAGCCTGCAAGAGCATTAAAGTAGGCGGCGAGGCCATGGACGAGGCCATCATCGACTATATCAAAAAGCACCACAACCTGCTTATCGGCGAGCCCATGGCGGAGGAGATTAAACTGAAGATCGGCTCTGCCGCACCCTATGACGGCGAGGGCGCTATGGAAGTGCGGGGACGCAACCTGACGAACGGCCTGCCCGGCGCCATGGAGATCACCAGCGCCCAGGTACGGGAAATCTTGACCGAGCCGGTGCAGGAGATCATCCGTGCCATTAAGGAGACCCTGGAGGTGACCCTGCCGGAGCTGGCAGCGGACATTATGGACCGGGGCATTTACCTGACCGGCGGCTCCAGCACCCTGCGGGGGCTGGCGGACCTGATCGAGCAGGAAACGAAAATCAAAATTCACATTCCGGACGCCCCCACCGACTGCGTGGCTATCGGCACCTCCATCAAACTGAGAAGGGCGAGATAATGAAAGCATTTTGGAAAAGCCGCCCGGTGAAGACCGTAGGCATACTGGCAGCACTCCTGGTGCTGGGTATGCTCATTGCGGCAGCCACCGGCCACGGCGAGACCGCCCAAAGCGGCGTACTGGGTACCGTCTTTGCCCCCGCCCACTGGGCTGCGGAGAAGATCAGCGACGGGCTGGCCACCCTCTCCGGTAACGCCAAGGGCAATACCGAATACGAAAAGAAAATTGACGAGCTGCAACGCCAACTGGGCGAAATGCAGGAGCAGCTGGCGGATTATAAAAATATCAAGAGCCAAAATGAGGAGTACAAAGAGGCACTGGAGCTGAAAGACGAGAACAGCGGTTTTCAGTATGTGGCTGCCGATGTGGTAGGCCGGGACAGCGCAGATCCGTATCTCAGCTTTACCATCAGCAAAGGCGCCGTCAACGGCGTCAAGGAGAACGATGCGGTGCTTTACGGCCGCTATTTGATCGGCATTGTGAAGAAAGCCTATCCCACTTACAGCATCGTCACCACGGTGCTGGACCCGGACTTTTCCGTCTCTGCCTACGACATCAACTCCGGCGAGGTCAGCTATGTAACCGGCGACGCCAAGCTGGCGGCGGACGGTTGCTGCAAGTTTGAGAACCTGAGCACCTCTACGGACATTACCTACGGCTCCATCATTGCCAGCGCAGGCATCAGCTCCAAACTGCCCAAGGGCCTGATCATTGGCACGGTGGAGGAGGTGGCGGACGAGACCACCAACATCAGTACCTACGCCATTGTCAAGCCCGGCACGGATATTGCCAATATTACCGACTGCCTGGTGCTCACCGGCTTTACCCCCGCTAAGGGAGGCAAGTAATGGAACTGACAACACATCAAAAGACGGTGAAATACACGGTCTACTGTTTGGTCATCGCCGTCGCCGGCCTGTTGCAGAATACCCCCGGCCTGTTTTGGCAAATTGGCAGCGCCCGCTGCTTTTTGCTGCTGCCGGTGACCCTGTTGCTGGTCATGGGCGAGCGGGAGCTGCCCGCCGCACTGCTGGGACTGTTTGCCGGGTGCGTGTGGGACCTGCACGCGGCCAAATCCGCCGGGTTCAACGCCCTGTTCTTTATGCTGCTGTGCTTTGGCGTGTCCACCGTGATGGAGCGCTATATTCGCAGCACCTTTGTGACCCACATGCTGTTTGCTCTGCCGGCGCCCTTCCTGTACGGTCTGCTGTACTGGCTGTGCTTTATTCTCATTAAGGGCGTGGACGGCGGCACAAACACCCTGTTCACCTTTTACCTACCCTGTGCCCTGTACACAGCGGTCGTTGCCCCCATTCTTTGGTTCCTGCTGCGACCCCTGCGCCAGCGGCTGAACCGCAAGGCCCTGCAATAATGGGCATCCTATTAAAAAACGAAAGGAGAAAAGCCGATGCAAAGTCGATACAAAAGCACCCGTTCGGTCATTGCCCTGCTGCTGGTGGCAGTGATGATCATCGGCTTCTCCGCCACGCTATATAAAATCCAGGTTCGGGATCACGAATACTACGCCGCCCAAAACAATACGGTCAAGACCTACAAGGTCGCCATTGAGGCCGCCCGAGGCGAGATCGTGGACCGCAACGGCAACGCCTTGGTCACCAACCGAGAGACCAACTCCATTATCCTGGACGCTGCCTACTTCCCCGCCGCTACGGAAAACGACAAGCGCAACGCCATTTTGCAAAATCTCATTGCGCTGTTTCAGAAAAACGGTGAGGAATACACCCAAAACCTGCCCTTAAAGCTGAAAAGCGGCAAAATCGTCTTTTCCGGTAAAAAGACGGACATTGCCACTATGAAAAGTGCGGATATGTTCAACCTGCAACCCTACGCCACAGCACAAAACTGCTATGACGCTATGGTGGAGAAGTACGGTCTGGAGCAATACGACACCAAGACCGCCCTGCAAATCGGCAACCTGCGCTACGAGCTGACCCGGCTGCAATTTTCCATCAGCACCCCGGTAGTGATCGCCGACGAGGTGAGCAGCGAGACGGTAGCCGCCATTAAAGAGGATAAGGACCGTTACCTGGGTGCCGATGTACAGGTGGTGACCCACCGGGAATATACGGACTCCACCCTGGCGCCCCACATTCTGGGCACCGTGCGCAAGATCAACGCAGAGGAGTACGCCCAGCTGAAAGGCAAAGGCTACGGCATTCATGATCAGATCGGCGAAAGCGGGATTGAAAGCGCCATGGAGAGTGCGCTGCGGGGCACCCCCGGCGAAAAGACCATTACCGTAGACAAAGACGGCCATGTGACCGAGGAGATCACCAAAGCCCCGGTACAGGGCAACACGGTGGTACTGACCATTGACCGTGACCTGCAAGCCCTGGCCCAAAAAGAGCTAAAAAAGGTCTGCGACAAAACGGATCTTTACAATTCTGCCGGCGCCGTGGTGGTGCAGGATGTAAACACCGGTGCGGTACTGGCATCCGCCAGTTATCCCACCTTCGACCTGGCGGATTACTATGACAAATACGAGCAGCTGGCCACCAACCGGCGGCGGCCCTTGTGGAGCCGCTTTGCCCTGGGTACCTACGCCCCCGGCTCTACCTTTAAGCCCATGATGGCAGTGGCCTCCCTGGAGGAGGGCGCCATCACCCGCAGCACCATCTTCAACTGCGGCGGTCTGTTCCGCTATTATGACCAGACCTTCCAGTGCCTGAACAAAAACGCCCACGGCGGCGAGAATGTGGAGACCGCCCTGCGCGACAGCTGTAACATCTTCTTTTACAATTGCGCCAAGCGCCTGGGCATTACCAAGATGAACGAGTACGCCAGTGCCTTTGGCCTGGGACAAAAGACCGGCGTGGAGATCGCCGAGTCTGCCGGTACCCTGGCCGGGCCGGAGGAGCGTGAAGCTGCCGGCGGCGTGTGGCAAAGCGGTGATACTATTCAGGCAGGTATCGGCCAGTCTGACAACCTGTTTACGCCCTTACAGTTGAGTAACTACTGCGCCACTGTGGCCAACGGCGGCACCCGCTACCAGCTGCACCTGGTACAGAGCCTGATTGACAACAGCAGCGGCACGGTCACCGAGACCCAGCCCAAGATAGAGGAGAGCCTGGATCTGCACAAATCCACCCTTACTGCCGTTAAGAGCGGTATGCGCCTGGTGGCAACGCAAGGTGCACCCTCGCTAATCTTCAACCAGCTGCGCACCGAAGTCGCCGCCAAAACCGGTACATCGCAGGTGTTCGTCAACGGTGTGAAGAAAAACAACGGCTTTCTGATCACCTTTGCCCCCTATGACAATCCGGAGATCTCCGTGGCCTCCGTGGTTGAGCTGGCAGGCAGCGGTACTTCCACCGCAGAGATCACCTCTTCCATCATCAAATACTGGTATCAGAACAATACGGACGAAAAAACCAATCAAAAAACCGGTACCCTGCTGAACTGACCTGTATTTTTTGTTGAATAAAGCGCCAAAATATGGTATGATGAACCGTAAAACAAAAAAACAACCGCCGTTTATCATAGAAACGGCTGATCCTACAGCGCCCCGGCGCACCTAACCACCTGACCAACCTGAGAGAAACGGAGGAGCATTATGAATATTGCACTGATTGCACATGACGCCAAAAAAGAACTGCTGGTGCAGTTTTGCATTGCCTACTGTGGCATTATCAGCCGCCACGAGGTGTGTGCCACCGGCACCACCGGCAAGCTGGTGGCAGAGGCCACCGGTCTAAAGATCAACTGCTTTTTAGGCGGCAGCCAAGGCGGCGGCCAGCAGATCGCCAGCCGTATTGCCTGCAACGAGATTGACCTGCTGATCTTCTTTAGAGATCCGCTGACCGCCAAACCCCATGAACCCAATGACAACGACCTGCTGCGTCTGTGTGATGTGCACAACATTCCCTTTGCCACCAACATTGCCACGGCAGAGGCGCTGATCCGCGGCGTGGAGCGGGGCGACTTTGAATGGCGAGAGATCGTCAACCCCAAATACAATCACTAAAAACGCAACGGGTGAGCCAGCTCACCCGATTTTGCTGGTATTACACGAACGGAGAAAGAACTATGGCACTGATTACCAAAGCGATTAAGGGCACCAAGGACGTGCTGCCCCAGGACGCCTACAAAATCCAGTATATTGAAGCCACGGCTCGGGAAACGGCCGCCGACTTTGGATACAAAGAGATCCGTACCCCTGTGTTTGAGCACACGGAGCTGTTCCAGCGGGGCGTGGGTGACACCACCGATGTGGTACAAAAAGAGATGTACACCTTTGACGACAAGGGCGGCCGCTCCATTACCCTGCGCCCGGAGGGCACTGCCGGTGCTGCCCGGGCATTCCTGGAGAACGGGCTGTGCAACGAAGCTCTGCCCCAAAAGGTCTATTATCTGGTCAGCTGCTACCGGTACGAGAAGCCTCAGGCCGGTCGCCTGCGGGAGTTCCACCAATTCGGCGTGGAGTGCTTCGGCACCCAATCCCCCCTGGCAGACGCTGAACTAATCGCCCTGGCTTCCGCGGTCTTTGACCGGCTGGGGGTCACCGGACTGCGATTGGAGATCAACTCCATCGGCTGCCCCACTTGCCGTGCCAAGTATTATGACGCCCTGCGCAGCTACTTTGCTGCCCGCAAAGACGAACTGTGCGACACCTGCCAGGGCCGCTTGGAGCGCAACCCCATGCGCATTTTGGACTGCAAAAGCCCGGTATGTCAGGAGATCGCCAAGGACGCCCCGGCAGTGACCGACTATCTGTGCGACGAGTGCCGGGAACACTTTGATAAAGTACAGTCTTACTTAAAAGCGCAAAATATCGACTACACCGTAAACCCCCGCATTGTCCGCGGGCTGGACTATTACACCAAGACGGTATTTGAATTCGTGTCCGACTCCATTGGTGCCCAAGGCACCGTGTGCGGCGGCGGGCGCTACGACGGCCTGATTGACGAACTGGGCGGCCAAAAGACCCCGTCCCTGGGCTTCGGCCTTGGACTGGAGCGGCTGCAACTGCTGATGGAGGCACAGGGCTGCGCTTATCCGGAGCCGGAAAAAGCAGACCTGTTTATCATCGCCCTGGGCGACAAGGCCACCGGCAAGGCGCTGGAGCTGGCCGGGGATATGCGCGGCGAGGGCTTTGCGGTGCTGATGGATCTGAACCAGCGCTCCCTGCGTGCCCAAATGAAATATGCCAACAAGCTGGGCGCCCGCTACACCGTGGTGCTGGGCGACAACGAAGTGGATACCGACCGGGTGCAGCTGAAAGCTATGGACACCGGGGAGGAAACGGAAGTAGCGCTTTCTACCTTTGTCAACGGATTTTACAGTGTCAGCATGCAGGCGCAGCTGGCAGATCTGGAGATCAACGGCGAAGCCTTTGACTTTACAAGCCTTTTTCAAACAGGAGAAACGGAATAATGGATACTTTAACGGGAATGAAACGAACAGACTACTGCGGCAACTTCACCGCCGAGCAGATCGGGCAGGAAGTGACCGTTTACGGCTGGGCACAGCGCCAGCGGGACCTGGGCAACCTGATCTTTATTGACCTGCGGGACCGCACCGGTATTTTGCAGCTGAGCTTTAACGACGCCACAGATCGAGAGATCTTTGCCAAGGCGCAGAGCGTACGCAGCGAGTATGTGCTGGCTGCCACCGGCACCCTGCAAAAGCGGGAGAGCGTCAACAAAGAGCTGAAAACCGGCGAGATTGAGCTGGCGGTCACAGACCTGCGCGTGCTTTCCAAGGCGCAGACCCCGCCCTTTGAAATCGCCAACGCAGATAAAGTCGGCGACGAGACCACGCTGAAATACCGCTACCTGCACCTGCGCAACGAGCGGCTCACCCGGAACCTGCTCATGCGCCACAAAATCGCCAAGATTGCCCGGGAATACTTCTATGGCCACGATTTTGTAGAGATCGAGACCCCCATGCTGATCAAATCCACCCCGGAGGGCGCCCGGGACTATGTGGTGCCGTCCCGGGTACACAAGGGCAAGTTCTATGCCCTGCCCCAAAGCCCCCAGATCTACAAACAGCTGTGCATGATCGCCGGGCTGGACCGTTACATTCAGCTGGCCCGCTGCTTTAGAGATGAGGACCTGCGCGCCGACCGGCAGCCGGAGTTTACCCAAATCGACTTGGAAATGAGCTTTGTGGACTGCGAGGACATTATGCAGATGGCCGAAGGCTTTATTCAGACCCTGATGGCACAGACCGTAAGCGTGGACATTGCCGCTCCCCTGCCTCGCATGACCTATGCGGACGCCATGGCTCGCTACGGCTCCGACAAGCCGGACACCCGATTCGATATGTGCATTGAGGACATCACCGACTGGGCCAAGGGAACGGACTTTGTGGTGTTCCAAAACGCCATTGCCGCCGGTGGCACCGTGCGTTGCATTGTAGCAAAGAACGCCGCCGCTGCCTATACTCGTAAGAAGATTGACAAATTAACAGAGCATGCCCGCGGGATCGGCGCCGGTGGCCTGGCCTATGTGCGCTGGGCAGACGAGACCCCCACCTGCTCCTTTAACAAATTCTTAAAAGCGGGCCAGCTGGACGCTCTGCTCACCCAGCTGGGGGCAGAAAAAGGCGACTGCGTCTTTATCATCTCTGACAAAACCTCCAAGGCACTGCCTATTCTGGGCGCTCTGCGCCTGATGGTGGCCAAGGAGCTGGACATCATTCCCAAGGGCAAATGGAACTTCCTGTGGATCACAGAAATGCCCTTCTTTGAACAGGACGAGGAAACCGGCGAATGGATTGCCATGCACCACCCCTTCACCATGCCTATGGAGGAGTGCCTGCCGTACCTGGATACGGACAAGGCTCGGGTGCGTGCCAAGGCCTTTGACCTGGTTCTCAACGGCATTGAGCTGTCCTCCGGCTCCATGCGTATCACCGACTGCCAGCTGCAAAACAAAATGTTTGAACTTCTGGGGCTGAGCAAGGAGGAGATCGACGCCAAATTCGGCTTCCTGGTAGAGGCCTATCAATACGCCGCACCGCCCCACGGCGGTATGGGCATTGGGCTGGATCGACTGGCTATGCTCATCTGTGGTGCAGACTCCCTGCGGGATGTGACCGCATTCCCCAAGGTGCAGAACGCCAGCGAGCTGATGAGCGGCTGCCCAGCAGAGATCGACGCCGTACAGCTGGAGGAGCTGGGTATGCCCCTGCCGGAGGCGGACGCATGAGCAGCAACTTCTTTGCCATGGTAGAGCGCATGAAGCTGATTGACCGTTGGGCACTGATGAACAATACCGGCAAGGAAAACATTGCCGAGCACTCGCACACCGTAGCGGTGATTGCCCATGCGCTGGCGCTGATCGGCAACAAGAAATTCGGCCGCAGCTACAACGCGGAGCGGTGCGCGCTGCTGGCGCTGTACCACGACACCACCGAGGTGATCACCGGCGATATGCCGACCCCGGTAAAATATTATAACGACACCATTCGCCGTGCCTATAAAGAGATCGAGGCCACGGCGGGGGATCGTTTGCTGGCCATGCTGCCGGAGGAATTTCGACCGGATTACGACCCTTGCTTTCACCCCGACCCGGCGGACAAAGAACTGTGGCAGCTGGTGAAGGCGGCGGACAAAATCAGCGCACTGATCAAGTGCATTGAGGAGGACCGTATGGGCAACCGGGAGTTTGAGATGGCTCTGCGTGCCCAGGAGGCCAAAGTGGAAGCCATTGACCTGCCGGAGGTAGCCTACTTCCGGAAAGAATTTATGCCCGCCTACTACCTGACCCTGGACGAACACACCAAATCCTAAGGAACGAACGCTTATGCAAACCGCTTCTTCTGCCCCCCGCAAGGGGGCGTTGACCCGCGCACTGTCTGCGCCCGGCACAGCCAATGGGCTGATCCTGCTGGGCGCCGTGTTGCAGGTCCTCTTTTTTATACTTTACCTGATCAACGGCGATGTGCATGTGGACGAGGCTATGCTGGTACTCAACGCCCGCAGTTTGGCGCGGGAAGGCACAGACATTTTCGGCCAGCGTATGCCGGTGTATTTTGACACCTGGCTGTACGGCGGCCAGTCCTCCCTGGCCACCTACCTGGCAGCGGCGTTTATCCGCCTGTTTGGCAACCAAATTTGGATTGCTCGGCTGCCCTTGGCGCTGACCGCCTTTGCCGGTCTGTTCGCCCTAAAAGGGCTGGTGCGACTGCTGTTTCCCGGGCAGTACACGGTACAAAATACCGTCCTTCTGCTGACAGCGATCGAGCCGTGGCGGCTGTATCAATCTGCCTGGACCCTGGACTGCGCCTACCTGCCCTTTGTGCTGCTGTTTGCCCTGTACTTTTTGGTACACGCGGTGGAAAAGCCTAAGGCACGGCTGCTGTTTTACACCCTATCCATGGCCTGCTTCGCCCTGGGGCTGTACGCCTATATGGCGGCAGCCATTCTGATCCCGGTACTGCTGGTGATCCTGTATCTATCTCTGCTGATCAAAAAGAAAATGAAATTCCGTTACGCCCTGTGGTCCGTAGCCATATTGGCTGTGTGTGCTCTGCCGTTTCTGCTCTTAGGACTGGTGCAGGCGGGTCTGCTGAAGGACTGCAACTTCCTGGGGCTGTCCATCACGGCTATGGACAGCTACGCCAGAGGCAACAGCACCACCATCTTTGGCTCTGCCGGGACTGCCGGCGCTGTCTTTCAGCGAGCATTCTCCAACCTGGGCGGCGTGCTGTACAATATCCTGGTACCGGATTTAATGCTGCTCCAAAGCGCCCGCTATCCCACCCTCAGCGGCAATGTAAGCAACTATCCCTTTGGCCACACAGTGGCAGGGCTGCTGGCACTGGCGGGTCTGCTGCTGTTTTTGTGGCCCAAGAAGCACCGCAAGGCCGATACGGACTTTGCCAAAGCCACCACCGCCCGTGTGGTGATCGGCAGCTTTTTAGGCGCCTTTTTGGTGTACGCCATTGTGGTCAGCTACGCCTCCAACGCCATGTACCGCTACGCAGCCTTTTATCCGCTGCTGCATATTTTGGCCGCCTTTGGGGTGTGCTGGCTGCTGGAGAGCTTTTCCTCCCCGGCGGTGCCCCGCCTGCTGGCCGGGCTGGCCGTCGTGTCCCTGGCACTCACCGGCTTTGCCTTTGGCAACTTTGCCACCCACAACAGTGCCCTGTACGGCAAAAGCTTTGAACAGGCGCTGACCGCCGCCAGAGACAGCGGCAGCAGCGAAATTCTGCTGGTAGACAGCCAGGACCCGTACTTTAGAGAGCGAGAGAGCGTATTCCTGCGCTTTTATGCGGACGACAAAATCAACCAAATGACCCCACTGGAGCCGGAGCTGCGCGCCCGTGGCGGGCTGAGTGCCGGTAACCCGGATGTGGCGCCCCGCCTGCGCCCGGTAACCAAGGACGGCAGCTGGCGCTATGTGCAGGTGGAGGAAAATCGCGACTTAACCGGCGACTGCTACATTTTCTTTGGCACCGTGCCCCAGCTGGATAAAACCCGACAGCAAGAATACACCGTAAAGAATTATAACGACTTCTGCGTGACCCTGGTGCGAAAGAAGTAAAGTTTTCTCCTTGCGGCGAACGAATAACAGTGCAATCCCTCCGTCAATGCCTACGGCATTGCCACCTCCCTTTGCAAGGGAGGCAAATTGGTTATAAAAAAGCCCCCGACTGTGTACAAAATCTGTACCCAGTCGGGGGTATTTTCTGTTTGTTATCGCTTACGCTCTGGCTTTTTTGATGTTCTCAATAAACTTCTTGCCGGTCTCGGTGATCTTGGCATAATCCCCGGTCTTGGCACCGGCGGTCAGGGAAGAACCGGCACCAACAGCAATGGCGCCTGCCTTAATCCAATCGCCTACATTGTCCACATCCACGCCGCCGGAGGGCATGCACTGGGCATAGGGCACCGGGCCGCGCAGGGACTTAATGAACTTGGGACCAAGCACATCGCCGGGGAACACCTTCAGCACGCTGGCACCGCAGCGCATAGCGGCAATGGCCTCGGTCGCCGTGCCCACACCTGCCATAGCCGGCACATCATAAATGTTGCACACAGCGATGATCTCCGGGTCAAAGTGGGGAGACACAATATACTGGGCGCCGTTGAGAATGGCGATCCGGGCAGTGGCCGGGTCCAGCACCGTACCGGCGCCGATGGTCACATCCGTACCCTCGTACTTCTTTACCATCTGGGAAATCAGCTGGTCCGCATTGGGCACGGTGAAGCACAGCTCCACGGTGGTCACGCCACCGGCCACGCAAGCGTCTGTTATCTTGGCAGCCTGCTCCACAGACTCCGCACGGATCACAGCCACGATCCCAACATCTTTAATTTTGTTCAAAACTGCTTCTTTAGACATACAATACCTCCAAAGCCCGCTGCGGGGCTTATTTTTTCAATTTTATACGCTAACCCTTTCGGCGGCATCCCTCAAAGCGCGTTGCACGCCGGTATGTTATCTTTACTTATCTCTGCACTCTGGCACCTGCGCCATGGACTTTAGCCTCTACCTCTTTGAGAGATGCCATGCTGGTATCCCCGGGGGTGGTCATAGCCAATGCGCCGTGAACCACGCCGTAGTTCACCGCCTGCTGGGCGTCGCCAAAGGTCATCAAACCGTAGATCAAGCCGGAGGCAAAGCTATCGCCGCCGCCAACACGATCCAGAATTTCCAATCCCGGGAACTCCATGGACTTGTAGATCTGGCCGTCTGCCCAGCAAATGGCTTTCCAATCATTGACGGTGGCGGTCTTTACAGTACGCAGAGTGGTGGCGATCACCTTAAAGTTGGGGTACGCCTTGGTGGCGGCCTGGATCATCTTGTAATAGCCGTCCATATTCAGGCTCTTCAAGTCCTTGTCGTTGCCCTCAACCTCCAAACCAAGGCAAGCGGTAAAGTCCTCTTCATTGCCGATCATGACATCAATATACTTGGCGATCTCCTTGTTCACTTCCTGGGCCTTTTCCTGGCCGCCGATGCCCTTCCACAGAGAGGCACGGTAATTCAAGTCGTAAGACACCACGGTGCCGTACTTCTTGGCAGCCTTTACTGCCTCCAGCACCACGGCAGCGGAATTCTCCGACAAAGCGGCGTAAATCCCGCCGGTGTGCAACCAGCGCACACCCAGGGTGCCAAAGATATAATCCCAATCCACATCGCCGGGCTTTAACTGAGAAATGGCGGTGTTGCCCCGGTCAGAGGTGCTGACAGCGCCTCGAATGCCGTAGCCCCGCTCTACAAAGTTCAGTCCGTTGCGCACACTGCGGCCAATGCCGTCAAAGGGCACCCAGCGGATCAGGGAGGTATCTACCCCGCCCTGGAGGATCAGATCCTCCAACAGGTAACCCACCTCATTCTCTGCAAAAGCAGTAACCACGCCGGTGCGCATTCCAAAGCAGCGGCGCAGCCCGCGGGCCACATTATACTCGCCGCCGCCCTCCCAGGCACGGAAGGTGCGGGAAGTCTTGATCCGTCCCTCGCCCGGGTCCAAGCGCAGCATGATCTCGCCCAACGAAATCTCGTCGAACTTACATTCTTCCTTGGGTCTTAATTTCAAATCCATTTTTATCTCTCCTTATGCAAAATCAAAATAGGCAATGGCGTTATTGTAGCTAATGCCCTGTACGATCTCTTTCAGCACCGCGTCGTCATTGGCGTACCAGCCTTGCTCCACCCAGCGACCGATCAGGGCGCAAAGAATGCGGCGGAAGTAGGCGTGGCGACCGTAGGAAGTAAAGGAGCGGGAGTCCGTCTCCATACCCACAAACTTGCCCAGCACGCCCAGGTTACCCAGACTCTTTAGCTGGGCGGTCATACCGTCCATGGTGTCCAGGAACCACCAAGCCGGTCCATACTGAATTTTAGACGCCGCCTCCGTAGACTGGAAGTTACCCAGCATGGTAGCCAGCACCGTGTTGTCCTTGTCGTTCAGGTTGAACAGGATGGTCTTGGGCAGGCTGTCCGTGCTGTCCATAGCGTCCAGCAGGCGAGACAGGGGCCGTGCCACCCGACCGTCGTCTACCGAGTCAAAACCGGTGTCCGGCCCCAGGGCGCGGAACATTCGGCTGTTGTTGTTGCGCATGGCACCGATGTGCACTTCCATGGTCCAGTGCAGCTCATGGTACAGCTTACCCAGTGCCAGCAGCACCGGGGTTTTATAAATCTGCGCCTCCTGCTCCGTCACCGGCGCCCCGGCCAGTGCCTTGGCAAAGACAGCCTGCACCTGCTCCGGTGCAGCGGGGGCGTAGGGCGGCACATCAAAGGCCTGATCAGACACCCGGCAGCCCACAGAATGGAAGTATTCTGCCCGACTGCGCAGGGCGGCGATCACATCGTCCACCGTATGAATTTCCATACCCGCAGCGGCAGCCAAAGCGCCCATATAGTCCGCAAAGTCCGGTGCCTGAATGTTCAGTGCCTTATCCGGGCGGAAGGTGGGCAACACCTTGCAGTCAAAGTCCGGCAGGGCCGCGATCTTCTTGTGATACGCCAGGTCGTCCGCCGGGTCGTCGGTGGTGCACAGCACTTTGACCTTGCTCTTTTCAATCAGTGTGCGGGGGCGAAAATCCCCGGCAGCGATGGCCGCATTGGCTCGGTCGTAGATGTCATCTGCCGTGGCGGCAGACAAAGGGGTATCAATGCCAAAATACATCTGCAATTCTATATGCGCCCAGTGATACAGCGGGTTGCCGATGGCGTATTGCAGGGTGTAGGCAAATTTTTGGAACTTCTCTCTGGGGCTGGCGTCGCCGGTGCAGTACCGCTCGTCCACACCGCAGGAGCGCATAGCCCGCCACTTATAATGATCGCCGGACAGCCACAGGGCGGAAATGTCCGTAGGCTGGGCGTTCTCATAGATCTCCTTGGGACTTAAATGGCAGTGATAGTCACAAATGGGCAGCGCCTCACAGTAGTCGTGGTACAGGTGCCGGGCCGTTGGGGTATCCAGCAAAAAGTCCTTGTCCATAAAAGGCTTCATCTTAACACTCTTTTCTATACAAATAGTCTGCGCAAAAGGGGTGCACACACCCAAAAAATCCCCGAATACTCGGGGACTTTTTTCAATCACACACCGGAATAGGCGTTAAAGCCGCCGTCCACCGGAATGTTCACGCCGGTAATAAAGCCGCTGTACGCCTCGTCACAAAGGAACAGCAGCGTGCCGGCCAGCTCCTCCGGCTCGCCAAAGCGATTCATCGGCGTAGCAGCCAAAATCTTGCCGGTACGGGCAGTGGGGGTGCCGTCCGGGTTCCACAGCAGAGTCGCATTCTGCTTGGTGGAGAAAAAGCCCGGCGCAATGGCGTTGACGCGAATACCCATATCCGCAAAGTGCACGGCCATCCACTCGGTAAAGTTCTTTACCGCAGCCTTCGCAGCGCTGTACGCCGGAATTTTGGTCAGCGGACGAAACGCATTCATAGAGGTAACCATCACAATGCAGCCCTTGCCCTTCTCTGCCATATCCTTGGCAAAGATCTGCGTGGGGATCAGGGTGCCTAAAAAGTTCAAATTAAATACAAAGCTGATGCCCTGGGGATCCAGATCGAAGAAGGTCTTGACCTCCGGATCCTGCTGAGCCAGATCAATCTTTTCCAAAGTCTCCTTGGTGGTGGTGCCCTTGGGGTTGTTGCCGCCGGCACCGTTTAACAGAATGTCACAGGTGCCCAGCTTCTCGGCAATCACATCCCGCGCGGCGCGCATAGACGCCGGCTCCAACACATTGCAGCCCACGGCAATCGCCTGTCCACCGTTGGCGTTGATCTCGTCGGCCACTGCCTGGGCAGCCGCTTCGTTCAGATCCAGCACAGCCACCTTGCAGCCCTGCGCCGCCAAGGTTTTGGCAAAGCCGCCGCACAGCACGCCGCCGCCACCGGTGACCACGGCCACGCGGCCCTTTAAGTTCTCGTGATTAAACATGGTTTCTACTTCCTCTCTATTTACGCCCTGCGGGATTTTTCTACCGCTTCCCACAAGCCGTTCAGGTAAGACACACCCAGTGCCCGGTCAAACAGACCATAGCCGGGTCGGGCGACTTCGCCCCAGATCATACGCCCATGGTCCGGGCGCACATAGCCGTCAAAGCCCTCCTCTTGCAGGGCCTTTACAATCTCATACATATCCAAAGAGCCGTAGGCGCTCTCATGTGCCGTCTCGTTAAACCAGCGGTCATTGATCGCCACATTGCGCAGGTGGGCAAAGTAAATGCGATCCCCGGCAGCGTGGATGATTTCCACCATATCGTTCTTGGGACTGGCGCCCAGAGAACCGGTGCACAGGGTCAAGCCGTTATACTTGCTGGGCACCATGGTCAGCAGCCGCTCTACCGCCGCCTTGTCCGTAATAATCCGCGGCAGGCCAAAGATGCCCCATGGCGGATCGTCCGGGTGAATGGCCATCTTCACATCGCATGCCTCACAAACGGGCATAATCGCCTCTAAGAAATACTTTAAGTTGGCCCACAGATCCTCGGCGGTCACATCTTTATACTTTGTGAACAGCTCTTTGATCTCGCCCATGCGCTCCGGCTCCCAGCCGGGCATGGCGTAACCGTTAGAATTGTCGTCGATCTCACGGAACATATCCTCCGGGGACTTGCCCTCCACCTGCTTGCCGTCATAGCTCAGGCAGGTAGAACCGTCCGGCAGGGGCATATACAGGTCCGTGCGGGTCCAGTCAAACACCGGCATAAAGTTGTAACAGATCACCTTGACCCCAACCTTGGACAGATTGCGAATCGAGGTTTTGTAATTCTCAATATACCGATCCCGGCTGGGCAGTCCGATCTTAATATCCTCGTGCACATTGACGCTCTCAATGCACTCCATGGTCAGCCCGGCAGCAGTGATCTCGTCATACATGGCCTGTACTCGGTCCATGGTCCACGGTGCACCGGCGGGCAGGTCGTGCAAGGCAGGCACTACTCCGGTCACGCCGGGGATCTGACGGATCTGCTCCAGAGAGACCGTGTCCTTTTCCTTGCCAAACCAGCGGAATGTCATCTGCATAGCATCGCCTCCTGTTTCATAGATTTTTGCGCTTTTATTCTATCACAAGGGTGGCGCGCTTGCAAGTATCCGCTGCGTAATTTGGCAAATTTCCAAAAATGAAAAATAACGGCCAAATCGGCAAGTTTTTCCGCCGGTTTTCATGCCCGATCTCGATCGGTTTGCAGGCTTTGCACCTGCACGGTGTAGGCGCCTACGGCCGTGACCGTATCCGGGGTCACCTCCACCGTTACATAGGCGTTGATGATGGTGGCGCCCGGCAGCTCCTGCGCCCGTTTTTCCTCCAGTGCCGCCTTAGCCAGCGCCGTGGCCGCCTGCACCGTTAGGCGTTGCTCCACGCGGCGGTAAGCGGTGCGGGTGCGCGTGACGCTGCCCATAGGCAACGCCCGACCGTTTAGGCGCAGCAGACGGCGCTGCTCCGTTACCTCCGTCATAGGCGGTGCGTCCTTACCCATGGGCACCAGCGTCAAGCCGTAAAAATACACCCCGCGGCACACCTGCCGCCCGGTTTGCACCCGGTGTACCTGCAACCGATTGACGGTACAGCGCAGTTCTCGCCGGGCAGCGCCCCATTGGCTCTGTTCCTTGTCGCTTTTCGTCTTAGGGGTATCTACCCGCTCTGCCACCTCCAGCCGGGCGTTGGCGCCCACCTTGTTGATATGCGCCCAGGCCAGATCCGGAAAATCCCGCAGCAGTCGATAGTTCAGCCGACTGCGCGCCGCCCCCTGCCAAGGCTTGCCCACGGCCACGCCATTCTGCGCCAAATACGTCTCCAGCGTGCCGGTGCCCACTCGGTTATTGCCCACCACCTGCACATCCCAAATAAACCCGCTGAGCACACACAGCACCAGCGCAAAAGCCACCGCCCCAATCGGCAATCCCCAACGCCCCCGCAGTCGTCGGAGAAAAAAAGGCAGCCCTCGCCGGGCAGTAATACGCACCCGGCCGCCGGCCTGCCGCGCCGCCTTGTGCAGCTGCATATAAGTCCCCACACTGCACACACCGCGCAGGTCGCTCCCCTGTCGCTGCAAGCCAGGCAGCGTAATGCCCAGCTCCCCCAACGCATTGATAAAATCCTCTGCAAACCCGCCTGTAAATACAAACTGCACATACCCGCGAAGATACCAGTACAATCGGGTCATAGGTCGCCGAACTCCACAGCCAACAGCGTACCGATCACCTGCACGCCCAAAGGCGAATAATCCAGCATGCAAAGATCCGCCCCCACCAGGGTCACCCGGCGCTTGCCCACTTGCAGCACCAGGCGCTCCGAGGTGTAACTAAGCACCCGGCGCAGCCCGTCCACCAGCACCCGATCGCCGATGATCTCCAGCCGCGGCTCCCCGGCGCTGTAATGCACCGGCAGCTGGCTTTCGTCCCCGGGCAAGGGGCACGCCCGACGATTTTTTGCCCTTTTTTTCTCTTTTGGCATGTGCTCCATTGTATCACCTGTACATACTATGCATAGGAATTATTGGTGATGATATGAAAAAAGAGAACCAAAAAGCGCTGCCCCTGCTGGCACTGCTGCTGGCGGCAGCGGCGAT
>FR885366.1:0-5643 GCA_000436335.1 Clostridium sp. CAG:217
TAGGGGCGGATAGTATCCGCCCGCCGTATTGCGCCAAACCGCCCCGCGCAAATCACAACAACACAAAAAAGCACCGTTCGTTGGAACGGTGCATTATGCTTATTTTTTCTATTGTGCTTACTAGACCCGCACGGCGCGAGCAGCGGTGTAGCTGCCGTAGTAGCGGGTGTTGCCTACGGTAGTGTAGGGGCGCAGGCGCACATAATAGGTGCGGCCGCCCTTGGCGGTTTTAATATTTCCGGTGGCCTTGCCGCTGCTTACATACAGGGTCTTTTTGTCGCCGGAAAAGTTCTTCTTGGTGGAGTATTGCACTGCGTAGCCGTTGCATTTCACTTTGTTCCAGTGCACGGTAATTTGCTGCTTTTTGGCGGATTTGGCGGCGGTGCATTTGGTGGCAGTGGGGCGGGTGGTTGTCGCCAGTTGGGTGCCCTTGGCGCCTTCCTTGGTCTTGGAGTCTACCGTGTAGGGCGCCACATAAAAATAGTATTTGGTGCCCGGCTTGGCGCCGCTGCCCTTGAACACAAAGCTGCGGGCGGTGGTGGTGGCCAAGCGCTTCGTCTGCTTCTTGGCGGCAATATATTGGTACACCACATAGCCGTCGGCGCCGGGCTTTTTGTTCCACTCCAGGGTAATGGAGCCGGTGGCGGTCTTTTTCGTTTTCAGCCCGGTGACGGTGCCCGGCAGGGCGTGCTTGGCGTTCACCTTGGAATAGGGACCCCGGTAAGCGGTGTTGCCCCGATAAGCCGCCACCTGCACCTCGTACAGCTGGGTGTCTGTTAAATCAGTCAGATCCACGCGGGTGGTGCTTACTGCCTTGTCAAAGCCTTTGCCGGTGGTGCGGTTGATGACCTTCACCAAGTAGGCGTTGGCGCCGGGGGTGGCGTTCCAAATGTAGGTGAGCCGTGTTTTGCTGCGGCTCTCCAGGGTCAGACCGGTGACCTTGGCAGGCAGAATCTTAAAGCGATAGTACCACCGCCGCCCGGTGTAAGTACCCAGCCCCTGGGCGGTAATGGTGGCCATGCCCACCGCTTTGTTATTGATATAGGTCAGGGTGTAATCCTTGTCCGCTTTCAGCGGTTGGCCGTCCTCGCCGGTGACGGTGGGGGCGGGCGTGATGGCTTTGCCGGTGTAGGTCTTGCTTTTCAGCAGGGTGGCAGAGCCGGGCAAACTGTTTTTATTGCCATACAGAAAGTCCATATCCGTGTGGCCGTTGACCCCGGCCACCTTGCCGTTGTCTGCGTACTGCCACATCAGGTAATCGCCGTCGTATTTGCAGGTTTTGGAGCCGTATTCCGCCACCCACAGGGCGTAGCGGCCCCGGGTCTCCTGCTCAATGTAGTCCAGCAGCGGGCTGCGGCTCATATACAGCCCCGGGGTGTGCCCGGCAGCGGCAATGATGCTGCAAAAGTGCTCTACCAGCTGGGTGCAAAAGGCCTTGCCCTTGTTCAGCTGGCTGCTCTCCTCTAAGTCATAAAACACCGGCAGATCCAGGGTGCGGCTGCCCAGCACTTGCAGGCACAGGCGCGCCTCTTTTTCCACATCCGCCACGCTCTTGGCATAAGAATACCAGTAAATACCCACCGGCAGCCCGGCGGCAGTGGCGTTCTTAAAGTTGGTGGCAAAGTAGGCGTCCTCCTGGCTGGCGTTCTTGCCGTACCCGGCGCGCAGAATGGCAAAGTCAATGCCGTCGTTCTTTATCTTTTTCCAGTTCACCTTTTCTTGCCAAGCGGAAATATCTACACCGTTTAGCACCTCCAGCTTGTTAAATCGGGCGTTGTGGGTGTAGCTTTTGCCGGTGTATTTGGATCTCATGGTGGCGGCCTGGGCTGCGCCCGCCGTAGGCAGCAGCGCCGTTAAGGCCACCAGCACCGCCAGCAGTACGGCGGTGACAGAAAACAATCTCTTTTTTGCTTTTTGCATTAGGAACCTCCCAGATACCAGCGGTTCAGGTCAATGTACTTGCTGCCGTTGCCTTTGATCTTACCGGTTTTGGAATATTGCCAAATATCAAAATCCCCGGTGTAGGTGACGGCGCTGTTGTAGTCCGCCACCCAGCGCAGAGTGCCCTTGGGCAGGGAGGCGGCGTCGAATTTAGAAATGTAAAAGTGTGAGTTGGCGTACACCCCGGCGGTGTAGCCGTCGGCGGTCACGGTGTCACAAAAGGCGGTGAGCAGCCGGGTGGTGTCCTTTTTGCTCACATTGGCGTCATACAGCCGACCGGCGTGCTCTCCGGCGGCGTTGTAGCCGTATTCATAGTCTATGATCAGCGGCAGCTCCACTTTGGCAAAGCGCACGGCTTCCAGCACAAAGCGGGCTTCCTCTTGGGCTTCTTCCTCCGTGGTGGCTTGAGAGAAGAAATATACACCCACCGGCACCCCGGCCTTGCGGGCAGCTTTTAAGTTCTCTTTTGCCATTTTGTCTGCATGGAGCGCACCGTCGTTGTAGCCCCGGTAGCCTACCCGGATAAAGGCGAATTTGGCGCTTTTTGCCAGGGTAGTCCAGTCCACGGTGCCGTTGTGCTCGGAGATGTCTACCCCCTCTACAAAGGGGGCGTCGGTGCCAAAGTCATAGGTTACCCGCTGATGGCGGTTCCCCAGTGCCAGCACTGTGGCAGCCAGCGCACCCACGATCACCAGCGCCAGCGCCGCCTGCACCCACCGGTTGGCAAACAGAGATTGACCGTTGGTTTTGCGCCGCCCCTTGCGCCGAGCGGTGCCGGCGGGCTTTTTGCGGGTGGTTTTTTTACGGGTGCTTGTCCGCCGTGGGGTTGACCGACTGCGGGTATTCTTTTTTGCAGGTTTTTTTCGTTCGTTTGCCATGCTTTGCTCCGCTTTACCTGTAAATGATCCTTTTAATAGTAATACAAAGGAGGAAGCGGGTCAAGGGCAGCGGGCCAAAATTTACAATTCCCCCGGTATTCCACTGTTGTGGTAATTTAAAGCGCTTTCTTGACAAGTGATTCCGGGCAGTATAATATAATAGGTATCACAGTATAGAAATCAGGTAAAGCCCATGCAGAATTTTGATAAAATGGATCATATGCACTTTATTCGCAAGCTGCCCATTCCTCAGGAGCTGAAAAAAGAGATGCCCCTGACGCCGGAGCTGGCTGCCTACAAGGACAAGCGGGATCAGGAGATCGCCGCCATTATCCGCAGCGAGAGCGACAAGCTGCTGTTGGTGATCGGCCCTTGCTCGGCGGATCGGGAGGATGCGGTGATTGACTATATCCACCGCCTGGCAGAGGTGCAAAAGCAGGTGGCGGACAAAATTTTGATCGTTCCCCGCATTTATACCGGCAAGCCCCGCACCACCGGCGCCGGGTATAAGGGTATGCTCCACCAGCCGGACCCGGGTAAAAAGCCGGATATGTACGAGGGTATTCGCGCCATTCGCCATATTCACCTGCGTGCCTTGCAGGAGACCGGGCTGTCTTGTGCAGACGAGATGCTGTACCCGGAGAATCACCGGTATTTAAGTGACCTGCTGAGCTATGTGGCCGTCGGTGCCCGCAGCGTAGAGAACCAGGAGCACCGGCTGATCTCCAGCGGACTGGATATTCCTGTGGGTATGAAGAATCCCATGAGCGGGGATCTGTCTGTGATGATCAATGCCATTAAGGCCGCCCACGGCGATCATTCCTTTATTTATCGCGGCTGGGAGGTAGAGAGCCAGGGCAACCCCTTGTCCCACGCCATTTTGCGGGGCAGTGTGGACCGCCACGGCATCAACCACGCCAATTATCATTACGAGAATTTGCGTATTCTCCACGATCTGTATGTGGAGAGCGGCATTGCCAACCCGGCGGTGCTTATTGACACCAACCACTCCAATTCCTCCAAGCAGTACCTGCAACAGGTGCGTATTGCCAATGAGGTGCTCCATTCCATGCGCCACTCGGCGGATATACGCCGTTTGGTAAAGGGCTTTATGATTGAGTCTTACATTGAGGATGGTGCCCAAAAGTGGGAGGACGGCATTTACGGCAAGTCCATCACCGACCCCTGCCTGGGTTGGGACAAGACCCGGGACCTGATTTTCTCCTTGGCGGACCAGTTGTAAACAGAAAAGCATATACTGCGCCCCGGCAGATCGTTTTCGGTTCCGCCGGGGCGTTTATTTTTCCAACCCCTGTCCGTTATTGCGATTTTGGGCGTTTTTTTGTTCCGACGGTGTTGACAAATGGCGCAAAAGTGCTATATTGGTAGTACAAATTCAACAGTCAAATGCAACGAACAGGACAGGACGAACCGCATCACCGCTTACAGAAAGCCGTCGGTTGTGGAAGACGGCAGCAAGGCGCGGTCCTCGTTATCCCCTGCAAGCAGCACCTGTGAGCGGCCCTCGGGCTTCGTAATCGGTGCCGGTACTCCCCGTTATCGGAGCGTGCTATCCGCCTTGGCGGGCAGCGCATGAGCGGTCGGCAGTTTTGCCGGCAAGCAGAGTGGTAACGCGCGGGTTTCTGATTTTTACCTTCGTCTTTGCACAGCAGCATTGGCTGTGCCGGGGCGAAGGTTTTTTGTTTTTTGTATTTGACTGGGAAAAGAAGAATGAAAGGAGTCTTTCAAATGAACACATTGGTTATTGTACTGATTGCCATTGTTGTGTTAGGTGCGGGCTATGTGCTGTATGGTCGCCATATTGCCAAGTCCTGGGGCATTGATCCCAAGGCGGAGACCCCCGCAGTGAAGTACAACGACGGCAAAGACTTTGTACCGACCAACGGCTGGACGGTGTTCAGCCATCAATTTTCCTCTATCGCAGGTGCAGGCCCGGTTACCGGCGCCATTCAGGCGGCGGTCTTTGGCTGGGTGCCGGTGCTGCTGTGGATCCTGATCGGCGGCGTTTTCTTCGGCGCCGTTACGGACTTCGGTGCCCTGTACGCTTCTGTGAAGAACGAGGGCAAGAGCATGGGTATGCTCATTGAAAAGTACATCGGCAAGCTGGGCCGCAAATTGTTTACCATCTTTTGCTGGCTGTTCTCCGTGCTGATCATCGCCGTATTTGCGGATATGGTTACCGGCACATTCTCTGCCTTTGATGCGGAGACTCTGCAAAAGCTGCCGACTGCCGGGGTCAACGGCTCCGCCGGTATGGTGTCTATTATGTTTATGGTGTTTGCCGTGGTATTCGGCCTGATCCAGAAGAAGTGGAACCTGACCGGGTGGAAAGAGTTTGTTGTGGGCGTTGTCTTTATCGTTGCGTCCTTTGCCGTCGGCATTAAAGTGCCCATCATCATGGGCAAGACCCAATGGGCTGCCGTGGTGTTCGCTTATATTTTCCTGGCGGCCATTATGCCCATTTGGCTGATGAAGCAGCCTCGGGACTATATGACCACCATTATGTTTGTGTGCATGATCGCCGGTGCCATCATCGGTTTGGTCATCGGCCACCCCACCATGGAGCTGCCTGCCTTTACCGGGTTTAATAACGAGAAGCTGGGCACCATGTTCCCCATTCTGTTTGTGACCGTGGCCTGCGGCGCTGTGTCCGGGTTCCATAGCCTGGTGTCCTCCGGCACTTCGTCTAAGACCATTGCTAACGAAAAGGATATGCTGAAAGTGGGCTACGGCGCCATGATTTTGGAGAGCGTGCTGGCTGTATTGGCACTGTGCGTGGCCGGTGCCGCCGCCAAGAACGGCG
>FR885366.1:5657-16271 GCA_000436335.1 Clostridium sp. CAG:217
CCAAGAACGGCGTGGCTGCCGAGGGCACCCCGTTCCAGATCTTCTCCCGCGGCGTTGCCGGGTTCTTTGAGAAAATGGGCGTGCCGGTGCAGGTAGCCACCGTGTTTATGACCATGTGTGTGTCCGCTTTGGCGCTGACCACGCTGGACGCTGTGGCTCGGATCGGTAAAATGTCTTTCCAGGAGATCTTCAGCGTAGATGATATGCAGCACGCAGCTCTGTGGCGCAAGGTGGTGTGCAATCCGTATTTTGCTACCATCATCACCCTGCTTTGCGGCTATGTGCTCACCAAGGTGGGCTACCAGCAGATTTGGCCTCTGTTTGGCTCTGCCAACCAGTTGCTTAGCGCACTGGTGCTGATTACGCTGTGTGTGTTCCTGAAGGTTACAGGCAGAAAGAACAAGATCCTGTTCCCGCCTATGATCATTATGCTGTGCGTTACCTTTACTGCATTGGTGCAGCGGCTGATTGCCATGATCAAGGCCATTCAGCAGGCTGCCGCAGTGGAGATCCCTGCCGGACAGACCAGCTGGGGCGCTGTGTTTATTGCCAACGGTTTGCAGCTGATCATCGCCGTGCTGCTGATTGTACTGGGCTTGACCATTGTGGTCAACAGTGCCAAGAGCTATGTGAAGAGCAAAAAAGGCAGCGAGACCGAAGAGGTCGCCAAGGCATAACGGCGTGCGTATAATATCGATATAAACCATGAACCGTCTGCGTATTTCTACGCAGGCGGTTTTGTGTTTGTATTTGGCCCCCCTGCAATAAGGAAGGCAAATCGCAACCGATTCTCCTAAAATATGGAGCGTATTCCGATCCATGACGGTACAGATTTTCAAATCTGCCAAATAAAGAACCGGAAAGTTGTCAAATGCGCGGCTGCGTGCTATAATACTGAACGCAAAACAAAACTAAATCTGGAAAAGGGGATTTTTCATGTCTGACAAAACGGAAAAAAAGTACATGAAGAAGTCAGAGATCGTTACCTTTGGTATCGGTCTGTTCGGCGTGGCTCTGATGACCGGCTGGATGCCGGACTACACCGCTACCTTCTTCGCTGACTTCGCGTTCAAAGGCAAGGGATTTGACTCCGCCACCATGGCAAACGCCATCTCTATGGTGTTCTTGGTGGCCGGTATCATCGGCGCCGTGTGCGAGCTGGTGATCGGCTATTTGGTGGATAACACCCGCACCAAGCTGGGCAAGGTAAAGCCCTGGGTGGGCTTCGGCGTGGTACCGCTGGCCGTGGTGGCTATGCTGGTATTCATTGCACCCAACACCTCCAACCAAACCTTGGCCATCGTGTGGATGTTTGTGATCTACTCCTTATATACCGCCTTCAGTTGTGCGGTAGAAAGCCCGTCCAACTGCTTCGGCTCCCTGTGTTCGCCCAATCCGGCAGAGCGCTCCACCGCCATTTCCATCGCTTCGTTCCTGCGCAGCGTGGGCCAGTCCGGCGGTATGGTAGTCGTGATGGTGGTGGGCTTGGTGATGAAGGCCTTAATGGGCAAGCAGCAATATAAGAACGCCGAGGGCCAGGGCCTTGACCTGGTGATCTCCACGGCGGTGTGCGCCCTGGGTCTGATCCTCTTTGTGATGATCTTCTTTACCAATAACAAAGAGCGTGTGCCTTTCACGCAGGAGAAGGTGAGCCTGAAAGACGCCGTCAAGGTGGTCTTTACATACAAGAACCTGCTGATGGTGTCCTTGACCAAGCTGTGCGGCTTTGGCCGCGGCGTGTACGGCACCGTGTCTTTGTACATCGCCATTTACCTGCTGGGTTCTAAGGACCTGAAGCTGGCGCTGCTGCTGCCCATGGGTATCGGTACCGCTGTGGGCACCCTGCTGGTGAACTTTGTGCTGAAGAAGTTCTCCACCAAAAAGACCTTTATTCTTTTCTGCGTGTACGGTGCGTCTTCCATGGCAATCCTGTTCCTGGTGTCTAAGGGTATCGGCTTTAACAGCACCCTGATTGTGCCGTTCCTGATCCTGAACTTCTTCTGCGGTTTGCAGCACGGCAACACCAATGTAACCCCCAATATTATGATCGCCGACTGCGTAGACGAGATCGAGTGGAAAACCGGCCAGCGCAAGGACGGTCTGGCGTATGCCGGTTACGGCCTGTTCTCCAAGATCGCTTCCGCCTTCACCAAGGCGCTGGGTCCTTGGCTGCTGTACACCTGGTCCGGTTATGCCGTATCTCGTGACGCCAATGTGGCTTATGCCGCCCAGACGGATTCTACTTTGAACAAGATTTTAATGATCTACACCATCATTCCCGCCGTGTTCGTTGTGCTCCAGGCGGTGCCCATCTTCTTCTACGATATGGTCGGTGAGAAGAAGGAGCGCATTACCCGCGAGCTGATGGAGCGCCGTGAGGCCGCCGGTTTGGTTGCCGGTGAGGGCGAAGAGACTGCCGATGCGGCAGCAGCCGAGTAAGGGGGCGACGAGAATGGCAAAACAGGAAAAGACTTTTAATACCAAGTTGTATGCGCTGGTGGTATTTTTGTTGGTTGCAGCCATTTTGGCTGTGTCCACCGTGGCCACCTTTAGCAGCAAGTATATTGCATTTAAGCCGGAGAAGGTCGCGCAGGCGTATGCGGATACCATTGTGCAGACCGGTGACGGCTACAATGCCAACAAGTATGCGCTGGTGAGCAAAAGCGAGAAATACGGCGATTTTATCCGCAAGTATTATATGTACCCGGTGATCTATAAGGACGCCGGTTACAAGCCCGGCGACGATACCAAGAATTTAAAGGGCTTGAACGACGACAGCTACAAGTCCGATAAGACCAAGAACGACGACGGTACGCTTACCGGCCAGGTGACCGCGGCCATGTATCCCTATTATGTGGAGCTGCTGGGTCAGTACGGCTGGGACGATGCAGACGCTATGTTCACCAATTACTTTGCCAAGTACCAGCAGGTGCGGGGACAGGTATTCGGCGATTCGTACCTGGATGACGAGGGTATGTTCACTGCGCTGGAGGCCAATGTAAAGACCTACGGCGAGAGCCTGACCGGTACGGAAGAGACCTACGACAAGAACACCAAGGTCAAGCTGACGGATAAGACCATCGGCGCTTACCAAAAGGCGCTGGGCGAGGATTACAAGCTGACCACCACCGTGACCGATGTGCAGTCGGTGGAGGATGTAAAGGCTTATACCGCCAAGATGAATACCCAGCTGCTGGCGAATTATGAAGTCAGCGCCGACGACATCCGTGCCGTTTCCACCTGCACCGTGCAGGTAACGGACGCTAAGGGTACCCAGTTGGCCACCTGCGACCTGACCGTGGTGCAGATCGGCCATACCTGGTATGTAGACAATACCACCGCAGATACCTCTGCGTTGTATCAAATCGGCAAATGATCTTTCGCTTGCCGTAAGAGAGGGAACCGCCCGGACCGTAAGGCCCGGGCGGTTTTTTGTGTGCGATGGATAAGATCCGTTTGGCTTTTATTTTTTTGTAGGGTGCTTGCACGCCCTGCCATTCGCCGCCATTTTCTATCCTGAAAAAACGCCATATTCTTTTGCAACCCACTATGCAGGCATGCAAAAATATGGTATAATTCTTGCGAGACAGTGTGCATTATCCGACAGCTGTCGGGTGGTGCCCATGGGTCGACGGAAAGGAGAGCATCGGCCTATTGATCGAGGAAGCGTAAGGCCTTCACAGCATCGGTTTGGATTTATCATTCTTTACAAAAAAATAAGGCCCCTGCAATGGCAGGGGCTTTGTGCGTATCAATCATCGTATGGATTACCGTATTTTGCGCAGCTGCGCGGTGAGTACGGCAGTCAGCTTTTCCCGGTCAAAGGCGGGCAGCGGCTCCAGAATCACATCAATACAGCCGCCTACGGCGTAGATCACATTGGTTACCTGGTGATAATTTTTCTCCATAGTGAAGTTGTTGTGAGAGCAAATGGCCTCGGTCATCTGCTGTTTGAGCATGCGCAGGGCGGGGGCGCACATACGGCTGTTTTTGAATTTGGTCAGCCGCTCAATGTTGTTGTTGCGCTCAATCTCATTGAGCATACTGTTAATTATATCCGTGGGATCCCGCTGGATTTGATCGTAGTTGATGCCCTTGGCGATCTCCACAATGCCGTTGGTGATGGTCTCAAAGCAGAATTGAATGCACGCGCCCATGCTCTTAAAGTGCAGATAAAAGGTGCTTTTGTTAATGTCTGCTTTTTTGCACAGCTCCAATACGGTGATCTTGTCCGTTTCTTTTTCAATCATCAGCGCGATCATAGCGTTAAAGACCGCCGCCTTGGTGCGCTTTACCCGTCTGTCCATTTTTTAGAAAAACCCCCCTCAAATCGCTTTGTAATGGACACCTGTCCAATAGCAAATACTATGATAACATAAATGAAAGAAAGGTTGCAAGCAACTTCACAGAATTTGTAGGAAGTGCTGGAAAACGCCATGAAAACTTGTGCAAAAACACGAAAAATTGTTCCGCTGGTACTGGCGCTTTTGCTGCTTTTTGGCGGTTGCAGTGCGGTCAACAGGGCTGCCGTCTTTGGTACAAACGGCAACGAGACTACCCGGCGGCAGGATGTGTTGACAGTGGAATTTTTGGATGTAGGTCAGGCCAATGCGGCGCTGCTCACCTGCGGGGGTAAGAGCCTGCTCATCGACGGCGGCAATGTGGCGGACGGCGCCAAGGTCACGCGTGCGGTGCAGGCGGCAACGGACCGGCTGGACTATGTGGTGAATACCCATGGCCATGAGGACCATGTGGGCGGCCTGGCCGCTGTGGTGGATGCGGTGCCGGTGGGTCAGGCCATTGTCAGCCCGGTAACGGCGGACAGCGATTATTACCAAGATTTTTTAGATGCGCTGGCGGATCGGGGTGTGACTCCGGTGGCCGGGCAGGCGGGTATGCAGTTTCCTTTGGGGGAGGCGAAGTGTACCGTGCTGGGCCCCGCCGCTGCCGGCAGCGATCTGAACAACAGTAGTCTAGTGCTGCAAGTGCGCTTTGGCGGCGCGACTTTTCTCTTTATGGGTGACGCCGGGGCAGAGGAGGAGCGCAGCTTGATCCAAAGCGGTGCAGATGTAAGTTGTGATGTGCTGGCGGTGGGTCACCACGGCAGCGGGTCTGCCACCGGCTATGTGTTTCTGCGCCAGGCGTTGCCCAAGTATGCGGTGATCTCCGTGGGCGCGGGCAACCGTTATGGCCACCCGGCAGAGAGCACGCTTTCCCGCCTGCGGGATGCCGGGTGTACCGTCTATCGCACGGATCAAAGCGGCACAATCACCATAGTGACGGATAAAAACGGAAAAATCCGCTGTCCTGCATAAAAAAATGTTGTATTCTTTGGTTTTTTCAGCTATAATAAATACAGAATTTTACATATTGGAGGAATTTTACCTATGTATTGTTGGTTAGACGGCAAAACTGTTGTTGTAACCGGCGCTTCCGGCGGTATGGGCGCAGGCATTGCGGCTACCTTGATCAAGAAGCACGGCTGCACGGTGATCGGCGTGGCTCGGTCAGAACCCAAGATGCTCAAATTCATTGAGGAGCTTGGCCCCACTTATGCCCAGCAGTTCTCTTACAAGCTGTTTGATGTGTCTGTTAAGGAGAATTGGGAGAACTTCTATAACGAGCTGGTAGAGGAAGGCGTGCAGGTGGATGTGCTGGTCAACAACGCCGGTATTCTGCCTAAGTTTAAGCGCTTTGACCGCTACAGTGATGAAGAGATTGAGCGTGCCATTAACATCAATTTCTACAGCTGCGTGTATTCCGTTAAGACATTTCTGCCCATGCTGCTGCAGAGCACGGACCCGGGCATTGTTAACATTGACTCTTCCGCCGCGCTGATGAGCCTGGCCGGTACTTCCATGTACAGCGCTTCCAAGGCTGCACTGAAGGGCTTTACCGAGGCTCTGCGTGAGGAATTCCGTGGCAAGTGCTATGTGGGTCTGGTTTGCCCCGGCTTTACCAAGACGGATATTTTCCGCGGCCAGTCCAACGCAGGCGGCAAGGGCGAGAAGGTCATCAATATGATCTCTACCGATTGCGACCTGATGGTGAAGATGATCATGTTCGGTATAGAGCACAAGCAGGCACTGCAGATCCACGGTGTGGATGCCCACGCCATGAGCGTGTTTGGCAAGCTGCTGCCGGTGAACGGCTCTCGCCTGTTCAGCGCTGTGATGAAAGCGGCGGACATTGACCTGTTTAAGGAAGTTTTTAAGGACGACGCCGAGCTGGCGGAGTAAATTCTAAGCATTTAAGGGACGCAGCCGTTTCAATGAGGGAATGGCTTTGCGCCCCTTTCTGCTTTTTTTGCAATAAAAAGGAGGGGTTTTTATGGCAGATGCTGTAACGGCAACGAAAAAAAGGTATATGAATTTTAAGGAGATTGCGGCGTACTCCCTGGGACTGTTCGGGTTCCAGGCCATCGTAGGCTTGCTAAACTCCTACCAGGCCGAGTTTGACGGCTCCATTTTGGGTGCCAATGTGTCTGTGGTGGCCATTTTAATTTTGGTGGCCAAGATCGTGTCTGCTGTGGCGGACCCGGTGGTGGGCAACCTGATCGACCGGTCCAAAAGCAAGCGGGGCAAGTTCAAATCTATGATCCTGTACTCTCTGGTGCCGCTGCTGGTGATGACCGCTGTGGTGTTTGTGAAAGTGCCGTTTTCCGGCACCGGGCTGTATGTGTGGATCTTCCTCACCTACTTGGTTTGGTCCATTGCCATGACCATGGGCGATGTACCCTCGCAGGGAATCGCTTCTGTGCTGACCCCGGATCCCACGGAGCGCACCAACGTGGTGTCCATTTCCAATACCTTTAAGCAGATCGGCTTTTCTGCCTGCGTGGTGATTGTGCCGATTGCCTGCCTGATCATTCCCGGCGGGTCCAAGGTGTTCGTTAAGTCCGGCGAGACAGATACGCCTATGATTGCTTCCGAGTTCTTCTGGACCGCAGTGCTCACCGCCATCTTTGGTTGTGTGCTCTTTGCCCTGATTCCGCTGCTTAATAAGGAGCGGGTGCCCTACCAGGCCGGCGAAAAGACCACTTTTAAGGATATGATGGGCGCGCTGAAGAACAATAAACCCTTAATGCTGGTGATTATTTCTTACTTCCTGGGCTTTGGCCGTCAGATGGCTATGGGTATTCAGGTACAGGCCGCAACGGTGATCCTGGGCAGCCAAAACTTGGTGGCTGTTTTGGGTATCGTTACCGCCGTGGGTTCCATGATCAGTATGGCGCTGTGCCCCCTGCTGATTAAGAAGCTGGATGAGCGCAAGGCGTACATTCTTCTGTCTGTTTACGGCTTTGCCGCTTCCATTTTCTCCTTTGTGATCGGCCATTTCTGGTTCCAGTCACCGGACAATATGGTGCTCACCGTGCTGTTTTATGCCTCTCTGTTCCTGATCGGCTTGCAGTTCGGCGCCGTCACCTTAATGCCCATGATCATGACCGCCGATTGCGTGGATTATTACGAGTATGAGACCGGCAAGCGGATGGAGGGCGCCGCCTATTCCATCCTGACCTTGACCATTAAGGTGTGTCTGGCACTGGGCACCGCCGTGGGTCTGATCTTTGTGCAGGTGTCCGGTTATTATGACGCTTTGGGTGCCGGTACTTTCACCACCAAGACGAAGGACATTATCTTTTTTGCTTATACCGCCTTGCCGGGCGTGCTGGCACTGCTGTCCATCTTCCCCATGTTTAAGTACGACATTGTGGGCGAGAAGAAGGCGCAGATCTCTGCCGCCCTGTCCCAGCGCCGCGCCGGTAAAGAATAAGCGCCTGAAAATAGATACAATATGTATATATATGGAAAAGCGACTTCCCTCGGGAGGTCGCTTTTTTGTGTGGTGTTCAGCGGGTTTAAATATGTGTGCATATCGGTGTGTAAGATGATGGTATACACGTCAGAGACGGCGGATAGTATCCGCCAGCTTTGTAGTGCAACGTGATTTTCCACATTTATTTTTTGCTATTTTTGGCCTGGTTACGCGAAATCTTGGCGGCTCAGAAAAAATTTCTTATTTTTTCCGACATTACCTATTGACATAGTAGGCATTATGGTGTATAGTTAAGTCAATCCAACGGGGAGACCCGAAGAAATCAGGAGACCGCTATGAACCGGTTATTTCCCACTTTGTTAAGACAAAATTTCCGATTTGGACGAATGAGCCGATGTATGTGACCTAATCGTAACCTACATTTTATCATTTGAACTTGAAAGGAATTTGAATTATGAGCAAGAAATACGCATTTGAGACTTTGCAGCTGCATGTTGGCCAGGAGCAGGCGGATCCCGCTACCGACTCCAGAGCCGTACCGATTTATCAAACCACTTCTTATGTATTCCATAACAGCGACCATGCCCAGGCCCGTTTTGGCCTGGCAGACGCCGGCAACATTTACGGCCGTCTGACCAACTCCACCCAGGATGTGTTTGAAAAGCGCATTGCCGCTTTAGAGGGCGGCGTAGCCGGTTTGGCTACCGCCAGCGGTGCGGCTGCTTTGGCTTACACCTTCCAGGCACTGGCCAAGGCCGGTGACCATATTGTCAGCGCCAAGACCATTTACGGCGGCACTTACAACTACCTGGAACACACCTTCCCGGAGCACGGGGTCAAGACGACTTTTGTTGACCCGGACGATCTGCAAAATTTTGAGGATGCCATTCAGGACAACACCAAGCTGATCTTCTTTGAGACCCTGGGCAACCCCAATTCTAACTTGGTGGATATTGAGGCCCTGGCCAAGATCGCCCACAAGCACGGCATTCCGCTGGTGGCGGACAGCACCTTTGCAACGCCCTATCTGCTGCGCCCCATTGAGTACGGCGTAGACATTGTGGTCCACAGCGCCACCAAGTTCATCGGCGGTCACGGCACCACCCTGGGCGGCGTGATTGTAGACAGCGGCAAGTTCGATTGGGAAAAGAGCGGCAAGTTCCCGCAGCTCACCGAACCCAACGCCAGCTACCACGGCATCAGCTTTGTGCAGGCTGCCGGCCCGGCTGCGTTTGCCACTTATATCCGCGCGATTCTGCTGCGCGATACCGGCGCTGCTATTTCTCCCTTTAACGCATTCCTGTTGCTTCAGGGCGTAGAGACCCTGTCCCTGCGTGTGGAGCGCCACGTGGAGAACACCAAGAAGGTGCTGGAGTACCTGCAAAATCACCCGCTGGTCGAGCATGTGAACCATCCGTCCTTGGATCCCAAATATCAGGATCTGTACAATAAATATTTCCCGAGCGGCGCCGGTTCCATCTTCACCTTTGACATCAAGGGCGGCGAAAAAGAGGCAAAGGCCTTTATCGACGCGCTGGAGATCTTCTCTCTGCTGGCCAATGTGGCAGATGTAAAGTCCCTGGTGATCCACCCCAAGACCACCACCCACTCTCAGCTGTCTGAGCAGGAGTTCAACGAGCAGAAGATTTTTGACAACACCATCCGTCTTTCTATCGGTACAGAGAACATCAACGACATTATCGCCGATCTGGAGCAGGGATTTGACGCTGTAAAAGCGCTGAACGCCTAATTTGACCGACAATTTCATTTGAATTTGACAAGGAGTTATTATCATGGCAATTTATAAATCTATCCTGGACCTGGTTGGCGGCACCCCGCTGGTGGAGCTGACCCAGTTTGAAAAAGAGAACGACCTGAAAGCAACTGTTTTGGCGAAGCTGGAGTATTTTAACCCGGCCGGTTCCGTGAAGGACCGTATTGCTAAGGCCATTGTAGAGGACGCAGAAAAGTCCGGCAAGTTGCAGCCCGGCGGCACCATTATTGAGCCCACCTCCGGCAACACCGGCATCGGTCTGGCAGCCGTTGCTGCGGCCAAAAAATATCGCCTGATCATCACCATGCCGGAGACCATGAGCGTGGAGCGCCGCAACCTGATGAAAGCCTATGGCGCAGAGCTGGTGCTCACCGAGGGCGCCAAGGGCATGAAGGGCGCCATCGCCAAGGCAGAGGAGCTGCACGAGCAGATCCCCGGCTCTATCATCGCCGGTCAGTTTGTAAACCCGGTGAACCCGGCCACCCATAAGGCCACCACCGGCCCGGAGATCTGGAAGGACACCGAGGGCAAGGTTGACATCTTTGTGGCAGGCGTAGGCACCGGCGGTACGGTGTCCGGCGTGGGCGCGTACCTGAAGAGCCAAAACCCCAATGTAAAGGTGGTTGCCGTAGAACCTGCTTCCTCCCCGGTGCTGTCCACCGGCCAGGGCGGCGCCCATAAGATCCAGGGTATCGGCGCCGGCTTTGTTCCGGATACGCTGGATACCAAGATTTACGACGAGATCATTACCGTCACCAATGAAGATGCTTTTGCCACCGGCAAGCGCCTGGCCAAGTCTGACGCGGTGCTCACCGGTATCAGCTCCGGTGCAGCCGTTTGGGCGGCCGAGCAGCTGGCCAAGCGCCCGGAGAACGCAGGCAAGACCATCGTAGCCTTGCTGCCGGATACCGGTGACCGCTACCTGTCCACCCCGCTGTTCCAGGACTGATTTTAGCCCCCAAAGAATACCACCGCCCCGGCGTGAGCCAAAGCGGTGGTGTTTTTCTTTGCGTATGCATAAGTGCGGATGGAGCGCCACAGTTGCCCACACAATCACCCGCTTG
>FR885366.1:16280-16441 GCA_000436335.1 Clostridium sp. CAG:217
CAATCACCCGCTTGACAAACCTTGCCGGATATATTAAAATAACACAAGTGCGCAGCAGCATATCCTAATAATAGATGCACCGAGGTGTAGCTCATCTGGTAGAGCGCTTGGTTTGGGACCAAGAGGCACGGAGTTCGAGTCTCCGCACTTCGACCAATAAA
>FR885366.1:16564-16796 GCA_000436335.1 Clostridium sp. CAG:217
CGGTAATAATGAAAACGGAGGACTTACACTGCGGCTGGATGGATACGGGCTATTTGTTAAAAGACGGAACGCTTTTTTGCTTTATGGAAGAAAAGATTTTGAAAAGCGCACAAGCAAAAAATACGAGTATCCACAAAAGGCCTCTGACTTTTGCGCCGGACATTGACAAATCATAAATTTATCTTTATTCCATATAAGATCCGCCACGACTTCTGTCATTATCCAACCACCA
>FR885367.1:0-4399 GCA_000436335.1 Clostridium sp. CAG:217
CGGCAGGAGCAAGCCCCTGCCCTACGAATGGAATACTTCATTTTTTAACCGGCGCGGTTTAGCCGCTTTATCGACGGTCTGATCACCGAAAGATTACGGCAAACAGTTCCTCAATCCGCTCCGTTTGGCCGGTTAGGTACAAATAGCCGAACAGTGCCTCCACCCCGGTGGCGCAGTGGTACTCGCCAACGGTGGCGCTCTTGGGCTGGTGGCCGGTCTTGGCATTGCGCCCCCGCTTAAACACCGCCAGTTCTTCCTCTGTCAGCAGCGGCTCCATGCGGGCAAAGGCCGCCGTTTGGGCCTTGGCGCTGACGAACTTCACGCTCTCCCGGTGCAGGTCGTTCACCGGCCGATTGGCCAGCGCCACCAGGTGGCAGCGCACCTGCATCTCATACACGCAGTCGCCGATAAAAGCCAAATTCAGCGGGCTTAGCTGCCGCGGATCTGTGTTCAACACTTCCATACTTGCTCCTTACGGAATGTACTCAAACTCAATATCATACAGGCTGACAATATCGCCCTCCTGGATCCCCCGCTGCCGCAGCGCCTCAAACACGCCGCTCTTCTCCAGCACCCGCTGCATGTATTGCAGCGCCTCGTAGTCCTCCACATCAATGCCCTTAAGCACCTTGGGAAACCAGGGAGCCTCTACCATGTAGTAGCCCGGCTCCGGATTGGTGATGGTAAAGCCGGTACTGTTTTGCACCAGCAGCTCCGTGGGGATCTCCTCCGGCTCGTACTCCTTTACCGGGGGCAGCGTTTGCAGCCGGTTCCACACTGCGTTCATCAATTCTCGGGTGCCCTCCTGAATGGGCGCGCAAATGGAGTAGTAGTCGTAGCCTTTGGCCTCTACATAGGCTTTCAGCCGCTCAATTTGCTCCGGCTCCGCCATGTCGATTTTATTGCCCGCCACAATCTGGGGCGCTTTGGCCAGCTCCGGGTTGAACTTCTCCAGCTCCCGGTTGATGGCGTCAAAATCCTCGATCGGGTCCCGTCCCTCGTGACCGCTTACATCCACCAGGTGCACCAGCAGCCGGCAGCGCTCCACATGGCGCAAAAAGTCATGACCCAGGCCCACGCCGTCTGACGCGCCCTCGATCAACCCGGGAATATCCGCCAGCACAAAGCTGTTGCCCGCGCCCATGGACACCACGCCCAAATTGGGCACCAGGGTGGTAAAGTGGTAATCGCCGATTTTGGGCTTGGCCTGGCTGACCACGGAAATCAGGCTGCTTTTGCCCACGCTGGGAAAGCCGATCAGCCCCACATCCGCAATGAGCTTCAGCTCCAGACTGACCTCCCACTCCTCGCCGGGCACGCCGGGCTTGGCAAAGCGAGGCACCTGCCGGGTGGGGGTGGCAAAGTGCATATTGCCCCAGCCGCCCTTGCCGCCCTTGGCAGCAATAAACCGCTCTGTCTTGCTCATATCCGCCATGACGGCGCCGCTTTGCACCTCGCGGATCACCGTACCCCGGGGCACGCGAATTTCCAGATCCTGGCCCTTACGGCCGTACTGCCGACCGCCACGACCCGGCTCGCCGTTCTGGGCCGCATATTTCCGTTTGTAACGAAAGTCTGCCAAGGTAGCCAAATTATCGTCTACCACAAAGACCACATCGCCGCCCTTGCCGCCGTCACCGCCGTCCGGGCCGCCGGCAGCCACATACTTCTCTCGATGAAAGGCCACTGCACCGGCACCGCCGTCGCCGCCTTTGATTTTGATTTTCGCAATATCTGCAAACACAGGGTATCCCTTCCTTTCTGTGTTGTTTTTTCAATAGTACCATAAAAACGCGGGAATTACAACAAAAGTTCGTGGAAAATGCCGCCGCCCGCTCCCTTGCGCCCCGCCGGGGACTATGATAAAATAAGAGTGTACAAAAAAGAGAACAGCAAGACCCTAAGAAGGAGGTTCCATGATGAACATTTGGCATGACATCAGCCCCAAGCGGATCCGCAAAGACCGCTTTTACGCCGTGATTGAAATTCAAAAAGGCGGCAAAAACAAGTACGAATTGGACAAGGAGACCGGTATGCTCAAGCTGGACCGGGTGCTCTTTACCTCTACTCACTATCCGGCCAACTACGGCTTTATCCCCCGCACCTACGCCAGCGACAAGGACCCGCTGGATGTGCTGGTCCTGTGCAGCGAGCAAATTCAGCCCATGACCATCGTGGAGTGCGCCCCCATTGGCGTACTGATGATGGAGGACGGCGGCGCCAAGGACGAAAAGATCATCGCCGTGCCGGTAAACGACCCCAACTACAACTGCTACACCAACATTGACCAGCTGCCCGCCCACTATTTTGAGGAGATCAAGCACTTTTTTGAGGTGTATAAGACCCTGGAAGTGAGCAAGAGCACCTCTGTGCTGGAAGTGGATGACCGGGCAAAGGCGGAAGAAATCATCCAGTCCTGCATGGATGAGTATATCCGCAAATTCCAAATGTAATCCAAACACCCATAAAAACCGCGGTGCCCTTATAAAAAAGGGCACCGTTTTTGTTTTTATAATCGGTTAACCATGGGAGCGGTTCGTATCCGCCTGCGCATTTCCCGCTGCGGCTTTCCGCTTCTTCCCAAACATCAAGCACAGCACCAGCAGCAAGGGAAAGACGATCCCCGCCAAAATCCCTCGGCGCATATTGCCGTCGCACACCCGGGTAACCATACCCGCCAGGGTGGGTCCGGCGCTGCACCCCAGGTCACCGGCCAGAGCAAACAGGGCAAACATCACCGTGCCGCCCTTGGGAATGGCGGCAGAGCCTTTGCTAAAGGTGCCCGGCCACAGAATACCCACCGAAAAGCCGCACACGGCGCAGCCCACCAGCGCCAGCCGTGGATCCGGAACCAGCGCGATTGCCAAATACGCTGCCACACACAGCAGGCTGCTGCCCAGCATGCACTTCTCCAAATGCAGCTTGTGACCCCACTTGCCGTAAATCAGCCGTGCGGTACCCATCAGCGCCGCAAAAGCCATGGGTCCTGCCAGGTCGCCTACGGTTTTGGTGACCCCCAGCCCTTCCTCCGCAAAGGCGGACGCCCACTGGCTAACGGTATTCTCCGCCGCACCGGCGCCCAGCATCATCAGCATGAGCAGCCAAAACACCTTGTTGCGGCACAGTTCCTTTAAGGTCAGACCCGCGCCGCCCTCCGGGTTCAAAGGATAAATCGGTGCGGTGGCAAAAAGCACGCCGTTTAAGATGGGCACCGCCGCCCACACCAGCGCCAGCGCTTTCCAGTTGGCGATACCAAAGACGGTAAAGAACAGGGTGGACAGCAGCACCACACCCATCTGCCCCCAGCAATAGAACGAATGGAGCAGGCTCATGGCGGAGGCTTTGTTATCTGTTGGGCAGGCCTCCAAAATGGGGCTGACCAGCACCTCCAACAGCCCGCCGCCCAGCGCGTACACCACCACTGCCAGCAAAATACCCACAAACGGATCAGCAGTACGATCCGGCAAAATCGTCAGCAAGATCAGCCCGGCAGCTGCAAAGCCGTGGGCCAGCAGAACAGACGCCCGGTAGCCAATCCGATCAATGAACCCGGTAGACAGCAGATCTACACACAGCTGGATGAGAAAATTCACAGTGATCAGCAGGGTAATCTTTTGCAGCGGCACCCGGTAGTCGGTCTGGAAGGTGACAAACAGCAAGGGCACAAAGTTGTTTACAATGGCCTGCACAATATAGCCGATAAAGCAGGCATACATGGTCTTTTGATAGGGCTTTTTCATCTTTTTTCTCCTTGATAGGCAGCGCACTGCCGTAGAAATCCAGTGTATTATAGCACGGCAACGGGGCTGCTGCAAGTGGCCGTTGACAAAGGACCGCTTTTTTGCTTATAATGAAGAAAAATGCACGGAGGTGCCCCCTATGGCAATGAAAGACAGAATGCACACCGGTGCGCTGTACCTGCCCGGCGATGATGAAATTATGGACCGGCAGCGGCTGTGCCTGGACCGTCTGTATGAATTCAACCACACACGACCCACAGAAACGGACAAGCGCCAGGCGCTGATGAAAGAGATGTTTGCCGAACTGGGCGAGAACTGCTATATTGAGCCCCCGTTTTATTCTAACTTCGGCGGCGCCCATGTGCATTTGGGCAACCATGTGTACTGCAACTTTGCCGTTACCATGGTGGACGACACCCATATTTACATCGGCGACAACACAATGATCGCCCCCAATGTGACCATCGCCACCGCCGGCCACCCGGTGCTGCCGGAGCTGCGGGAGTACGACTACCAATACAATATGCCGGTGCACATTGGCCGTACCTGCTGGATCGGCGCCGGAGCAGTCATCCTGCCCGGGGTCACCGTCGGCGACAACACGGTCATCGGCGCCGGGTCCGTCGTTACCAAAGACATTCCCGCCAATGTAGTGGCGG
>FR885367.1:4404-5755 GCA_000436335.1 Clostridium sp. CAG:217
CCCGCCAATGTAGTGGCGGTGGGCAACCCTTGCCGGGTGCTGCGCTCCATCAGTGATCGGGACAAAAAATACTACTTCCGGGATCACCCCATTGACCATGCCCAAATCGCTCAGGATCTGGAGAAAATCAAATAAGTACAAAACAAACCCCGCAGGCAGCCGAAACGGTCGCTTGCGGGGCGATTTTCTGTATGTTTAGTCGTTGTCCAGCAGAGATTTGTAAAATTCGCAGTAATCCGTGCGGTGCTGGGCGGTAAAGTTCATGGCCTCCCGAGGGTGACGGTTCAGCTGGCCGGTGAACATATATTGCAGGTCAAAGCCCCACTGCACCCCGGCCTCCCGCAGGGGGATCATATACTTTTCAATAAAAATCAGCAGGCTGTACAAGCTGTACTTGGGGTTCTTTAAGAAGCCCAGCAGCAGCTCCATAGCGCAGTTACCGGCGCCCCGACCCATACCCATGGCGGTGGCGTCCAGGTAGGACACACCGTAGGACAGGGTCTCAATGGTGTTGGCAAAGGCCAAGTTCTGGTTGTTGTGGGCGTGGAAGCCCACCTGTTTGCCGGCAGCAGTGGCCGCTTCTAAGTACCGCTGGGCCAGCACACCGGCATTTTCCGGGTACAGAGAGCCGTAGCTGTCTACCAGGTAGATCACATCCACCGAGGAGTTACACAGCATCTCCAGCGCCTCGCCCACCTGGCCGGAACCGGCCTGGCTGATGGCCATAATATTGCAGGTGGTCTCGTACCCCAGGTCATGGAAATACTCGATCATCTCAATGGCTGCCGGGATCTGATGAATGTAGCAGGCCACGCGCACCATGTCGATGACGCTCTCGCTCTTTGGCAGAAAGTCCGTTTTAAAATCGCAGCGGCCTACATCTGCCATCACGGAAATCTTCATATCGCTTACATTTTCGCCAACAATGGCACGAATGTCCTCTTCCTTGCAGAACTTCCACTTGCCAAAATCCGCCTCGTTGAAAAGGGTGCGGCTGGCCTTATACCCAAACTCCATATAGTCCACGCCGCTTTTGATATTGGTCTTATACAGTTCCCGCACAAATTCGTCGCTGAAGTCAAAGTTGTTGCACAGTCCGCCGTCGCGAATGGTGGCGTCCAACACCTTAATGTCGGTGCGCACGCCCATTAAATTGCCTTTTCTGGGGGTCATGATTGGTTACTCCTGTTCCTGTTATCATTTTGCACTTGGCACTTTAGCGCTTTAAAGCCCATTAGTGCTTAGGTCGTATTATAACACCACTGGCGCCCCTTGTCAACGGCAAAAGGCAAAAGAAAAGCAAAAAAATGCAGCGCACCCGCAAAACAAGAAACCGTCCCCTGTTCGGCGA
>FR885368.1:0-246 GCA_000436335.1 Clostridium sp. CAG:217
CATAAACCGAAAACGCTTTTACATCACGGATATATTTTTCAATCGTTGCCGTGCTTTTCTCTTGCAGCTCTAAATATTTTTTGAAATTGTCAATAATATCTGCTGTTAAAATTCGTCCTTCCATTGTATTTACCTCCGAGTAAGTGTTAATTATATTGTACCCGAAAAGTATGAAAACAAAATTGTCGCCCTAAAAGGTTGTGGTATGTTACCTTGAACAGAGTGACATTGCAAGTGCGATTTTCT
>FR885368.1:348-7417 GCA_000436335.1 Clostridium sp. CAG:217
AACCTCTTTTGCGTGAAAATAATTTATAAATTTTTTCTCAAAACACATCAACAAAACCTGAATTTTTCTCTGTATTATAGAGGGGTATTTTCCTATGGTGAAATTAAATGTAAACAAGGTGTAAAGAATTTTGAAAAACACCCGAACAAAATGGAAATTTTTCTCCGTATAGTAGAGGGAGTTTTTTGAACGGTGTTTTTCTTTTTGGTTTTCACTTAGCAAAATATTCTCTCGAATAATTTGGAAGGAGGTTTTCGTATGCGTAAAAATTGCAGCGGGCAATATTTTCTTTTGCCGAACAGAATTTTTGATGAACGGTTATCGCCCAACGAGTTTATCGTTTATTCTTTTCTCGTCCGGGCAAAGGACTCGGCGGGGCAAAGTTTTTGGTCGGTGCCTATGATTGCAAAAAGCTGTTCGATGTGTGCATCTACTTGCAGAAAAATTTTGCATTCGCTGGAAAGCGGTGGGTACATAACTATCTCGAAACGGTTTATCGGCGGCGAGCAAAAGAGCAATCTATACACGGTCAACAAGATTTAATGCACCGTGCTTTAGGGTTTATCGGCAAAGAATATGAAAGGCTTTGATTTTGAAAATTTATGATTTTTGAAACGAAAATTGACAGCTTTCGAGTGGATTTTGAAGCGGATTTCAAGCCGTCGATTTTAAAGCAGGATAAAGGGGTATGATTTTCGGGCTTTGAAATGCCCGAAAACGCCGTCCGGCAAGGCCTGTCGGCTTTTCAAATCGTAATACTTTTGCGTATGATTCCAAATTCGTATGCAGTTATGGGTGTTTTTCGCAGAAAATCAAGGTTTTTTAGTATTCACGGAAAGGAGTGCGTATGATGAACCTATTTATGAAAAATCAGGCAACGCCGTGAGCAAAAATTGACGAGTTCAATCTAAAATAGAGTAACTCGTCGGACTAAAACTAAAAACGACTTACAGGCGATTTGTAAAAGCCTGTGAGCTAAATCGGAGGTTAATATGAACTACAAATTCACAACGAAAGGTAAATCAAATTAAAGGAGGCAGATATAAAATCATAGTTAGCGTGTTGCCTTATGGCAGCAAAAAACGAAGTAATAAACAACACGAACAAAACGCATAATACTGTTGGAGGTGCGTCAATGGAAGATAATTCTAAAGTGATGCAAACAACATCATACGACATTAACAACAGTCATTACGAAGTGGTTCGCATATTTGATAAGAGCAGAGATATTAAATCTTTGATAGAGGAAAATATTTCCGCAAAGAATAAGGAGGTTTTTAATTGATATTCAAACCCTCCTGTGATATACTCCGTGTTGGGTATGTAATCCTTTTTTCAAGGAGGTTTCACCAATGAAAACGAACTTGAAATTAGCCGATGCATACTACAGACTATCCGTTGAGGAGGCCAACGGCGGTGAATCATCGAGTATCACAAACCAACGAAGTATCGTCAGGCAATACTGCGAGGACAACGGTATTACCATTGTAAAAGAATTTGTTGACGACGGTTTCTCAGGCTCAAATTTTGACAGACCGGGCTTTAGCCAAATGATTGCTCACCTTAAAGACGGGCTTGCAAATATGGTTATCACCAAGGACTTGTCAAGACTCGGCAGAGATATGACCGAGTCGAGCTACTATGCGGAAACCTATTTTCCCGAAAATCAAATTCATTATATTGCAATCAGTGACAACTTTGACTCGAACGAAGTTAACATTATGGCTCCGTTCCAATTTGCGATGAACGATGTTTATTTGCGAGACACCTCACGGAAAATCAAGCAAGTCATAAATCAAAAAAGGACAAAAGGCGAATACTGTGCCTGCCCTCCGTTCGGCTATATGAAGAATAAAGACGGCACGGCGCTTGAGCCTGACCCGAAAACTGCTCCGATAGTGCAAAAGATATTTGCCATGGCACATGACGGAAAATCTGCCAGAGCCATAGCAACTGCGCTCACAGAAAACGGCGACATAACACCTCTGAAATACCGTGTGCTTTACCGTGACAACTTCGGCGAAAGAGGTGCTGCGAGAGCTGTTGATGAATGGAATTACACAACGGTAAAGCGAATACTGAAAAACCCGGTTTACCTTGGGCACACAATTCTTGGCAAAACAAAAAAGGCAAGTCTCAAATCAAAAAAGAAACTTGCCGTGCCGGAAGAAAATTGGTTCATCACAGAAAACACGCACACACCGCTTGTTACCAAAGAGCAGTTTGACCAAGCCGCCTACTTTATGGGAATGAACACAAAGAATTGGCAGAGCTATGAAAAATGCCGTTCAAGCATTTTCAACGGCTTAACATTCTGTGCGCATTGCGGCGGTGCAATGTGTTCGTCGGGAACAGTGTATAAAGGCGAGCGAATGAAATATTGGTATCTTTCGTGCAACAATATTCCAAAGCGTTCCAAAAATCACTGCGAACACGGAGCGAGAATAAAATATACAGACTTGCTTAAAATAATAAAAGCCGACCTCAACCAGCTGATTTCTCTGTCCGACAAGGACAAAAAAGAGATTATCAAACAGGCAATTCAGAGGTCGGGACAAGTTAATATTTACGAAAATTCAGAGGACAATAAATCTGCTATTGAGGGAAGAATCGAAACAATCGACAGAATCATTATGAAACTCTACAACGACTATGCAGCAGGAACAATCTCGGAAGATGTGCTGAATACAACGGCGTCGAAAATGTCCGACGAAGTTGCAAAGTTGAAAAAACAGCTATCCGAAATTGAACGCAAGCAGTCAAACGGAAACGAGATAACAAACAATTATGAAAGATTCTTTGCACTCGTAAAACAGTATGAGCATATTGATGAGTTGACGGAAGAAATCGTTCGCACCTTCATAGAGAGAATTGAAATCGAAGAAAAGGTACTGCCCGAAAATAAAAAAATCGCAGGCAAAAATGTACCTTACAAGCAAAAAATCACAATCTATTACCGATTTATCGGCAATTTTCAAGAAAATATAGTTAATAGACAAGATATAGCAAGTTAGTCGAATATCTTGCCAAAATCAGTGCATTTTAATATGTAAACATACGCACTGAGAAGTGGGCGTAAATCTGAAGCAGGGCTACAACGGCGACCTGACTTCTAAGCAGGCTGGTTCCGTAGGCGGCCAGATGGTTAAGAAAATGATCAAGGCCTACGAAGAGTCCATGAAATAAGCGGACAAATGTAGAACTGAGCCGCGTGCAGGGCGGCTCCCGGCGGCGTAAGCCGCAAAAAAAGGCACGGAGGCGCCAAACGGTGCTTCCGTGTTCTTTTTTTATTATTATTCTGTTTTGGTTGCGGACTCTGCTTTGCGGCGAGCCCGGAGGGTGGCAAAGAAGTCGCTGAGCACACCGGCACATTCTCCTTGCAGCACACCTGCGGTCAGTTGCGGCTTGTGGTTATAGGGCAGGGAATTAAAGTCGATCACGGAGCCAAAGGACCCGGCCTTAGGGTCCGCGGCGCCGTAGATCACCCGGCGCAGGCGGGCATTGATGATGGCACCGGCGCACATGGGGCAAGGCTCCAATGTGACATATAGGTCACATTGCCACAATCGCCAGCCGTTTAAGGCTTTGCAGGCAGCGTCAATGGCCTCTAATTCTGCATGGGACAGGGCGTTGCGGCTCTTCTCTCGCCGGTTGCGTCCCTCGCCAATGATCCGGCCGTCCAGCACCACCACGGCGCCAACGGGTACTTCACCCTCCAGCGCGGCCTGCCGAGCCAGTTCCAGCGCCCGGGACATAAATTTTTGATCCGTTGTCATAAAATCACAGCTTTTGAATGGAAAAGATGGTCAATACCACCAGCGGAATAAAGGATACGATCATACCCGGGGTGCCAAAAAACGCGCCCATGCACTGGCCAAAGGTTGGGGCTTCCGGGTTTGGTGCCACTTGGGTTTTTGGGGTGTACAGCTGCTTTTTTACCAGTAGGTAAATGGTGGCGGCAGCGCCTACCAGCAGCCAAAACACATACATACCCACGGTGACGGAGTCGGCGGCCGTGTCGGTGGCAGCGTAGCGCACAATGCCGGCGACCACGGACATACCGTTATTCAGTGCGTGCACCAGGATCGCAGGCACTACGCTGTCGGTTTTGACGGTGATATAGCCTAAAATCAGACCCACCAAAAAGGCAAAGACAAATTGGATCACATTGCCATGGAGCAGGCCGAATACGATGCTGATGCTCAGCACCGCAAAGCCATTGCCATATTTGCGCAGCAATTGCACGCAGCAGCATCGCATGGCGAATTCCTCGCAAATAGCCGGTACAATGGCCGTGCCGATTAAGGCGATCACGCAGGCAAAAACGGAGTTGGGATCGCCGGCGCTGTTGGAGGTTAATCCATAGCCAAAGGCCTTAAACAGCGGGATCACTCCAAAGGTGACCGCAAAGTTGGCACCCACGCAACACAGCATACCAAAACTGACCCATAACGCCATTTGACCGGTGCGCAGGGAGCGGGTGGGGATCACCGGACCGGTGTAGCGGCGGCGGTTGATCAGTGCCATTACGCCAAAGGGAACCGCCACGCTGCAAACGGAGATGAACAGCAGGCTAAAGCAGCTTTGAAAAACCGTTGAGCTTTCATAGATATCCTTCAGGTGCAATACAGATAGCAGCTGGGAAAACAGCAGCTGTAAGATGAAGTAGGCTAAAATCGCCAGTCCAATGCAGTTGCCAAAGCGGCGCAATTCCTGCTTTTGGGAGCGCAGCGCCAGGCGACGCCGGTTCTCCCGCTGAAAGTAGGCAGCCTGCCGAGGGTCCTGCCCATAGGTGCCGTACGGCGGTTGATAGCCGGTGCCCGGGGGCGGATAACCGCCGGGATTGTTGTAGTTATTGTAGGGGCTTTGACCGGGCGGCGTTTGACCGTTATTGGGCGGCACAGCGCCGTTTGTGGGTCTGCCGAACGGATCGTATTGTTGGTTCATGGTGTTGTCAGTCCTTTGTATCTGCAATCAGGGTCTTAAAGTAAGGCAGCTCCAGCGCCCAGTCACAATAGGTGTGCCACTCCTCCAGTTTATGGCTGCGGCGGGCAAAATAAATATTGGCTAAGGTCTCATAGTTTAGCGTACAGGTGCGCATTTGGTTATAGGAGCTGGGTAGCAGCTGGATCATGGTGTACCAGGTTTGTTTGTCCTTGGTCTCCAGGTATTCCAGGCGCAGCTGCTCCAGGGTGCGGATCACCTTTTCCATTGCGTCCAGCCCCCGCTGATCCATGTGATCTACGGAAAAATCCGCCAGCTCAAAGGGTTTGGAGGCAATCTTGTGCATGGTGGAGGTGGAATTGGCAACGGTCCCCACCTTGTAGGTGTCATACTCTTTCCACCAGTACATGGGGGCGGTTACATCCACGGTGACAAAGATCATACGAATGAATTTGCGGTGGTCGGTGCCGGCCTTGCACAGGCGCTTGGCCAGGCTCAGATCGTTGGGACCAAAGACAAAGTTGCCGTCTTCGTCATAGTAGGAGTCGTAACGCCCCCAGGAGTTCATGGGATTGCGGGCACCGCGCATGGCATTGTCAAAATTGGTGACGGAAGTGCGTTCCAGTTTGATCATAAGTATTAAAGTTCCTTTGCTAAGTTCTTGATGTATTCTTTCAGGCGGGCACCGGTCTCCGGGTGCTGCAGACCCACCTCAATATTGGCCTGCAAAATGCCGAATTTGTTGCCCATATCGTAGCGGGTGCCGTTGTAGTCTACAGCCACTACGCCCTCTTGCCGCGCCAGGGTGCGCATGGCGTCCGTCAACTGCAATTCGCCGCCGGCGCCGTTAGGGGTGTGCTCCAAAATCTCAAAAATAGAGGGAGGCAGCACCACCCGGCCCAGAATGGAGTAGTTGCTCATTACCTGCTCCGGCCGGGGCTTTTCGATCATATCCGTGCAGGTAAAGCAGTTGCCCTCCAGCGGCGCAACCGCCAGGGAGCAGTATTTGGTAATATCCGCCGTGGGCACTTCCTTTACGCCCACAGCGCCCTTGCCGTATTTCTCATAGGCGCGGCAAAGCTGGCCGGTGACCGGGTCGTCGCTGATGATTACATCGTCCCCATACAGCACCGCAAAAGGCTCGTTACCTACAAAGTTCTTGGCGCACAGCACCGCGTGACCCAGACCCTTGGTCTCCTTTTGGCGGATAAAATAAATATTGCCCATTTGAGAGCATTGCAGCACATCTCGGTACAGATCCGCCTTGTTTGGATCCCCGGAGAGTTTGTGCTCCAGCTCCACCGCATGGTCAAAGTGGTCCTCAATGACCCCCTTGCCCCGGTTGGTGATGATCAGCACATCCTCGATCCCGGCGGCGAACGCCTCCTCTACAATGTACTGAATGGCGGGTTTATCCACAATGTTGAGCATTTCCTTGGGCACGGCCTTGGAAGCGGGGAGCACGCGCGTGCCCAGCCCTGCTGCGGGAATGATTGCTTTTTTAATTTTCATTTTTCTTTTCCTCGTTCGGTATTTTTACAATATGCTGGACAGCAGTCCGGAGATCATGTCCAAGATTAGAAACGCCATAATCGGCGCAAACACGCTGGTGCCGCCCATTTTGGACAGATACATGCGGCGCATTTCATCCTGGGTCAGACGCATTTGCTCCGGTAGCATGGGTGCTTGACGAAAGATGGCGCCGTCCTGCAGTCGATCATCCACCGTTTGTAGCACGGTAAATACTTTTCTGTGGTACAGCCGATTGGCAAACAGGGCGATCACCAGGTGGATCGCCAGCCCTACGCCCATCATGATGGCTACAGCCGGGTATAAGGGCTCCACCAGCGCTGCGTCCGGTTGTATTTTGCCCTGCATAAGGGCAGTGTAGTTGGTGCTCATAAAGTCGGTGAGTTTGGCAAATTGGCTGGCGTAGGCGCCCTGCACGATCAGTGACGCGGCAAAGCGAATGGCCAGCGCCGCCGTGCCCTCTTTATACATTTTGCGGAAGAACAGGTAGTAGGGGCCAAAGAGAAAGGCCGCCCAGTTCCATCCGACCTTTTTATTCCGTCTGAACCGGGAAAGGAAGTAGCCGGTGTTGGTGCGTACCACCGCCGCCACATCG
>FR885368.1:7434-18942 GCA_000436335.1 Clostridium sp. CAG:217
CGGCGGCCGCTTCACCCTCAATGGTGCCCGGGTATTGGCTGGGATCCGGTGTCGTATCCTGCAGGATAGGCGGGCGATATTTTTCGCCGGCCCCCGGTTGTCGAGCGCCGCAGTGGGTGCAAAAGACGGCGTCTCCGTCCAGCTCCGCATCGCAGGCCACGCATTTCTTTTTTTGCTCCGGGGCAGCGGTGTGGGTATCGTCGGCAGGCGCACTTGATTTTTGCTCCGCAGGCGGATCCGCCGGGGTAAAGGCATATCCATCACCGTGTAGTGCCTGGTGGGCGCAGTGCCCCAGCTCCCGGTAGCACGCCCGGTGATGGGGTGTGCCGCATTCCGGGCAGGTAACAATATCGTCACCCGGCTGGAACTGCTTGCCGCAGACCGGGCAGCTGTTGTTTTCATACAAAGCCATTTTGTGTACCTCGATCTATATGCTTTCTTATCATTATACATTAGAATATCACAATAAATCAACGATTTGGTTAAAATATCTTAAACAAAGTGTGAAAGCACCGTCAATTCCGCCAAAAATCCGTGCCCGGGTGTAAAATCAGCGGTAAAGCCCTTGCAATGCAGCAGAGATTTATATATAATATTACAGTTATAATCATAAATTTATACAGAGAACTGCACGGAGCGTTGATATGGTAGAATTTGAAGAACTGCGGCTGCGGCTGCTGGACAGCGAGAAGCCCATTGAAAACTTAAAGGAAGCCCTGGCCATTGACAGCTTAAAGGCCGAGGTGGAGGTGCTGGAGAAAGAGAGCGCCGCCCCGGACTTTTGGGACGATATGGAGAACAGCCAAAAGGTGATGCAAAAGATCGGTTCCTTAAAGGCCAAGGTCACCGGCTATGAGAGTCTGAAAAGCGACTATGAGGACGCGCTGGTGATGATTGAACTGGCGGACGAGGAGGGCGATCTGTCCCTGCTGGACGACTGCACCGCCTCTGTTAAGGATATTGAAACGCGCGTGGAAGATATGACCCTGTCCACCCTGCTCAGCGGCGAGTTTGACGGCAAAAACGCCTTGCTGACCTTCCACGCCGGTGCCGGCGGTACGGAGGCGCAGGACTGGGCGGAAATGCTCTTTCGTATGTACAACCGCTGGGGCGAGCGCCATGGCTACAAGGTGTCTACGCTGGATTATCTGGACGGCGATGTGGCGGGGATTAAGAGCGCCACGATTTTAGTAGAGGGCGAGAATGCCTACGGTTATTTGAAAGGCGAGATGGGTATTCACCGCTTGGTGCGGGTGTCTCCCTTTGACTCTTCCGGTCGGCGGCATACCTCCTTTGCGTCCGTTGAAGTGATGCCGGAGATTGACGACGATGTGAATGTGGAGATCCGTGAAGAAGATATTAAGATGGATGTGTACCGGGCCTCCGGTGCCGGCGGCCAAAAGGTCAACAAGACCTCCTCTGCCGTGCGCTTGACCCATATTCCCACCGGGATCGTGGTCAGCTGCCAGATTGAGCGCAGCCAGCACCAAAACCGGGAAGTGGCCATGCGTATGCTCAAGTCCAAGCTGGTGGAGATCAAAGAGCGAGAGAATTTGGAACGCATTGAGGACATTAAGGGTGATCAAAAAGAGATTGCCTGGGGCTCCCAAATTCGTTCCTATGTATTTATGCCCTATACCCTGGCCAAGGATCACCGTACCGGGTTCGAGATGGGCAATATCACCGCCGTGATGGATGGGGATATTGACGGCTTTATCAATGCTTACTTAAAACAAAAATCTGCCCAGGAGGCAGAAGAGAAAGCGGAGGCTTAATTTAAAATGGAACGCTATGCGCATTTGATGGATATTGCGGCGTTGTCCGGGTTTTCCATTCGACTGGCGCTGGCCATTATTCTGGGCTTTTTTGTAGGCCTGGAGCGCCAGTGGACCAAGCACCAGGCGGGTATACTTACCAATGTGATCGTGTGTGTGGGGGCGTATGCCTACACGGCGTTTTCCTTTGTGATCAACCAGGACAACACGGACCTGACCCGTGTGGCTGCCCAGGTGGTCAGCGGTGTGGGCTTTTTGGGCGCCGGCCTGATTTTGCGGGACGGCACCAACATTCGCGGGCTGTCCACTGCCGCTACCATTTGGACCACGGCGGCCATCGGTATTCTGTGCACCCTGCCCAAGGTGCTGTATGCGGTGATTGTGGCAGCGGTTGTGGTGGTGATGCACCTGGTGCTGCATCCGCTAAGCAACAAGATTAACAAGTTGCGCAGCTATGATAAAGAAAAGCGGGCCAAAGATGAGTGTATGTACAAAATCTCAGTGACCTGTTTGGATAACTTTGAGGTGGATATTCGCGCCCACTTAATGAGTGCTTTGAAGGACGCGCGGGATATTATTTTGCACAATTTGGAGTCCTCGGAGACGGACGACGGCAATACCAAAATCCGCGCTTATGTGTCTGCCGCCAAGAAGAACGATGAGGCCATTGAGAATGTGCTTAACCGCATTGGCAAGGATGAGGGCATTTTGCGCGCCGGGTGGAATATTATTAACGAATGATTTGCAGTTTTTGCAAACATCGCCAATTTTCGCTAATCAAAATTTAACAGGTGAATTTGCTCCCTTTTCAGCACAACCTATTGCTGAAAGGGGAGTTTTTTATGCTCAAAAAATGCAGCAGTTTGCTGCTGGCTTTAGCGCTGATCACCATACTGTTTGCCGGCTGCCGGGGCAATGCAAAGAATGAGAACCAAACCGGCGATCCGGGCACCAGTACCACCTCCGCCACCACTGCAACCAAGACGGCGGACACCACCGTGCGCCCCACCAATGTGGGCAGCCGCAGTTACAGCAAGGAAAAGGTGGTGTGGGGGCCGGGCAACATTACCGACCACGCCAGACCGCAGGAGCCGGAACGGCTGCAAAAACAGTTTGGCGCGCTGGGCGCTCGCTTCTTACTGGACAATAAAAAGCAGTTGTGCCTGACCTTTGACGAGGGGTATGAGAACGGATACAGCGGCAAGATATTGGACACGCTAAAGGAGAAGCAAGTCCATGCTATATTCTTTGTGACCTATGACTTTGCCAGCCAAAACCCGGCACTGATCAAGCGCATGATTGCCGAGGGCCATGTAGTGGGCAACCACACCTATCGCCACCTGACTATGGACGAGGTGACCCGCGCGGCAGCCACAGAGGAGATCACCGTGCTGCACCGGTATATGGAAAAGAATTATCAGTACAAGATGACTTACTTCCGCTTTCCCAAGGGGGAGTTTAGCGAGGACACGCTGGCGCTGGCACAGGAGCTGGGTTACAAGAGTATCTTTTGGAGTTTTGCCTATGCAGATTGGGATACCCAAAATGTGGCGGAACCGGCAGCGGCGCTGCAAAAGGTGACAGAGAGCACCCACCCGGGCGCTATCTTCCTGCTCCACGCCGTCAGTCCCACCAATGCGGAGATTTTAGGTCAGGCCATTGACAGTATTCGCAGCCAGGGCTACACCTTTACCACAGCATTATAGTAAAAAAGCAGACAGCGTTCGGTGAACTGCCCCGGATTGTGCAGACAGTACAAAACAGCCTAATTGGCAGAAGAATTAGATTTTAAGCAAAACAGGGTAAAACAGGGGACGGTTCCCTGTTTTACCCTGTTCTATGTAATCATCGCAAAAGATAAACCGAACCTAATTTCGTAGGTGACAAGAATAAGAATTTCACCCGAAGGCCACTACGCATAACGATAATATCCAATCGCGGCGTACCAAAATCGTTATGCAGAAATTCAAATCTGTAAATATACCAATCACGCCCATGGAGCGTTGCTGCATACTCCAGTTTATCATTCCTTTTGCCACAAGTCGTGCTCTTACCTGTAGAGAGATTATAGGATATGCATTTCTCATCCAGGCCATCCTTGTAAGAAATGACTAAATCGCTTTGCAAAAGATCCACACATAAGACTTTACCAGTGGAAAGCGCCACGTTTTCTTTACCCTCTTGTTTTATGATCACCTGGTCATGGTCACGCAGGGTTTCAACATAAACAAGCGTATTGCCGTCAGAACAAATATCATTAATAGAGTCCGGCAATTTTTCAATACTAAAATCAGACAAGTTGCACTTGTAGTAACATGAGGCAACATCGTCCTCGCCATAAATCGTGAAATACACCGTGTCTTCATAAACACACATAATTCCGGCTGATGAAGCCAGTGGATAAGAAAAGTCACGCTTTCCCTCATGAATGACCAGAGCGTACTTACTCTTAAGACCATCAACCGCTGCATTCTGAGCCGGTACATAATTCACACCGATCGCCGCGTATCCACCGGTCAAAGGATAGTAGTCTATCACTTCATTATAATCATCAATAACGACCTTTTTACTCCGATTGGTGCTAAGATCATATACACTGCTGTTTAAGCCATCATCTTCATTCATGTTTAAGTATAAGCTGCCTTGGATCGGCCATAGGAACAGAAAGGCGAACAATAACACTAAAGCAACGAACAAGACGATCCAAATAAACTTTTTTTTCACAGCTCTATTCCTCACCATTAATCATTATTTCGGGCACTTAAAACAGGGGATGGTTCCCTGTTTTACACTGTTCTCATATTTCTCATACGCCCTATCTCTCAGATAGCAAAATAAATACAGAGTTTACGGGTCTATTTTAACAGATAAATGGTGTTCTGTAAAGTGAATTCAAAAGAGCAGAAAACAGCCTCCTATGGTAGTTTTTTTAATTCTACCAGAGGAGGCTGTTTTTTCTATTGCCCATTTTTTACGGACTTGTTCATCGGTCGCTGTCTGCTTTTTTTATGTGGTGCTACGGCGGAACAGATCCTGCGTTTCCGTCAGCAGGGGCTGATTTTCCGGTTTGTCCAGATTGGGGTCGTCGGCCAAAATGGTGTCTGCACAGTCCCGGCACAGGCGCAGGGTGTCCATATCCTCCACCATATCTGCCAGTCGCAGCTCCGGCAGACCGTGCTGCCGCTTGCCAAAGAAGTCGCCGGGGCCGCGCAGCCGCAGGTCCTCGTCGGCAATCTGGAAGCCGTCACTGTATTTTTTCATGGTCAGCAGCCGCTGGCGGGCCGTATCGCCTTTGGCGTCGCTGACCAGTATGCAGTAGCTTTTGGCGCTGCCGCGGCCAATGCGCCCCCGCAGCTGGTGCAGCTGGGACAGGCCGAACCGCTCGGCGTTCTCCACGACCATCACCGTGGCGTTGGGTACATCTACGCCCACTTCCACCACTGTGGTGGCTACCAGTACCTGCACATCGCCCCGGGCAAAGGCCTGCATTACGGCGTCCTTTTGTTTGGGGGTCATTTTGCCGTGGAGCAGCCCTAAGTTGTAGCCAAACAGCTCCGTTTCGCTGAGTTGGGCGGCGTAGGCGGTGGCGGCTTTCATCTCGCTTTCGCCCTCGTCTACCAGCGGGCAGACGATATAGCCCTGCTCGCCCCGATCCAGCGCCGCACGCAGAAAGCGAAAGATCCGGGCGTGGTAGGCGGAGGTGACCACATCGGTGCGGATCTCCTGCCGCCCGGGGGGCAGCTCGTCCAGTACGGATATGTCCAGATCGCCGTAGATCATCATGGCCAGGGTGCGGGGAATGGGCGTGGCGCTCATGACCAAGGTGTGCACTTCTTCACCTTTCATGGCCAAATCCGCTCGCTGTTGCACCCCAAAGCGGTGCTGCTCATCGGTGATTACCAGCCCCAGGTTGGCGAATTCTACATCATTTTGGATCAGCGCGTGGGTGCCTACCGCAATGTGTATATTGCCCTCCAGCAGATCTGCCTTCATTTGTCGCTTCTCCTTGGCGGTGCAGGCGCCGGTGAGCAGGCATAGGCGGGTGTTTGTGCCTGCAAAGAATTTTTGCAGTGTGGCATAGTGCTGGGTGGCCAAAATCTCCGTGGGTGCCATCAGGGCGCACTGGTAGCCGTTTTGCACCATCGTGTCCAGCAGAGCGGCAGCCACGGCGGTTTTGCCGCTGCCCACATCCCCTTGCAGCAGTCGGTTCATGGGATAGCCGCTTTGCAGGTCGGCAATGCACTGGGCCACTGCCCGGCTCTGGGCGCCGGTCAGGGTAAAGGGCAGACGGGCCGCAAAGGCTGCGGTGCAGTCTTTTTCAATGACCCGAGTGGTGGGGGTGCGCTTGCGCCCCTTAAGTTTTTTCAATCCGACAGTCAGGGTCAGCAGTTCTTCAAAAATCAGTCGGTGCCGGGCCGCTTCCAGCGCTTTTGCATTTGACGGAAAGTGAATGTTGCGCACGGCCGTGTCCAGATCTTCCAGACCGTATTTTTTCCGCAGGGCGGGGGACAGGGTGTCCGGCAGCGGCGCCATGTGTGCCAAGGCGTAGTCTACCGCCTTGGCGATCAGGTTGGCATTCAGGCTGCCGGTTTGGGTGTAAATGGGGTGGATCCGCCGAGCAGTGAGCGGTTCAATCTTGGGTGCGCTCATCTGCACGGTGGTGAAGTTGCGCTCTACCTTGCCCAGCAGCAGGTAGTCCTGGTACATACGCAGCTTTTCTGCCAGGAATTTGGTGTTGAACAGGGTTACATGGATCAGGGTCTCCCCATCGGTAAAATCCGCTTTGTAGAGGGTCATGCCCTTGCGGATCAGGTGGGTGCGCATGGGGGTCACCATGGTGGCCTGCACGCACACAGTTGTGCCCTCCGGCGCCTGGGCGGCAGGGGTGGTCACACTCCAGTCCTCATAGGTGCGAGGATAATATCGCACCAGGTCCCCCACGACAAATATGCCCAGCTTATGAAAAAGCCGGGCTCTTTTGTCGCCAACACCTTTCAGGTATTGAATATCGCGTTCTAAAAACTGGTCCATATCACTCAACAGAAAGCAGGAAGTAGTAGATGGGCTGTCCACCGTCTACAATGCTGATTTCCATATCGCTGCCGTATTTCTCGCTTAGGCGGTTTTCCAGTGCCTGGGCCTGTTCCTCGGTGGCATCTGCACCGTAGATCAGGGTCACCAGGGCATGCTCGCCCCGCTTAAACAGCTTGTCAACGGTCTTAAAGGCAATGTCCACAATGTCATCGCCCAGGAATTTGATCTTGCTGCCACACATACCCATAATTTCGCCCTGTTTAATGGGGCGGCCGTCCAGCTCGCTGTCTCTGGCGGCAAAGGTGACAGAACCGGTCTCCACATGGGCGGCGGCGTCCATCATGGCCATCTGATTGTCGTCGGCAGACTGGGTTTCGTCAAACACCAGCATGGCGCTGATCCCCTGGGGAATGGTTTTGGTTTGCAGCACCCGCACCTGGCGGTCCTTGGCCAGGGGAATGGCCTGCTCGGCAGCCATAATAATGTTTTTATTGTTGGGCAGCACAAACACCGTCTTGGCGGGGGTGGCCATAATGGCGTTCAAAATATCGTCGGTGGATGGGTTCATGGTCTGCCCGCCGCTGACCACCGTGTCGGCGCCAATGTCGGTAAACAGCTCCTTTAGTCCATCACCGGCGCATACGGCCACAAAGCCGTAGTCATTCTCCGGTTGCACTACGGTGGGTTGGGGCGGTGTGTCGCTCTGTTTCACGCCCTCCTCCGCATTGCGGTGCTGGTAGCGCATGTTGTCGATTTTAATATTGATCAGCTGGCCGTATTTCAGCGCAGCCTGGATTACATCGCCGGGGCAGTTGGAATGCACATGTACCTTGATAATATCGCTGTCGTCCACCACCACAACGCAGTCGCCGATGGACTCCAGGTACGCCCGCAGCCGCAGCGGATCCTGCTGGGGGGCGTGGCGATCTTTTTCAATCAAAAATTCCGAGCAGTAGCCAAATTCAATTTCACCGGAGGCGGCGGCCACGGTGCTTTTGTCCGGGGCTTGTACCGGCGTGACGGCGCTGCCGGCAATGGGCTGCACCACGGTGCCTTTTTCAAGCACGGCGCCCATACCCTGGAAAATCAGAACCAGGCCCTGCCCACCGGCATCTACCACGCCGGCCTTTTTCAGCACCGGCAGCTGTTCCGGCGTCTTTGCCAGGGCTTCCTCTGCGGCAGCCATGGCTGCGCAGCACACGGCCCAGGCGTCGTTATTGGAGGTGGCGATTTGCTCCGCCGCTTCCGCCGCCTTGCGGATCACGGTCAGAATGGTGCCCTCCGTAGGCTTCATAACCGCTTTATAGGCTGCGTCTACGCCCTTGCGAAAGGCAGCGGCCACGGCAGCGCCGTCCGCTTCTTCCATGCCGCGCAGCGCCTTGGAAAATCCGCGAAAGATCAGCGAAAGAATGACGCCGGAGTTGCCTCTGGCGCCCCGCAGCAGGGCAGAGGCGCAGCGGGAGGAGGCTTCCTCCACCGTGCAGTTTTCCGGCAGCACTGCCATTTCCTTGGCGGCAGCGCCGATCGTCATACTCATATTGGTGCCGGTGTCGCCGTCCGGCACGGGAAAAATGTTTAGTGCGTCTACGGCCTGGCGGTTGTTGGCAATGTTGTTTGAGCCGGAGATGACCCCGTCCCGGAACATAAGTCCTGTTATCATCATGTGATGTTCTCCCATTCTAAGGTTAGTTCAGTGCGTCCACATACACATTGACGGTGTTGACCTTCAGGTCTGTGGCTTCCTCCACCGTGTAGCGCACCTTGTTGATGATGCTGTCCACAATGGCAGTGATGTTGACACCGTAAGAGACGGAGATGTGCAGCTCAATCTGCAACTGACCGTCCACGCTTTTGACGGACACGCCTTGGTTGAATTTTTCGCCGGTGGCCTTGCTCTTAATGGCGCTGACGATGGACTCGTAAGCACTGCCGTTAACCATACCGGTCACGCCAAAGCAGGACTGAGCGGCACGCCCTACAAGGGTGGCGAAATAGGCGTTGGTGATCTCAATGTATCCGTTGGGATTTTCAAATTTAATCATCAATATATCCTCCGTGATTTATTGCAAACGCCGGGGCGTTTTTATCCAAAATACCAGTCTTCTATATTGGCAAAGAAGTTGCCGTACTGCCCCTGAATATCGCCTCTCAGGGACTTGGAGTAGCAGATCATCCCCTTACGGTACAACAGGGGGGCAAATGGCATTTCCTCGCTAAACGAGAGCATAAATTTGCCCAGCTCCGTTTTGCCGGCGGTGTAGTCCCGGTACAGGGCGGCGGTACTGCCCTTGTCTTGGCTGATGCCATAGCGGGCAGCGCCGTCGGTACTGAAGAAGGGGTAAAGGCACATATCGTTTTGCAGCTTGACCTCGCCGATATAGAGGTCATAGTTTAAATTTTTAATCCGCGCCTTATAGTCGCTGAATTTGCTCACTTGCAGTTGTACGGTAAAGCCTGCCGCTTCCAACGCCGTTTTGATCTGGTTGGCGGCGGCCAGCCGGTTGTCGTTCTTATTGACCAGCAGCGTGATCTTTAAGGCACTGTCGCTGACTTTGGACAGGGCGATCTGCTGCTTGGCGGCTGCCGCGTCTGCTGCTTCTGCAAACAGGCGGGTGCTGGCTGCCAATCCGAAGGCGGGATTATATACGCTGCGGGCAGCGGTGGCGTAGCCGGCATAGGCGCTCTTAGCCAGCGCGTTGCGGTCCACCGCCAGGCTCACGGCCTTGCGCAAATGGGCGTTTGCAAAGGCACCGGATCGGTTGTTAAAGCCGATATACACCAAGTTGTTTTGGTTAATCTGCTTTTTGGTGGCGGTCATGCGCTTAGCGCTGTTCTCGGACAGATCCCGATAGGCATAGGTGATGTTGCCGATATTCACAGCATTGTCAATGGAGTCCGCCGCCGCAATGTTCACCAGGTGAATGGTGGTGATGTGAGGGTTAAAGTCGGCGGTCGCGTTGGCTGCCAGCACCGGACCGTTCTGGGTGGATTTGTAGCGGTAGCGCCCGCTGCCGATGGGATACTTGCCTTTGGCATTTGCCTTGGCAATGGGAAAGGTCAGCAGATTCTGCCCGTAAGGGGAGGGGTGGCGCAGGGTAAACACCACGGTGTTGTTATCCTCTGCCGTGGCGGAGCGAATCCCTTGCAGAGCGCTGCCGTAGGCGGGGGAGTTCTTGGCCTGCTCAAAGCTGTATACCACATCTGCGACGGTGAGCGCCGACTTGTCCGAGAAAGTCAGACCGCTGGGCACGATCACCTTGAGGGTGGTGCTGTTTGTAAATTCATAGCCGGTGGCCAGGTTGGGCTGGGCGGCATAGCTGCCGTCCAGGTCAAACAGACTCTCAAACACCAAGTCCGCCAGCACCTGATTGTTTTGGGTCTTGGCGGCAAAAGGATCCAGGCTGTCCGATTGGGTGTAGCTTAATTTGAAATTGTCATTGTCCGTAGCAAAGGTGGTTTGTGCCTTTGCGGTGGTCTCTGTTTGGCCGGTGGTGCCTTTGGTGCACGCCGAGAAGAGGGTGGCGGTCAGCACCAGCGCCAGCAAAAGAGCAAAACTCCTCTTGCCCATGGTTACCTCCTAATGCGCGTGCAGCTGCGGGTCTTGCCGGTTTTTTCGTCAATATCAAACAGGCAGCCCTCCAGCACGCAAGGTCCGTCCGGGTTGGTAAAGCGCACAGGCAGGCCGGTGCGCATTTTTTCAATGGCTGCCTGGGGGCTGACTCCCAGCACACTGTGCTGGGGCCCGGTCATACCCAGGTCCGTAATGTAGCCGGTGCCGCCGGGCAGCACCTGTTCGTCTGCCGTCTGCACATGGGTGTGGGTGCCGAAAAGGGCAGACACACGGCCGTCTAAATAGTAGCCAAGGGCACGCTTTTCTGCGGTGGCCTCGGCATGAAAGTCAATGAGAATGATTTGCGCTCCCGCTTCTTTTAGGCGGTGTACCTCCCGGTCCGCCGCGTCAAAAGGATTGGCAATGGGCTCCATAAAGGCGGCACCTAGCAGGCTGATGATCCCCACTTGAGTGGCACCCATATCCAGCAGTACGCTGCCCCGACCGGGGGCCGAGGGGTGGTAGTTGGCCGGGCGGAGCAAAAACTCGTTCTCTTCCAGCATTGGGTAGATCTCCCGCCGGCGCAGGCCGTGGTTGCCCAGGGTAATCACATCGGCGCCGCTGTCAAAAATAAACTGGGCGCTGCCGGGCAGTATGCCGTTGCCCACGGCGGAGTTCTCACCGTTTACAATGGTTAATTTGGCACCCAGCTCTCGCTTTAAGCCGGGCAGTATATGGCGCAGGCAGTCACAGCCTTGCCGGGCGACTACATCGCCAATGGTTAAAATCTTCACTTGTACACCGTTTCTATCTGACGCAGGGTCAGGTGTTATAGCAGAAATATTATACTATATCCCCGGTGTAATTACAAGGATGGGGCTTAAATTTAATACTTTCGCAACTTTTGAATACTCGGGTGCATACAGGGTTTTACCGGTTGTATATTCTTTTGACAAATTGTGCGGCCGTCTACGGGGTGATGCGGGCATCGATCCCTACATCGTGGGTATGCAAAGTGGGCGGATTTACTTATGCTTTTATCCCCTCAGTCGCGCAAGCGCGCCAGCTCCCCTTAGAAAATAAGGGGAGCCAAGTTGTGTTGATTTGCCGCAGGCAAACGCGGAGGAATTTGGCGGGCGGCAGGTTGCC
>FR885368.1:18960-32568 GCA_000436335.1 Clostridium sp. CAG:217
GGCAGGTTGCCGCCCCTACCGGGGAAAAACAGAATTGCGGCGGGAGCAAGCCCCCGCCCTACGATTTGCTTTTTTGTCTCCCTCGTGTAAAGGCTTTATCGTAGGGGCGGATAGTATCCGCCCGCGCTTAAATGCCTTTTTAACGCAATAACTCCCCTTGCATACACAAGGGGAGCCGATTGGGTTATTTTACTTTTTGAAAAGAGGTGAGCACGCCGTCTGCGTCAAAGGTTACATTGTAGTATGGATTGTTCTTAAAGTCCGTCACTGCAAATTCGCCCAGGTTCTGGTCGCCGGGGAAGGTACAGTCGGAGGCGATCTGTAAATTACACCGGGAGAAGTTCACCGCGTAAGGGGCGTCCGTGTGCTTTAAGGTCTTAACCCCATTGCCGCCGTAGCGGGCGTTAAAAGCAGCGGCCTTTTCCTTATTTTTAAAGAGAAAGCGCACTTGGCTGTCAATGTACCAATAGGTGATGTCCTTTTTTTCTGTGTAGCTGAAGGCGTGGGTGCCCATACGCACCTGGGCAGCCTCTACGCCGTCCCATTTTTCTACATGGCGCAGAATGTCTACGCTGTCGCCGATCATAGCCTCGTTCGCGTCGGATTTGTTGTAAATCGGCTGGCTGCTTTCCTGGGTTACGCCGTTTTTGTCCGTGGTGTGGGTAAAGTGCTTGAACCCGCCTTTTTTGTCGTAGTAGTTGGCGCTGACCAGGGTGCAGGTGAGCTTGCCGTCGGCGTAGACCGCCTCGTAGGTACATTCGCTGTTAAAGGTGGCATTGTCCGCCTCCGGCGAGATCCAAATGGTAAAGCGGTCGGCACCGTAGGGTGATTGGGTGTTCAGCCCTTGGTCAAAGGTAACACGGTAGCTGCCCTTATCGTCCTCACAGAGAATGGACACGCCGGTGCGCTTGCCATCCGCGTCCGTATAGGTGACGGTCAGGTCGTTGGAGTGGGTGGAGCGCAGGTGGAACTCGGTCATCTGCTTGCCGCCTTTTTCGTATGCGGCGTACACCAGGTCCTCGTTTCTGTAATATTTGGTTACGGTGGTGTCCAGCTTCGTGCTTTTTACCTGTTTTTTGGTGTAGCTGTCGTTGGGCTGCATTTCTTTGTAGAAATCCACCTTGCGAATATCGTCCAAAATGTAGCCTACGGTGTGCACATCGTCAAAGATCTTTTTAACATCTTTGTTGGCAACAAAATCAACTTGTGCCGTGGCCTCTGCGCAGGCAGAGAACAGCAGTATGGGCAGCAAACAAAGGCAGAGTATGGTGCCCCATCGTTTCATAACCGAATCCCTCCATCTGTTGGAAAAAGGTGCTGCGTGGCGTTTGCAGCGGTTGTCAAACTCTAATTAAAGCACAATTTCTTTGTTTCGTCAACTAAAATTGCGGATTTCCCGGCTTTGCGTTGCGCATAGGGCAAGAATTTGCTATAATATGCCCGGTATTTGAAGAACGGAGGCGTGTTTATGTCCATCAAACTGATTGCCACAGACTTAGACGGCACCTTAATGTCCGGTGACCACCTGACCGTCAGTCCCCGCACGGTGGCGGCGTTACAGGCGGCCCACGACCGGGGCGTGTGCCTGGCGATTGCCACCGGTCGCACCTTGGATTTTATTGACCATGTAACGGCGCAGGTGCCTTTTGTAGACTATGTGATCTACTCCAACGGCGCAGCGGTGTATGACCGGAAGAACGACGCCCATATCTGCCAGCAGCTGATCCCACCAAAGGCAGTGCAGCGCATTTTGCAAACCTTGGCGCCACAGCCGCTGTATTATAATGTGTATTGGGACGGCGGTATGTATTTGGAAGAAGCCCGTCTACCTTATTACAACAGTGATAGTTTGCCCCATGCGGTTTTGGAGCAGTATATGGCCAAGGCGCACCGGGAGGAGAACCTGCTGGATAAAGCGGACAAAGGCGCAGAGAGTATTGCCGTTTATGATCTGAACCCGGAGCAAGCGGATTGGGTGCGGTCTGTGCTGGAAGGCCAGGGGTTGGAGGTGGTTTCCTCTCTGCCTAATGAATTGGAGTGTACCGCTCCCGGCGCCAACAAGGGTGCGGCGTTGGCGGGTATTGCCCGGCAACTGAAAATTGAGCCGGAGCAGGTGATGAGCTTTGGCGACGCAGGCAACGACTGTCCCATGCTCGCCTTTGCTCACTACTCCTTTGCCATGGAGAATGGCGCGCCGGAATGTAAAGCCGCCGCCCGCTACCGGGCAGAGGCCAATACCGCAGACGGCGTAGCCAAGGCCATTGAGCAGTATGTGCTTGCCGATTAAGCATTGTGGTGTAAGCAACAGAATAAAAGATAAAAATAACACCGCCGGCAGAGCAATCTGCCGGCGGTGGCTTTTGCTTTTCGCAAAAGCGGACTAATATTTGCGTTTTTGCAATGATTATAGAGAAAACGAAGCTCCGAAATGACAGAAAATAAAAAACGAACCGGAACCTCCGCAAATGGCGCCGAAGGGAAAGATGGTTTTTAACCTTCCTTATGAAAAAGCGCAGCCTGTATGTTGTAGGCAAAGGGATCGCGGAGAGGCAAAAAGTGGACAAAAGATACGAAATATGCTATAAATAATTAGCCGTTATCCTGTGACGCAGTATAATAGGATATGTGCTTTGGGTTTTGCGGTGGGAGAGCGGACCGGCTTGAAGAGATGCAATATATGAAGGAATGGACACTCTATGAAACAGGAAGAAAAAAATCGACGCAGTCGAGAATGTATTGAAGAAGCGGCGATTCGCAGCTTTGCCCGACAGGGACCGGACAATGCCAATCTGAACCAGCTGTGTCGGGAGAATGGTATTTCCAAGGGCAAGCTGTACCATTATTACGCTTCCAAGGACGATTTGCTTGTGGCTTGTGTGCAACGCATTGTGGATCGACTGGTTGCTGGTATATGTGCATTTTCGCCGGATCCGGAGCAGGGTATTGCTGCCAATTTGCATGTGTATTACAAGGAACGCATTGATTTTTGGTGTGATGACCCGGAAGCGCTGTCTCTGATTTGGTATTGCCTGCATTTGACCAACGAAGCATTGCGTAGCCGACTAACGGAACAAAGGCATCGTTTTAATGCATGTATGAAGGATAAGACGCTGGAGATCATTCATACAGCCCATGAAAGGGTGAATGTGTCTGATGAGGAGCTTTACAGCACCATGCGGGTCATGTATAATCACTTGCTGATCAAGTATATGCACCGGGTGGTGGATTTGAAAGCTGAAGGCGATACGGCCGGAATGGAGCGGGAGCGGCAAGAACTTTTGCATCGTTACGATCGGTTCATCCAAATGCTGCTTTACGGCATTTTGGCATAAATGCTTTATTTGACTTGACTGCTGGGCAAAAGTGGATATACTTATAGGTACAAAGCAGGAAATCGGGAGGTACGGCAAGTGTTTTACCAATACAGCGACGAACTGACCACCATTGAGCCGCAGGATCGAGACCCCAATTTGGTGTGTGCGGCATACATTACCTTGGCGGAGCTGGACACCCATTATGAGAAGTTCGGCTTTAGTCCCTCTACTGTACAGCAGTGCAAGGAGGAGAACCGCTATTTTCGCTCCAATATTGAGGTGTACGACGATTACAGCTTTGGCACCTTAAAGATTACGGACGCGGCCAATGCCCGTGCCCGGGAGGATTGCCTGGCCTTTTATGTTAAAAAGAATTTTTTGCTGCTGGTGGATATTAACGACGCGGACTGCTCCACCCGCAACAAATTTATCAGCGCGCTTCACCGGTTCAGTTGTGCCAATATTACGCTGGAAAAGCTGATCTATGCGTTCTTGGAAAGTTTGGTGTCCGGTGACAATAAGGCGCTGGAGGACACGGAATTTGAGATCAACCGGATGGAGGAGTATGTGCTTCAGGATAAGGCCGGTTCGGACTTCAACATGGAGTTGCTGCATAAGAAAAAGGAACTGTCCGTCTTGCGCAACTACTATGAGCAGCTAATCGACATCGGCGAGGCGCTGGAGGAGAACGAGAACGAGATCTTTGAGCGGGAGGATCTGCGGTACTTTAAGATCTTTACGGACAAGGCTGTGCGTCTGCGGGAGAATGTGGACCTGCTGCGAGACAGTATCGTTCATTTGCGAGATGCTTACCAGGCCTATCTGGACTTAAAGCTGAACGAGACTATGAAGCTGTTTACCGTGTTGACAGCAGTGTTTCTGCCGCTTACGGTGATCGTGGGCTGGTACGGAATGAATTTTCGCAATATGCCGGAGTTGACCTGGAAATATGGATATATCAGTGTGATTGTGCTTTCTGCGCTTGTGGTTGGCGTGCTTGTAGCCGTCTTTAAGCGCAAAAAGTGGATGTAAATAAAAAGTGAGCATTAAGAAGCAGAAAGCGTGTATCTTATGAAAGAAAAGACGTTGAAAAAGCGAGTGGTTACACCGGCCATGCTGCTGGTAACCATCGGGGTTGTGTATGGCGATATCGGCACATCGCCTATGTATGTGCTGAAGTCCATTATCGAAAATAACGGCGGTTTGCAAACGGTGAACCGTGCATTTATCATCGGGTCGTTATCCTTGATTATTTGGACAGTAACCCTGATTACCACCGTGAAGTATGTGGTTGTTGCCATGAAGGCGGATAATAACGGTGAGGGCGGTATTTTTGCACTTTACAGCTTGGTCAAGAACTATGGTAAGTACTTAGTCATTCCGGCCATGTTAGGCGGTGCGGCGCTGCTGGCAGACGGTGTGCTCACGCCGGCCGTTACCATTACGACGGCCATTGAGGGCTTGCACAGCATTTCTGTTTTTGACCAACTGCTGAATAATGACCAAAATCGTGTCATCTTGATTACATTGATTATTATTTCTGTTTTGTTTGCCTGCCAAAAAGCCGGTACCAGTTTGCTGGGCAAAGCATTCGGGCCGATTATGTTGGTTTGGTTTCTGTTTTTAGGCATAACCGGCGTGGCGCATATCAGCGGTAACTTGTATATTTTGCAGGCGCTGAATCCCATTTATGCGGTGCGCATCTTGTTTAGTCCTTACAACAAAGCCGGCTTTATGATTTTGGGCAGCGTATTTTTGGCAACAACCGGTGCAGAAGCGCTGTATTCCGATATGGGCCATGTAGGGAAGCAGAATATTTATACCAGCTGGCCGTTCATCAAGGTGTGCTTGCTGCTGAACTATATGGGTCAAGGCGCCTGGATCCTTTCAAACAAAGACAATACTGCGCTGCAGGCTATGGACGGTATGAATCCGTTCTTTCAAATGCTGCCGCCGCAGTGGCGTCCCTTTGCGGTTATTTTGAGTACCGTTGCTGCCATTATTGCTTCGCAGGCGTTGATTACCGGCTCGTTTTCGCTGGTTTCAGAGGCGATTCGCTTGGATCTGATGCCGCATATGCAAATTACATATCCGTCTCAAACAAAAGGGCAGTTGTATATTCCGCTTGTAAATTCCGTTATGTGGGTGGGTTGCTGCGCGGTGGTCTTGCTGTTTCGGACGGCGGCGCATATGGAAGCAGCCTACGGTTTGTCCATTACCGTGACCATGTTGATGACCACATTTTTGCTGACGGTTTATTTGTTTAAGAGAAAGAAACGCCGGATTGCCGCTGTGGTTATCGGTTTGGTGTTTGCATTTATAGAGCTGTTCTTCTTTGTCTCCAGTTTAACCAAGTTCTTCAAGGGCGGCTATTTTGCCGTGCTGATTGCGGCGGCGCTGTTTGTTGTTATGTTGTCTTGGTACTTGGGCACGCAGGTGGAGCGTATGCAGGGCGTGCCGTTGAAGATGCGGCAGTACTTGCCAATACTTCAGGCTTTGCGCCAGGATGCGTCTGTGCCGCAAATTTGTGAGAATTTGGTCTATATTACCAACAACAGTGATCCGGAGTATATGGATCGGGATATTCTATATTCCATCTTAGATAAGGGACCGAAGCGTGCCTCCGCTTACTGGTTTATTCACATTCAGGTGACGGATGAGCCGTTCACCTCAGACTATACGGTGGAATCTTACGGCACCGACTATGTGTTTTTTGTCACCATTCGGTTAGGCTTTAAGGTGCCCCAGCGCGTCAATGTGTATCTGCGTCAGATTATTTCAGATCTGGTGGCCACCGGCGCTCTGCCGCAACAGGTGCGGAAATATTCGATTTACAAAAACGCAACCACCGGTAGCTTTCGGTTCTATCACATTCGTAAAACCCTGGCGCCGGAAAGCGACATATCCCATTTGCAAAAGCTGGCTGTGCGCTTAAAGTACAAGATCAGAAAAATGGCAGGCTCGCCGGACAAATGGTACGGCCTGGAAAATTCAAACTTAGTGATTGAATACGTGCCGTTGTTTATTCGCAGCAAGCATTTTAATCCCTTTGTTAAAACAAAATAAACAAAATAAACAAAATAAGGCAAATAAAAAACGAACACCGTGCGGTGTTCGTTTTTTTATTTGTCTGTGTTTAGTCTTTCAGCAAAGAGCGGTACATACGGATATACTCGTTGGCAGACTTGCCCCAACTCATATCGCAGTCCAGCGCCCGCTGTACCAGCACCTTCCAGTCCTTGGGTTGGTTATAGACTTCCACTGCCCGGTAGATGGCGCCCAGCATATCATAGGCGTCATAGGTCTTAAAGGTAAAGCCGTTGCCCTCGCCGTCACCGCTGTCGGTGATAGAGTCTTTCAGCCCGCCGGTCTCCCGCACGATGGGTACGGTGCCGTAGCGCAGCGCCACCATCTGGGACAGGCCGCAGGGCTCGCTTTTGCTGGGCATTAAGAACATATCCGCACCGGCGTAGATTTTGTGTGCCAGATCCGGCACAAAGCCCAAGGTCAGGCCCACTTTGTCCGGGTACTTGTCGTGCAACTCACGGAAGAAGCTCTCATACTGCCACTCGCCGCTGCCCAGTATCACATACTGCACATCCCGCTCCCACAGGCTCTTTTCCAGCACTGCCTGCATCAGGTCCACGCCCTTGTGCCCTACCAGGCGGGTAACGATACCGATAACAGGCACATCCGGCCGCACGGCCAAGCCCATTTTCTTTTGCAGTTCTTCTTTATTCTTGGCCTTGTTGGCAAAGTCTGCACTGCTGTAATTGGCCCAGATCATTTTATCCGTCTCCGGGTTGTACAGCTCGGTGTCAATACCGTTTAAGATGCCGCACAGCTTCCAGCTGCGTTGATTCAAAATGGGATCCAGCCCGTAACTGTACCAGGGATCCAGGATTTCTTTGGCGTAGGTGGGGGACACGGTGGTTACTTTATTGGCGCATTCAATGCCCGCCTTCATAAAGTTCACCAGTCCGTCGTAGAGAATGAGATTGTTGTCTTCCGGGGCGATGCCCAGCACATCCTCCAGCAGCTCGTCGCCGTACTTGCCCTGGTACTGAATGTTGTGAATGGTGAATACGGTTTTAATGTTTTCATACCCCATTCGGTTGGCATAATAGCAGCTGTAATACAGGGGCGTTAAGGCGCTTTGCCAGTCGTTGCAGTGAATAATGTCCGGCTTCCAGTCAATGGCGGGAATGATCTCCAGTACCGCACGGGCAAAGAACGCAAAGCGCTCTGCATCGTCATAATGGCCGTAAATACCGTCCCGCTTAAAGTAATACTGGTTATCCAGCAGATAGTAGATCACGCCGTTGTGCTTGGCCTCAAAAATACCGCAATACTGGCGGCGCCAGGCCACCGGCACGGAGATGGAGGTGATGAACTGCATTTGGTCCTTCAGCTCCTGAGGAATGCTGTCATACAGGGGCATAACGACCCGGCAGCCGATCAGCCGCTTGCGCAGGGCGGCGGGCAGCGAGCCGGCCACATCGCCCAGCCCACCGGAGGCCATAAACGGCAGTGCCTCCGAGGCAACAAAAAGAACTTTCATAATATATGCCTCCTTAAATTCTGGTTTTTTTGCTCAGGTACACCGGGAAGTTGGGCGCGCCGCTCAGCTCTACCGAGTGCTTAATGGATACATCTTTGTCTGCGATCACGCAGTTGACCTTAGCGCTGTCGCCGATTACCGTGTCCTGCATCAGGATGGAGTCCTTGACCACGGCACCCTTGCCGATCTTGACGCCCTTAAAGATAATGCAGTTCTCTACCGTGCCGTCAATGATGCAGCCGTCGGCCACCAAAGAGTTCTTGGTGGCGGAATCCGGGCCGTACAGGGAGGGCATATCGTCCCGCTCCTTGGTAGAAATGGGCTTGTTCGGATTGAACAGACGGCGGCGGCTCTCCTTCTCCAGCACCCGCATGGAGATGTCGTAATAGCTTTGCAGGGACTGAATGGTGCCCACAAAGCAGTCGCTGGCGTCGTAAGCGTGGATTTTTAAGTGATCTACATTCTTCAGCAGCACATTGCGCTGGAAAGAAATTTCGTTTTTGCTGTGGGCGGCAGTGACCAAAGACTCAAACAGCGCTTTTTGCATCAGCACGATGTTGCAGCTGTAAAAGACTTCGCCCCGGCCCTCCGGGCACAGGCTCATGCCGGTAATGCGGCCGTCCTCTGCCACCTGGTCAAACACCAAAACAGAGCCAACATGCGTGGGCATTTCACCGTGCACGCCGACAATGGTCACATCGGCGCCGCTTTGCTCGTGGGCGTCAAACAGCTTTTCGTAGTCCATATTCAGCACTTGGTTGCAGTCGCTCATCAGCACATAGTCCTGGTTGGACTGGTTCAGGAACTGAATGTTGCCGAAAATGGCGTCAATTCGGTTCCCCCACATGGTAGCGGAGTTAACGGAGAACGGTGGCAGCAGATACAGTCCGTCGTTCTTGCGGCTCAGGTCCCAGGGCTTGCCGGTGCCTACATGATCCATCAGAGAGCGAAAGTTGGCATTGGTGATCACGCCGATCTTGGTAATGCCGCTCTCCACCATGTTGGACAGGGGAAAGTCAATGAGCCGGTAGCGGGAGCAGAAGGGCACGGAGCCCATGGTGCGCTGTGCCGTTAGGGTATCCAGCGCCTCCTCATGAATATTGGCAAAGATAATGCCCAGTACAGATTTTCCGTTCATGCTTATACCTCCTCGCCGCTTTTGATCATTTCACCGGGTGCAATGTCCCTCTTGCCGGTGACGGTAGCGCCGGCACCGATAACGGCAATGCCCCAGTCTGCCGGGTTTTGCAGTTGCTCGGGAATTTCGCCGACCTTGGCGTCCGCCTGAATGACCGCGTTCTCGGCCACGATGGAATAATACACCTTGGCACCCTTTTTAATATGTGCGCCGGGCATCACCACGCTGTAACGCACATCGGCACCGGCCTCAATGGTCACATTGGAGGAGATTACACTGTAATCCACGTTGCCCTCAATCTCGCAGCCCTCGCTGATGGAGCTGTTCTCCACCACCGCGCTTTTACCGATATAGTGGGGCGGCGCCATGGGGTTGCGGCTGTAAATGCGCCAGCTTTTGTCGGACAGATCCAGATCTACATTGGGATTGATAATATCCAGGTTGGCCTCCCACAGGCTGTCAATGGTGCCCACATCTTTCCAGTAGCCGGAGAAGGGATAGGCAAACAGCCGCTCGCCGGCGTTCAGCATGGCGGGAATCACATTCTTGCCAAAGTCGTTGGCAGAGTTGGGGTCTGCCTCGTCCAGCTCCAGGTACTGGCGCAGCTTGCTCCAGCTGAATACATACACGCCCATAGAGGCTTTGTTGCTCTTGGGCTGGGCCGGCTTCTCAGCAAATTCGTAAATACGGTCGTCCTCGTCGGTAGCCAGAATACCAAAACGGGAGGCCTCCTCCCACGGCACCTCCAGCACAGCGATGGTACAGTCCGCATTGTGCTTTTTGTGGAAGTCGATCATCTTGGCGTAGTTCATCTTGTAGATGTGGTCGCCGGAGAGCACCACTACATATTCCGGGTCGTACTTCTCAATAAAATTGATGTTTTGGTAAATGGCGTTGGCCGTGCCCTTATACCACTCGGCGCCGCCGATGGCCTCATAAGGGGAGAGAATATGTACGCCGCCGTTTTGGCGGTCCAGATCCCAGGGCTGACCGTTGCCCAAATAGTCGTTCAATTCCAGCGGCTGATATTGGGTCAGCACGCCAACGGTGTAAATACCGCTGTTGACGCAGTTGGATAGCGGAAAGTCGATGATGCGGTAGTTGCCGCCGTAGGGTACGGCAGGCTTGGCAATGTTTTTGGTGAGCACGCCCAGTCTGCTGCCCTGGCCGCCGGCCAGCAGCATTGCAACAACATTTGTTTTGTGTGCCATAGTGGTTCTCCTTACTTTATTTTTTCAAGATACAAGGCAGACAGTCCGCTGAGTTTCAGGCTGATGCTTTGCTCCATATTGTGCATAGGTATTTTTTTCGTTTTGTAGGTGCCGCACAGCCGGGGTTTGGTGCCGCCGTATTTTTTCAGCGCCGTGTCCATGACCACTTTATAAGTGCCCTTTTCCGGCACACCGATGCGGTAGTCCTCGTGATCGTTGGGGGTGAAGTTAAATACCGTGATCAGATCCTTGCCGTCTCGGTCTATGCGGCGGAAGGCGATCACCGAGTTGCTGTTGTCGTCGGAGCTGATCCACTGGAATCCCTCCCAGCTGTAATCAATCTGCCACAGCGCCGGGTGAGCGGTATAAAAGTGGTTCAGTTCCTTAGAGAAGGCTTGCAGCTGGCGGTGCTTTTCGTAATCCAGCAGCAGCCAGTCCAGTCCCTCTTTGTACGCCCATTCCTTGAATTGGCCGAATTCGCTGCCCATAAACAGCAGCTTCTTGCCCGGGTGGGCCATCATATAGGCAAAAAACAGACGCATACTGCTGAATTTATCGTCGTATTCGCCGGGCATTTTGCCGATTAGGGAGCACTTGCCGTGCACCACCTCGTCGTGGCTGATGGGCAGCACAAAGTTTTCGCTAAAAGCGTAGAAAAAGCTAAAGGTAATGCAGTCGTGGTTGCCTTTGCGGAACAGCGGATCCAGGCTCATATACCGGAGCATATCGTTCATCCAGCCCATATTCCACTTAAAGTTAAAGCCCAGGCCGCCTACATCCGGGGGCATGGTGATCATGGGCCAAGCCGTGGACTCCTCGGCGATCATCATCATGGACGGGTGGCGGGTGAGCACTGCACTGTTCAGCTGGCGGAAGAAGTCCACCGCCTCGTAATTCTCGTTGCCGCCGTCCTTATTGGGGGTCCATTCTCCCGGCTCTCTGCCGTAATCCAGGTACAGCATACTGGCCACTGCGTCCACCCGAATACCGTCAAAGTGGAACAGATCGGCCCAGTACATGGCAGAGCTGATGAGAAAAGAACGCACTTCATTTTTGCCGTAGTCAAAGACCCGGGTGCCCCATTCCTTGTGCTCGCCTTTTTTCAGGTCGCTGTACTCGTAGGTGCATTCCCCATCAAATGCGTACAGCCCGTGCGCGTCCTTGGGAAAGTGGGCGGGCACCCAGTCCAGGATTACGCCGATCCCCGCCTTGTGACAGGTGTCCATAAAGTACATTAAGTCCTCCGGTACCCCATAGCGTGAGGTGGGGGCAAAGTATCCGGTGACCTGATAGCCCCAGGAGCCGTCGAAGGGATACTCCATAATGGGCATCATCTCAATATGGGTATAGCCCATATCCTTTACATAGGGTACCAGCGTGTCTGCCATTTCCCGGTAGGTAAGAAATGTGCCGTCCTCGTGCTGCTTCCAGGAGCCAAAGTGAATTTCATAAATATTCACCGGTTTGTCCAGCACTGAGACTTCTTTTTGCCGGGCAAACCAGTCGCTGTCCGTCCACTTGTAGCTGGGCAGGTCATAGACCTTGGAGGCGGTGCCCGGTCGGGTCTCTTGGTGCACGGCGTAGGGGTCCGCTTTCATCAGCAGGCGACCGTCCGTCGTTTGAATGGCGTATTTGTAGCAGTCATACTTGGAAACACCGTCCACCACCGCTTCCCAGATCTCCGGTGCAATGGGGGTCATGGGGTTGGCTGTTTCGGACCAATCGTTAAAGTCACCGGCCACAGCCACACCCACGGCGTGGGGCGCCCACACGCGAAAAGCGTAGGTGCCTTTTTTTATTTTATGAACACCGAAGAAACGGTATGCTTCATAGTTTTTGCCCTCGTGGAAGAGGTAGACCGGCAGCTGATATTCTTCTTTAAGTTGTTCCATTCTATCATCTCCCTTTTCGGTTCGGTTGTAGTCATTCTCATTTTAACACATTGGCACCGGTCAATCAAGGGATTTTCGTATAGTTTGTTACAAGAATTTGTAAAATTTGTCGCATTTTTGTGTATATTGTTACAAATCTTTCAGACTGTAAAGAATAGACAAAAATTTTTGTCCCCACAGGGCGCAACTGTGCACATTTTGTATTGAACCCAGGCGTATTTATATGGTATAATAACTTTTATCTAATGGGGGAACGGGAGCGGAAGATGAAGGACATCATTATTGCGTACCCGAACAAAGAGGTGGCACTGCGCCTGCGTGCCTTGCTGGTTGGCGAGGGGTTCCGGGTGTCGCATATTTGTGCTCTGGGTTCCAGCGCGTTGGGCGCTGCCGGTGAGAAAGACGCCGGCGTGATCATCTGTGCCTCTTTGCTGCGGGATATGGGTGCCGGTACTTTGGCAGAGCAGTTGCCTGCGGACTTTGATGTGGTGGCCCTGTCAAAGAACGGCAAAACAGAATATATGGGCAACCTGATCACCCTGACCCTGCCCTTGGATCGGCAGGAGTTTTTGCAAACGGTGGCGGTGCTGGTCTCCAGCAAAAGCAGCTTTACCCGCCGTAAGGAGGCGGATGAGGATTTGATCTCTAATGCCAAGCTGGTGCTGATGAACACCCAGGATATGACGGAGTTGCAGGCCCACCGTTTTCTCCAAAAGGAGAGTATGCGCACCGGGCTGAAGATTACGGACCTGGCGCAAAAGATCATCAACGATTTTCGCTAACGAAAGGACGGCTTTCTGATGGAATTTACCAAGATGCACGGCTGCGGCAACGACTATATTTACTTTGACTGCACCCGGCAGCCCATGAACCGGGATCTGGCTTCTCAGCTGGCGGTGCGGCTCTCCGACCGGCACTTCGGCATCGGCGGCGACGGCATCATTCTCATTGAGAAGGGGCAGAACGCCGATTTTGAAATGGTGATGTACAATGCGGACGGCTCCCGGGGCGCTATGTGCGGCAACGGGATTCGCTGCGTGGCAAAATATGTGTACGACCACAAGCTGACGGACAAGACCACCGTGACCATTGCGTCCATGGGTGCGGTTAAGACCATTGACATTCAGGTGCAGGACGGCGTGGCCGTGGGCGCCAGTGTGGATATGGGCGCGCCGATTTTAGATCCGGCGGCCATTCCGGTGGTGACGGACTGCAAACCGCCGGTGGATGTACCGATTACCGTACACGACATAGTGTATAAAATGACTTGTGTCTCCATGGGCAACCCCCACGCAGTGGTGTTTATTGACCGCTCGCCCCGGGAGTTCCCGCTGGAGCAGGTAGGACCGCTGTTTGAGCACCATCCCTGCTTCCCGGATCGGACCAACACAGAGTTTGCCTTTGTACAGAACCGGCAGAACATTGAAATGCGGGTGTGGGAGCGTGGATCCGGGGAGACTCTGGCCTGCGGCACCGGCGCCTGCGCCACCGC
>FR885368.1:32574-48564 GCA_000436335.1 Clostridium sp. CAG:217
CCGGCGCCTGCGCCACCGCCGTGGCGGCGATTCTGGGCGGTTATGTAGACCACCGGGTGACGGTTCATCTGCTGGGCGGCGACTTGCAGATCAGCTGGAGCGGCAAGGCCGAGGACAGCGTCAGGATGACCGGCCCGGCCACCACCGTCTTTAGCGGCAAGATAGATCTATAAAACACAGGAGGTTTTTTAGAATAATGAAGATCAACCAAAACTTTTTTAAGATTGAAAGCTCTTATCTGTTTTCAACGGTAGCCAGAAAGCAGCGGGAGTACCAGGAGGCGCACCCGGAGGCAGATATTATCCGTCTGTCCATCGGCGATGTGACCCGTCCGCTGGTGCCCAGTGTGATCGACGCCATGCACAAGGCGGTGGATGAGATGGCCAACGAGGCCACTTTCCGCGGCTATCCGCCGGAGCACGGTTACGAATTTATCCTGGACGCCATTCAGCAGCACGATTACGCTGCCCGTGGGGTCAATATTGAGAAAGACGAGATCTTTTTGTCCGACGGCGCCAAGTCAGACTGCGGCAATATCGGCGACCTGTTCAGCGTAGACAACAAGATCGCTGTGTGTGACCCGGTGTACCCGGTGTATGTGGACGCCAACACCATGGATGGCCGTAGCGGCGACAAGAACGCCGACGGCTTTTACAGCAACTTTATCTATATGCCCTGCACAGAGGAGAACGGCTTTATGCCTGATCTGCCGAAGGAGACTCCGGATGTGATCTACCTGTGCTTCCCCAACAACCCCACCGGTATGTGCGCCACCAAAGCACAGCTGAAAAAGTGGGTAGACTATGCGCTGGCCAATGACGCTTTGATTATCTTTGACAGTGCCTATGAAGCCTTTATTGTAGAGGACGATGTGCCCCATTCCATTTATGAGATTGAGGGCGCCGAGAAGTGCGCCATTGAGCTGCGTTCTTTCTCCAAGACTGCCGGCTTTACCGGCGTGCGCTGCGGTTATACCGTGGTGCCCAAGGCCTGTGTGTTTGAGGGCAAGAGCCTGAACCCCATGTGGGCACGCCGCCAGGCCACCAAGTTTAACGGCGTTAGCTACATTACTCAGCGGGCGGCCGAAGCGGTTTACGCGGAGCAGGGGCAAAAGGAGATCAAGGAAACCCTGGCCTATTATCAGAAGAACGCCAAGGTGATCTTTGAGGGTATGCAGGCTGCCGGGTTTACCTGCTACGGCGCAGTGAACTCCCCGTATGTGTGGCTGAAGGTGCCGGAAGGCATGACCAGCTGGGAGTTCTTTGATCTGCTGCTGGACAAGACCCATGTGGTGGGCACCCCCGGTTCCGGCTTCGGTCCCTCCGGTGAGGGCTTTTTCCGGCTCACTGCTTTCGGCAATGCGGACAAGACCGTAGAGGCCGTGGAGCGGATCAAGGCTTACTTTGCCCAGAACAAATAAGAATACACACCCTTTAATTTACCAATCTTTTTGCAGAGGAGAATGCGTTATGAATAAGACAGAACAGCTTTATGAAGGCAAGGCCAAGAAGGTATGGGCTACTGAGGACCCCACCATTGTGATCGTGGACTACAAGGACGATGCCACCGCCTTTAACGGCCTGAAGAAGGGCACCATCGTAGGTAAAGGCGTTGTGAACAACAAAATGTCCAACTACTTAATGCAGCTTTTAGAGAAGCACGGCGTGCCCACCCACTTTGTGGAGGAGCTTTCCGATCGGGAGACCGCTGTGAAGAAAGTGACCATCGTACCGTTGGAAGTGATTATCCGCAACCGGGCTGCCGGCTCCATCTGCAAGCGCCTGGGACTGGAAGAGGGCATGGACTTTACCCAGCCGTCTATTGAGTTCTCTTATAAGGATGACGACCTGGGCGATCCGCTGATCAACGGCTATCACGCGGTCAGCTGCGGCTTTGCCACCCAGGCGGATGTGGACACCATTAAGGCCATGGCCTTTAAGGTGAACGATGTGCTGAAAGAATACTTTGCCTCCATCGGCGTGGAACTGATTGACTTTAAGCTGGAGTTCGGCAAGACCGCAGACGGCCAGATCGTGCTGGCAGACGAGATTAGCCCGGACACCTGCCGTTTTTGGGACATTAAGACCCATGAGAAGCTGGACAAGGACCGCTTCCGTCGGGACCTGGGCGGCGTTGAGGATGCATACAAAGAGATGATGAAGAGAGTAGGGCTGGACTAATGCAGACAGATACTTATAATTCTCCCTTTAACGCGCGCTATGCCAGCAAGGAAATGCAGTATATCTACTCCCCGGATTTTAAGTTCAAAACCTGGCGGAAGCTGTGGATCGCTCTGGCAGAAGCGGAGCACGAGCTGGGGCTGAATGTGACTCAGGCACAGATCGACGAGTTGAAAGCGCACGCCGAGGACATTAACTACGATGTGGCTCGGGAACGGGAGAAGCAGGTGCGCCATGATGTAATGAGCCATGTATACGCCTATGGGGTGCAGTGCCCCACGGCTAAGCCCATTATCCACCTGGGCGCCACCTCTTGCTATGTGGGCGATAATACAGATGTGATCACCATGCGGGAGGCCCTGCTGCTGATCAAGAAAAAGCTGGTGAATGCCATTGCCAGTGTGGCCAAGTTTGCCGACCAGTATAAGGATATGCCCTGCCTGGGCTTTACCCACTTCCAGCCTGCCCAGCCCACCACCGTGGGCAAGCGTGCCACTTTGTGGCTGATGGATCTGGTCATGGATTATGAAGAGGTGTGCCATGTGCTGGACACCTTGATGCTGCTGGGCTCTAAGGGCACTACCGGCACCCAGGCCAGTTTCCTGGAGCTGTTTGACGGCGACCACGAGAAGTGCAAGGCACTGGATCGTAAGATCGCAGAGAAGATGGGCTTCAAGGCCTGCTTCCCGGTCAGCGGCCAAACCTATGCCCGCAAGCTGGACACCATTGTGTGCAACTGCCTGGGGCTGATTGCTCAGAGCTGCTGCAAGTTTTCCAACGACCTGCGGCTGCTGCAAAATCTGAAAGAGATTGAGGAGCCCTTTGAGAAGAACCAGATCGGTTCCTCCGCCATGGCTTATAAGCGCAATCCTATGCGCAGTGAGCGGATCGCTTCTCTGTCCCGCTATGTGATGATCGACGCTTTGAACCCGGCATGGACAGCCTCTGCCCAGTGGTTTGAGCGCACATTGGACGACTCCGCCAACAAGCGGGTCAGCGTGGCCGAGGCATTCCTGGCTACGGACGGGATTTTGGACCTGTATATCAATGTGACCTCCGGGTTGGTGGTGTATCCCAAGGTGATCCACGCCCGCCTGATGAGCGAACTGCCCTTTATGGCTACCGAGAACATTATGATGGACGCGGTGAAGAAGGGCGGAGACCGTCAGGAGCTGCACGAGAAAATTCGCCAGCACTCCATGGCCGCCGGTGCGGTGGTGAAGGTTGAGGGCGGCAAGAACGATCTGGTGGATCGCATTGCTGCGGATCCGGCCTTTATGACCACCAAGGAGGAAATTTTGGCCATTCTGAAGCCGGAGAACTTTGTGGGCCGTGCTCCGGAGCAGACCGCCGACTTCTTAAACGAAGTGGTGAGCCCCATTCTGGCTAAGGAAAAAGACCTGCTGGGCGTAGATGTGGAGATCAATGTATAACTTCTGCGCTGTATGCAAATAGCAAAACAAAAACGCATCCTAATTACAGGATGCGTTTTTTTATGTGTTGTGGTAAGGATCCTCCAGCCATTTTTCCGGATTTTCCGTAATATAGGCGGCCTTGCTTAAATAATCCGTCTCGTCACGAATAATGTGGTCGTAAAAGGAAGTTTGAAACAGCTTTGTCGCACGGTAGCCTGCTATTTTGCACCGGCGTGTTGTCAGAGATTTATATGTGCAAAGAATACTTGATACCGTAGGGCGGGAGCAAGCCCCCGCCCTACGATGGTGCTTAAAAGATTTTTACGCCCATCGGTGCAAATGGTGATAAAGTACCAGCCGTCTGTGTAGTCGTGCGATGGCAAGCGCGGGTGTCTGCGTACAGGTAAGTCCATTACTCTTGTGCCAGGACTGCTTTGGCTTGGGGCGTGTTGGGACCGACGGTGACCAGGTCAATGTCCGGGTCAATGTGGTAGAACATTTTGTACCGCTCCTCCCAAACAGAGCCGTCCTTGGGGGTGCTGCCTCGAATATAATCGCCGGTATAGGCCGGGTACATGGGCAGGTAAATCTTTTTTTCGCCCCGGTCAATCTGTGCCTGCACATAGGCCTCTCGACCGACGGAATAATCCTTGATTTGCACAAAGACGGTGGCATAGAACACGCCCAGCGCAATCAGACAGGCGGCAAATACGGTGCCTGCGGTGCGGGTGGCCTTTGTCTGGTCAGCAGTATCTCGATAGATCAGGTCAAACAGCAGCGCTGCCAGCAGCATAAACATGGCATAACAGGGGAGAAAGCAGCGAGCGGTCAGGGGGGTTACGATAAACAGTGGCGTGCAGAACACATACACGCTGACCAGCGCAAAGAGCATCTGTCCCTTCCGGCGACGGCTTTGGATGCCTAAGAGAATGCACAGCAGTAGTGCAATGGAAAACAACAGTGTAAAGGCAAAGCGCCATGCAGGGTCGATGGCATCCCGGGCGTTATTGTTGCCTGCGATCTTGGCCCATACGGTAAGCACGCAGCTATAAGCAGCATAGGCGACCAATATTCCTGCACTGACGGTGAGCCACACTCGGCGCCCCTTGGTGACGCCGCCCTTCTTAAACAGGCGGTGCAGCACAATGCAAAACAGCGCAGCCAGCAGCACATTCATCAGAGCGTTGCACTCGGTCAGGTAGTTGGAAATACGAATGATATTGCCGCCGATGGTGTCAAAATACCGCTGTACGGTGCCGCCTACCGCCATGGAGCGATAGGTGAATTGGTCTTTGCCGGAAGAAATAAAGCCATAGGCGCTGTTGGTAAACATAATTCCGGCACCGATGACAGCGCCGGCCAGGAAACACCAGTGGGTGGCATAGGTCTTGTTGTGCTTGACCTTGGAAAAGATCAGCACCGCCACTGCCAGCGCCAGGTTGTATAGGGTCACATGCTCCATAAACAGCGCACCGCACCCGCCGATGAGCAAGGCACAGAGCGGCGACCATTTGCTTTGTACCGGTGCTGTGTCATCCCACAGATCCCATACCAGCAGCAGATAGCACAGGGTGAGCAGCACCGGCGGCATATAGTTGGAAAAACCGCTGGCCCACACCACCGTTTGGCGGAACAGATCGGCGGGCATTACCGCTACACCCAGTAGGCTCAGAGGGAACAATAAAAACAGCTTTTTGTTGGCCAAGCGGCTGACCAGCAACGGCAGCGCCAGAACCCCGGCGGTCATCAAAATGATTTTCACCGGCAGGGAGCGGGTGAGGACCATGACCAGCAGATTGCCCAGATACCGGCCGTTGTAACCTGTGAAGTGGCTTTGCAGTCGATCCAGTCCCACCTGGCTGCCCCAGGCCCAATCGTCCTTAAAGTACGGCGCGCACCACAACATGGCAGCTACGGCCGCCACAGACAGCAGCACCGTCAGCAGGCGCAGGGGCTTACTCTTTTTTGTTTCTTCCATCATCGTTATTCTCCACTTGGCGATTCTCGCCGTTTTTTCTTTCTATAATAAGTATAACAAATATACAACGCCTAAGTAAAATAGTCAATACTTTTTTATTTTTGCCGTAGGGTGGAAATGGAACGCCGGCTTGTGTATAATAGGTATGGAGAACATACTGCGGAGGAAGATTATGAGAAAGTTTTTGCGGCGCTTTTTTTGCGCCCTGCTGTCGCTGGTTCTGGTGGCAGCAGTGAGTACGGCTATTGCCGTGCCGGCGGTGATTCGCAGCCGAGGTGATCTGTCGGATTATATGGTTAGCGAGGAGTTCCAGGAGAGCATCGGCAAGGCGAATGCCAAGCGTGCCAAGGATACATCCGCCCGCATTATGAGTGCCAATTTGCTGGTGCATTATGAGAGCTGGGGCGGCACGGACGCGCACAAGCGGGCCAAAATGTTTTTGCAGGTGCTGGACACCTATCGGCCGGATGTGGTGGCAGTGCAGGAGATGAGCGACCAGTGGTACTGTTGTTTGATGCAGAACCGGGGCAGTTATAAGCTGCTGTACCCGGTGCGTACCGGTGCGCTGGTACGCATGACCGGTCTGCTGTATGACAGCGATCGGGTAACCCTGCTGGAGCAAGGCGATGTGGCCTATGACCGGGGGGATGATGCGCGCTTGCGCCGCATTGTGTGGGGACTGTTCCAGAACAATCAGTCCGGTGAAAAATATATTGTATCTTCCACCCATCTGGACCTGATCCGCAGCGGAGAGGAAAAGGCGGAGCGGGCGGTGATGGAAAGCCAGGCAGACCAGGCCGCGGCACTTGCCAAATCCCTGGCGGCACAGTATAAGTGCCCGGTATTTGCCTGCGGTGACTTTAACGCCATGGACGGCGGCGGGTACGACCCGGTGTATGATGCGCCGGAGATTTACAGCCGCCTGGCAAAAAAGATGCAGGACACCAAAGCCTTGGCCGCCAAGGCCAAAAGCGGCAACAACAAAAAAGCCGCTGCCCCTACCTACGACCACATTTTTTTGACCGGCACCGCCAAGGTGCGATGCTACGGGATTCTCTCAGATGGGGCGATGGACGCCATGTCCGACCACTATCCCATCTATGCTGATGTGAAAATCTAAAACAGAAACCGAAAAAAGCCCCGACGAAACGCAAATTCCGTCGGGGCTTTTTTTATTTTGTTTGGTAATCTTTTTTGTTTTGGCGGGAGGTTTGTTTGCCGTTGTTCACATAGATCTCCGGATACCATTTGTTAAAGGGCGCATAAGGGTTCTTTTTCCCTTTCTCGTCAAAGTACGCCTGCGGGTACTGTGGCGTTTGCACATCCCGCACATCCCGCACCTCGCCGTCCTTAGCGGCCACCAACACAAATTTCCACCCCGGGTGCAGCGCACTGTCCGTGGCAATGGTCAGCAGGTGATCCGCCCGATTTAAGGTGCGGTTGCTGGTATAGATCATACGATTGGTCAGTCGGGCGTAGAATTGCTTGTAGCTGTCTGCCGTCATGTTTCCGGTCACATTGTAGGGAAAGCAGTAGCCGTTGTCGTCCTTGGCCTTGGTGTTCACATACAGGGCGCCTACCACCTGCCACTGCCCGGTCTCAAACAGGGAATTGTAGGTGAGGGTGGTGCCGCTGTTGTTGCAGGCGGCGGCACTGCCATAGGCGGCTTCCAGCCCGGTCAGCTGCTGCGGGTTGCCGTAGATTACGGTGTTAAACCCAAAGTGCAAAAAGTCGCTGTTGTTATCCAGGTACGGCTGGCCCTCATTTTTGGTCTTGGACACGGTGATCTCGCCGCTGCTGCCGTAGGTCAGAAAACCGGCAATCTGCCGATCCTTGCCGTAGGCGTCGCAATATTGCTCCAGCATACCCGCCGGGTAGTGAATGCCGTACTTGGTTTCGTAGGGCTTTAAGTAGGCGTTTTGGCGGCTGCTTTGTATGGCGGGAAGAGCAAAGGCCAGCGTCACAGCCACTGCCAGGCACACCAAGGCGATCCACAGCCCCCGCTTTTGCTTTTTGCTCAGCGGGCGGCGGGGCGCTTTTTCCTTTTTTGGCGGCTTTGCTTCTTTGGAGGGCTTTTCTTTTTTTGACGGCGCTTTCCCTTCTTTTGCCGGAACAGGCGGCTCTGCCGGCGCCTCTGCTTGCCGCCGGGTACGGCTTTGCTGAAAGTCGGCTAAAATGCGGTCAATCTCCTCATTGGGATCCTTGCGCGGCTCCATTATTTGATCACAACTTTCTTTACGCCGGCCACGGCCCGGTCCATCATTTCGTCTAGATTCTCCATATTTGCTTCGGCTTTCAGCACATCATCCAGCCGGGGCTTGGTTTTCGGGTGCTTGGGGGTAAAGACGGTGCAACAGTCCTCGTAGGGCTCAATAGAGGTCTCAAAGGTGTCTATCTTGCGGGAGATGGCGATGATCTCGTCCTTGTCCATACCGATACAGGGACGGAACACCGGCATATCCGCTGCGCAGTCCGTGCACGCCAGGGCGTACATGGTCTGGCTGGCTACCTGCCCTACGGATTCGCCGGTAATCAGGGCATGGCAGTTCTGACTCTTTGCAATGCGGGCGCTGATCATCATCATCACGCGGCGCATGATAATGGTAAAGTATTCCTCCGGGCACTTGTCCCGAATCTGCTCCTGGATTTCCGTAAACGGCACCACAAAGGTGGTGATCCAGCCGCTGTACCGGGCTACTTTCTTCAGCAGCTCCATCACTTTCATTTCTGCCAGCTCGCTGGTGTACGGGGGCGAGGCAAAGTGCACGGCTACCAATTCGATTCCCCGCTTGGCCATCATATAAGAGGCCACCGGAGAGTCAATACCGCCGCTGATGAGCACCGCCGCGCGGCCGCCGGTGCCGGTGGGCATACCTCCTGCGCCGTGCAGGTTGTTGCCCCGCACAAAGGCGTAGCGGTCCCGTACTTCTACGGTAACGGTAATGTCCGGGTTATGCACATCTACCTTGAGATGATGAAAGCGGCGCAGAATACGACCGCCCATCTCTCGGCAGATCTCCGGCGATTTCATGGGGAATTTTTTGTCGCTGCGCTTGGCCTCCACCTTAAAGGTTTTGGCGTCCTCCAGCGGCTCCTTTAGGTATTCCAGTGCTGTGGCTGCAATGTCCTCTATATCTTTTTCACACACGGCGGCCCGGGACAGGGCGGCAATGCCGAACACGCGGGTGAGCGCGTCTACCGTGTCGTCCAGGTCCGTGTCCGGGTCCTCCGGCTCCACCATAATGGTGCTTTGACTCTTGGTAAACTGGAAGGTGCCCAAGGGCGCCAGGTGGCGACGCATATTCTTAATGAGCACATCTTCAAAGGAACTGCGGTTCAGTCCCTTTAGTGCCAATTCGCCGTTTTTAATCAGTACGATCTCTCGCATAGGTTACTCCTTTGGGTGTTTTTTTACCAGGTCGCGCAGCGCGTCTACAAAGGCGTCTGCTTCTGCCTGCGTGCTTTGGCCGCTAAAGCTCAGACGAATGGATTTGTCAATCACCTGCTCCGGCAGCCCCATGGCGGTGAGCACATGGGAGCGCTTGCCCTTGGCGCAGGCGGAGCCGCTGCTGACGCAAATGCCGTAGTTGGCGGACAGCTCCTGAATAATGGTTTGGCTGCGCATAAAGGTGGGCACGCAAATATTGATGATATAGGGCGAGGTCTGGTCGCCGCTGTTAAAGGTCAGACCGGGGATCTCCGCCAGCCGTTCCTTCGTATAAGCGTTCAGTTCTTTGACGGCGGCGTTCTGCGCACGCAGATCCGGCAGTGCCGATACCGCAGCGCCAAACCCGGCGATCAGGGGCGCTGCCTCCGTACCCGGTCGCAATTTTTTCTCCTGCTCACCGCCAAAGGTGCGGGGCAGAATACGCACGCCCTTGCGCACATACAGAGCGCCTACCCCCTTGGGACCGTGGATCTTGTGGGCGGTGACGGTCATTAGGTCCACCCCCAGCTTGTCCGGCCGCAAGGGCACCTTGCCAAAGGTCTGCACACAGTCGGTATGGATCAGCGCCGGTGCGCCGGCCTTTTGTACCGCCCGGCGAATGCACTCCACCGGCAGAATGCTGCCCACTTCGTTGTTGATGCGCATGACGGAGACCAGAATGGTGTCCGGGGTGATGGCGCTTTCAATCTGCTGTTTTGTAATATTGCCGGTTTTGTCCGGTTGCAGGCGAATGACCTCAAAGCCCTCTGCCTCCAACTGGTCGGCGGTTTGTATAATGCTCTCGTGCTCTATGGCGGTGGTCACAATGCGCTTGCCCCGTCGCCGGTTGGCATAGGCTGCACCGAACAGAGCCAGGTTGTTGGCCTCTGTGCCGCCGGAGGTGAAAGTCAGCGTGTCTCGCTCTACCCCCAGAGCGTCTGCCAATGCGCTGCGGGCGGCGATGATCTCTTTCATGGCGTCAATCCCCGGACCGTGCAGGCTGGAGGGATTGGCAAAGTGGTCGGTGAGCATGCTGCCCACGGCCGCCACACAGGCCGGGCAGGGTCGGGTGGTGGCTGCGTTGTCTAAATAGATCATGGATTGATTCGTTCCTTTAATTTCAGAATGGCGATGGCGGTTTTGGCGTCTTTGATCTCACCGGTCATTACCCGGCGCACTGCTTCGTCCAGAGGCATGCGCACTACATCCAGGTACTCGCCCTCATCTAAATGCTGCTGCCCAAAGTGCAGCCCGGCCGCGCCGTACAGGTGAATGATCTCGCCGCAATAACCGGGGGAGGGGTACACCTCTCCCAGGGAAAAGTAGCTGTCTGCCGTAGCGCCGCATTCCTCTTTGAACTCCCGCTTGCCTGCTTCAAAGGGATCCTCGCCCTTTTCCAGTTTGCCGGCGGGGATCTCCAGCAAAATCTCTTTGTAAGGATAGCGGAACTGGCGCACCAGCAGCAGTTCTTTGTTTTCTGTCAGTCCGGCTACGGCCACGCCGCCCGGGTGGTCGATAACCTCCCGCTTTTCCTCCGCGCCGTCCACCATAGTCACCGTGTCGCAGTGAAGGGTGAGAATGCGGCCGTTATAAATGCCGCCGTATTCCTCCGTTTGCTCAAAAAAGCCCAGTGCAATGGCTTCAATGTCCATGGGCTTCTCCGCTTGAAAATCGGCGCCGGCTTCAATAAACTCAAACTTGCTGCCGTAGCCCCAGTTTACGCCCACGGTCTTTAAGCCGTTGGCCTTTCCGCCGTTGATGTCGTAGCTTTTGTCGCCGACCATCAATGCCTTTTCCGGGGTGACCCCCAGCTCTTGCAGGCAGCGGGCGATAATGCTGGCCTTGCTTTCGCAGTCGGTGTTAAAATCCACACCGCACACTGCGTCAAAGAATTTGTCAATGGTAAAGTGTGCCAGCAGCTGGTCAATGTAGCGCTTGGGCTTGGAGGAGGCGATGCCAATGCGTATGCCTGCCGCTTTTAAGTTCTCCAGCAAGGTCACAATACCCCGGTAAAGCATGCTCTCATTGAGAATGGCGCCGTTGTAGCGCTCTCTGTATTTTTGTACCAGCGCCTGGGCTGTGGCCGCATCTGCGCCGAATTGCTCCTGAAAGGTCACCAGCAGTGGCGGCCCGATAAAGCAGCGCAGGGCGCCCGGTTCCCGGGGCACTTCAAAGCCGTAGGCCTCCAGCGCATAGGCGGCGCTGTTCATAATGCCCGGGCCGGTGTCGCACAGGGTACCGTCAAAGTCAAAGATTACCGCAGAAAATCTCATTTTCCCTCGACCTTTCTTAAGAATTTTTCCGCCAGTACCACAAAGCGCTCTACGGTGCCACTGCCCACCAGCTCATTTTTGTCGTTGCGGGCGGTTACATGGAAGGTAAGCTTGCGCCCGTCCACCTCTGTCAGTATAGCCTTGGCGGTGATTACCTCGCCAATGGCACTGGCCTTGATGTGGGTAATGTTCATGGCCGTGCCCACGGTGGTCTCATCGTCCTCCAGCAGATCTGCCACCGCCTCGCAGGTGGCCTTTTCCATCAGGGCCAGCATAAAGGGGGTGCCCAGTACCGGCAGCGAGCCGGACTCGGCGGCAATGGCAGTGTTGGTGGTGTTTACAAGGGTCAGGGCCTCGCCCTGCACTTCGCCCACAGCGGTTTTCATATACATGCTCCTCTCGGCGGATCGCCGTTTTCTGTATTTTTAAGACTTCACCGTATTATAGCACACTTCCATTTCATATACAATTATAAAGCGCAATTCTTTGCCACGGTGTGTCAAAAATTGCGTGTACAAACCGCCGCTTTTGTGGTAAAATAACCCAAAGCCTTGAAACAGGAGGTGCTCCGGTGAGACAAAAACGCCAAAAACAGCCCAAATCTGCCCGTCCCCGTATTTATTTGCTGGACGAGCTGCGGGGATTTGCCATTCTCTGTATGGTGGTGCACCACGCCTTTTTGGATGTGGGCGATGTGTTGCAGCTGTTCTGGGGCTACCGGGTGTTTGACGCGCTGTGTACCGTGCAGCCTATCTTTTGGGGGCTGTTTATTCTGATATCCGGCATTTGCTCCCGCCTGTCCCGTAATCCGATACGCCGGGGCGCAGTGGTGCTGGGCTGCGGTTTGGTGATCACCGGGGTTACCGTTTGGGTGCTGCCGCTGATGGGTATCACCGGTGCGAAGATCTACTTTGGTATTCTTTCCTGCCTGGGCTGCTGCATGATCCTCACCGGTCTGCTGCTGCCGGTGATGAAGAAGATTTCGCCGCGTTTGGGCATGCTTGTTTGCGGTTTGCTGTTCTTTTTGACTTATGGGATCAGTGAGCCGAAGCATACCATGGTCTTTGGTTTGGTGCATTTGCCTGCGGCGCTGTTTCGTACCAACTGGCTGATGCCCTTGGGCTTTTTTAACAGCAGCTTCCGGTCCGCCGACTATTTTGCTTTGATCCCTTGGTTCTTTTTATTTCTGTTGGGGGCCTTTGCCGGGACCTATGTGCGGGATGGCCGTCTGCCGGCGCCTTTTTACCGCCGCCACAGCCGGGTGCTGTGCTGGCTGGGGCGCAACAGCCTGTGGGTCTATATGGGTCATCAGGTGGTGCTCTATGCCGTCTTTTTCCTAATCGCCATTCTAATGTATACATAAAAATACACACAAAATATAGCGCACCTCATAGGATGAACTGAGGTGCGCTGTTCTTTTTTGCGGCGCACCGTGTGCAGGTGCGCTTTTCAGGTGTTGGCGGCGGTAACGCCCTGGGCGTTCGCAGACTTGCCGCTGCTGTATCGTCTGTGCAGATAGAGGGATCAGAGTCCGTTGTTCTCTGCTTCCAGCCAGCAGTCATTGGCCTTGGCCACGGCAATTTGGCAGTAGTGCAGCAGCCGGTTGGCTGCCGCCTTTGCTGCATGGATATGGTAGCTGACCGTAGCTTGAGACAGACCCAGCCTCCGGGCAATTTCCGTTTGGCTTTTGCCGTCTACATAAAAAGCACGCAGGCAGGTGCGCTGCCGTGGGCTCAGCTCCTGTTCCAGCACCATGGGCAACACGGTCAGTAAGGCACGGCGGGTGATGGTTTGGGTGTCCGGCTCCGTTTGGGACGGGGAGGCAAAGCAGCAGTTTTCGATCATATCTGTCATACGCCGTCCTCCTCATCGTAGTAGCTTTCCAGTATGGTAGCAATGTGGCGGCATTCGCAGGCCATTTCGTAGTAGGTGCGCAGCTTTCTGCGCAGGCGGTACAGATCCTCTCCGCCATAGACGGAAAGCAGTGGGCGCAGTCCGTCCATCTTGGCACACAAAACATTATATTGTGTTCGATATTCCTGAGCGAGTTCTTCAATAAGCATGATTTTTCCGTCCTTTTTTCATTTTCAAAGCAGCAGACATTGCAGGCATTTTTTCTGCTGTTTCAGCTCTAATAATAGAGAATTCGACTGGTAATGTCAACCAAATTGAGAAAAAAATTGGAAATTTGTGGATTTTTTATACAAATCTGCCGGGTGTGACGGTTTGCCGCAGGGTTTGACAAATTTTGCGTACAAATGCTGATATACTATATCCGGCTTTTGCAAAAGGGGCACGATCCTGGTCGGCAACGGGGGGAATTCAGTGTCGGACGGTAGTCGGATAAACACCTTGTGCTGATTATCTTTCGGGCATCTTTACTTTTGCGCTGGAAAGTGATATAGTATTGGATAAGGGCAACGGAGCTTTTTTCGCTTTGGTGCCCTATTGTCTTTTTTAGGAGGATATGGGATATGGAGAATTTAGGTTACTACAACGGCAAGTTTGGCCCGCTGGAGGAAATGCAGGTGCCCATGCTGGATCGTGTGTGCTTTTTCGGCGACGGTTGCTATGATGCCACTTACAGCCGCAATCATGTGATTTATGCGCTGGATGAGCATCTGGATCGCTTCTATAACAGTGCGGCACTTTTGGGTATTCGCCTGACGCAGACCAAGGCGGAGATGGGTGCTCTGCTTACGGAAATGGTGGAAAAGGTAGACTGCGGCGAGCAGTTCGTCTATTGGCAGGTGACCCGTGGCACCGCGATGCGCAACCACGCGTATCCGGATCCGGACAAAGTACCGGCCAATTTGTGGATTGTGCTGACCCCCTGTTCTGTACAGGATACTTATAAAAAAATCAATCTGATTACCACGGAGGATACGCGCTTCCTCCATTGCAATATTAAGACTTTGAATCTGCTGCCCTCTTGTATGGCCGCCCAGCGCACGGCGGTGGCCGGGTGCGATGAGTCCGTGTTCCATCGGGGCGATATTGTCACCGAGTGCGCGCACTCCAATGTGTCTATTATTCAGGACGGCGTGTTTAAGACCCATCCCACCGATCATTATATTCTGCCGGGTATTGCCCGTGCCCATTTGATCAAAATGTGCAAGAAGCTGGGCTATGCAGTAGATGAAACGCCCTTTACTGTGGCAGAGATGATGGCGGCGGATGAGGTCATCGTGTCCTCCTCCGGTTCCTTCTGCCTGGCAGCAGAGAGTATTGACGGCCAACCGGTGGGCGGTAAAGCGCCGCAGATGCTGAAAGATTTGCAGGACGCTCTGGTAGCGGACTTTATGGACGCAACGGCCCGCTAAATCGGACGAGAGGGGACAACTGCAATGACCAATGAAGAACTGACACTGTATAATATCGGTGAGAATTTGGACAGCTTAATGACCCTGGATCCGCGAGGGTACGGTGTGTGTCGTATTCTGTACCGGGCGGCTAGGGACTATGCCGGAGAGCCGCTGTCTGTGCATGCGGCCAAGGGTCTGGTGGCGCATATCCACTCGGGCGATTTGGTATATATCATCACCGGCTTTGTACTGTTGCCCTGGAAGCAGCCGGAGACGGACGGCATGGTGTCTTCTATGATGCTGGCGCGCTTTCTGATTAAAGCCTTTGACTGCACCCCGGTACTGGTGGTGCCGGAGGAATGTATGGAGGCGGTGCGGCGGTTGGCCATGGTACTGGGCTTCCATTTGTATGACACGGTAGAGGAGGCGCAGGAATACCCGTTCTCCATGTGCGCCGTGCCCTTTACCAAGGACGACCGAGAGGCGCCTGCCCAGGCAGAGGCGCTGCTGGCAAAAGGCGTTCCGGCGGCGGTGATTACCAATGAGGCACCCGGGCGCAATGCCAAGGGTGCGTACCATAATGCGGTGGGCAAGTGCTTAACGGAGCTGGAGGCCAAGAGCGATGTGCTCTTTAACGCCTGCAAGGCGCGGGGCATTTACAATCTTTCCATCGGTGATTTGGGCAACGAGATCGGTATGGCGGCCATCGGCGACCATATCCGCAAATATGTGCCCCATGCAGACGACGGTGAGTGCGAATGCTCCTGCGGCGGCGGTATTTTGGTGGAAAGCACAGCGGATAACCTGATTACTGCTACTTGCTCTGACTGGGGCTGCAATGCCATGATGGCAGCTACGGCGTATTTGCTGGGTAATGCAGATCTGTTCCAGTCTGAGGAGGTGCAGCAGCGGGCCATGGAGGAGGCGGCGCGAGCCGGGCTTCTGGATATGTATGGGCGCAATATTCCCAGCATAGACGGCTTTGGCCGCAGCATCAACCTGCCATTGGTGAAGTTGATGAAAGAGCTGATCAGCTACCCGCCCAAGGTGGTGCAAAAGACCAGTGGCTGGTTTGCAGACACCATTGCTAAGGGCTATTTTGACGGCTATTACGGAGAATAATCGATGGACTATTCCTTTTTACAGTGCGGCGAGGGCGCCCTTACCGTGCACTTGGGGGACGGAATCGACCCGGCAATCAATCGCCGGGTCACTGCCCTGCAAGGCGCCATTGGCAGCGCCGGCCTGCGTGGGATTACAGACTTGATCCCCGCCTATGCGGATCTGACCGTGTGCTATGACTGCACGGTGATTTCTGCAAAGGCGTTGCAGCGGCAACTGCGGCGACTGCTGGACAGTCTGTCTGTGGCCGGGCAGGATCGGCGGCGGGTGTTTCGGCTGCCAGTGTGTTA
>FR885369.1 GCA_000436335.1 Clostridium sp. CAG:217
TCCGCATAATTCCAATATCGACAATGCTCATGTGAGAAAAGGCCGGGCAGTCACAAGACTGTTCAGCCTTTTTCTATACCTAATTATATCTAAATGCAATAAAGAGGTCCGGATGGGGAACTGGGTGCCAGTCTGCGCTATTTGTCCCAGCGGTATTCTATGCCGTATCCGGAGTTGAAGGGCTTGCTTACGGACATTGGTGTGGAGGAGCTGGGGCACCTGGAAATGATCGGCGCCATGGTGCACCAACTGACCCGCAACTTGACGGAAAAGCAAATTGAGGAGAACCCGGGCTTTGCTGCCTACTTTGTGGATCACACCGCCGGCGTATATCCCACCTCTGCCAGTGGCTCCCCTTGGAACGCAGCCAGTATCGGCGTAAAGGGCGACACCATTGCCGACCTGAACGAGGATCTGGCGGCGGAGCAAAAGGCGCGGGTCACCTATGACAACATTCTGCGCCTGGTAGACGATCCCGATATTATCCAGCCAATTAAGTTCCTGCGGGAGCGGGAGATCGTCCATTATCAGCGCTTTGGTGAGGGGCTGCGGGTAGCCACCGATAAGCTGAACAGCAAAAATTACTATATGACCAATCCGTCGTTTGACAAATAAGCCGATAAAAATACCCCGGTACAAAGTCGATTGCCTTTGTGCCGGGGCGCTTTTTTATTTGGTTGTAAGGGCGGTGAGCAGGGCGCGGCAGCCGGTGGCGATATCCTGGTAGGCGCGGGCGAAATCCCGGCTGTACCAAGGGTCGGCCACATCGCCGCCGTGGGCATAGTCCAGCAGCTTTTTGATCTTATGCTGCGGGTCGCCGCCCAGCATACGGTGCAGATTACGCACATTGCTGCCATCCATGGCCAGCAGCAGATCGTAGTAGTCATAATCGGCGACAGTCAGCTGTCGGGCGCACTTGCCGTCACAGGACAAGCCGTGGGCAGCCAGCTCTGCCTTGGCTGGCGGGTACACCGGATTGCCTTTGCCATGCCATATCTCTTCTCGGCTGGTGGCAGCGGACGCAATCTCAAATTGATCTGCCAGTCCCACCTGCCGCACCATATCCTTAAAGATGAATTCCGCCATAGGCGAGCGGCAAATGTTGCCGTGGCACACGAACAAAATGCGTATCGGCCGGTTCGTTACGCTCATTCTGCCAGCTTGGCCAAAATGGCGTCTGCCGCTTCTGCGGTGGGTGCGGTCTCAGAGAAACTCTTGTCCCGGGCGGTCAGTTCCACCACGCCGTTTTTCAGGTTCCGGGGGCTGACGATCACCCGCAGGGGCACGCCCAGCAGATCTGCGTCGGAGAACATAACGCCGGCGCTGACAGAACGGTCATCGTAGATCACTTCTACGCCCTTCTCCTGCAAGGTGTTGTACAGTGTATCGGCAAAGGCACGCACTTCTTCATTGTCTGCACGCACGGCGCACAGGTGCACCTGCCAGGGGGCAATGGCCTTGGGCCAAATGGGACCGTAGTCGTCGTGGTGCGCCTCGCACACAGCGGCGGCCAGTCGGCCAACGCCAATGCCGTAGCAGCCCATGATCGGCACACGGCTCTTGCCGTCCCGATCCGTATAGGTCATACCCATAGGCTCGGTGTACTTCTTGCCCAGCTGGAAAATGTTGCCCACCTCAATACCACGGGAAATATGAATGCTCTTTTTGCCGCAGCAGGGGCAGATACCGCCCTCAACCACCTTGGCAAAATCGTGGTACTCCGCACCGGGCACATCCCGCTGCATATCCACGCCGGTATAGTGGTAATCCGTCTCGTTGGCACCGGCACACAGGTTGTTGCGCCCCTCCAGAGAGCGGTCGTATAGCACGGTAAAGTCGCCGTTTAGGTTGGAAGGACCGATAAAGCCGGCGTGCAGACCACATTCTTCGGTAATTACCGCCGGGTGAATTTCCTCACCCAAAAAGTTGGTGAGCTTGGTCTCGTTCACTTCCAGGTCGCCTCGCAGGAACAGTACCACATATTTGTCTTCATTATTGGTCTGGTACACCACGGCCTTGGCACTGTCCTTAGGGTCGGCGTGCAGATAGGTGCATACTTCCTCAATGGTGTGCATATCCGGGGTGTGCACCTTAGTCAGCGGCTGGGAGGGGGCATTTTCCATCGGTTCCAGGATAGACTCGGCAGCCTCCATGTTGGCCTTATATCCGCAGTCGTCGCACAGCACGATAGAGTCCTCACCAATGGGGGTTAGCAGCATAAATTCGTGGGATACGCTGCCGCCCATCATACCGGAGTCTGAAGCAACGGAGATCACTTCCGGCACACCGGCGCGGGCAAAAATACGCTCATAAGCCTTGTGGCACTTTTCGTAATAATCGTCCAGGTCCTCCTGGCTGGTGTGGAAGGAATAAGCGTCCTTCATGGTGAACTCACGCACACGGATCAGCCCGGCTCTGGGGCGCGCCTCGTCCCGGAACTTGGTCTGAATTTGATAGATCATAAAGGGATACTTGGTGTAGGTGCCGGCATATTCTCGCACCAGTTGCACCGCAGCCTCTTCATGGGTCATACCCAGCACCATATCGGCACCGTTGCGGTCCGTAAAGCGCAGCAACTCTTTGCCGATACTCTCATACCGGCCGGACTCTGCCCACAGAGAGGCGGGCATCACCACCGGGAACTGCACTTCCTGACCGTCCAGGGCGTCCATCTCTTCCCGCATGATTTGCTCCAGCTTCTTCAGCACCCGCTTTAAGGGCGGGTAAGAGGAGTAAATGCCGTTTGCCACATACTTGATGTAGCCGCCGCGCACCATCAGGGCGTGGCTGTCTACCTGGCAGTCTGCCGGGCGCTCCTTAAAGCGATCGCCAACTAAGTGTTCCAGTTTCATACAAAAAACCTCCAAAAAATAAAGCCCTAAGCCGATCTGTGACGATCGGTTTAGGGCGAATCATTGATCCGTGTTACCACCTAAATTCAGGCTGAGCCTGCACTCTGCGCGCTCTGTAACGGGAGCTCCCGGTACGCCTTAATAGCCTTTGCGTTCGGCGCACAGCTCAAAGATGGGTTCCTCCGCCGCCTGCCCAGGCTTGCACCGACCGCCTGTTCTCTCTGCACAGGGTGGGGGAGTACTGTTTCTCGTCCTTGCTGTTACCTTGGTATCATAGCAAATCGGGACCGAAAAGTCAAGAGCGCTCCGGGTTTGTCTGCTCTTTTCTCTGTCCGGTGCAGCGGCGAGCCAAGGCGCGCACTGCCGGATCCAGTCGCGGCTCCAGTCCCATGGCGATTATCAGCGCCGCCACGGTGAGCAGGAGAAAGAACATGCCCTGCATATACCAGCCGGGCAACCCGGCGCACAGCTTGACAGATAGCTTGTTGAGCCAGCCATATAAATTGGGCTGGTTGTGAATGGCCATCAGGTACAGAGCGTGTACGCCCAAGTAGGCGAGACCTTTGTTCAGCATTGGCACCTTGCCCAGCGCCAGGCTGATACCGAGGATTCCGGCGCAGCCCAGTGCGGCCGCCGCCAAACTCAGCAGCGGGCGAGAGGCAGTCAAATCGTACATATCCTGTGGCGCTGCCTGCGCCAGCAAGCCACAGCCGACGGTCAGCACAGTGCCGCCAATGCCGCAGGCGACAACCATCGCCGGCTTGGTACACTGCTTTTGCAGAGAACGAAACGCACCTTGCAGCAGGGTACCAATAAACAGATAAAAGGCCGCCTCCATGGGGCGAAGAACTGTCAGCCCTACCATGCCCAGCACCCGGCCCACGCCGGACAGGGCGGTAAAGTCCACTGCTCTGCCTATACCGGCTGCCAGCAAAAACAGCCCGGCCAGGAACAACCCTTGTGCCCAGCGGGGCAGCGTGCTGCCGGTGAGCAGACTGCAAAGCAGTTTGCCAAAAAACAGGGCGCTGAAAAACCAAAGTACATTAAATCCGCACCCAACCAAAGCGGCAATGCCGTCCAGTGCCAGCGCTTTGTAGCTGCCGTGGCCGGCAATACAGGTCACCGCGCTGCACAGCAGATAAATGGCGCTGAATAAAATGTAATAAAACAGCAGCCGGGCGTTCTTCTCCCAAAAACGACGGAGAGAAAAGCTGCATGCATCCCTTTGCATGACCAGCCCGGACACTACAAAGAACAGGGGCATCATATAGCCGCCCAGCGCTGTATGCAAAGGCGAGGCGGGCAGGGTGTTGTACAGGATCACCGAGAGAATGCCCAACCCTTTGGCAATATCCAGTTCTATTATACGCCCGGTGCGGGGCGACATTGCCGATTGCTTCATTTTTTCCGTCTCCTTGTGGAATATAAGCTTTATACAATTTTATTGTAGCAACCTGCCTACGGCTTGTCAATTCTTTTATCCCTGCCGGATATAGGCGCTAATCAAAGGAAAAAACGCAACTTATTCTTTACATCGGCGGCAAAAAATGGTACTATAGATTGTATTGCTTTGCACCGGTAGTGCTGCAAAGCGCCAAATTTTGTTGGAGGTACTGTTTATGACCAGTGCACAAGTTTGTATTCTGATCTCTATAGCCGTGTACCTGATCGCTATGCTGGCTATTGGTATTGTGTGCTCCAAGCGCAACAATACAGTGGACGATTTCTATTTGGGCGGCCGTCGGTTGGGGCCGGTGGTTACTGCCATGAGTGCCGAGGCGTCGGATATGTCCAGCTGGCTGCTGATGGGCCTGCCGGGCGTTGCCTATCTGACCGGTGTTGCGGATCCGGGATGGACAGCCATTGGCCTTGGCGTGGGCACTTACATCAACTGGCTGGTGGTGGCACGCCGTCTGCGCCGGTATTCCGCCCGCATTGGTGCCATTACCGTGCCGGACTTTTTCTCTCGCCGATTTGGAGAGAAAAAACATATTCTTACCGCCATGGCAGCCATTTTAATTATTGTATTCTTTGTGCCGTACACAGCCTCCGGCTTTGCCGCCTGCGGCAAGCTGTTTGGCACGCTGTTCGGTATGGACTATCATGTGGCAATGATTATTTCCGCCATTGTGATCGTGGGCTATACCGCTACCGGCGGGTTTACTGCCGCGTCTACCACTGACTTAGTGCAGAGCATTGTGATGAGCATTGCGCTGGTGGTGGTACTGGTGTTTGGCGTGTCCAAGGCCGGCGGCGTGGGCGCCGTGGTGGAGAATGCGCAGAGCATGAGCGGCTATCTGTCCATGACGGCTACCTATGACCCGGAAAGCGGCAAATCCGCCACATACAACTTGTTGAAAATTTTGTCTACCGCCGCCTGGGGGCTGGGCTACTTTGGTATGCCCCACATTTTGCTGCGGTTTATGGCCATTGAAGATGATCGCAAATTAAAGACCTCTCGCCGCATTGCCACCATTTGGGTAGTGATCTCTATGTTCATTGCCGTGGTGATCGGCGTAGTTGGCTCCGCTATGGTCAAGAACGGCGCTATGGGTGCGCTGGCAGACAAGGAAACCATTATTGTGCAGATCGCCAATCTGCTGTCCCAGCACGGGGTAGTTGCTGCACTGCTGGCCGGTGTGATCCTGGCGGGTATTTTGGCCAGCACCATGTCCACAGCGGACAGCCAGCTGCTGGCTGCCTCCTCCGGCGTCAGCGAGAATATTTTGGGCAGCCTGTTCAACCTGAATTTGTCTGCCAAGGCTAAGATGATCGTGGCTCGGGTGACCCTGCTGGGTATTGCCGTGGTAGGCATCTTTATGGCTTGGGATTCTAACGCTTCTGTGTTTAAAATCGTCAGCTTTGCTTGGGCGGGCTTTGGCGCGTCCTTTGGTCCGGTAATGCTGCTGGCGCTGTTTTGGCGGCGCTCCAACCGTTACGGCGCTGTGGCCGGTATGATCGCCGGCGCGGTAATGGTGTTCCTGTGGAAGTATTGCATTGCCGATCTGGCACCGGTTTTGAAGATTTACGAGCTGCTGCCTGCGTTCCTGTTTGGTCTGCTGGTGAATGTGGTGGTGTCCCTGTGCACCCCTGCGCCGGACAAAGAGGTGCTGGAGCAGTATGACGCGGTCAAGGCAGAGAAATGAGCCCTTTGAACGATCCGAGAGAAGCGTTGCGCCGTGCCCTGCAATATGATGCCGGAGATCCCAAGCGGATACAGCATTTGATCAAGGTGTATACTTTTGCCGAAATGATCGCCGATGGGGAGCATTTGCACGACGGGCAGCGGTGCGTATTGCTGACAGCCGCTGCACTTCATGATATTGGTATTCACAATGCGGAACTGCATTACGGTTCCTCTGCCGGTAAATACCAAGAGCTGGAGGGCCCACCGGTGGTATGCCAACTGCTTGCAGACTGGCCAAAGGATTTTGTGGAAGAAGTTTGTGATCTGGTGGCCAGACACCATACCTACACCGGTGTGGACCGATTGACTTTGCGCATTTTAATTGAGGCGGACTTTTTGGTGAATGCGTATGAGGAGGGGCTTTCCGAAGAAGCCGTGCAAGTCGGCAGAGAAAAGCTGTTCACCACTGCGACGGGAAAGCGCCTGTTGCAAATGCTTTACGCAGTATAAGATAGTAAAAAACGCAAGGTGTATTTCGCACCTTGCGTTTCTTTATGTCGTTTAAGATTTATTTTACAAAGCGAATCAGCCGATTGGTAAGTAGGGCTGCCAGCAGGATCTTGCCGCACTCCGGCAGCAGGAATGGCACCACGCAGGTGGCCAGCGCCGCTTTTAATGTGGCTTTGTAAGCAATGATGAACCACACGGTGCCAAAGGCGTAGCATACAGTCAGGCCGATTACCATAAACAGGATCAACTGCCAAAACTTGTGACCGAACTTTTGCACCAAAGCGCCGGTGATCAGTGCGGTCAGGACAAAGCCGACAATGTAGCCGCCGGTGGGACCGGTAATGGCTGCCACGCCGCTTTTTAACCCGGTAAAGCTGGGCAGGCCTACCATACCCGGTAAAGATGGGCAGTCCTACCATACCCAGCAGAATGTACACGATTACGGACACGGTGGAGCGCTTCCACCCCAGCAGTCCGGCGCACAGGCAAACGGCAAAGGTCTGCATGGTAAAGGACACGGTCATGGGCACGGCGATCTGGGCGCACACAGCGATCAGTGCGGCAAACAGACCGATATAGGCAATGTCTACCGTGCGGAGTTTTTTCTTCTTCTTGCTGCTTTCGGCAGCTGCGGTTGTTTCTGACATACTTTTTACCTCGCATTGAATTTTGTACTATTATGCCTTGATTTTGCGTAAATGTCAACCATAATCATAAAATAAGTTGACAATTTGCAATTCCACGGCAAAATTTCGCCTGATTCCTGCCTTATTGCACAAATTCTTTGGCACTTTTTTGTGCACTGTACTGAATTTTAAGAATTTGGTCCATACCGGTAGGCAAAGACCGCGCCAGCGTGTATAATGGTGCTGATTTTTGAAGAAGGAGCGCACTTATGCAGCTGTTAGAAACAAAAAAAGAGAATTATATCGGTCAGGCAGATCCGTTTATTCTGGAAAGTGGCGGTCGATATTACATTTATACCACCGGCGATGATGGCATTTACGCTTACAGCTCGGATGATCTGCTCACCGGTTGGCAATTTCACGGTATGGTGTTTACCGTGCCCGGGGAGCATAACTTCTGGGCGCCCAGCGTTATTGAACTGGATGGTACATATTATATGTATTGTTCTTATGAGTTCTTTGGCGATACTCCGGATCAGGGCGGTCATCGGGAGGCACTGTTTGTCAGTCAGGCGGATAATCCCCTCGGCCCCTTTGGACAGGAGAAGCAGATTTTGCATCCCTTTTCCATTGACTCCCAGATTGTGCAGAACGAGAGCGGCCTGTATTTGTTCTATTCTACCAATACATTTGAGGGCGACCGGATTGGCACTTATATTGTGGTGGATAAGATGCTGGATCCGTATACCCCGGCAGGACACCCGGTGCCGGTGGTGGTGCCCACCCTGGACGAGGAGATCTTCCGGCGGGATCGGTACAAGAAAGGCCAGCACTGGCACACCATTGAGGGTGCCTGCTACTTTCGGGAGGGGGACTGGCAGTATGTAATGTACAGCGGCAACTGCTACTTACAGCCTACCTATTATATAGGATACGCCCGAGCTAAGACAGACGAAACGGATCTGACCAAAATCAAGTTTGAAAAGGTGCCGGATGACCATACCTATGCACCGGTGATTCGCGCCAATGATTGGGAGGAAGGCACCGGTCATCACAGCGTGATCAAGAAGGATGGTGTATGGTACGCGGTGTACCACGCCCGTAATGTGGAGGACGACGGCTTTGAAGGCGACCGCCGCAACGCCCGCATTTGCCGACTGGAAGTGAAGGACGGCACCATTACCGCTCACCGCTATCCGGATCATATATAGGCATAACGCACCGCTGCTTACTACCAAATCTTGTGTACTGTATGCTGCCGGCGTACTAATGTTTACAGTTTGTTCATAAAAATCTCGCATTTGCTTGCATTTTTTTGTTGAAATTTGAGCAACAAGATGATATACTACTACTATACTTATAAGGAGGGTACTGCCTTGAGTAAAGAAAAGAAGCTTGCTAAGAAAGAAGCGAAGGCGGCCAAGAGAGAAGCAAAGGCTGAAAAGGCACTTGCTAAGGCAAACGCCAAAGCGGAAAAGAAGCATGCAAAGGCTTATGAGAAATTCGTAAAAGAAACTACGAAGAAAAACGAAAAAGGGGAAAAGAAAGCGGCCGCAGGCGGCAAAGCATTTACCGCCATTGCCATTCCGACCATCGATGCTTTCCAGACTAAGGGAGAGATCAAAGCAGAGAAGGCCGGCCAGAAGGCATACGCTAAGTTGGTCAAGAAGATCGACAAGAAGAATGCTAAGCTGGAAAAGAAGTGCGCTAAGAAGGGTAAACCTTTCGTTCCGATCCCCACACCGTCTCAGGACGAGATGGCGGCAAGACCGGAGAAAAAGGGCGGCAAGATCGTTCTGATTGTGATCCTGATCCTGCTCATTTGGTTCTTGATCTACTTTATCGTTCGTTTTGGCGCGTTTGTTTACAATCCCGCCCAGGAAACGACGGCTGCGGAAGAGGGAACAAAAGTGGCTCAGACTTACGATGCGTATTCCAACCCGCATAAGATCACAACCACGCCGGATTACAGCATTGCGGATGCGAAGCTGCTGCTGAAGCAGACCATTCACGATAACTGGCAGGAGGTTGGTTATAGTGCGGATCCGTCCAGCAGTTCTATCTCTTACAACAATAAGGTAGTTACTGTTAACGGCGCAGATTGCTATGTGTTTAGCTGCTCCGGCAAGACTTTTGCTGTGGCTGTTAAGTTGTCTGCTGTGTACTATGCACATAATGGCGAGTACCAGCCGCTGACCTTTAACAACACCAATTACCTGTTTAAGTAATTACATACAGCCCACCTTTTTCAGGTGGGCTGTTTTTCTATGTGTTTTCTATTCTAAAGATAATATTGATCATAGAAAAAGACCGCTGTGTTCTCCACAGCGGTCTTTGTTACTTATGTTATAGTGTGCTGATGTCGTAGGGTGTGCGTTGGTAAACGAAATAGTTGAGCCAGTTAGAAAAAATCAGGCTGGCTGTACTTTTCCAGCTGACCAAGGGCACCAGGTTCTCATCATCGTGGGGAAAGTAGTTGTAGGGCCTGTCAATGTCCAGTCCTTTGCTCTTGTCCCGAAAATATTCTTTGGCCAGTGTATCTCGGTCGTATTCACTGTGCCCGGTAGAGAAGAAGTTGCGGCACTCCATATCGGACAGCAGACAGACACCGGCAATATCACTGTATGCCAGGATCTGCAAGTCCTTTACCTGGGCAATGTCTTGCCGCAGAATTTCCGTATGCCGGGAGTGGGGAATGTAAAACACATCATCCAGTCCCCGCATCAGTGGATGGGTCACATCTAAACTGCGGTGAGGGAATACGCCGAACATCTTTTTGCTGAGCGGGTGCTTTGGAATACCGTAGCGGTAGTACAGCCCCGCTTGCGCGCCCCAGCAAATATGAAAGGTGCTATATACATTGGTCTTTGTCCAATCCATGATCCGGCAAAGCTCGTCCCAGTAGTCCACTTCCTCAAAGGGCATTTGCTCCACCGGCGCACCGGTGATGATCATACCGTCGTATTTCCTGTCCTTTATCTGATCAAAGGTGTAGTAGAACTTGTCCATGTGACTTTTAGAGGTATGCTTGGCAGTATGACTGCTCACCTGCAGAAAGTCCACATTCACTTGCAGCGGCGTGTTGCTCAGCAGACGCAGCAGCTGGGTCTCCGTGTCGATCTTGGTGGGCATCAAATTTAATATAATGATATGCAGGGGGCGGATGTCTTGCGTGTCCGCGCGCTTGTTGCTCATGACAAAGATATTCTCGATTTCCAAGCTTTGCTTCGCCGGTAATTCGTTATCAATACGAATGGGCATTGCAGATCCCTCCTTATACATTATATATATCGTTTAGCCATTATAGCAAATTGAGCACGGAATTGCAACCCGGTAAAAAAAGTTGAAATTGGGTCTTGACATTTGCTGATCGGCGCGCTATAATATCACACGTTGCTTAACCGCAGCGCAGCCGACAGCAAGGCGCGGACGCTTGATTGTTTCGATCCCGCCGCTGTTAAAAAAATGAAAAACTTGAAAAAAGATGTTGACATTTGCGGCAAGTTGTGGTATAGTTATCAAGCGCTCGAGAGAAGAGC
>FR885370.1:0-5460 GCA_000436335.1 Clostridium sp. CAG:217
TTTGTATTTATTCTTTCGTAGCGCGTACATCCATTCCTCCGGCAGCGCCTGCCTTTACAACAGACAACAGCAAGCGGTTTTACCAGCTGCCGCCGCCTCCGCCGCCAACACCGCCGCCGGTAAAGCCACCGCCTCCGCTCACAAAGGAACCGGCTTTGCCGCCGGGCTGAGAAACCATACTGTCGTTGGCTGCCCGCAGGGTATCCCGCAACATACGATCAAAAAGCACATAGCTCCACACATCGGTCCCGTTATACCACCGAGGCGGCTGCATGGCGATGGACTCGAACTTCTTGATCCACTTGTCGCTGACCCCAAGGGCGTAAGTATAGGGCAGAATATGATAGAAATACTCCGGGTCCTGCTCCACCAGCGCCTCTAACTTCTCTTTCTCCGCCGTTACCAAAAAGCTGCGAAAGCCCTGGATCTGTGCCAGGGTTTTGGCGCCCTCATCCGTGCGCCGCAGCATACAGCAAGCGGGGATCAGCCCCAGCGCCAGACACAGGGTGCCCGCCAGCATAGCATAGAGAATACTCGGCGCCAAAGTCAGAGAGTCGCCCAGCGCCCGGTGGCTGAAATAGGCGCCGCCGGCTGCGCTCAGCGCCAGCAGTACAAAGGACAACAACTTCAAATAAATACTGGTTTTGTCAAAAAAGCGACTGCGGCTCTCCGTACTGTTCAGGTCGGCCCGTATGGTGCCCACCGTTTCATAAAAATGGTTTTTCAGCTGTTTATTATCTGTGCGGGTGCGACCGTCGGGGAACAGACCGTCCATAAATACGGCTAAGTTGGTATCCTGCCCCACATAGCCATGGCATTTGGTGAGCACAAAGTCTCGCTTGCGCTTGCCGGGGTGAATCGCAATATGATTGCGCTGCGCCAGGTACACCAGCAGGGACAGCACCATCTCATTGGTGGCCTTGCCCTTGTACCACAGACCCACCTCCGCGCTGTTCAGTCCTTTCGGCGGATAAAACTCCACCGTGGGCGCATAGCGCTTATCCCGGCCGAACTTCAAAAACAGTACCAGCACGATCAGCGCTGCCAGCGCCGGCAAAACGGCGATCATAGCAATGGTCAGGTTATACTTGGTATTATCGAACTTAAAATACCCATCCGGCAGGATCAGGCGCAAGGTCAGCCCCTCACCCGGTGCCAGCGCCTGCGTAACCGTGCCGCTGATGGTACGGTCCTGCACGGTGTAGGTTACATTTTGGGTTCCGGAGGTGCCATAGCTGCCGGTGCTCAGACCCAGCTTGGCCGGGTCAAAATCCTTCGGCATAGTCACTGAGAACTGCACCCGGCGGATATAGGTGTCCCACCCGGTGCCCACCAGATTATAATACAGCTCGTCCGCGTTCTTTACCGTGTCCAGCCCCAAGTCGTAGTTGTAGCGAATGGTATAGGTGTGGGGGCCGGTGATGGTCTCATCCTCGCTGCCCAGGCGCAGCACATACTTGTCGTTGCTGACCTCATGGCTGCATTCGTCCGCACCGGTGTCCACATGACTGACCCGGGCAGTGACCACGGCGGTAGAGCCGTCCGTACGGGTCAACTGGTTGCGCAGGGGCAGGTAGCGATAAATGCCGTGGCGTGCTTCATTAAAATACACCTGATAGGTCTCCGTTACCGCCAGCACATTGTATTCACTGACCACCACTTGCATTTGGCAGTCGGTGACCACATAGGGCTCCTGGGCGTACTGGGACAAAAAATCGGACTCGTCCGGCGTGGCTGCCAGGGCGTAAATCGGGGCGCACAGGGGCAGCACCAGTGCCAGCAGCAAAGTGATGATCTTCTTCATCAGAATTCTACCTTTACATTCTCCCGCTGGGCGGCGTCGTCCACCAGATACATACTGCGCTTTTCAAAACGGAACAGACCGGCCACAATATTGGACGGGAACATTTCAATCTTGTTGTTCAACTGCTTGACCGTAGCGTTATAATACTTGCGGGCGTTGGCAATATCTGCCTCCACCTGGCGCAGCTGGTTTTGCAGATCCAAAAAATTTTGGTTGGCCTTTAAGTCCGGGTACTGCTCCACCACGGCAGAGAACCCGGCAATGGCGCCGGAAAGCTCTGCATTGGCTTTCAACTTCTCCTCCGTGGACAGGGCAGCATAGCTGCCTGCACGAGCGGTGACCACATTTTGCAAAGTCTGGGCCTCATGAGCGGCGTAGCCCTTTACAGTATTCACCAAATTCGGGATCAGATCCCACCGCTTTTTCAGGTACACATCCATGGTGGAGAACGCCTCCTCCACAGCGTTTTTCTTCTTCACTAAGCCGTTGTAAGTGCCTGCCAGCCACAGCACCAGCAGTACCACCACAACAAGAATCACGATGGCAAGTTTCATAAAAATTCCTCCTTGTATGCCAAACTGCAATAACAGTATATGCCTGCAAGCTCATAGTAGCATAGAACCGACCGTTTTGCAACAAAAAACCGCCTGCGGCTCGAGGTCGCAAGCGGTATTTTTGGACTTGATTTTATTTTACAAAGTCGGCAGCCACCTGGGCAATATGGTCGGCGCACAAGCCAAACTGCACCAGCAGATCTGCACCGGGGCCGCTGTGGCCAAACTCGTCGTTAACGCCGATACGGCGCACAGGCGTGGGCAGCTGCTCGCTGAGCACGGAGCAAACGGCCTCGCCCAAACCGCCGATAATGCTGTGCTCCTCTACGGTGATGACCTTGCCGGTCTTCTTGGCAGTTGCCAAAACGGCAGCCTCGTCCAAGGGCTTAATGGTAGCCATATTGATCACCTCGGCAGAAATGCCCTTGGCGGCCAGCTGCTCTGCGGCAGNNNCCAGCTGCTCTGCGGCAGCCATAGCCTCCGGCACCATCAGACCGCAGGCAATGATGGACACATCGCTGCCCGCACGGATTACCTCGGCCTTGCCGATTTCAAACTGATAATCCTCGTTGTGGAACACCTCGGTTGCCAGGCGGGCAAAGCGCATATACACCGGGCCCTCCATCTCATAGGCGGCCTTGACCACCTGCCGTGCCTCCACATCGTCTGCCGGACAAATCACGGTCATGCCGGGGATCACCCGCATCAGGGCAAAGTCCTCACAGCACTGGTGGGACGCGCCGTCCTCGCCAACGCTGATCCCGGCGTGGGTAGCACCAATCTTTACATTCAAATGGGGATAGCCGATGCTGTTGCGCACCTGCTCAAAGGCACGACCGGCAGCGAACATGGCAAAGCTGGACGCAAAGGGTACCAGCCCCATGGTAGACAAACCGGCGGCCACGCTCATCATATCCGCCTCAGCAATGCCGCAGTTAAAGTGGCGATCTGGATAAGCTTTCTTAAAAATGCCGGTCTTGGTTGCGCCGGCCAGGTCTGCGTCCAACACCACCAGGTTATCTGCGCCGCCTGCAGCCAGTTCCTTTAAGGCGTTGCCGTAGCTCTCGCGAGTTGCGATCTTCTTTACTTCTGCCATGGTTACGCCTCCAATTCCTGCAGCTTGGCAGTCAACTCTGCCATTGCCGTTTTGTATTCCTCCGGGTTGGTGGCCTTGCCGTGCCAACCGCACTCGTTCTCCATAAAGGACACGCCCTTGCCCTTCACCGTCTTCATCAAAATGCAGAAGGGCTTGGTGCTCTTATGGAAGGCATCAAAAGCGCTCTCCAGCTGGTCAAAATCATTGCCGTCAACGGTGACCACATCAAAGCCAAAGGCCTTTACTTTCTCATCAATCGGCTCGGCGCACATCACATCTTTGCACAGACCGTCGATCTGCAAGCCGTTCCAGTCAATGATCACGCACAGGTTATCCAGGTGGTACTGGTTGGCAAACATCATGGCCTCCCAAACCTGGCCCTCCTCGATCTCACCGTCGCCCAAAAGGGTGTACACCCGAATATCATCCTTGCCCAGGAACTTGGCGCCCTTGGCCATACCGCAGGCGGCGCTGATGCCCTGACCCAAAGAGCCGGTGCTCATATCCACGCCGGGCACCGTGTTCATATTGGGGTGACCCTGTAAATAAGAGCCAATATGGCGCAGGGTGGTCAGGTCCTCCGGCGGGAAAAAGCCCTTGTATGCCAGGGCGCTGTACAGACCGGGGGCGCAATGACCCTTAGACAAAACAAAGCGGTCACGATCCGCCCACTTGGGGTTCTTGGGATCCACACGCATTTCTTTGCCATACAAATATGCGAACACATCCGCGGAGGACAAACTGCCGCCGGGGTGCCCGGATTTGGCGCTGTTGGTACTGTCTACAATGCCCAGACGGATCTTGGCGGCGTAGATCTGGAGCGCCTTTTTGGTTGCTTGGTCCATAATGATAACTCCTTCAAAAAGATTTCATCTGTATTTTAACACTTAAACGGCGGCTGTTCAATAGTTTTTCTAAATTTATAAGTGGCAAAAAGGGACCCTGTTCCACAGAGCCCCCACTTTTTCGACCTTAACGGATCCGGGTGTAAAACACATCCAGCACCGTCTGCATTAAACTGTCTTTATCCGGGTAAAAACCGGCGTACACATAATTCTTGAATTCCTTATTGTCCACCGCTTTCATCTTCCCCTCCAAGGTATAGGACTGGAAGTCGGTAACGCCCTTTTGCAGCAGCAAGGAGCCAAGGTAAGTCACATTGGACACAGTCAGATCCGTGGTGCAATAATCGGAAGCGGTATTGTACAAATTGGTAATGACGCTGAAATCTGAGGTGACGCTGCCTCGCACTTTGTCCGCAAAGGCGTTCAGGTACTGCACCTGGCGCTGGGTACGATTTAAGGAAGCGTTCAGGTTATCCATATCACGGGTACGCACATAGGCCTCGGTAAGGTCACCGGTCAGGTGCACAGTGTCGCCCTTCTTGACCCCGTAGTCCGGTAGATCGTAGAGGGACTGCACCTTCACCCCGCCAATAGAGTCGTTAATGGGCTGGATCCCGTTCAGATCCAAGGCAAAATACTTATCGATGGGCACATTGTAGAGAATACGGCTGATAGACTTGGTCACATTCTTGCAGGAGGTGCCGAAGCCGTCGCCGTAAGCATAGGCAATACAAAGCTCCATTTCCTTGGTCTTTTTGAAATTGCCGTCCTTGTCAAACACATCCACATCCACCATGGTGTCGCGGGGCACGGCGATCATTGAGGTTTTGCCGCTGACCTTGTCAATGGCAACCACAATATCCGTATCCGCCATACCATTTGTGGAAGTATGGTTCTCCGCCTTGCCCAGCTCTCGCTTGTCTACACCCAGGAACGCCATGGTCACCACATTCTCGTTATACACATAGGTGTGACCCTTATACTCAATGGTCTCCTGGTAGTCGGTGGTGGCAGTCGTATTGGTCATCTTCTTCTCGCCGTCGTAGTTCAGGATCAGGAACGCACCCACCACAAGGGCAACGATAATCAACAGTGCCACCAAAATACCAATCACCACCCGGGCGCCCTTGGGCAACCGATGGCGCCGGTGATGATGGTGAT
>FR885370.1:5596-16286 GCA_000436335.1 Clostridium sp. CAG:217
GGCCTCCGCCCGCTGGCGGTGGTTCTCCGAGGCGTGGTACTCGCCGGGGGTTGCAGCAGCCGAAGTCTCTTTCATTTCAAATTGAGGCGCGCGGTAACTTACGCCGGGGGTATCATCGCCACCGGTTAGGGAGAACACGCTGTCTTCAAAGCGCTCCAAATTGGGATCAATCGGTTTCTTCATTCTTCAGTAACACTCCGCTTACAAGGTATCTGCTGCTCCGCTGGCTGGTGCCGGTAAAGCAGGTGGACAGGATCACCACATGGCTGTCCTTATCCACAGTGGTCTTTAGGTCCGTGCGCACATTCTTCAAGGCAGAATCCGGATTTTGCAGCATGGCAAAGAAATCACTGCGCACCGTCACATCTTGGAAAGAAAAGCTGTTCATAATATGCCGATCATCGTACTTAAAGGCAGAAATGATCTGGTAGGTCAGCTTGTGGCCGGGCATATAAATGTAAAAATACGGGTGGCTGTCAAAGAAAGACTTGTCCTCAAACTTATGCAGTGAGGTAAACATACTCTCGCTAAAGCCGTTATGACCGTACACCAAGGTCACCGAGTCGTTAAAGGTGGTTGTGTTCTGCGACTGGGTAAACACGGCACCGCTGGCCAGCCAGCTTTTATCATAGGCACTGTGGGTCAGGTAAAACTCATCGTCCACCGTGCTTTGCACAATGGGATAGTTCACCTCGGTACCGTCTACCTGGATCCAAGCGTAAATTTCGTCGTTTTGGCTTTGCAGCTTTTTGAAATTTACCGGATTGGTGGGCTTTTTGCTCTCGCCGGTGGTACTGGGCGCTTCCGTTACCATACTCTGGCTGCGCCGATCCTCCTGGCGGGCGGTGTACTGCTGGTACAGATCCACACCGATATAGGCCAGCCCGGCAATCAGGCACACCAAGGCAATGATCAGCAGTATGACCCGCCCGGTGTTGCGCTTCTCCTCTTTTTTCGGTTCTTTTTGATTATCCATTGCTTGGGTGTCGCTCCTTGGTATTGTCGCCGTATTTCATTAAAAAAAGCCTGTTTACCGTATGGCAAACAGGCTTTTGCAGTTCGTCTTATTCAGCGTCCTGTTTTTTCTTCATGGCAGCCAGAACTGCTGCACCTGCGCCGGCAAGTGCAAGGCCGGTAGCCATGGTTGCGCCGGTTTTGGGAGAACGGCTCTTTTTGTCCTTCCGGGGCGCCTTCTTGGTGGTGGTCTCACCCTGGAACTTTACGATGGCGTTACCAATTACATCGCCCTCATAGCCGTTGATCAGCTGAATGGTGATGGTGTTGCCGTCTACGGAGATCACCTTGTAGTCCTTGCCCTCGGTCATGCCCGGGAACTGCCAATTCTGGAAGTCGCCGTTGCCGGTGTAGGTAAAGCTGATCTTGGTGGGATCGGTGGGATCTACCTCATAGTCCACATCGTCGCTGACCTTACCGTTTACCTGGCCGATCTTGTCATTGTCTCTGGTGGTGTGCTCCGGGCTGGCCACGGTGTTAGACGCAGCGAAAGCCATCATGGAAGTGGCACCCAGTGCAGAGAACGCCAGCATAGCAGCCAGCAGGATGGAAAGAATCTTTTTCATTTTCATACACCTCTTTGAGAATATAGTTCTGCCATAGATATTCTAACTTCATTTCTGATTATATCATTTTGGTAATCGCTTGTAAAGCCTTTTTTCAAAATTCTTTGACCCACAAAACCGTGCCACGCGCCACAGTTGCTATCCCTTGGGGCTGTGGGCGCACCGGGCTGCCACCGAGCACAAAATGTAGCCGCATTTGTGAACAAAAAATTTCTTACGCCTCCATTGGCGCTGCCTCCAGCGCCTGGGCAATACTGCCCTCGAACAGCCGGCACAGCGCCTGCACATGCGCCACAATATCATAGACCATATTTTGATTGAGCCAGTTGGTCACCTGACCGAACAGCTCGCACTGGCAAAAATCCACAAGAAGCGCCAGCTCCTCCTCCGGCAGGGTGCGCAGCAGGTCCACCGAGCGGCAGGCAATATAGCGGCTGACCACATAATTGCACACCCGCATTAAATTCTGCTCGTAAAACGCCCGATCCGGCGACGCCCAAATGTTGCGAATGGCCCGCTTGTTCTCCACCAGCCGCTCCAGCACCGTCGTCAGTCCCTCTTCCAGAGAAAAGCTCTCCGGTATGCGGGAGATGATCTCGTCTGCGCTTTCTATGATCACCGTTTCCAGCAGTTGGGGCAGGTCCTGAAAATGGTAGTAGAACGAATTGCGGTTGATGCCGCAGTCCTCCACAATATCCTTAACCGTAATCTTGGTAATGGGTCTTTGGCTCAGAAGCCGCAGAAAGGACTGCTGAATGGCTAGCTTGGTAAAATTCGGCATAACAAACCCCCTGTCCACTCACTATACCATAATCGGTGGCAAAAAGCAAAGCACACAGGAGGTTGTTTATTGTTATTTTATAAAGAGCGCCAACAGATCTTTGAAGCTTAACAGCTGCAAGGACCAGTAAGCCGGCGCTTTCTTAAACACATTGATGCTCACCATCATAATGAGCCAGTCCACCAGAATCAGCGTCCCCAGTACATAGTCCAGCTGCACCGTGGTGCGGTAGGGAATACGCTGAATTTTCTTCATCAGTCCCTCAAAGAAGTTGCCCATAATGACAGCCACGCCCAGACTCATGGCGGTGCAGGTAGGAATGCTGGTGTACTTGGTCACATGCAGGGGGATCCCGCTGTAATCCCACAGGGAGATGCCGGACACCTGCTCAAAAATGCTGCCCACCACGATCTCGCCGAAAAAGACAAACAGGAACACCACAGTAAAATAGTAGATCCGTGCCAATATTTTATCCCGGCGGGTGTTGCCCTCCAGTACCCGGTGGCTGAAGAAGCGCGGGTGATTGGTGGTGCCCAAAGCCAGGTACATGGCCCACATGGCAATGGTGTAGCAAAACAGGAAGGGCAGCAGCTGATTGCGGGAGTCCAAAACGCCCTTAGACACCAGGCGAAACAGGTTCTCCACCCAGTAGCCGATATGGGCATACACCAGCCCCGCCAGCCACAAATGGGTCACATCGTAATCATATAGCCGCACGGTGCCGTTGTCCGCTTTGGTAAAGAATTTGTCCAGCACTTTGTTCATAGTGCCACTTCCTTTCTGCCCTCATTGTAGCACCGACACACGGTTTTCCAATAGCCGAACTTCACCCTTTGCCCAAATTTTTAACGAAATACGACAAATGTAAAAAAAACAAGAGCGAATCCCACGGCCTTTACAAACAAAAAGGCTCCCCTTATTTTCATTAAGGGGAGCTGTCACGAAGTGGCTGAGAGGATAAATATATAATCCCTCCGTCTGCTCGCAAACTCGCATCCACCTCCCTTTACAAGGGAGGCAGAAAGGTTAAATATTTGTAGGGTGCGATGAGTGAATTGCACACAGTGCAAGAGACACGAGGCTCCAAATGCGTCAGCGTTTGGGAGAAACAGTCCGGGGGACTGTTTCGTAGCGAGTGCAGTATCGCACCGCACCCTACCGAATGAAATTGTATTTAACTGAGTTTGGCCTTGCCGGTGCACAGCTGGTAATAGCGACCCTGCTGGGCCATCAAGGCGTTGTGGTCGCCCCGCTCGATAATGCGGCCGTCCTCCAGCACCATAATCGCGTTAGACTCCCGCACCGTGGAGAGCCGGTGGGCGATCACAAAGGTGGTCTTGCCGGCCATCAGCCGATCCATACCGTGCTCAATGTGCTTCTCTGTGCGCGTATCAATGGAGGAGGTGGCCTCGTCCAGTACCATCACCGGCGGGTCTGCCACTGCCGCCCGGGCAATCGCCAGCAGCTGGCGCTGACCCTGGCTCAGGTTGCCGCCGTCGCCGGTGAGCATGGTCTGATAGCCCTCCGGCAACCGCCGGATAAAGGAATGGGCAGAGGCCAGCTTGGCTGCGGCAATGCACTCCTCGTCGGTGGCATCCAGCCGACCGTAACGGATATTCTCCATCACCGTACCGGTAAACAGGTGGGTGTCTTGCAGCACCATCGCCAAACTACGGCGCAAATCGTCCTTTTTGATCCGGCAAATGTCAATACCATCATAGGTGATGGTGCCCTCCTGAATATCATAAAACCGATTGATCAAATTGGTAATGGTGGTCTTGCCTGCGCCGGTGGAGCCTACAAATGCGATCTTCTGCCCCTCTTTGGCGTACAGGCTAATATCATGGAGCACCACCTTCTCCGGCACATAGGCAAAGGTCACATGGTGGAACTCCACAGCCCCATGCACCGGCACCCGGCGGTCGCCGTCCTGCCAGTACCACCGTTTCTCCTCCCCGGCACCGGTTACCGTCAAAGTCACGGTGCCCTGGTCCTCTTCGGAGGCAGTGTCCATCATCTCAAACACCCGCTCCGCACCGGCCAGAGCGGAAAAGATCGTGTTCATCTGATTGGCGATCTGGTTAATGGGTTGCGTAAATTGCTTGGCATAGCTGAGGAAAGTAAAGAATGTGCCGATGTCCAGCCGCCCGGTCAGGGCCAGCAGCCCGCCGAACAAAGCGATCAGGGCATAACCGGCGTTGTTGATTCCGTTGGACACCGGGCCCATCAGCCCCGCATAAAAGTTGGCGTTGGTGGCCGCAGAGCGAAACGCCTCGTTGTACTGGTCAAAGCCCGCAATGGCCTGGTCCTCATGGTTAAATACCTTGATGACCCGCATGCCCTCAACGGACTCCTCAATATTGCCGTTCATTTGGCCCAAATTGGCCTGCTGCGCCTGAAAGTAATGCTTGCTCTTTTTGCCGATCTTAGATACCGTCACCAGCATAATAATCATAAACACCAGCGAAATACAAAACAGCGGCGGACTCAGGGCAATCATCATCACCACAATGCCCACAAAGGTAAAGGCGGAGGACACCAGCTGCACCATAGACTGCTCCAGCATCATCTGAATATTATCCACATCATTGGTGTAGCGGCTCATGATCTCGCCGTGGGTCTGGGTGTCAAAGAACCGCAGGGGCAGGGTCTGCATGTGGTCAAACAGCTCCTTGCGGATCAGGTTGGTGGTCTTGTAGGCGATCTTGACCATCACCTTGCTTTGAATGTACGTACAAAGGGACGCGCCAATGTACAGCGCCGACACAATGGCCAGGTTACGCATTAGGCTTTGCACACCCACGGTGGCAAAATTGCCTGCCCGGATGGAGGCATCAATGTCGTTCAAAATAGGCTTCAGCCAGTAGGAGGCGCCTACGGAGCATACCGTGCTGGCAATGAGCATCACGAATACCGCCAGCAACATAAATTTGCTCTTGCCCGCATACTGCAAAATGCGGCCAAAGGTCTTTTTGGCATTCTTGGGTTTCTTAAAATCCGTTCTTCTGGGACCCGGCATTATTCGCTCACTCCTTTCGCCTGTGTGGTCACGATCTCCTTATAGATCTCGTTGTCGGCCAGCAGCTGCTCATGGGTACCGATCCCCTTGATTTGGCCGTCGTCCAGTACCAGGATCTGGTCCGCAGCCTGCACGGAGCTGACCCGCTGGGCAATAATGAACACGGTGGTGTCCTTAAAATCTTTATAGAAGCTCTCCCGAATTTTGGCCTCCGTTGCCGTATCTACGGCGGAGGTGGAGTCATCCAGGATCAAAATTTTCGGGTGCTTGATCATGGCGCGGGCAATGCAAAGCCGCTGCTTTTGACCGCCGCTCAGATTCAGCCCACCCTGGCTCAAATCCGTATCGTACCCCTTGGGCTGGGCCAGCACAAAGTCATGGGCCTGCGCCGCCTGACAAGCCGCCACAATCTCCTCGTCCGTGGCGTCTTTCTTACCCCAGCGGATATTCTCCTTAATGGTGCCACTAAAAAGTACATTCTTTTGCAGCACCACGCCAATCATCTCCCGCAAAGCGGTCAGGTCGTACTTACGCACATCCACCCCGTCAATGAGCACCTGCCCTTGGGTGGCGTCATACAGCCGGGGGATCAGGTTCACCAAACTGCTCTTGCCGCAGCCGGTGCCGCCTACAATACCGATGATCTGGCCGGGCTTGGCGGTAAAACTGATATGCTCCAAAATATCGTCCCCGTGGCCCTCCGTATTATACTTAAAGCTCACATCCCGGAACTCTACGCCCCCCTTGGGGTTCTCCGGCAAATAGGGGTTCTGCGGATTGGTAATGTCAATTTCTGTATCCAGCACCTCCACCACACGGTCGCCGCAGGCTTTACCACGAGCCAGCTGCAACAGCATCATGGAGATCATCATCAAATTCATCAGAATTTGAATCACATAAGAGGCAAAGACGGAGATTTGGCCCACTTCCATCACGCCGGCGTTGGCCTCTAAAGCACCTTTATAATACACAAAGACCACTACGGCGTTGAGCATCAGCATCATCACCGGCATCACCGTCACAATCAGGCCCGCTGCCTTGGCGCCCTGGGCGGCCAAATCATCGGAAGCGTCATGGAATTTCTCTTTCTCCCGGTCCTCCCGCACATAGGCCTTGACCACACGCATACCGATTAAGTTTTCCTGCACCACCCGATTTACGTTGTCGATCTTCTTCTGCATTTTTTGGAACATAGGGAAGCCGAACTTCAAAATGCAGGCCACCACCACTATCAAAATCGGCAGCAAGATCAACAGCATAGCGCTCATTCTGGGATTGATGGACGCCGCAAAGCAGGCGGCCACCACCGCCAACGCCGGCACACGCACTAAAATCCGCAGGCACATCATCACCACATTCTGCAAGGTGGTCACATCGTTGGTCATACGGGTAGTCAGCGACGCAGTAGAGAACTGGTCAATGTTCTTAAAGGAAAAATGGCTGATCTTGCGGTACATATCCCCCCGCAGCCGGTAGGCAAACCGCTGGCTCACATTGGCGGAGGTTTTCATGGTCACCACGCCGCCAAAAAGGCCTAACAGTGCCAGCGCCAGCATGCCCAAGCCGCTGAGGATCACCGCAGTACGCACGCTCTCCGGCGAGGCGGCGGTGTCCACCTTTTGATAAATGCTGTTGGCAAGGGACGGCAGTGCCAGCTCACAGATAGCCTCTACAATCATACCGGCGGCGCTGATGGCTGCCAGTCCCCACAGCCCTTTCATATATTTGGATAACTTCTTTAACATTCGGTTCTCCTTTCCGTTTTCTTCTCTATCTTTCACACTTACGGGTTTTCTTTGCCCACATTTTGCAGCGCACGCTCCAACAGGCCGGCCAGAGTCAGTACCTGCTCCTGGCTCATACCGGCGGTGAGCACCTGCTCCATGGCGTTCATTTTTTGGTGAATCTTTTTCGGCGCGTCCTCCGCCACCGAAGTGGGATACAGCCGCACAATCCGGGCGTCCTTTTCGTCCACCCGCTTTTCAATAAACCCGGCCTTTTCCATGCGCTTGACAGACACGGAGGCGGTAGCGCTGGCCACCCCCAGGGCACGGCTCAGCTGGCCCAGGGTCATGCCCGGCTGGCGAATCAGCAGCAGCAATATATCCTGCTGGCCGGAAAACAGGCCCTGCTCCGCTACGGCGGCATTAAAATTCTTGCGCAAATATTTAGAGAGTTCCATCACCCGAGGACCGATCTCATCCGGTCGCAGCGGACGGCGATGACAGGGTTTCAGCTCCATGCAGGCACTTCCTTTTTATTCATTTAGCCGCCTATCGTTAGGCGGCTTATGATGTATTTTAGCACACTTGCACAAAAAGTCAAGCATATGATTGTAAATTCTGCCGAAGTGTGGTAGAATAGGCAACCGTTAGAGGAGCGGTTGTATGGATTTATATGATTATAATACAATAAAGAGAATATTAACCCGTCACGGCTTCACTTTTTCCAAAGCGCTGGGGCAGAACTTTTTGATTGACCCCTCCGTGTGTCCCCGTATGGCAGCAGCACTGGAAGCGGACGACCGTACCGGCGTGCTGGAGATCGGGCCGGGCATCGGCGTGCTCACCAAAGAGCTGTCTGCCGTGTGCGGTCGAGTAGCCGCCGTGGAGCTGGACCGCCGCCTGCCGGATGTGCTGGCCGAGACCCTGGCAGACTGCCCCAATGTGCAGGTGGTGCCCGGCGATGTGCTGCAAATGGACTTGCAGGCGCTGTTTGCCGACCAGTTCGCCGGCTGTGACCGCATGCAGGTGTGCGCCAACCTGCCCTACTACATTACCACCCCGGTGCTGATGCGCCTGCTGGAAAGCGAACTGCCTATTGAACGGCTGGTGGTGATGGTGCAACTGGAGGCGGCCAAGCGCCTGTGCGCTCCCCTGGGCACCCGGGACTGCGGTGCCGTGTCCGCAGCGGTGGAATACTATACGCAGGCGGAGATCTTGTTTGAAGTGGGGCGAGAGAGCTTTTACCCCAGCCCCAATGTAGACTCTGCGGTGATCGCCTTAACCCGGCGGCAGCAGCCCCCGGTGCAGGTGACGGACGAGGGCTACTTTTTCCGTGTGGTCAAGGGCGCCTTTTTGCAGCGGCGCAAGACCCTGGCCAACAGTTTGAACGCCGCCCTGGGCGTGCCCAAGGCAGAACTGACGGCGCTGTTCCAATCTTTAGGACTGAGCGCCACCGCGCGGGCCGAACAGCTGACCATGTCTCAAATGGCAGCCCTGGCTAACGCGCTCTATGAGAAGAAGGCATAAAAGATCAATGAAAGACAATACCCAAGTTTTTGAAAGTTACAGCGTACCCCGGGCCGTGCGCACTTTGGCGCTGCCCAGCATGATGGGCATGCTGGTGAATATCGTTTATAACCTGGCTGACACATTCTTTGTGGGCCAGACCGGCAACGCCAATATGGTGGCCGCCGTATCGGTGACCATGCCGCTGTTTTTGCTGTTTATCGCCTGCGGCAACCTGTTTGGTGTAGGCGGCTGCGCCTTTGTCAGCCGCTCTCTGGGCGAGGGCAAGACAGAGAGGGTCAAGACCATCAGCAGCTTTTGCGTTTACAGTGCCATTGGCGTTGGGCTGGTAATGACCGTGCTGTTTTTGGTGTTCCGCAAGCCGGTACTGTACGCAGTGGGCGCGTCGGACGCCACCTTTGCCTACGCCGCCGATTATCTGAAGTATGTGGCCATCGGCTCTCCCTTTATTGTGTCCTCCGTGATGCTGGGCAACCTGGTGCGGGGCGAGGGCGCCGCGAGGGTATCTATGATCGGCAGCATTATCGGTCAGGTGGTCAATATTGTGCTGGACCCGATCTTTATTTTGAACAAGGGCGACAAGCTCTTTGGTCTGGCCATGCCCTTTGGCACCGGTCAGGGCGTAGCCGGCGCTGCCATTGCCACCGTCATCGGCAATGTGGTCAGCGTGATATTCTTCTTGATTTACTTTTTGCGGGGCAAGTCCATTTTATCCATCAGCCCCGGCCGCTATCGGGTGCGGGGCGGCATTGCCCGCGGGGTCATTACCGTTGGACTGCCTGCCGCCATTAACAGTTTGCTGATGAGCATTTCCAACATGCTGATCAATGTCTTCTTGCAGGCGTACGGCGACAACGCGGTAGCAGCCATGGGCATTACCATGAAGGCCAATATGCTGGTGGTAATGCTGCAGCTGGGACTGGCGCAAGGCGTGCAGCCGCTGGTGGGCTACTGCTACGGGGCAAACAAACTGGACCGTATGCGCCACAGCATTCGCTTTTCCTGCGTTTGCAACATTGTGCTGGGCACAGTAATCACCGTGATATACTTTATCTTTACCCGCCAGGTGGTCAGCGTGTTTATCGACGACCCGGCTGTAATCGACTATGGGGTCAAAATGCTGCGTGCCTTAATGATCTCCGGTCCGGTGATCGGCTGTATGTTCGTACTGAACTTCTCATTCCAGGGCATGGGCAAGGGCACCCAAAGTATGATCTTGTCCCTCAGCCGACAGGGATTGATTTATTTCCCGCTGTTGATTATAATGAATAAGACGGTTGGTCTGGATGGCATTATCTGGTCCCAGGCCGTGGCCGACCTGGTGTGCACCGCCATGAGCGTGGTGATGTTCCTGCTGGTGGTGCGCAAACTGCGCCGGCAGCATAGCCAAAAGACGGAAGCATAAGAAAGGGCGAGGAAAAATGGAGCTGTCCCATTGGAATAAAAAAGAACAAGCACCGCTGGTGGAGTTCTTAGGGGCGTCGCTGCTGTCGCATCCGCTGATGATGTATTATTGTCCGGATCGGGACAAGCGGGAAAAATTCATCACCCGCTATATGGAGCACAACCTGCCCCGCTGGATCCAAACCGGCACCGTGCTGGTCAGCGATCCGGCGCACGCGGTAGGCGTGCTGCTGCCCAAGAACGCTCCGGAGTACCGCTCTCCGTCCATGGGCACCCTGTCCATGCTCTCCGGCGACCGTTTCCGGCGGATCCAATCGCACCGGAATGTAACCCGCAATATCGTGGGCGTGATGATCCCCAGGGAAAAACCGGTGCAGGTGCTCACGCTCTTTGGCAACGCCGCCGCCCAAAAGCAGGAGCTTTTGCAACTGGTGTCCGAGGCCCAGGACCTGGCGGACGAAAAGCAGTTTGTCCTGGTGTACGACACCTTCTCCCGCCGCTTGGTAGACGCGCTGGAGAACCAGGGCTTCTCCACCGGCTACCAGCGTAATTTCCTGGATACCCACTTCATCCAAACCCTAATGACCTATAATATATAATGCATGGCAAAAAGCAGCCCACCGGGCTGCTTTTTTTATATCCGGCTACAAACGAC
>FR885371.1:0-480 GCA_000436335.1 Clostridium sp. CAG:217
ACCAACTGTGTGAGCGCAACGCGCGAACGTATGCCCTTTATGCCGTAGCCAAGTACAGCGGTCAGCGGGAGATATAAAAAGGCAAAACGCCATCGAGCCTTGGTACACTCGATGGCGTTTTGCCGTGTTTATATTTATTTTTGGATAGTCGGATCGTTTGTGCGGCCAAGAATATAATCCGTAGACACACCATAGTAGTCCGCCAGTGCCAGCAGCACAGCGGTAGGCAGATCCCGTTGGCCTAATTCGTAATTGGAATAAACCTGCTGGGAGCAGTTGAGCACCGTCGCCACTTGCTTTTGGGTCAGGTCGCGATCCTCACGCAGGTCTCGTATTCTTTGAAACATACTATCACCGGCGTTATTATAAAATACCGCAATTTGATGTATTGACATTTACCGCAAAATGCAGTATTTTAAGGATAGTATGTCTGCGGCGTGGTGCGAATATGCGTAGAGGGATCCACTATTTAATCCCTCT
>FR885371.1:527-1405 GCA_000436335.1 Clostridium sp. CAG:217
ACCGGTGCCGCAATCAGCCTAACAAAAAAGCCACCGGAAAGGGTGGCTTGGATCGATGGTTATGGATTTGTTTTGGGGTTGTCGGTGCGGCCAAGAATATAATCGCCAAGAATATAATCCGTAGACACACCATAGTAGTCCGCCAGTGCCAGCAGGTGCTCCAGCGGCAGATTTTGGTAGCCCCGCTCGTAGCGGGAATAGACGGTTTGGCGAATGCCCAGCAAGGCGGCCACATCCGTTTGCTTCAGGTCTCTGTCCTCTCGCAGATCCCGCAGCCTTCTAAAATACACAACGCCACCTCCGCACCACTGATTGGTACTATTGACTTTAGCATAAAAATTTGCTAATCTTCTATTATAGTACCCATTAGTGCTACGATGCAGCGAATAAGTTGGTGAAACAATGCAAAGTGACATGGAAAAAAGCAGCAGCCTGTCCGCCCTGCGCCAAAGGGTCAGGGACGGCGTGGCCGAGAGTGATTTTGCCGGGCTGGCTCGGTTGGTCACCCATCGTGGAGTGTGGCAGGCAGTTGCCGCAGACCCGATCAGTTGTGCCTATATGGCGCCGGTGTGGGCGTATGGCTTGGCACCGGCACCGGGGGTTGATATTTTCGGTCGGTTGGAGCGGTGGTGCCCAGCGCTGCCCGCAGCGGATTATGCCTTGGGTATTTTGTATGCGGACGGGCTTTGCCTGCCCCGGAATGTGCACCTGGCCCGCTACCATTTGCAGCAGGGCTGGCAGACGGAGCATTCGCCGCTGGGCGGCACTTCCTGTTGGTGGGTGTTTTCGTCCATTGCACCGGACGCCGTGTTGGCCCGCGCCGCCGCCGGGGCGTACCGGTCAAAATTCGCCTTGGCCGCACGGCGGGGGAAATAAGA
>FR885372.1:0-24153 GCA_000436335.1 Clostridium sp. CAG:217
TTGCAAAAATCGGCCGGCAGTACGGCGCAGCTAAGGTGGTGCTTTACGGCATAGAGGACCGGGCGCAAATGACATAAAGCGAAGGCCTATCTGAGTTGCCGCTCAGATAGGCCTTCGCTTAAAAAGTAAGTTCGGTCAAACCGCCTATACTTTCCTCGTACATTATAAGTATAACGATCGAGGCTTCCTTTTGCAAGCGGATCCGGAATTTGCCCGGAAAAAATCTTGCTTGAGGAGGTGTTGCGCCTATGAGTAGTTCTCGTAACTCATCTGTAGAGTACATCTACACTGCGTTCATTACGCTCAAGAATGGCAAGCAGGGCATTCTTGAGCTACAATCTATGGGAGTGGTACAATGAAATATGCAGCGGCATATATCCGCGTAAGTGACGACCGGCAAGACGAGTACAGCCCGGACAGCCAACTTAAGCTCATTCGTGAGTACGCCGGCAGAAACGGCTACTGCGTGCCGGATGAATATGTATTCTATGACGATGGTATCTCCGGGCGAAGCGTTAAAAAGCGCAAGGCGTTCAATGATATGATCGCCTTTGCAAAAAGCAAGGAGCACCCATTCCAGGCAATTCTTGTATGGAAATTCAGCCGGTTTGCCCGCAACCAGGAAGAAAGCATCGTATATAAGTCCATGCTGCGGCGCATCGGCGTGTCGGTGATCTCCATATCCGAGACCATAGACGACTCGCCCTTTGCCCCGCTGATCGAGCGCATTATAGAATTCATGGACGAGTATTACAGCACCCGCCTGTCCCAGGAAGTGACCCGTGGCATGACGGAAAAGGCGAGCCGTGGCGAAGCTATGAGCGCCGGTGCCTTTGGCTATGACCTTCAAAACAAGGTGTTCACACCCAACGAGGACGCACCCACCGTTCGGTACATCTTTAACGCTTTTCTGTCCGGCAAAGGCTACCGCAAGATTGCCATGGAGCTGAACGCCATGGGCGTAAAGACCTATCGGGGCAACCCACCGGACAACCGCTTTGTGGAGTACATACTGATGAACCCGGTGTATGCTGGTAAAATCCGCTGGAGCACAGACGGCAGAGCCTCCAGAGACCGGTACAAGGGCGATAACAGCAAGGTTATGTATGTGGACGGCAAGCACCAGCCAATCATAGATCAAGACACATTCGACCAAGTACAGGAGAAGATCATGGAACAGAAAAGACGGTATGGCAAATGGCAGCGCAAGGAGCAGCCTGTCACATTCATGCTGAAAGGCCTTGTACGCTGCGACACCTGCGGTGCCACGCTCACCTATATTGCCGCCAGGGATCCCGCCGTTCAATGCCACAACTACGCCCGGGGCAAGTGCAAGGTGTCCCACTACCTATCCATACGAAAGGCCAACGCTGCGGTGATTGCTGCCATAGAAAAGTCTCTGGAGACCCTGGAATTCAATGTGCTGCCAAAGGAGCAGCTGCAAAACGAAGCGGTAGACTACTCACTACTCATTCGCAAGGAAGAAGAAAAGATCAAGCGGGCCAGTGATGCCTATGATGCCGGGTATGACACACTGGAGGAATACGGCCGCAAAAAAAGAGCATTTCAAAACAAGATTGAAGCGCTCAAAGCCGAGCAGGCCAAGGTCGAGAAGTCACAGAGCGGTGAAATTCCGCCCCAGTTCGTCCAGCAAGCCAGTTTTGTGCTGGATTTGATAAAGTCTCCGGATACAGCGGAAAGCGTCAAGAACGAAGCCCTGCGCTCCATTGTAGACCACATCACATTCAAAAAACCGGACAACACACTGGAGATATTCTACTATATTTGATGGATTTTCAGTCGCATTTTCCGCCACGAATTGAAAAACAAGTGCGATTTTTGGCTTAACGCCGTCATTGATTGTCCGTATTTTGACTCTATATCTAAATGCAATACAGGCCGCCGTACTGACTGATGATAATGGACGCAGCGCGGGGATCCGGATTCTTAATATTGATGGGGTATTGCAATTTTTTTATATAACTAAACATACCATCTCTCCTTTTCTCTGCATACTATGCAGAGACGCCTGTTTGGGTGCGCATAGAAAGCGAGCTGTCAAAGGGAATTCCGTCCTTTTTGCGCAAATCGGTTGCCACGCAGGGCAAAATGTGATAAAATAAAGGCTCCAAAAAATCCCGCTGTTAGGGCAGAAAGCGAAGGTAGAATCATGGATGTATTTGAGGGAATCACAGCGCTGGCAGATTACGGCGTACGCACCGGTCTGATTGAAGAGGCAGATCGCACCTGGGCTGTCAATGCGTTGCTGGCGGCGCTGGAGCTGGACGCATACGAGGAACGCACCGTCACCGGCCAACCGGCACTGACGGAAATTTTAGACTCTCTACTAAACTATGCTTGCGCAAACGGGCTGTGCCAGGACTCTGTGGTGTACCGGGATCTGTTTGACACCAAGCTGATGGGTCTGCTGACCCCGCGACCCTCTGCGGTGATCCGCCGATTTTGGGATCTGTACGCAGAGAGCCCCAAGGCAGCCACAGATGATTACTATGCCTTTAGCAAGACCACCAATTACATTCGTGCGGACCGACTGGCCAAAGACGCTAAGTGGATCACTCCCACCCCTTACGGCGATATGGATATAACCATCAATCTATCCAAGCCGGAGAAGGACCCCAAGGCCATTGCGGCTGCCCTGCAAATGAAGCAAAGCGCTTACCCCAAGTGCCAACTGTGCAAGGAGAACGAGGGCTACGCCGGGCGGGTCAATCACCCGGCACGGCAAAATCACCGGATCATTCCCCTGAAAATGGGCGGCGGCCCCTGGTTCTTGCAGTATTCGCCCTATGGCTACTATAACGAGCACTGCATTGTGTTTAATGGCCGGCATACGCCGATGAAAATCGACCGCAGCGCGTTCCAAAAGCTGTTTGATTTTGTAGAGAAGTTTCCCCACTATTTTGTAGGCTCCAATGCAGACCTTCCCATCGTGGGCGGCTCCATTCTCACCCACGAGCACTTCCAAGGCGGGCACTATACCTTTGCTATGACAAAGGCACCGATAGAGACCCCCTATGCCTTTGCCGGATATAAAGATATTGAGGCCGGAATCGTCAAGTGGCCCATGTCCGTACTGCGCCTGCGTGGGGATGAGCCGGCGCGCATTTGCGACCTGGCAGACAAAGTGCTGCAAGCCTGGCGCGGCTATACGGACCCGGATGCCTTTATCTACGCCGAGACCGATGGCACACCCCACAACACCATTACCCCCATCGCCCGGTTCCGGAACGGTAAATATGAACTGGACCTGGTGCTGCGCAACAACATTACCACCCCGGCGTGCCCGGACGGTCTGTACCACCCCCACCCGGAATACCATCATATTAAGAAAGAGAATATCGGCCTGATTGAGGTTATGGGTTTGGCGGTACTGCCCGCCCGGTTAAAGACAGAGCTGGAGCTGCTGCGTGACGCACTGCTCCATGGCACAGACATTGCCGCCGACGAACGCATTGCCAAACACAAGGACTGGGCAATGGAGATCGCCGCCAAGAACGCCTTAACCGCCGAGAATTGCATGGACATTCTGCAACAGGAAGTGGGCAAAGTCTTTGCTGCCATTTTGGAGCAGTGCGGCGTGTTTGACCGTAATGAAGCCGGTAAAGCCCAGTTTCTGCGCTTCCTAAGCAGCATAGAAACAGCATAAAACAAATAGACGCAAAGAAGCCGCACAGAAAGATCTGTGCGGCTTTGTTTTGTTCATTTATAATCAGACTTTGATCTGCACGGCTTTGCGGTACACCGCCAGGGCAATACCGGCGGTGAATAACTCGGTGATCCAAAAGGCATGCCACACACCGGCGGCGCCCAGCACTCGACTCAGCAGGAATGCCAACGGGACGATGATGACCAAATACCGGCAAAGAGAAATCACTAAGGACGGCGTGCCCTTGCCCAGTCCCTCCAGTGCACCGGAAGCAGTCACCGATACGGCGGACACAATGAACCCGCCGCTGATGATTCGCAGCGCTGTTTTACCGGCAGCAACAGTAGCTGCATTCTCGGTAAAAAGACCGATCAATTGCCCGGGAATCACCAGGCACAGCACAGTGCCCACCACCATAATGGCAGCAGTCATCACTAATACGGTGCGGAAGATCTGCTTGACCCGCCCATATTCCTTGGCGCCGTAATTGAACCCAATCACCGGGCGCATGCCCTGCACAATGCCGTTGGCCGGCAGGTACAGAAACGTTTGCAGTTTGTAATATGCGCCTAAAATCAGCACATAGGTTTGAGAGAATGCAGCCAAAATGGCGTTCAGTGCAGAGATCAGCACCGAAGGCAAAGCCAAATTCAGTACCGCCGGAATACCGATGGCATACAAGCGACCCACCAGGTGCCGGGACGGCCGCAGGTGCTGCAAGCGGATCTTGACGGAAATGGGGCGCAGGTAATAGAACAGCAGGTAGATCACCAGAGTGAGCACCTGACCCAGTCCGGTAGCCAGCGCTGCGCCGTCAATGCCCATTTTGGGGAACGGTCCCAGACCGAAGATCAACAGCGGATCCAAAATAATATTGGCAAGGCACCCCAGGCCCAGGCCCACCATGGTCACCTTCATACGACCGACTGCCTGAAAAATCTTTTCAAATGCCAAGTCTGCGTTGATTATAATGGAAAAACCAAACACAATACGCCCGTAGCGCACTCCCAGATCGATCACTGCTTGATCCTTGGTAAACGCCTGCAAAAACAGCGGAATGATGGCAATACACACGCCGGTGAGCAGCACCCCGTGCACCAGCGCCCACAGCATACCCTGCGTGGCTGCCTGGTCCGCGCGCTTCTGCTTTCCGGCGCCCAAATACAAAGCGATCACGGCGCTGATCCCCACGCCAAAGCCGATGGCAATGGCGTTGACCAGATTTTGCAAGGGATACACCAGGGACAACGCCGTCATAGCGTTCTCGCTGATGCGGGCCACAAAGTAGCTGTCTACAATATTATAAAGGGCGTTCACCAGCATGGAGAGCACCATGGGCAGCGCCATAGAGGTAATCAGCGGCAACACTGCCTTTTTGCGCATAAACTGTTCGTCCATCTGTTTTCCTTTCTGCTTGCAGGTATAAAAAAGCCACGCACTCCAAAGAGTGTGTGGCGAAAAGATGAGCAACTCCGGAAAAATCCACAACCGAATTTTCGTCCCGTATTGTAGCATAGCCGCCGCCTGCTGTCAAGCGGCAAATACGATGTGGATAAAAACGGCACATAGGCGTTTGCATCTATCTCTGCTTTTTTCTCTTTTTCGCTTGCCAAGCCGCCAAGAAGGCAATCGCAACACCTGACAAAAGCAGCACAACCACCAGCGGAGCTTTAGATCTCGCATTTGCCTTTTGCCGGTTTGACTGATCGACTGCAACTTCATCTTGCGGCGTATAAAGCGCGGCAAGAATAGCCATGACCGTGTCTGTATTTACATTCTGCGTCATCTTTGGCAAGGATGCATCTGCACTGATCAATCGCTGTTGTACAGCCACTGCAAAAGCCGTTCGATCACGCACGCTCTGAACAGACGAAGCCTGCACTTTTTTCAGTTCCGCAGAGATGATCGCTTGTGCAGCAGCGGTTCCCATACCGTTTTCTATCTTTCGGATATATTCTCCTTGAAAGGCAGACTGATAGGCACTTTGCACATTTTCAAAACTCGTCATAGCATAGGACGAATCCCCCATTCTTTTTTCCAAGTTTGCATTAAAAGCTTCTAAAAACGCTTTCTTCTGTTTCACATCTGCAAGGGAGGCGTAATGCTGTTGCTTGAGCGTTTGCTCAACCGTTTTTAAAATCACTTCGTTTGCAATGCCTTTTTTAGGATTTGGCAGTGTAGTTTCGGCGCCGGCCTCCGACACGGAACCGGATTGTTCGCTTTTCTGCTCTGTGCCATATAGTTCAATATCATTGCATTGTAAGGAAACATTTTGATATTTTTCATTAAAAGTATCTTCCCTACTATAAGCTATTTTGATCTTTGCGCAATTGAAATCGGCTATTTTCTGAATTTGGAAAGTAAACAGAACGCCGTTTGTCTTAACTGCTTTCGTATGGTGCCATAAAACTTGAAAATGACCGATCTGTTCGCCAAAATCTGTCGCAAAATCGCCGACATTCAGCGCCTCTCCCTTAGCAATAGAGCGCACATCTACTTGCGCGGCGGGGTATTCGACAGATAGCTTGATTCCCATAAGGCCGCTATTGTCCTTGATGCGAACCGAGACCTCTGACAGTTCGCTTGTTATGACACTTGGCGCATGCAAATACACGGTGGGTTGTGATCGGGCATACGCAACTGTACCCGCTTGCAGCATAATAAGGCCTGCTATAATCACAGCGATGATTTTCTTCATTCTCTTTCACCCTTAAAATTGCCACTGCACCGAAATCGATGCAGTGGCAAAGTACATTACAGCGTTTCTTTACCCACAAGGTATCTGGCAACCATGGCGGCGTCTTTATTGTTGATCTTGCCGTCGCCGTTTACATCCATAGCCAGCATCTGGCATTCCTTGGCCGTGATCTTTGAGAGCAAATACTTATTCATCGCCGCCACATCGCGGTTGTTGATCAAGCCATCGCCGTTCATATCGCCTGTAACCACAACAGTTCTCTTGTCAGTATTGCCAAGACGAATAACCGTGCCGGTGCCCACATAATCTGTGGACTTGAGCGATATACCGTTAATACTCTCAAACTGCAGCCCGCTGTTGGCAAACTCTTGCTGCACAGAAGCAACCGTAGACTTTAACGCCACGCGGCGCACAAAGCCGGCGGAATCGTAATTCAGCTTTGCGTTGTCCTTCAAAGCAATGGTGGTACCCAAATTGGCCTTAACCGCAATACGGCAGGTAGCTTTTTCCTTTGTCTTCTCTACCATTGCCGTTATGGTTGTTTCGCCTTCGGAAAGTGCAAGCACATTTCCTGCGTCATCAACCGAGGCCACACCCGGATTGCTTGAAGTCCAAATCACCGTTTCACTGGCCAAGTTCGCAGGTGTAATTGTAACATTCAGTCGCATAGATGTGTTGGTAAACATGGAGGCGTTGGTTTGGTCTAACGCAATTCTTGCATATTCCGCGGTTTTGAAGTATTTTCCGGTCACGACCGTGTCCTCTGTAATACAATCAAAATCACGATCCCAACCACTGAAAACATAACCGGGAACCGAGTCCGTCGCCGGTTCTGTCGCTGCGCCCATATATTCTACCTGCTGGGTATCCAGCTCTGTTCCATCTTGCATTTGGAATATAACCTTATACTTTTTTGCGGTATAATTTGCATACAAGTTCTGACTGCTTGTGATCTTGGTATTCAGCGCAAACTTGGTTTTGCACTCTGCATCCTTGTAAAGGCCTTCCAGCGTGTACCCGTCGACTGCAATCTTGGAAGCATCATACGCCTGCCCATCCTGCACCAGCGATACAAACGGCGCATCGCCAAAGCCGGTATTTACAGTAACGATATGATAATTCTTATTTGCATAACGATAAAGCGTGGTCGTTTGCTTTTCCCGTGTTTCGCTTGTCATCGGCGCATTCACTGTCCAGGCTGTCCACTTGTAGTATTCTGCATTTTGATAACGGGAACGATACTGTGTCTTTTCTCCGCTGATCTTTGTCTGATTAAACCATCTTTGGCCGTTGTGTACATAGTAAGAGGTGTTGTCATCCAAAAAGCCTGCTACCGTCAAACGACTGTCGCAAACCACCGTCTCCAGCGTGCAAGAATAACCGCTCACTTTCTTGGGTGCATACTGTACGGTTCCGCTGGCGTCCGTGTATTTATAATGTGTATACTTGTAGTGCGTAACCGTCGGATCCTCTACCTTGCGTGTCGCCACCTCAAAGCCGATATAGCGGGTGTCTTTCGCAATCGGGCTGTCCTGCCACGCTGTGTAATCTGAATAGGTGGTCTTAGACAGCGTCCAACCGTTTGATTTCAGCGTATTTTGGTCAGCGACCTTGCAAACGGTTTTAACGTCCTTGTAGCGATAACCGGTTTTGCTTTCCAACGTATAATCATTGGGGTGTGCGGTCACTTCCGTCGGCAATGCGCTCTTTTGCATCCAGGCACTGGGGGTAGCAGAAGTGTTGATACAGTAATATTTTGTACTTTCTTCGCTGTCGTTTTTGCCCAAACTGGTGGCGTAAAAAGAGATTTGACAAGTCTTGCTGACGGTGATGGGTCCGGTATAGATCTGCTCTGTGGACTCGTCGCCATTCAGATAGTAGTAAATCACCGCGTTTTGATCCGATGAAGTCAAGGTAAGTTGAATACGGTTTTTGAATTCACCGCTTTCATAATTTGCAGTCGGAGTCGGCGTTGTCTCTGCAAAATAATAAGCCGGATAAACCGCAATATCATGATCCACTTTCTCGTATTCATCTGCATTAAACCAACCGGCAAACTGCTTGCCGTCGGCAGAATCATTCACATCTTCCGGTGCCTTGGCACAATCACCGTATGCCACCTTCTGCGTAGAGATCACATTGTTGTTAAAATCATAGAACTTCACGGTGTATGTATTGGTTTCATACTGCGCGGTCACAACCATATCCTGCTTAACGATAATATTACCTTTCAGAATTTGATCCCAACCGGAGAATGTTTTACCCTCTACTGTTTCAGCTTCCGGAGGCGTTAATATGTCTCCGTAATGGAATTTCTGCATTTTGATACTTTGATTTTTCCAATCCACAAAAACAATCGTAAACTGCTTTTTGGTGAAATCGGAAAAGAAATCCGTATCCTCTGTAATATTGGTTGTGCTCTTGTCCCAGCCGACAAAGTCATACCCTTCCCTTGTAGGATTCTTCGGAACGGCAGCATTGGCGCCGTCCACCACAGTTTGTGTGCTGATCACCGTGCCGTCCCAGTCGTAGAACTTTACGGTATGCGTTGCTTTCGGCGCAGAAATTTTGTCCACTTCAATCAGGTTTGTCGTGCCCTCGATTCCGATTGCAACGGTATAATCGCCGGTTTCTACCGTCGGTTCATTACGCAATTTAAAGGAAAAAGAGTAGGAGCCGTCTTTCCCAACAACGGACTGTCCGATATATTCGTTGGTGTAGTCAGAAGCACCGGTATAGCCGTACACATAGAGGGTAATCTGCTTACCAGCAAAGGAGGCGTCTACCTTTTTGCGAATGGTATACTGCTTGCCACTGTCGTTTTCAGCACCGGCCGAATTGCTTTTATAACGATATGCCGTTCGGGTTTCCACCTGCTTGGCAGAGGTAGCCGTTATAGAAGCGTCTGTCCAATCGGACCAGTCTTTCCAACGATAGAAATTATAAATGTACTGGTAGGTTCCGTAATTGTACTGCGTCTTGGAGCCGCTTTGATAAGTCTCGTTGCCGGAATCCCCGCTGTTATAGAACCAATAAGCGCTGGAACCGCACTCCGGACATGCCGTCCCTCTATAAAGATCTCGACTGCCGCAGCTGGACTTTTTGTACCACTCAAATGCAGAATAGTTGCTGTAAAGGCCATGATAGGTGCCGCCGGCGTGATTGGTGGGGCAAAATGTATGATTGCCTCCGCCCCTTTTGTAGAAATGGTAGTATACATACTTCCAGCGCGTGCTGTATATCGGAACAGATTGGGTGCTCAGCAACGCTCTTTTTCCCGTTTCATTGTCATAGGTGGACATAACGGAATCCTGATAGCCGGTTTGTGAGATCAGCTTTGTCTGTTTGGTACCGTCCCAGATCCAGCCGTCCATCGTTTTGCTGCTGCCGGTTTTTGTTTCCTTGTCCCGGAAGCGGTACTCTGTACGCGTTTCAATTTGCAGATCGGTACCGCTGGGCTTTGTACCGCTCCAGGCAGACCACATCAATCCCTGATCGATGGTAGCCGCCATATTTTCGGAAAACGGGACGCCGGACGAATAGCTGTCCACGATAATGACCTCAGCCGTGGTAGCAGCATAGTCACAGGGAATGAACACTTCCATACCCTTCTTTGTACCGCCTTTGGGAATACTAAACGCCGCCGACTCGGTGGCGTCCACCAGCTTACCGGTTTTTGTTTTCAAAGATACAACCGCACGGCCTCTTGTAATTGCATTGGGTGTATTGGTCAAATCAAAGTATACATAATAGCCGTCCGACTGCCGCTTGGCTGAAGTAATTTTACAAACAATCGGCAGCGTTTTATTCTTCCACTCATAAATGCCTTGCACATTGATCGTCTTGTTTGTGGCATCCGTGTAAACAGACTTGTAGTCCTGACTCTGCCACCCAACAAAAATATATCCGGTGGGAACATTCACATCCGTTGGCGGCGTAGCGTTTTTTCCGTATTCAACTTTTTCGCTTTTCAGAACTTTCTTTTCCTTGTCCAGGAAATTCACGGTATAGGTATTGATTTTGTAATTGGCACGAATGGACCGGTTCGCAGTCACATTGTAAAACGAATCGCTCCATCCCTGGAAGGTATAGCCTTTGCGCGTGGGAGACGCGGGCGCGGTTGCGCTCTCACCGTATCGCACACTTTGCGTATGCAGTTCTTTGCCGTCCCAGTCCACAAATTTTACAGTAGAATTGGCGTGTGCCGTACAAGTACGGGAATTGTTATTGGAGCTGGTCCCGGATTGGTTCTTTGCTTCAACATAAATGGTATATGTGCCCACCCTGCTTAATGTAAGCGTATAGGAGCGCGCATTCGCATCTGTACCCAGATCACGATTCTCTGCGCCGCGAACCGCCACATTATATGCCGTCGCCCGTGCGGAACCGTTCCATGTAATTGTTACGCTCTTGCCTACGGCAATATCCGTTGCACTGATACCGGTAATGGTCGGCTTATCCGGAATGGCCGGCGGTGCAGGCGGGGTGCTTTTGGTATATCTCAATACACCTTGCCACCCACCATTATAGTACGGGTCAATACATATTTCATCAGCACCATAGCGATATTTTTTCATTTTGCTGGACCATGATTTACCGCCCCCGGTTCCACCGGGAATTCCATTATAATCCGCATGAGCACCAACATTCTTCCCACTGCCAATATAAATCTCTGTATGGACACCTTCCTTGAGAAGAATATCGCCGCGTTGCAGATTGTCACACCTTGACGGAAATCCCGGAATTTGCGACGCTGGTATCCAAGCAAACCCTGCATTTACAAATGCGTTTCTCATGTTTCTCGTATTCAATCCGCCCTGAACACTAAATCCCGCATTATGAAACGCCCAACTCACCAGGGAGGAACAATCAAAATCAGGAGTGCCATTGCGGCGCGACCAATTCTGAGAATAGCCATAGTAATTGTTGTTCGCAACCGAAACAGCCCATGATATTGCATTTTCTACTCGACTATCCGCCGCTTGTGCCGTTAATGTTCCCGCTGGCAAAATCGTTACTACCATCAGCAGGGATAGCAACAGGGATAAAAACTTTGTACTTCGTTTTTTCATGGTATCCAGTCTCCTTTTCTTATTTTGTCTTCACGGTTTTTACTTTTGACCACGAAGAATAAATCGTAACATATCCTTTTTGCGTCTTCACTTTCTTATATGTACGAATACGCACATAGTATTTTTTCTTTGCTTTCAGTTTTTTAACCGTTTTCGCCGTAGATTTATTGTTACCTACATTTATCCATTTGGTCGTATTTTTGGTAAAATTCTTGGCGGTGGAATACTGCAGCTGATAGCCGGTGGTTTGTGTTTTTTGCGCTTTCCACTTTACCGTCAGGCTTTTCTTTCCGCCTTGGAGTTTGGCCACGGTTGTGCCCTTTGGTACAATGGTGAATGTATATGTTTTTGTACCTTTATAGGCGCCCTTCAGCGTCAGTTTTACACTATATCGACCCACATTCTTGCAACCGCCGGAATAAGACACGGTGTAATGCTTGCCTGCTGTCAGTGTATTGCCCTTACTGTCCTTGACCGTTACTTTTGGTTTTTGGACTTTACCGTTATATGTGTATGTACTCTTGGACAACTTCACGCCGGCCACACGATACACTTTGTTCTTTGCTGCCGAATAACGACACACGGCACATCTTTTTTCCGACACACCGTTCTTGCTCCATGTAGCCGCCGTGGTGTACCACTTGTAGGTATGCGCTTTCTTTTTGATCACCTGACCGGTAGACAAGCACAAACCGCATTTGGTGCAATATATGTCACCGCTATATCCCTCTGCGGTGCAGGTAGCTGCCTTTGCGTGCTCCGTTCGTGTTTGGCTGTGGTCGCATTTTGGATTCATGCGTATTGTGACTTTTTGGCAATCCAGTGTAACAGAATCATATTTTTCATTGAATGTATCGTCCATATTATAAGACAGCGTTAAGATCGAATTTTTGCTGTCACCGGAAAGTAATTTCACATGCAGCGTAAACAGGATATCATCCGCGATCACCTGATCGGTAGAATTCCACAGCACATCAAATTGACCCACCGTATCTCCGATCGAGGTATTGAATGTACCGGAAAACTGACTGCCGCAGGTTGCGGAAATCGGCTGAATATCCGAAGCCGTATAGACAATGCGCAGCCGATACCCCATCAAGCCGTGATTGTTGGTAATCTTAATCGGAATGGACAACGTATCATTTTTTCGTCCCACCAGAGAGTCTGCATATACCCGTGCCACCTCACTGGTAAAAGACGGCTGTACCACACAGGTACACGGCGTACAGGAAACTTCTTTTTGCTCTGCAGAAAAAGTGAGCTGATATTCGCCGGAATCGGCTTGCGCCTTTGCTTTCAGCCGGATTTCAACCGCGTCTGTCGCAGAAGGAACTGCATTCAGATTTGAAATTTGAATCACAAGCGCGTCCCTGCGGAGCACACCGCTTGCCACGACACCATTCAAGCCCTTAACGGACAGAAATTCAAAATTCGTTTGGTCAAATCGCATATGCAGCGTACAGGCAGTCAAGCCTTGTGCATTGTCCATACGCAACCGCACACCCACCGTCTCACCGGCAGTAACATTCTCCGTTTGCGCAGAGAATTTGGCATATTTTGTGATACTCTTGTTCGTTACGGTAATCGGAATATCCTCGCATTGCAGGGCTACGTCCCGAAAGGCGTCATCAAATGTATCTTCCTGCGTATAGGACAAGTGGATCCTCGTTTGACCGACTGCACCGGCAGAAACAGAGAAATTCACATAAAATAAAATGCCGTCCTGTGCTACCGCTTCACTGCCTGCCCAATACACATGGATCTGTCCGCGCACCATGTCGCCGTCTATGTTATCTTGGAGGCCGCCATTGGTCACCGGGCCACTTTCTACGGAAAGAGGCGTAACAACGGACGGATCATAGTCTAATGACAATTTAAAGCCCAGCAAGCCGGTATTGGATTTTATCATTACCGGCACGCGAACCTGCTCACCTGCCAATGCCTGCGTCGCCGAACCGTAAACCGTTGGCCCATCTGCGGCAGCAAAAACAGACTCTGCACTGCACAGCATACTCAATGCCAAAGCTACCGCTAACAGCAGGCTTTGAAATCTTTTGAACAACCAAACCACTACCTTTCCCAATATATAGATATATACCTTAGTTATTGTACTGCAATAAGAATTGCACTTCTATACTCAAACAGCGTACAGTTTTCTATTTTCTTTGTAAAACAGCAACTGTTTTTCAAAGCCTTAATAAGCAAAAACATATTTTTTTACAAAACCCCTTGACTTGGAGTGAACTCAAAGTGCTATGATAAAGGAAACCAAAACAAGGAGATTATATCTATGAAATACGCAACAGAAGAAGCCTTTGTCGCTGCCAACGCATTTGGCAAAGGCGCCGCCAACACGGCTTATGCCCAATACTTTGTAGGCAATTCTTATCTGAATCCCCTGACCGATCCCCAGGTCACGGCGCTGCATTTGTCCAATGTGACCTTTGAGCCGGGGTGTCGCAACAACTGGCACATTCACCACGCCACAAAAGGCGGCGGTCAGTTGCTGATCTGCACCGCCGGTGAGGGCTGGTACCAGGAATGGGGAAAGGCCCCGGTAGCGCTGCACGAGGGCATGGTCATCACCATTCCACCGGAGGTGAAGCACTGGCACGGCGCTAAAGGCGACAGTTGGTTCTCCCACATTGCTATGGAAGTGCCCGGTGAGAATGCCTCTAACGAATGGTGCGAGCCGGTGAGCGACGCAGATTATAACGCACTGGAGGCAGAAAAATGAATTTGCAAAGCACAGACCCGGAATACACCCAGCGACTGGGCGCATTTCTTGAAGAAGTAAGGAACGAACCGGACAGCATGCTGGAGCCCACCACCCGCTGGCTGGCGATTCTGGCCACCCTCACCGGCAGCGGCAGTGTAGACGCCTACAAAGAGGCACTGCCCCAAGCGCTGCAAGAGGGGCTTGACCCGGTGGCAGTCAAAGAGATGGTGTACCAGGCCACCGATTACCTGGGCTACGGCCGTGCGCTGCCGTTTCTGCACGCCACCAATGACGCGCTGACCGCCGCCGGCATTGCCCTACCACTACCCGGCCAGGCAACCACCACCATGAACGATCGGCTGGAGAAAGGCATTGCCGCCCAAGTCAAAATCTTTGGCGAACACATGAATGAGGCGTGGAAAGCCGGCACCGTCAACCGCTATTTGGCCGCCAACTGCTTTGGCGATTACTACACCCGCACCGGGCTGGATCTGGCCCAGCGAGAGATGATCACCTTCTGCTTTCTCTCTGCCCAAGGGGGCTGCGAGCCCCAGTTGATCGCCCACGCCAAGGGCAATATGAACATGGGCAACGATGCAGCGTTCCTGACCAAAGTGGTGCTCCAGTGTCTGCCCTACATCGGCTATCCTCGCAGCCTAAACGCCATGGGCTGCATTGCGAAAGCCGCCAAACAATAACCAAAAAACAAGAACACCCCTGCACAGCAACAAGCCGTGCGGGGGTGTTCTGTATCTGAATGCAGTTATAGGATGGTAGCGTGGCTGCAGCCGGTGGGAGCCTTGGTGACCAGAATCTGCCGGTCGATGGCCGCACGCAGGTCCGCCACATGGGAGATGATTCCCACCAACCGGTCGCTGCGAGCCAGATCCGTCAGGGCGTGCAGCGCCTGGTGGAGAGACTCCTCGTCCAGAGAGCCGAAGCCCTCGTCCACAAACATCGCGTCCAGACGCACACCGCCGGCGGCGCTCTGTACTCGATCCGACAGCCCCAGCGCCAGCGACAAAGAGGCCTTAAAGGACTCGCCGCCGGACAAACTCTTTACACTGCGGGTGGTGCCGTTATAATGGTCGATCACATCCAGATCCAGTCCGGACTGGTTGCGATTGTTCTCTGCCGTTTGGCGGCGCACCAGCTCGTACTGTCCGCCGGACATAACCATAAAGCGGGTGTTGGCACAGGCCAGCACCGCGTCCAAATCCTGCATTTGCACATAGGTCTCCAAGGTGACCTTTTCTTTACCAGTCAAGTTGCCGGTGGCAGTATCTGCCAAGGCTTTTATCCAGCCGTAGCGGTGCTCCGCCGCCTCCAGTTCGGCCGCCGTGTGCCGCATTTGATCCAGCACCGTTTGATTGGTCTGGAGCCGCACAGCCAGTGTCTTGCCTTGATCGGTCAGCGTATGCAGCCGGGTCTGCAACTGTGCCAGCTGGGCGCGCAATGCCGCCGGGTCCGCTGCCGGACAAGTCTCCAACTGCTGCCGGGTCTGCTGCAAAGTGGCTACTAAGGCCGCCGCCTGCATGTCCAGTTCCGTCACGGCAGCTTGCGCCTTTTGGTGTGCCTGCTCTAAGGCATTCCGTTTTTCCGTTATGCGGTGCTGTTCCTCTTCCGCAGCCGACTGGGTAGCAAAAGGCAGTTCTGCCGCCAGTTCGCTGCACCGGCTTTGCTGCTGTTTGACCTCTTGTTGCAGCTGCTGCACCTGCAATTGCAATTCCGTTTGCTGCCGGGCACGCGCTGTGGTGCGCGCGGCGACTTGCGGCAAAGCCTGCTCCACCTGCGCCGCTTCTTCTGCGGCTGCCTGGGCGGCCTGCTTATTCGCTTCCGCCACGGCGCAAGCCGTCTGTGCCTGTGACAGCGCTTCTGCCAGAACCGATTGCGGCTCCTCCGGCAAATCACCAAGCAGCGCTTGCCACCCGGCAATAAACGCCCGCTGCTGTTCTCGGTACTGTCCCTTTACGCCACCGGCGGACTGACTGGCAGTCGTGGCCTTTGCCATAGCGGATCGGGCCGCCTGCTGGGTCGCCTCCAACTGCGACTGTGTAGGTGCCTGCGTGGACAAAACCGCCGGATGAGGGTGTTCCGTGGCGCCGCACACCGGGCAAGGTGCACCCGGCTGTAAATCTGCCGCCAACACGCCGGCTTGGCTGTCCAAAAAAGCCCGGTTCAGGCGCTGATAATCCTGCTCCAAACGCTGGGCGTGCGCTGCCGCAGCCTGGTAATCGGCAGCAGCACGGCGATAAGTATTCTCCGTAGTTTGCAGCGCAGCCCGCTGTTGTTCTAAAGCAGTCAACGCCTCTACCTTTTGCCGAGCCTGTGTACAGGCAGCCTTGGCCTGTTCCAACCCGGCGGCCGCCCCTTGCAGTTCCTGCCGCCGCTGTTCCAAACGGGTTTGTTCCGCGCGGGCTTTTTCCGCTGCTTCACCGGCTGCCGTGTATGCCGCTGTTTGCTGCGCTGCCTGCTGCCGCACCTCTGCCAAGATCTGCTGTTCTTTGGTCAGCCGGTCGTACTTGGGCAGCTGGGCTTGCAGCAAAGCCAGGCGGGCAGTAAGCGGTTTCGTCTCCTCTGCCTGTGCGGCGCACTGGTTCAATCTATCCGCTGCCGCCGCTTGCTTGGGGGTCAATTCCGCCTGCTGCCGAGTCAGCTCTTGCAGCTGTTGTTCCAGTTTCAAACGGCGCTCCGCAGCTGTCAATGCTGCCCGGTCGGCTTGCATTTTCTCCTGTATTTCTACCGTTTGGCGGGTGTTCTCCGTAGCGGCAGTCGTGTCTAACTGAATCAGCTGTTCCAACACCTCTCGGCTTTCAGAAAAGGGCAGCTGACCTTGCTGCAGCGCCCGGGCTTTGGCAAAAAGCAAAGAGTCCTCCGGGCAGCGCACGCCCTCGCCGTATTGGCGCAATTTTTCCTGCCCGGCGTCATAGGCGCGCTTCACCTCCAAAGCAGACTGTCGCAGCTTCTCCTGCAAGCAGGCATACCGCCCGGTGTCAAACAGCTTTTGGAAGATGCGACTGCGATCCTCTGTCTTGGCAAGCAGTAAACGCAAAAAATCCCCTTGCGCCAGCATGGCAATCTGGCAAAACTGATCGTGATCCAGCCCAAGCAAGGCGGTGATTTCGTCATCCACTTCCGTTTGTTTGGTAATCACCCGGCCATCCGGGCAAGTCAGCTCCGCCATAGTGTGCTGGGTAGTCATGCCCTCGCCTCGGGTCTTGGGCCGCCGGTACTCCGGACTGCGGCGCACGGTGTACACCGCCCGGTCGTATGCAAAAGTCAACTCTGCAAAGGTGGGAGTCTCCGGCGCTGCGTACTTGGAGCGCAAGGTGGATGACTCCCGGCTTTTGCCGCTGGCCTTGCCATACAGCGCAAAAATAATGCCGTCAAAAATGGTGGTCTTGCCGGCACCGGTATCTCCGGTAATCAAATACACGCCGCCGGTACCCAGCTTGGAAAAATCCAGCACCTGCTCCCGAGCGTAAGGACCAAAGGCGGACAAAGTAAGTTTTAGCGGTCTCATACTTTCTCCTCCCACACACTTTCCATCTGGCTGCGCAAAAAGGCAGCCTGCTCTTCTGTCAGATCCGTACCGTTTTGGCGGCGGTAAAACTCTGCAAACACATCAAACGGCGACTGCTTTTCCGTCGCCGCACCGTCATGCACCTGCCCCAGAGCACGGGTACGGGCGTTGTCGTAGTCCAGCAGCATTAAGTAAGGATAAATACTGCGCAGGCGACCCATGGCGTCCGGCACATCCTGTTCATCCGTCAGCGTAATATGCAGATAATTCTGCTGAAAATCTCCGTTGGTATAATAGTCCCGGGCGGTCAGTTCCATATAGCTACCCCGCAGCTGCGTTAAATCTCGGCGGGGGGACAGCGGCACCGTACGCACTTGCAGGTCCCCTTTTGCTCCCAGTTCCACCACGGTCACGCTTTTTTGGTGCCCTGCTTCCGAAAAGGAATACTTCAGTGGGGAACCGCAGTACCGCAGCCGCGGGCTGCCCATATTCTGGGGGCGGTGGATATGCCCCAGCGCCACATAATCAAAGGGGTCAAACACGCTGCCGTCCACATTGTCCGTACCGCCTACGGACAGTTCCTCTGAGTCCGAGGTGGCAGCGCCGGTAACGAACTGGTGCGTCAGCAGCACATTGCGCCGGGAAGTATCCACCTGCATAGCGCCGACAGCGGCGGACAGTGCATCCGTATAGCTGTCAATCTCCGTCTCAGGAAAATAGCGGCGCACATGAGCAGGCTTCACAAAGGGGAGCATATAAATGCCCACTTCGCCCCATTTATCCGACAGCACAAAGGGCTGCACCCCACCGTCATAAACCGGCGAAAAGTGTACCCCGCTGCCATCCATAAGCCGACTGCCAAAGGCCAGCCGCTCCGGGGAGTCGTGGTTGCCGCTGATGGCAAACACCGGCACCTTTCGCTGCGCCAAATGATAAAAAAAATCGTCGCACAATGCCACAGCCTCCGCCGACGGCACCGCCTTGTCATAAATATCTCCGCAGATCAGCACACCGTCCGGCTGCTCTGCGGCAATGCAGTCAATGACCTGCTGCAGAATATACGCCTGATCCTCCAGCATAGAAAAGCCGTGCACCCGCTTGCCCAGGTGCAGGTCGGATAAATGCAAAAACTTCATATCAGTTCTCCTTCATCTGTGCCGCGCACATTAAGTTCACTTTATCATAAACGCAAGGGCATTGCAAGCCGCCGTCCATTTTTTCGCCCAGGTGCAATTTTTTCTATAGAGAATTGATTTTGCGGGAACAGTTCTATATAATGGAAATGAACAGATATAAGGGGGAATCAATATGCAAACCATTACCCGCACCACACCCTGCGGTGCACTGCAAGGGCTGGAGCTGGAGGACCACCTGGAGTACCGGGGCATTCGCTACGCCACCGCCGCCCGCTGGGAATATCCCCGGCCGGTAGAGCACTGGGAGGGCGTTTACGACGCCACCCAATTCGGTGCCTGCTGCTACCAGCACCGGGGCTTTGACGAGGATACCAAGGTCAATCCTTTTTACAGTAAAGAATTTCGGGTAGGCTGCCATTTCACTTACAGCGAGGACTGCCAGTACCTGAACATTTGGGCGCCTAAGGACGCCAAGGACTGCCCGGTGCTCATTTACATTCACGGGGGCAGCTTTACCGGCGGCTCCACCGACGAACGCCACATCAGCGGCACCGCTTACGCCAAAAAAGGCGTGATCTTCGTAGCCATGAATTACCGGCTGGGGCCCTATGGCTTTTGCGCCCACCCGCAGCTGAAAGAGGCGGACGGCACCTGCGGCAACTACGGACTATACGACCAGCTGGAGGCGATCCGCTGGGTGCGCCGCAACATTGCCGCCCTGGGCGGCGACCCCCACCGCATAACGCTGCTGGGGCAGAGCGCCGGGGCGATGAGCGTGGATATTCTCATCTCCTCTCCCCTGTGCCGGGACTGGTACCAAGGCGCCATTATGATGAGCGGACCGGGACTGCAACGGGCAGCCGCACGCCCCCAATCCATTGAAAAGGTGGGTCAGTTCTGGGATCAAATCTGCCAAAACGCCGGAGCAGCGGATATGAACGCCCTGCGCCAAACAGATGCCCGCACCCTGTATTACGCCTGGCTGGACGCCTGCAAAAGCGACAAACTCAGTATGCTCTACACCTTCCCTGTGTTTGATGGCAAGCTGCTGACCAAAGCCACATTCAATATGCGCACCATACCCAAAATGCCAAAGATCCTGGGCATGACCAACGCGGACATGATTCCGGCCCTTGTGTCCGGTCTGATCCGCCGCTGGGCTCATGACGACAAGGGCAGCCCCTGCTACGCCTATTGTTTTGACCGAGATCTGCCCGGCGACAACTACGGCGCCTGGCACACGGCAGACCTGCTTTATGCCTTTGGCACACTGCAAAACAACTGGCGACCCTTTACCGATACGGACAGGGAGATCTCTCGCCAAATGGTGGCGGCCTTTGCCAACTTTGTCAAGTGCGGCAATCCCAACTGCAACGCCCTGCCCCGCTGGAAAGCAGGCACCGCCAAGGTCATGCGTTTTGGTGACCCCAGCCGCATGGCGCCTTTCCCGGACGGCCGTCTCATTAAAGAAACACTTCATAACAAAGGACCGGTATAAATGAAATTTGACCACAACTTTACCCAAACCACCGCCACGCCCACCGGGCGCACTTACGCCGCCGACGGCTGGCACGCGCAGTTGGACTTTCTCTCCGGCAGCTGCCTGCGTGTGGCACTCTATCGTAACGCAGACGACCTGCTGCCCACCTTTAATATTGACCCGGACAATGCATCCATCGGCCCCCGGGGCAGAGCGCGACTGAGTACCGTGGGTTTTCAGCCGGCAGCGCCCACAGTCACGGAGAACGATAGCGGCACTGCCTTTGCCTTGCCTTGCGGGGTGACGGCAGAGCTGGATTTCCACAATCTGCTGCTCACCTACAAAATCGGCGATCGGGTGCTCTTTGCGGATCGAGGGCCGCTGGCCTATAATTTGGACAAAGAGTTTGGCACCGGCGCCACTCACTACATCACGCGGGAGCGGGATGAGCGGATCTACGGCCTGGGCGATAAGGGCGGCAGCGTGAACAAAGCCGGGCGACGCTTTCGCATAGACACAGCGGACAGCATGGGCTTTGATGCCGCCATGACCGACCCGCTCTACAAGCACACGCCCTTTTACATCTGCCAAAACAGCGTGGGCTGCTACGGCATTTTCTATGACACCACGGCCCCCGGTGAGATGGATCTGGGCCGGGAGATCAACAACTACTACCCGCCGTTTAAGTATTATCGCTCTGCCGAAGACTGCCTGGTGTACTATGTATTCTTTGGCAGCAAGTTAGAGATCTTGCAGCAGTTTTGCCGCACAGTGGGTCGCCAGCCGCTGCCCCCCAAGTGGAGCTTTGACTACTGCGCCAGCACCATGGCTTATACGGACGCCCCTAAGTCAGAAGAAAAGATGGACGCGTTCCTTGCCAAAGTGCGGGCGCTGGATCTGAATTGCAGCGGGTTTTATCTGTCCTCCGGCTACACCGCCATCGGCAACCAGCGCTGCGTGTTCCACTGGAACAGAGAGAAGTTCCCGGACCCGGCACGGTTTATCGGTAAATTCAACGCCGCCGGAGTGCACCTGATTCCCAACATCAAGCCGGCGTTCCTAACCAGCCACCCGATGTACGATGACCTGGCGGCCAAGGGTCTCTTTGTCAAGAATGCAGATGGCAGCCCCTATGTTACCCAGTTTTGGGACGGCCTGGGCAGTTACCTGGACTTTACGAACCCGGAGGCCTTTGCTTTTTGGCACGATCAGGTGACGGAAAAGCTGCTGCAAAACGGCATGGACGCCACTTGGAACGACAATAACGAATTTGACATTCAGGACCCTACCGCTGTGGCTGTGGGCTTTGGCGGCAAGGCGGCCCCGGCTGCCCATATTCGCCCGGCGCTCACCTACTTAATGGTGCTCAGTTCCTATCAGGCTCAAATGGAAATGCGCCCGGCAGAACGGCCGTTCCTTTCCACCCGCAGTGCCGGAATCGGTCTGCGACGGTTGGCTCAAACCTGGAGCGGTGACAACTATACATCCTTCCACGATCTGCGCTACTGTCACTATGTAGGCATGACACTGAGCCTGTCCGGCTTTTACTTTTACGGCCACGATCTGGGCGGCTTTTCCGGGGAAATGCCTTCCAAAGAGCTGCTGCTGCGTTGGATCCAGCACGGTGTATTTGAGCCCCGCTTTACCATTCATTCCTGGAACGCGGACGGCTCCGCCACCATGCCTTGGAGTTATCCGGAGGTGATGGACAGTGTGCATGCCCTGTTTGACCAGCGTAAGGCTCTGCTGCCCTACTATTACAGCACCGCCTACCGCAGCGTGCAGGAGGAGCTGCCCTTGCAGGCGCCCCTGTGTCTTTATTATGACGACCAGCAAATCCATCCGGACGATCCTGCCTTTTTACTGGGGCGTGACCTGCTGGCAGCCTGCGTGCTGGATCAGGGCATGGAGGATATAGAAGTCTACTTGCCGTCTGGCGAAATCTGGTACAAGGACGATCGGTGTTACACCGGCGGGCAGACAGTGGCACTGCACATTCCCGCTACCGGCACCGTGCCCTATTTTGTGCGTGGCGGCTGCGTATTTCCTCTGGACATTGGACCTACCGGGTTCCAAAAGCACAGTCGGGTGCAGTTCACCGTCTATCCCATTGCCGACGGCACCTTCCAAAGCCGCTACTTTGATGATGACGGCCACACCTATGCCTACCGGGACGGCCACTGCGTGGACGCGGTCTTTACCGTTGCTTGTGCTGCCGATACCGTTACCGTGCAGGTAGAAAATCGGGGCGACACCCCCTTTGCACCGAACATTCGCCTAACCCCGGCAGACCACCGGCAGCTGATTATCAAGTAGATCCAAACATAAAGCAGTCGATAAAAATCGGCTGCTTTTTTTACGGAAATCAAAAAAAGTTCAAAAAAGTCTTGACTTAGAGTCAACTCAAAGGTATATACTACCCTTGAAACGAGGTGAGCCTATGACCATTAAAGAAGTCAGCGAAAAGTACAACATTTCCCAAGACACCCTGCGCTACTACGAGCGGGTGGGTATGATCCCCCAGGTGCACCGCACAGGCGGCGGCATTCGGGACTATCAAGAAGACGATCTTGGCTGGGTAGAACTGGCCATTTGTATGCGCAGCGCCGGTCTGCCGGTAGAGGTGATGATCGAGTATGTGCGGCTCTATATGCAGGGCGACAGCACCATTCCCGACCGGCTGCAACTGCTGCTGGACCAAAAAGCCGCACTGGAGGCCCAAATGGCAGACACGCAGCGTATGCTGGACAAATTAGAGTACAAGATCTCTCGCTACCGGGTGGCAGTAAAAACAGGTAAGCTCACCTGGGATTAACAAAAGGAGAAAACGCAAAATGTATTTGGAAAAGATCAACGGCCCTGCCGATGTAAAAGCCTTAAACAGCCCAGAGCGCACCGTCCTGGCGGCAGAAATGCGCGCCGCGCTGATTCAAAAACTCAGCCACCACGGGGGCCACTGCGGTCCTAATCTGGGACTGGTGGAGGCCACCATTGCCCTGCACACGGTGTTTGACTCCCCCAAGGACCGGTTTGTCTTTGATGTGTCTCACCAGACCTATCCCCACAAGATGCTTACCGGGCGCAGCTACGGCTTCTTAGACCCGGCCCGGTATGACGATATTACCGGGTACAGCGCGCCCCAGGAGAGCGCCCACGACCCCTTTACGCTGGGCCACACTTCCACCTCCGTCAGCCTGGCCTGCGGCTTGGCAAAGGCCCGGGACGCCAAGGGCGAGCACCACAATGTGGTGGCCATTATCGGCGACGGCTCTCTGTCCGGCGGCGAGGCACTGGAGGGGCTGGACCTGGCCGGTGAGATGGACAGCAATCTGATCATCGTGGTGAACGACAACGGTATGTCCATTGCAGAGAACCACGGCGGCATTTATAGAAATTTGGAGCTGCTGCGCCAAACCGGCGGCAAGGCAGAGTGCAACCTGTTCCGCGCTATGGGGCTTGATTATGTATTCCAGCCGGAGGGCAACAACACAGACGCGCTGATCGAGACCTTTCAGCAGGTCAAGGACTGCAACCACCCGGTAGTGGTGCACATTGTCACCGAGAAAGGCAAGGGTTACGCCCCGGCAGAGACCCACAAGGAGAACTGGCACTGGTGTATGCCCTTCGACCCTAAAACCGGCGAGAGCACAGTGCACTTTGAGGGCGAGGACTACGGCGATCTGACCGCCCGGTATCTGCTGGAGGAAATGCAAAAGGACCCCAAATTGGTGGCCATCACCTCCGGCACCCCCACCGTATTCGGCTTTACCGAAGATCTGCGTAAGCAGGCAGGCAAACAATTCATGGATGTGGGCATTGCCGAGGAGACTGCCGTAGCGCTGGCCAGCGGACTGGCTG
>FR885372.1:24174-25296 GCA_000436335.1 Clostridium sp. CAG:217
GCCGGCGGTGCCAAGCCGGTGTATGGCGTGTACAGCACCTTTTTGCAGCGCACCTATGACCAGCTGAGCCAGGACCTGTGCATCAATAACAACCCGGCCACCCTGCTGGTGTTCGCCGCCTCTGTGTACGGTATGAACGATGTGACCCACCTGGGCATCTTTGACATTCCCATGATCTCCAACATTCCCAACCTGGTGTACCTGGCCCCCACCACCAAGGAGGAGTATTTTGCCATGCTGCACTGGAGCATGACGCAGCGGGAGCACCCGGTAGCCATTCGCGTACCGGCCTGCGGCGTACTCTCCGACGGCAAGGCAGTCACCAAGGACTTTGGCAAGCTGAACACCTATGAAGTGACCCAGGCGGGCAGCGATGTGGCCTTTATCGGCCTGGGCAGCTTTTATCCCCTGGCACAGCAAGCGGCTGCGGAATATGAAAAGCGCACCGGCGTGCGCCCCACGGTGATCAACCCCTACTATATCACCGGACTGGACAAGGAACTGCTGGCCCAGTTGGGCAAGACCCATAAAACCGTAGTCACCCTGGAGGATGGCGTGCTGGACGGCGGCTTTGGCCAAAAAATCGCAGCCTACTACGGCGGAACAGACACCAAGGTGCTGTGCTACGGCCTGCAAAAAGAATTCCTGGATCGCTACGATGTACAGTCGGTGCTGGAAGAAAACCGCCTGACCTCCGCACAAATTAGCGACGATCTGCAAAACCTGTAAGGAGAACGAAAATGGCAAAAACATTGGTCGTCTATTATTCCCAATCCCGGGGCAATACCAAAAAGATCGCCCGAGAGATCGCGTCCACCCTGGGTGCAGACCTGGCGGCCATTGACACGGTGCAGCCCTACAACTGCTCTTATGACGAGTTGGTGTACGGTCTGTCCAAGACAGAGACGCAAAACAAAGTCTGCCCGCCCATCAAGCCCCTGGACAAGGACCCGGCATACTATGACCGCATTGTGCTGGGCACCCCCACCTGGTGGTACACCATGGCCCCGGCTGTGCGCACTTTCTTAACCGAAACAGATCTGACTGGCAAAGAGTTGGTCCTGTTTGCCACCCACGGCGGCTGGGCAGAAAAGCTGAAATAACCAGCCATACCAAAACGAC
>FR885372.1:25322-29564 GCA_000436335.1 Clostridium sp. CAG:217
CCCGCCGACTCTGCCGGCGGGTTTTATTTTATGGTGGATATTTGGCTGCGGGTTTGCTATAATAGAGATAAGATCAAAGAAAGGAAGTGCAACGATGCCTTATATTAAGAATGTACCTCATGAGGCGATTTTCCGTCTTGCGGATCAAGTCCAGGTGCAGCCCGGCCAGGTGGTCAGCAAAACCCTGGCGCAGAATGACGCCGTCAGCGTGACCCTGTTTGCCTTTGCAGCCGGTGAGGAGATCGGCACCCATGATTCCACCGGCGACGCTATGGTTACCGTGCTGGAGGGTGTGGGTCAGTTCACCATAGACGGTGTGCCCTACCTAGTAAAACCCGGCGAGGCGCTGGTGATGCCCGCCCAAAAGCCCCATTCGGTGTACGCCCCGGAGAATTTCAAGTGGATGCTGACCGTCATCTTCCCCCATAACAACTAAACAGCGCAAAGAACGGATGGTACATAGCCATCCGTTCTTTTTTATCTATACAAAAAATCACCCCAAGGCTTCAACCTTGGGGTGTTCTCATGGGTATTCTTATTTCTTCTGAGGGCCGTTGTAGCCGTTCTTTTCCTGGAAAGCGGCGATCTTGTCGATCACGCCAAGGATCACATCAAAGCCGTCACCTACGGTCTCCATCTCAAACCGCTCCGGCATATCCCGCCAGGTGTGGTAATAATAGGTGAGCATGGGGTTCTGGGCCGCAAAGGTCACGGACTTGATACCCGCGCGGGTCATAGGTGTAGAGTCGCAGCCGCCAACGGGATTGTGGATACAACCGTTTGTCTTGCTCTCGATACCCATCTCGTTAAAGGTGTCCTTAAACATCTTTTCCATATCCGTATCAAAGCGCACGCCCTGCCAGTCGTCCTTGATCACCACTTCAAAATACTCTTTATCTGCCACAGAGTCAATGTTAATGTTCCAGGCGTTCTGGGACAGATCGTCAAAGCGGTGCTCCTGGGCAAAGTGCATGGAGCCGCGTAGGCCCGCCTCCTCAGAGCCGATATTGGCGTCTACAATACGGCAGTTCTTGGGCATCTTTTCCGGGTGCTCCTTGAAATACTTGATCACCGCATAGCTCAGGCCGATGCCGGTGGCGTTATCCATAGCGCCGCGAGAAGCGTTGCGAGGATTGGGATCGCCCCACATCACCACAAACAGAGAACCAATGGCGGTGACAATAGGCACGAAGTTCATAATGAACATAAAGGTGTTCCAGCCCTGAGAGGCCAGCATGGTCTGTGCCCACTGGGCGCCGGCGTAATCGCAAATGTTCACGACAGCCATAAACACAGAAAACAGCGCAATAAAGAAAAAGCAAACCGCGCCGAAGCCCACCTTGCCATATGTAGCGATCAGGCCCATAATCGGCTTGGTCTTGGCATACTTATATGCGTGCTCACTGTGGCGCCAGCACCAGGACGTATCCGTATGGCCGGACAGGATAATGGTATAGTCATATTTGCCGTCCTCCGGCTCCAGCACACCAAGGGTATTGCGGCTGATCTCCTGGGGGAAGAACATATCAAACCAGGTCTTGTAGAAAAAGCAGCTCATCACCAGCCAAAAGATCGTAATGAGACCCAGCGCAGCCAGGGCGTACCACAGCTTATTAAAGCCGCTGGCCAGGGCAATAATGGCGCCGATGCTCAGGATCACGCCGGACCAACCGGCATAGGACAGACCGCCGATACCGGAACGGGGTGAAACGGCGAACTCCTCCGTCTTAGGCTCAATGCCGATGTCGCGCAGCTTGTCGCCCATATACTGATGAAATTTGATTTCACCGTCGGAGCCGGGCAAGCGGGAGCCGATCTTGTGTGCGGCGTGTTCCACAATGTCCATAGCTTCGCGGGCATAGGATTTGGATTCTTCTCTCATGTTCAGGCCTCCTGTTCAGAATTTGAAAAAAGATAATTATATTTTAAGATAACTCTGACAAAAATGCAAGCAGAAATTCATGATCTTGTATAAATATTCGCCAAATTCAGGAAATTGTAGCGTAGCACAGCGTTAAAGCAGTACAGCAAAGGAAAAAAGCGGCAGCATTTGCTACCGCTTTGAACTGTGGAGACATCGTGCCGAACCCGATTCTTTTAGCAGAGAATGTCAGGGCTGCAGTTTTCTCTCTCAAATATAGGACCGGAAAACGCTCTATCCCCTGCCAAAATACAATAGCAACGCCAAGAGCAAAGCAGCCAACGCCCATAGGGTCACGCACAGCACCGCCGTCCACACCCGGCACCGACGGAATGTGCGCACACGATTCCCCGGGCGCACCGCTGCCGCCAGTACCGTTTGGATATGCGTATCCCCCAGGGTATGGGGCACCGGCGGAAAATGTACCACCCGGTCCACCGCAGCCAGCAGCCGATTGACCCCACGGCTGCTGTAAGGGGTGGCCACCACCACCGGGCACCCCAGCCCGGCAGACAACGCTGCCGGGTCAATGATAACACCGCGCCGCCGGGCGGCACCCCTATCCGTGATGTACACCACCAACCGATGACTGCGCTGCCAAAGGGCAGGCAACGCCGCCAGTGCCCGCTGCAGATCCAGCGCCGGGGTCACCAGCACCGTACAGTCCGCCCCGCGCAGCGCCGGACTTTGCAGGGCGCACAGAGGCAGCAGCCGCAAATCATAAGTAATATGCCGGTATGAATAACACCAGGCGCCCCCCTGCCGCCGCCCCAAAAGCTCCTGCAGCAAATGCTCCTTACCCCCATTATTGCCGCCCACCAATACCACGGTACACTCGCCCATACTACCCCTTCTTTGCCGTTATTTCTTACCCATTCTATGCAGGAGTCGGTCAAATGTGACGGCAAGCGCACTTTTGTTCAATTTAGGCCGTTCTCGACGGCTGGGTATTGATTTTGGCGTAGGGGCTGTGGTACAATGAAATTGCAAAATTATGCTCCGCTTTGCGGCGGGGAGGATAAGAGAGGTAAAATCTATGGCAGAAAAGCTAAAGTATTTTGTAAACGGTCAGTTCCGTGAGTCCAAGACGGACAAATGGTACGACCTGCACAATCCGTCCACCGGCGAAATCACCGGCCAGGCGCCCTGCTGCACCAACGATGAGGTGCTGGAGGCCATTGCGGCCGCCAAAGCTGCCTATCCGGGCTGGAGCGCCACCCCGGCCATTAAGCGGGCACAGATTCTATATAGAGTGCGGGAACTGATCCTGGAGCGCATGGATGAACTGACCATGAGTGTTGCCAAGGAAAACGGCAAAGTTTGGGCAGAATCCGAGGGAGATGTGCTCAAGGCAAAAGAAGGCACGGAGCTGGCCACCCAGGTACCGTCCCTGATGATGGGTGAGTCCATTATGGACGCCTCCCGCGGGTATGATACCGTGAAATACAGAGAGCCGCTGGGCGTGTTTGCCGGCATTGTGCCTGTAAACTTCCCGGCCATGATCCCCTTTGGCTGGATGGCACCCACCTGTATTGCCGCCGGCAACACCCTGGTACTGAAAGCCGCTTCCTTGACCCCCAAGACCGCCATGCTCTTTGCCCAGCTGTACAAGGACGCAGGCGTGCCGGACGGTGTCATCAATGTGGTCACCTGCTCTCGCAATGAGATCAACACCATTCTGGAGCACCCGGATGTTAAGGGCATTACCTTTGTTGGCTCCACCCCGGTGGGTCTGAAAATCTATGAAAAAGCCGCTGCCAACGGCAAGCGCTGTCAGGCCCTGTGCCAGGCCAAGAACCATGCCCTGGTGATGGAGGACTGCGCCTTAGAGCGTACAGTAGCCGGCGTGATCAACTCTGCATTCGGCTGTGCCGGTCAGCGCTGCATGGCGCTGTCCTGCTGCGTGGTACAGGATAGCATTGCAGACGCCTTTGTAGCGGAGCTGAAAAAGCAAGCGGAGAAAGTGAACTGCGGCCCCGCCTGGGACAAGAGCTCCCGCCTGGGTCCCATCACTTACGAAAAGCATTATAAAGAGGTACTGGCCGATATTGACAAGGGCGTAGCCGAGGGCGCCACCCTGGTGTTGGACGGCCGTAACACCGTTGTGGAAGGCTACGAGAACGGTTACTTTGTAGGCCCCACCATCTTTGACCATGTAACGGCAGATATGACCATCGGCGACGAAGAAGTCTTTGGTCCGGTGCTATGCATCAAACGGTGCAAGGACTTTGAGGAGGGCTTGGCCATTATGAACGCCAACCCCTACGCCAACGGCTCCGTGATCTACACCCAGAGCGGCTATTATGCCCGGGAGTTTGCCC
>FR885373.1:0-6527 GCA_000436335.1 Clostridium sp. CAG:217
GCGAGTTCGAGTCTCGTAATCCGCTCCAATAAAAAAAGCAAGGCTTTTTGCCTTGCTTTTTTTGTTCTACAATATTGCGAGACTCGAACAGGGCAACCCGTCAGGGTAGCAACAGTCCGGGGGACTGTTGCGGTGCCCGCGTGCGTGCCGGTGCGCGCAAAAGCGCACCGGGCGAGTCTCGTAATCCGCTCCAATAAAGAAAGCAAGGCTTTTTGCCTTGCTTTTTTTGTTCTACAATATTGCGAGACTCGAACAGGGAAGGCAAATCGGTTGCAAAATCGCCACGCCGTTTACCCTGCAATATGCGCAAGATGGATAAGCAGCACCCACGCCAAGCCGTAATAGATCACTACTGCCACCAAATCGTTGATCGTTGTGATCAGCGGACCGGAGGCCACGGCCGGATCCACCTTGATCTTCTTAAAGAACATGGGCACCAGCGTACCCACCAGGCTGGATACGATCATGGACAACAGCAAAGCCACGCCCACGCAAAAAGAGATAAGAAAAGCCTGTGCCGGCGCATAACCCTTAAACAAGCGCACATACACCCCCAGAAAAGCCACGGCCAAGGCGCCCAAAAGCAATCCGTTGAACATCCCCGCTTTGCTTTCCTTTGCCACCAACTTTCTTTTTTCCTTGGCGCCCAGCTCCTCGTCCATCAGCACACGAATGGTCACGGCCAGGGACTGGGTGCCCACATTGCCTGCCATATCCAGCACCAGGGACTGAAAACAAATCACAATGGGCAAAATGGCAACCACGCCCTCAAAGGCACCCACCACGCTGGAAACCAGCATACCCAAAACCAGCAAGATCATTAACCAAGGCAAGCGCTTTTTTATGCTTTGCCCGGTGGTCTCATTCAGATCCTCTTGGGCAGTCAAGCCGGCCAGCTTTGCATAATCCTCGCCCATTTCATCGTCCACCGCTTCCACCACATCCTGGGCGGTAATAATCCCTATGATCTGCCGGCTTTGATTCAAAACCGGCAAAGAATCCTCGGCATAGTCCTTAATCTTCTCAATGCAATCGGATATTTTTTCATCCGCGAAAAGATACGGATAAGAATAAATGATCAGAGCGTCCAACGAATCGTTTTGCCTGGCGATGATCAGGTCCTTCAGATCGATGGCGCCGCTGAATTTGCCGCTTTCGTCCATCACATACAGGGTGGAAATATTGTCGTGCTCCCCCGCCTGACGGATCAGCTCATGCATGGCCGCACGAATATCCAGCGTTTTCGGAATACAGATATAATTGGTGGTGATCAAGCTGCCGATTCGGTCCTCATCGTAGGAGGCAATCAACTGCAAATCCGCCCGCACATGCTCGTCCAAATAAGGGCGCAGCTTCTCCTTGTCAGCCTCGTCTAATTTTTGAAGCAAGTCCACCGCGTCATCGGCGTCCATTTCGTTGATAATGGCCGCCAGCTTTTCCGTGCCCAGCTCGCGGGCGTACGGCTCCGGATCCTCTACATACGCCAGAATCTCAGAGACCCATTCGACCCCTAAAACCGCATACAGGGACAGCCGCTCCGTCTGAGACAGATAGGACAAGCTCTGCGCAATATCATTGGCGTGGTAATCATCCAACCGCTGGAGCAGCTGCTTTTTTTCTGCCCCGCTCCGAATCACGGCAACAATTTCTTCTACAATCTTTGGTGCTTTGTTTTCCATTTCAGCCTCCTATTCCGCCCAAAAAGGGCATAAAAAATCCATCGTGTAAAGATACACAATTCCGTTAAGCGTTGTGATACTCTTTGCCTACGATGGACCGGGCCGAAAAAATTAAAGCGAACCGATATAGACACTTGCGCCCTCCGGCGGCACCTGCCCATCGTCCAAGCCACTTCGGTGATCACAACTGTCCATATATTTCGCCTCCTACCGTTCAAAATCAGCAAAATTATAGCACGCAAGATCCGATTTGTCCACCACAAAATCACGCCCTTCCCCGCTTGTGGCCGAATTTACCGGCACCGCCATATCTTGCGGCTTTACAAGGGAGCGCGGATTTGCTACAATAAAAAGCAGAGCGCCACCGGCGCAGAAAAGAGGAAAATTCCACCTATGCAATACACCATTCCCCCCTTTGGCCCCCTGTGGACGGACGGCGTGTTTACCGTGCCCACCTGCGTGGCCGATCGTTACTTAAAACTGGCCAGCGCCTACCAACTCCAGGCGCTGCTGCTTCTTTTGCGCCACGGCGGCAGTCTCAGCACCCGGGAGCTGGCCGGCGCGCTGGGTATCCCGGAGCGAGACGCAGACAGTATTATGGACTTTTGGGTGGCCGAGGGTCTGCTGCAAAGCGGCAACAGCCCGGCAGCCCCTGCGCCTGCCGAGCCCAGCACAGTACAGATCCCGGTTATGACAAAAGTACCCCCCACTATGGGCGCGCCGGCCAGCCTGACCGTGCACCCGCCGGTAGCGGAACCGCCAAAGCCGAAAAAAGAGACCCTGTCTCCTCCCCGGCTGACCCCGCGGGATATTGTGACCCTGTGCCGGGAAAACAGTGCCCTGTCCGATCTGCTGACCGAGGCGCAAACCGTGCTGGGGCGCACCATCAGCACTGCCGAACAGGAAATGCTGGTGAATATGCACATCTACTACGAGCTGCCGCCGGAAGTGATCCTGATGCTCCTGGGCTATTACCGTGGCGAAAAAGAAAAGGGCCGCTCCATCAACCTGGCCTACATTAACAAAATGGCCAACTCCTGGTCCGAGGACGGGGTGCGCACCGTGGCGGACGCAGACGAAAAGCTGCTGTACCTAAGCGGTACGGACAAGCTGTGGGACAAGGTGATCGCCATGACCGGCATTCGCCATCGGTCGCCCACCGCCCGCCAACGCCAAATGGTGGCAGACTGGGGTCGGGATTTTAGCGAAGATATGCTGCAACTGGCCTGCGATATTATGAAAGAGAACGCCGACAAGCCATCGCTGAAGTATATGGACAGCGTGCTGCGCCGGTGGAAAAAAGAGGGGCTAACCACCCCCACCCAGGTGCAGGAACAGCAACAGAGTTTTACTGCCGCCAAGGCCAAAAAAGCCGACGGCCGCCTGCAAGGCAAGCCCTCTTACGACCTGGAGCAGATCAAGAGAGACACCATGAATAATACGGATATTAAGTTCTAAGGAGAAGCTATGTATAGTTCCGATCTTTACCAAAAAGCGCTGAACCGGCTGGATCGCCGCCGGGAAGAAGACGAGCTGCGCACCGCCGCCACTCTGGCAGAGGTCAGCGCCAAGGTCCCCCGGCTGGAGGAAATTCAAAATCAGCTGCGGCAAGTGGGCTTTTCCATCTCCAAGGCGTTCTTTGCCAAAGACGCGAAGGCGGAGATCGACAAGCTGCAAGCGGAAAGCCTGCGCCTGCAAGGGGAAAAGGAGCGGCTGCTGGTGGCTGCCGGTTATGCGCCGGACGCCCTGGCCCACCGCTACCAGTGCCCCACCTGCAAGGACACCGGCTATGTAGGTGACCGAATGTGCACCTGCCAGCGCGAACTGCTCAAGGACTTGCAGCGGGAGGCCATTCGCCGCTTGGCGCCCTTGGACAGCTGCACCTTTGACAGCTTTGACACCAACTATTACCCGGAGACGGCGGAGGACAACGGCATTTCGCCTCGGGCGAAGGCGGATAAGATCGCCGAGGCCTGCCATCGCTACGCCCAGCGGGTATCTTTGCGGGAGCCGGCCAACCTGATGCTGATGGGTCAGACCGGCCTGGGCAAAACCCACTTGAGCCTGGCCATTGCCAATGTTGCCATCGGTCGGGGCCTGTCCGTAGAGTACGGCACCGCCTATAATATCCTGTCCGACCTGCAAAATGAGAATTTCGGCCGCACCGGCAACCTGCAATATACGGAGGAGCGGGTGCTCCATACGGACCTGCTGATCCTGGACGACTTGGGCACCGAGTACACCTCTGCCTATACCGTGGCCTGCCTGTACAATATCATCAACACCCGCATTCTTTGCAGCCGCCCCACCGTCATCAGCACCAACCTGGGCTTTGACGAGCTGGCGCAAAAATACGACCAGCGCATCACCTCCCGCATCGCCGGCGCCTATTCCCGTCTGGTACTGGTGGGCAACGATATTCGGTATATCAAATAAGCGCAAATCTCCGCCCGCCGAAAGGGAATAAATCAAAACGCATGATATACAGAACAACCTACAAAAAAAGCACCCTTAAAGGGTGCTTTTTTCTTGTGCTCGCAGGGCGGCAAAGTCTGTGACGGTTTGGCGAGGGGCGGTGGGGGTGGAATACACCCAACGGTCCATGCGGGTGCCGTCCACATAATAGGTCAGGGGCGTCACCGGTGCCGGCGGGTCAAAGGCCTCTACCACCACCAGCTTGATCTTCATTTTCTCCGGCAAAATAGACTTCACATACACAGCCACCGGCTGACCCGGCTCCAAAGCGGCGCTTGGCTCTGCCAGGCCCGCCAAATTTGGGGTCAACTCTACAAACACGCCGTAAGGCTCTACGCTACGCACCACGCCGGGCACCGTCTCGCCGGAGGAGAAGCCCGCTGCATTTTGCTGCCAGGTGCCCAACAGCTCCTTTAGACTAAAAGTCAGCTTATCCGGCTCTCGGCTGCGCAGCACCACCCGCAGTTCCTGTCCCTCTCGCAGGCGGGCACGCGGGTGGTCAATACGGCTGACCGAAAGCATATCAATGGGGATCAGGGCGTTCAGCCCCGCCCCCACATCAATAAACGCGCCAAACTTCTCCAAATGGGTCACCCGGGCAGGAATCACGTCGCCCGGCTCTAAAGTGTCCAAAAACTCTGCCTTGCACCGCAGCTGCACCGCCCGGCGGGAAAGAATAGCGGTAAAGGGGCCGTCGTCCTCCCGCTGAAAGCCTAAAATCGAAAAACACACCCGCTTGCCAACCTTAGAAATCAGGGCAATATCCCGCACCGTGCCGTCGTCGATTCCTACGGCGCCCTCCTCCCGGGGAATGATCCCTCGCATGGCACCCAGGTCCACATGAAGATTATGTTCCCGGTCACAAAGCAGCACCCGACTCTCCAGTATGGATCCCTGCATCATCGCCCGGCGCAGCGCCTCCGGTGTAGTAAATTGCCGGTCCAGTTCTGCATTCATTCCCTCCGGGTAGAATTCCATGTTCTCACGCCTTTCCGAATTGCCTGTGCTATAAATATATGCCCACCAATAGGCGGATATGTTGTAAAATCGGCCAAAAGGTGCTATACTGTAAACAAGAATAAACGAGGGGAGAGCCCCATGGAATTACAACTGCACGATCGGGTCAAAATGAAAAAGCCACACCCTTGCGGGTGCGCGATCTTTGAAGTGACCCGCCTGGGCGTAGACTACAAATTAAAATGCACCGGCTGCGGGCGCGAGGTGCTGCTGCCCCGGATCAAGGCGGAAAAGCTGATCCGCGGGGTGGTACAGGACGGGTAGCCCGTCTCCTTTTCATTATATAATACATATAAAAGGAGACGCTTATGTTTGAAAAACTCAGCCGTGTAGAAGAACGGTACAACAAGATCGCCGCAGACCTGTGCGACCCGGCGGTGGTGGCAGACATCAGCCGCTACACCGCCCTGATGAAAGAACAAAAGCACTTAACCCCGGTGGTAGAGACCTTTGCCCGCTACAAAACCGCCAAGACGGCGGCGGAAGAAGCCCGAGAGCTGCTGCAAAGCGAAAGCGACCCGGAGCTGTGCGATCTGGCAAGAGAAGAACTGAAAGACAGCGAGGCAGCGCTGGAACAGCTGCAAGAGCAGTTGAAAATTTTGCTGCTGCCCCGGGATCCCAACGACGACAAAAATGTAATTATTGAGATCCGCGGCGGCGCCGGCGGCGACGAAAGTGCCCTGTTTGCCGGGGTGCTGTACCGTATGTATAGTATGTACGCAGAGCAAAAGGGCTTTAAGAGCGAAATTCTGTCTGAGAACGCCACGGAGCTGGGCGGATACAAGGAAATCAGCTTTTCCATTGACGGCGACGGCGCCTACTCCCGCTTTAAGTTTGAAAGCGGGGTGCACCGGGTGCAGCGGGTGCCGGAAACGGAGAGTCAAGGTCGCATTCACACCTCCACCGTAACGGTCGCAGTGCTGCCGGAAGCGGAGGAAGTGGACTTTGAGCTGGACCCCAAGGACTTGCAGATCGACACCTTCCGCTCCTCCGGCGCAGGGGGGCAGCACATCAACAAAACCTCCTCCGCCATTCGCATTACCCACCTGCCCACCGGCACGGTGGTGGAGTGCCAGGACGAGCGCAGCCAGCATAAAAACAAAGACAAGGCCATGAAAGTGCTGCGCGCACGACTGTATGACGCAGAAAAGGCCAAGCACGACGCCGCCATTGCCGGCGAGCGGAAAAGCCAGGTAGGCACCGGCGACCGCAGCGAGCGGATCCGCACCTATAACTACCCCCAAGGGCGGGTCACCGATCACCGGATTAACCTGACTCTGTATCGACTGGAACAAATCTTAAACGGCGATCTGGACGAATTGATCGACGCCCTGATCACCGCCGATACGGCAGCCA